>CAZNOX010000065.1:0-1508 GCA_964574875.1 uncultured bacterium | reverse complement strand
GCTGCGCGTGGAATTGGCCGGCTTCACGCAGGATGAGACAAAACTTGACAAACTCCTCAAAAAATATAAACAGGCCACTTACCATGGGATCTTCCCTTCGGGGGGGCTGTGGAAATACTACTCCATGGTGGATGTGATCTACTGCGCTTATGACACCGACGACAAGAACGCCCTGGTCCTCATGCCCAATAAATTTTATGAAGCCGTCGAACTGGGGCTTCCCCTTATCGTCTCCCGGGGGACCTACCTGGCCAAACGGACTGAACAAGAGGGAATCGGATACGCCGTGGATGAGTCTGACAGCGATGAACTCCGCCGCCTTCTCCTCTCTTTGACTGATGATGACTTTGAACGGATCCGGAAAGCTTCAGAAGAAGCCAGGGAGAGATACCGGGTGGACGATCATAATCCCCGGCTCCTGGCCGCCTACAGGGAGCATGTGGATGGCGACTGAGAAAAAGATCCTCCTTCTCCAGGGCCCCTACTCATTTTTCTTCAGAGACCTGGGGCATCTTCTTCGGGAGAAGGACTGCTCAGTGACAGCGCTCACCTTCCATCCCGGAGACACCTGCGTTATGCGCGGGCTTCCCCGTATGGACTGGCGCACGCTGATGAAACGATACCGCTCGAGTGACATCGCTCCGGAACTGGAGACCTACTACTCCGCCCGGATCACAAAGCTTGAAGAACGGCCACTGACAAAGAAAGAAAAAGACTTCTTCGCCACCTACTACAAGGCGGTCAAGGGGTTTCTTGAAAAGGAAGGGATCGGGATCCTTCTCTGTCACAATGATACCCGCTGGCAGCATGCCTACGCCCTGGAAGCGGCCCGCCGGCTTCAGATCCCGGCCTTTGTCTTTGAACTCGGCCTGTTCCGCCCCAATACCATCACCATGGATCCCCAGGGGGTCAACGCGGCCAATTCTGTCCCCCGGGAGAGTTCCTTTTACCGCAGGTTTTCCACAGAGAGAGAGGTCGACAGCGAACGGATCGATTCTCCGATCTCCACAAAAAAACGAAACCTGATCATCGCCATTTTTCTGCTTTTTTATAAGGCGGGAAAGATCCTGGGGTTGAATGCTCCTGAAAACAAGGTCATGCGGCTGTGTGATTATATCAAACGTTTCAAAGCGGCTTACGGGAAGAGAAGACATGAGCCGGCACCGGCGACATTACCCCGACGTTTCTTCTTCATCCCCTTTCAGGTGGTCAATGACTCTCAGACACTCCTCTACTCTCCCTATCGGGATATGGACACCATGGCTGAGGATGTCATCAGGGCTGTGAAAGAGTTCAACAAGAAACGTCCACCGGAAGAGAGGGCCGCAGCGGTCTTTAAAGAGCATCCCATGGACCGGGGGGCCGTCTCCTATGAGCAACTGCGTGAGAAATACCGTGATGATGAAGAGGTGCGCATCCTCGCAGAGGGGGATATCAATGACCTCATCGACAGGAGCCGGGGGGTGGTGACCATCAACTCCACCGTGGGGCTGGATGCCATATCCCGC
>CAZNOX010000064.1:0-1517 GCA_964574875.1 uncultured bacterium | reverse complement strand
TTTTCCTCATCTTCGCCTCCTTGAAGTTCAAAGACTTCTATACGTCTTTTTTTGTAAACAGAGCATACGTAAATGGCCCGCTTTCCCTTGAAGTATACCCCCTTTTCAACTCCTTTTCATCAGGAACCTTGTTTTTGAACAGGTAGAGGAGATACCGGGCTTCTGGGCCCACGATAAGAGTTGCTTCTGTAAACCCGTGGGTTAAAATCCAGAGGAGCTTATCTGTGGGGAAAGCCTTATCGAAGATTCCCTGACGGATCACTTCCTGTTTTTGTGTATCGACAAGGACCGCATAGCGAGAGCTCCATTGCTCTCTCTTTCCGAAAAGCTGTATGGTCGTCTCCTTCATTTTCTCCAGGTCCACTTTGCCCTCTTTTGTATAGGGAGTCACCCACTCCTGAGAAAAGACAAGGGGGAAGAGGATCAGAAGTTTGTTGGGGCTGATACGAGTGATATCACCCCACTCCAGCATATACTGTGAAGACTCATAGAGTTCTTCAAGCCCTTCTTCTTTCAGGAGAGGTGCCAGATCCAAACAACCGGCCAGAGACATCTTCGAATCAATAAAGAGAAGGGAAGGTTCTGCTGCCGGAATATAGACAAGACCACGAGGGCCGTTATCAGCCAGGGCAAGAGCATGCCAGTTTTTTTCATTCTCCAGCCCTTTGATAAAGACTGTTTCTTTCTTCCCCGAAGAAAGATCGACATGCGTCACCTGGGGTCGGTCCATGGGACTCTTCTGCAGGTCATTCCAAATTGAAAGGAATATTCCCCGGGGAGCCAGGGAGAGGACCCGCCCTGAAGAAGAGCTTGTCCCTGTGATATTGTGAAGTCTCCAGAGAGACTCCATATCGTCGTTAAGAGAGATCTCCCTGAGAAACTTCCCGTTCAGGCCCCATTCAAAGAATTTTTTGCGGTAGGGGTCCAGAACCATGAGTGAAGATCCTCTGTAGACTGTAAGAGGAGAATGATCACTCAATACAGCATGTTCACCTCCCCGGGGCAGACGTAAAATCCCCTTTTGGACAGAGACCTCACCTTTTTTTTCATCCACCAGGAGAAGATGGTATTCGACTCCGCTTCGTTTCCATCCCGTCCGGAAAAGCAGGGGCCGGCTTGTCACATCAGAAAAAGAGGCAGCCTGGCTGCGGACAACAGAGAGATCCAGGGTCGTGAGTTCTCTCACTCCATCCGCCGGTAAAGTGCCGGTTTCTGTCAATGTATAGGTCTCTCCTAAAAGCTGAACTTCACCGGTCTGCGTGATGGCGCTGATCTCCTTCTGGATAGCCCTGATCTCCTTCACCAGCCTGTCCGTTTTTGAACACCCGGTCATGAGCAGCAATCCGACGATGATCCCAATGCATCCTCTTTTCATTTTATCCTCCTCATTTTATTATTATAAATTATAAATATACAACCTTGTTTTGACAAGGAAAAGATTTTTTCAATCCGTTTACTTGACCCGTCCTCTATGATAAAATAACGCTGGAAAGGAGAGCTGATGACGTGCCGGGAAT
>CAZNOX010000063.1:0-1527 GCA_964574875.1 uncultured bacterium | reverse complement strand
TGGCCCGGAAAAAAATCGACGAGATCCGCGTGGTCTTTCTGGGAGCAGGAGCGGCCGGTATCGCCTGTGCCAAATTCATCGTCTCCCTCGGTGTCCTGCGTGAAAATATCCTCCTTTATGACAGCCACGGCCTTGTGGCTCCCGGACGCCATGATCTGGACGAACAGAAACGTCCCTTTGCACAGAACGGCCCCGCCGGATATGCCGAAGCTCTCCGTGATGCTGATGTCTTCATCGGACTGTCCCGGGGGAATATGGTCACGGCGGATATGGTGCGGACCATGGCCGGGAGTCCCGTGATCTTTGCTCTGGCTAATCCTTTTCCGGAGATCACCTATGAAGAAGCAACCGCCGCACGTCCTGATGTGATCATGGCCACCGGCCGAAGTGATTACCCCAACCAGATCAACAATGTCCTGGGGTTCCCCTATATTTTCAGAGGCGCTCTGGATGTCTCCGCCCGGGGGATCACCGAGGGGATGAAGGCCGCCGCCGCCCGGGCTTTAGCCCGCCTGGCCAGAGAAGCGGTGCCCTCTTATCTCTCTGAGCTTTACAGCAGGCCCCTTGAGTTCGGCCCTGACTATATCATCCCTGTTCCCTTTGACCGCCGTGTCCTCGTGGAAGAATCATCTGCTGTGGCCATGGCGGCTCTCTCTGAAGGGATCGCGGGGAAGACCCTTTCTCCGGCGGAATACAGGACTTCGCTCGAGCTGCTTTCAGAAAAGCTCTCTGCAGGAATCGATTGAGTCACTTCTTCTGCGAGTCCACAGGGAAGGGTTTGGTGGCTTCTCCTGTATAGACTGAGATATGGGGGAAGGGGATCTCGATGGACTCTTTCCTGAACCGCTCCAGGATCTCTGTCATAATGGTGTTTTTCAAGTCGGTATAATCGTTCTTTTCAAACCAGAGCCCCAACAGGAGAGCCACTCCGCTCGGCCCGAACTCCCTGATCAGAAAATAGGGGGCCGGGTCATCAAGGCAATAGGGGTTTTGCGTGGCAATATCCAGAAGGACGTCCCGGACACGGGAGAGGTCTTCCTTATAGGCCACGTTCAACTCAAAATTCATCCGCCTGAGGGGATAGCGTGTGATATTCGTGACATTGGTGTTGATGATCGTCGTATTGGGGATACGGATAAAGAGGTTGTCGAAGGTCTTCAGCTTGATGGAGAGGAGGTCCATGGATTCCACGATCCCCAGTTTCCCGTCCACGCTGATGATATCGCCCAGGGCGAAAGGTTTTTCAGAAACAAGGAAGATCCCGCTGATGATATTGGATATGCTGGTCTGGGCTGCAAAACCGATGGCGATACCGGCGATCCCCGCTGCTCCGAAGATGGCGCTCATCTTGACGCCGGCCTGCTGAAGGACGTAGAAGAGAAGGAGGATGACCCCTGTATAAAAAATGCCTTTACGCGTGAGCATCTGGACCTGGGGCGAGTATTTCTTCCCCATTCTTTTTCCGATGAAATGAGTGATGATCTTCAGAAGGAGGATTCCTCCGATCAGGACAGCTAAAGACCTGAG
>CAZNOX010000062.1:0-1610 GCA_964574875.1 uncultured bacterium | reverse complement strand
TCTTCTGCATTGATCTTCATACCCATCACTCACCCTTCAACACATGTTCACTTTGTTTCAGCCAACCGGCTGCAGTCCCGTCATAAGTCCGGCCTTCCAGCTCAAGTTTGATCCCGCCGATGAGTTTTTTGTCCTCTTTTTCACGGATAACCACACTCTTTCCCGGCCTGGCCTTTTGAATAAAAGCCTGCAGAGTCTTTTTCTGATCTTCTGTAAGAGAAAACGGCGTAAAGACCGTCACATCGATCTCCCCCTTTGACTCCCGGTAGAGTTCTTCATAAGCATCGGTGATATCGGGAATAAGGGCCATGCGCCCCCGGGAGAAGAGAAGATCCAAAAAGTCGTGAAACAGGGCTGATGCATCCCCCTGATCCGTGATCTTTTGAATCACACTCATCTTCTTTTTCGCCGGGATCTCCGGATTCAGGAGAAACCCGGCAAACGCCGGATTCTCCGAAAAGAGATTTTTCAAGGCTTTCAAAGACCGGAAAAGGTCTCCCGTGACTTTTTTGTCCATGGCCACATTAAAGAGAGCCATGGCGTATTTGCTGACAACAGGATTAGCCGTCAATCATATCACCCGCTTTATCCAAAAACCTTTTGATCATCCTGTCATGCTGTTTGGCGTCGATCTCCTCTTCAAGGATCTTCCCGGCCAGAGCCACTGAAAGTCCGGCCACTTCACGGCGCAGCTCTTCCCGGGCCTTTTTGACTTCCAGAGAGAGTTCTTTTTCGACTTTTGCTCTCAATCGTCCGCCCTCTTTCCGGGCTGTTTCGATGATCGCGTCTTTCTCCTTCTTGGCGGCCTCCACGATCTCGCGGCGCTCTTCTTCTCCCCGGGCACGGGCTTTCTCCATGAGAGCTTCATACTCGGCTTTGATCTCCCTGGCGTCTTCTTTCATGGTTTCCGCCGCTTTCAGGTCGTCGGAAATGGTCTTCTTCCGCTTATCCAGAGTATCCAGGACAGACTGATAGACCAGCTTTTTCAAAAGAAAAAGCAGGATGAGAAAACTGATGGCCTGGAAAACCAGCGTCCAGTTCACATTCATAAGCGAACGCCCTTTCTATTTTCCGACGACAAAAATAAGCAGGAGCGCGACCACAAGAGAGTAGATCCCGGTGGATTCCGAAACAGCCTGGCCCACCAGCATGGTCCTTGTGATGAGTCCGTTCTCCTCAGGGCGTTTCGATACGCCTTCACAGGCTTTTCCTGCGGCAAACCCCTCTCCTATACCGGGCCCGATGGCGCCGAACCCCATCGCAATGCCGGCTCCGAGCATGGCTGCAGCCTGAACGATCTCTTTCCCGGTGACAGCGGCTCCCTGAACAATAGTTTCCAAATTAGCCATAAGGGCATCTCCTTTCACCTTTTATACAACAAATATCAATAACAAAGCAACCACAAGGGAATAGATCCCCGTTGATTCCGAAACGGCCTGCCCGATGAGCATAACACGGAAGATATTCCCCTCTTCATGAGGACTTCTCCCGATCCCTTCCACTCCTTTTCCGGCGGCATACCCCTCGCCGAGTCCCGGGCCGATGGCCCCGAGACCCATGCTGAACCCCGCTCCGAGAAGAGCCATGGCTTTGACGATCCCGGCCTCTTT
>CAZNOX010000061.1:0-1680 GCA_964574875.1 uncultured bacterium | reverse complement strand
CCGACCTTCTGAACGGCGATGGGGACGGGGCCCCAGGTGGAGAGGATCTTGGCGATGATCATGGCAAAGAAGGCAAAGAGCATGTTCTGAAGAGACGGGGGAAGGCCGATCTTGAGGACATTGGCCATGCGGCGTCCCCGGGGCCTCTTGAAGAGTTCGTTGAGAGCGATGACTCTGTTTTTGGAAAAGGAGCCCAGGAAGAGGAGAAAGACGGTCATCTGGGAGAGGATCGTGGCAATAGCTGCTCCCCGGACACCCATGGCGGGAAAAGGCCCCAGACCGAAGATAAGCACCGGGTCCATGACCATGTTGATCACCAGGCCCACGGCATTGACTTGAAAGGGTAGACGGCTGTTGCCCAGCCCGTTGTAGATCCCCGTCATCGTGGGATTGGCGAACATGAAGACCGAACCGGCTCCGATGATCCGTAAATACTGGATCCCCGCTGCGGTGACATCGTAGCCGTTGTCCACACCAAGGTCGAAAAATCCGATGAGGGATTTAGCTCCGGCCACGAGAAGAAGGCCGTAGACTGCCGACAACAGAAAGGCCAGGCGGAAGGAGGAGCGTCCGTATCCCGTTGCCGCTTCCAGATCCCGGCGTCCCAGGGACTGGGAGACATTGACTTCCGCTCCGATCTTGGTGGAAAAGAGAAGGGAGTTGCCGAACCAGACGAAAAAGCCCGCTGTCCCCACAGCAGCCACAGCACCGCTCCCCACCCGTCCGATCCAGATCATATCCGTGAGGTTGTAGGCCATCTGCATGAACGAGGTGGCCATTATGGGGATGGAAAGCTTGATCAGCTGAGAGAAAATATTGCCCCGGGTGAGGTCGGTATGGGTGGCGCTCATAGCACTCCTTCTGTCGAGCCCCACTATAGCATCTCTTTCGCAATACGCAATATAAATGTCTTTTGAGAGGGATCTCAAGCGCCTTGACGGAATTGGCGATTTCCTTTATAATCCGGGTAATCTTTAGCAAAAATCGAGGAGGTCTTTTATGAAACGTCTGTTCATGTCCGCATGGATCCTTGTCCTGCTCCTGGCCGCCTGCTCTGCCCCTCCTGCCCAGGAAGCTCCGGAAGCCAAAAAAGAAGCGAATCAGAAGCTCTATGCCAAATGGGCCAACCGTGTCTATAAAGATAAAGAGATGAAGGAGATCGCCGCTGTCCTGGCCAAGGGAGAGTCGGTCATCAAACTGGGGGAAGAGGAGATTCCCGCGTCCCCTGACGGAAAAGGGGAGGCCGAGACTGTCTACCGGATTCAGCTGGCCGACGGCTTGGAGGCTTACGCCAGAAGTGACCTCTTTGCTTTGAAGACTATCGTCTTTACTGCAGAATCCACCGATTGCTTTGTCCGTCCCACACTTGACAGCCGGCGGTACTATGTGATCCCCAAGGGGACATTGGCCTTTATCACCGAAGAGGGCCAGGACGGCTGGGTGAAGATCTGGATCGGAAAAGTCGAAGATGACGGAAAAGAAAAGTGGGTCACCGACCAATGGGTCAAGGGGGGATACAGCGATGAGATCGCCCTCATCCGGGATGCCCGCCTTTACGAAGAGGCCCTGGAGACCATGAAAAAGAACGAAGAGGAGGGATTCAAAGCCCTGAAAGAGCTTCAGGAAGAGTCCACCACCTTCTTTGCCGACCTGGCCGCCCGGATCCTGGAATAGGGGTCG
>CAZNOX010000060.1:0-1876 GCA_964574875.1 uncultured bacterium | reverse complement strand
CGTTCGGTGTGGAAAACATGATGGGAACCAACCCCATGACTTTCGGGATCCCCACAGATGAGGATTTCCCGTTTGTCCTGGACTGTGCCACGTCGGTCTCCCAGCGGGGGAAGATCGAGACTCTGGCGCGCCTGGGCAAACCCACCCCCGAAGGATGGGTCATCGACAGAAACGGCACTTATATGACCGATTCGGAAGCGATCCTCAAAGCCCTCGTGGCAGGAGAAGCCGCTCTTGTCCCCGTGGGAGGACAGGGTGAGATCACCGCCGGCTATAAAGGATACGGCTATGCCGCTGTGGTGGAGATCCTGTCAGCGGCCCTCCAGCACGGCGCCTACATGAAGATGCTCACGGGCTTCAACGACAAAGGAGAGAAGGACACCTATAAACTGGGACACTTCTTCATCGCCATGGATATCGCCTCTTTCATCGACCCGGAGGATTTTAAAAAGACGGCAGGCGACATCGTACGCGCCCTGCGCCATTCTGAAAAAGCTCCGGGAGCAGAACGCATCTGGACGGCAGGGGAAAAGGAACACGACGCCTGGCTGGAAAGAAAAGACAAAGGCGCCAAAGTGGACGAGGTCCTGAAAAACCAGATCATCGAGCTGAGAAAAGAGTTCGGGCTGGAAGAGACGTACCGCTTTCCTTTTGATGAATAAAGCCTGCTGACATCAGGACAGGAACAGGGAGAGAAGAGATCCTTCTCTCCCCTTTTTACTTCACTCTGTTGAAACGTCGAAATCGATCCCCTGGGCCAGGGGAAGCTCGTCACCCCAGTTGATGGTATTGGTCTGCCTGCGCATATAGCCTTTCCAGGCATCCGACCCTGATTCACGTCCTCCCCCGGTCTCTTTCTCTCCCCCGAAGGCTCCGCCGATTTCGGCTCCTGACGTTCCGATATTGATATTGGCGATACCGCAGTCCGATCCCCCATGAGAGAGAAAGGCTTCGATCTCCCGGATGGAATCGGAAAAGAGAGCCGAACTCAATCCCTGAGGGACATTGTTCTGGATCGCCAGAGCATCTTCAAGGTCCTCGTATTCCATGATGTAGAGGATCGGGGCAAAGGTCTCTGTGAGAACCACCGGTGCGTCAGAAGAGATCTCCACCAGAGCCGGAGTCACGTAATACCCCTCAGGATAGTGATCGTCCAGCACCCGCTCCCCTCCGTAAAGGAGTTTCCCTCCCTGCCAGACAGCGTTCTTCAGGGCAAGCATCATAGCTTCATAGGACTCCCGGTCCACAAGGGGGCCGCAATGAGTGGACTCGTTTAGAGGATCTCCGATGTTCAGCGACCTGTATGCTTTGATGAGTTCTGCTGTCACACGGTCTTTAACAGAGGAGTGGACGATGAGCCTGCGTGTTGTGGTGCATCGCTGGCCTGAAGTCCCCACGGCTCCGAAAAGAGCCGCTCTCACAGCATGCTCCAGCCGGGCATGAGGCGTAATGACCAGGGCATTGTTCCCGCCCAGCTCCAGAATGGTCTTCCCGAAACGGGCGGCCACGGCCTCCCCCACCCGGCGCCCCATGGCGGTGCTTCCCGTGGCACTGATGAGAGGGATCCGGGCATCATGGAGCATGGGTTCTCCCACCTCTTCCACGGATCCTGCACACAGATTGAAGACCCCGCGGAACGCGTTGTCTCCGTCGGTGGCCTTTTCCAGGACACTCTGGATCTTTATGGCTGAGAGAAGAGCTTTGGGACTGGGTTTCCAGAGGATAGTGTCTCCGCACACAGCAGCGACAAGCGCGTTCCAGGCCCAGACTGCCACGGGAAAGTTGAAGGAGGTGATCACACCGACCACACCCAGGGGATGCCACTGCTCATACATCCTGTGATGAGGCCGTTCACTGTGCATGGTCCTCCCGTACA
>CAZNOX010000059.1:0-1920 GCA_964574875.1 uncultured bacterium | reverse complement strand
AGGGAAAATTCGAGATGTATCAGGACAAAAAGGGAGAGTTCCGTTTCCGGCTGAAAGCCGTGAACGGACAGGTCATCGCCACAAGCGAAGGTTACACGAGTAAAAAGAACTGTCTGGCGGGGATCGAGTCTGTGAGGAAAAATGCTCCCGGAGCAGACCTGGTCGAGACCGAGTAGTTTTGCGGGCCGGTTTTCAACCGGCCCTTCTCTTTTTAAGGGCAGACGATAAAACCCCTGGCCCAGAGGCACCCGCCGCAGGCGGGGTGGGTATGGCCGAAACAATCTTCTCCGTTGATGCTGGGAAGGTCACAGGCATTGCACGTCAGGCAGGGGGCAAAGTCAAATTCATCCAGTGTCTTATAGAATTCCGTAAATGACGGGGATGAGGTGATCTCTTCAAGAGAGGCCTCTTTCAGGGATCCCAGGGAGAAGTGGCTCCAGTAGCGGGAATAGTCGGTGAAGTGGACGGTGTGGCTGTGGAGGAGAGGGAGACAGGGCGAGATCTGCCCGTCCCAGCGTATGCTCATGCTTTCCCGTAAATGAAAAGGGCAGGCTCCGCCTGAAGGGAGATGCCGGGGTTCGGGAAGAGCAAATCTCCGCTCCAGTTCCTTCACGAAAGAGGCCCCGTCGCTATCCGTCTCAAAAGAGGGAAGAGATACTCCTTCAGAAGGCAAGTCGAGACTCACAGCGTCGGTATAAAGTCTCTCTTTTAAAAGAGACGGGGTATAGGCCTCCACATGGCTCAGGGAGAAGCGGCGGGCCCGGAGCTTTTCAGCCAGCCCGATGACCTCAGGGAGATCAGCCCTGTTCCGCTTCATGAGTACCATGGCGATCCCCAGTTCGTTTTCGGGCCCGGAGAGGGCCTTCCAGCGTGTGAGGTTGTCCAGGATCATGGGCAGATGATCTCCCAGACGGACATCAAGATAGCTTTCCGGGCGGGCCCCGTCGATGGAGACCCAGAGGGTATCCAGGCCGGCTTCCAGGAGAGAGCGGGCACGGGCTTCTGTGAGGAGGATACCGTTGGTGATGAGCTCCACACGGCACCCGGCTTTTTTGGCCTCCGCTGTCATCTCGACCACACTGGGGTGACTCAGCGGCTCTCCGATTCCCCCGAAGAAGAGTACGGGCGGTGTCCTGAAATGCCGGACGCTCTCCATCAGGCGGTCGAACAGAGACTCTTCCATAAAGCCCAGAGGCTCTTCCCAGGAGTTCCGCATACAGGTGCGGCAATCCAGGTTGCATCTGTTGGTGAGTTCCACATAGATCTTCTGAAATGTTGTCATAAGGCCAGACGTCCTTTTCCTCAGTGTGTCCCGTTATTGAGAGTCAAAAAAAATTCAGAGGCGATTTTTCCGCTTGAAGTCAAACGGATGCCTTCCCGCTCAAGGAGCCTCTTTTTCATGGCAGAGCCCCCCTGATACCCGCCGGGAGTCCCGTCGGAGCGGACGGCTCGGTGACAGGGGATGAGGAGGGGAAAGGGGTTGTGGGCTAACGCATGCCCAGCCGCCCTGGCGGCTCCGTTCTTTCCTGCAAGGCTTGCCAGCCGGCTGTAGGTGATGATCTGTCCGGGAGGGACCTGCCGCTCGATTTTCAGAACCGCAGACTGGAAGGGGGAGCATAAGCTGAAATCAAGGGGGACCTCTGCAAATGAGACAGGGTCTCCTTCCAGAAAAGCAGTGATCTGCCGGCCGATCTCACGGATAGGGGATGATGCCAGAAAGGAGATCTCCGGGCCGTTTCTCTTCAGCCGGTCAAGAGACTTTTCTTCGGGAGAAGAGAGATAGATCCTCCTTACAGGATAAATGTCGTTTTCCGGATCCCAGACCAGATGAAACGTCCCGAAGGGTGAAGAAAAATCCATGTAATATTCCCGGCACGTCATCAGCTCTCCTTTCCAGCGTTATTTTATCATAGAGGACGG
>CAZNOX010000058.1:0-1982 GCA_964574875.1 uncultured bacterium | reverse complement strand
CGGCTCCCCTGACGTTCAGAGAAAAGGAGACAGCACCGGGACTCCGGGCCGGGGAACGGATCGTCCCCGTGCGCCGGGCGGGGATCTATGTCCCGGGAGGGCGGTTTCCCCTCGTCTCGTCCCTCCTCATGGGAGTAGCACCGGCGCGGGCCGCGGGAGTCAGCGAGATCGCACTCTTCACCCCGCCCGGAAGGGACGGCAAACCTCACCCTGTGATCCTCGCCGCCGCAGCTCTTCTGGATCTCAAAGAAGTCTATGCGTTGGGAGGAGCCCAGGCTGTTGCCGCCATGGCTTACGGGACAGAAAGCATTCCCGGAGTGGACCTCATCGCCGGTCCGGGAAACGCCTGGGTCACCGAAGCCAAAAGACAGGTCTTCGGGGATGTGGGAATCGATCTCGTGGCCGGGCCGTCTGAGATCCTGGTTATCGCCGATGAGGCTTGTGACCCGGCGCTGGTCGCAGCTGACCTCTATGCCCAGGCGGAGCATGACACCCGGGCCATGCCTCTGTTAGCCGTCTTCAGGGAAGAGACCCGTGAGAAAATCCTCGGGGAAGTGCAAAAGCTCCTGGAGACGATGCCCGATGACGGGACAGCGCGGACCGCCTTTGCGGAGAAGAGCGCATGTTTCCTTGTCTCGGCTGTTGAGGAAGCAACGGTCCTGGCCGACAGCCTGGCCCCGGAACATCTCCAACTCCATGTGGCTGATCCAGGGCGGTATCAGGATGTCCTTTCCAATTACGGCACGCTTTTTACAGGAGCGAAAAGCGCAGAAGTCCTGGGGGATTATGTGAGCGGACTCAACCATACTCTTCCCACGGGAGGGACTGCACGGTTTCAGAACGGGCTCAACGTCTGGACTTTTCTGAAGCGTCAGACAGTGCTTCGTGCCGATGAGGCTTGTGACCCTTCTCTCTACGATGCAGCCCGCACCATGGCTGAGGCTGAAGGCCTTGCAGGCCACGCCCTTTCAGCTGAACGACGTCTGGAGGAGAGAGAATAAAAGAAGGCATGGATGATCCGTGCCTTCCTCCTCTTCAGAAGGTCCTGCAACGTTTTCGCCTTGGCTGCGTATATTCAAATAGAAATAACACTTATCATAAATAGGTGTATTCACTTATTGCGCTCGGGACATTTAGAGAATAAAATAACGGCTAAATTATTGAAATAAGGTCGAAGGAATGAATAATGACGGGGGTCTGCAAGGTGTTGACAAAAAGAGGAAATAAGATAAAATAATTACATTATTGTAAATTTTGAAAGGGGTTGAGCCTGTGATATACGCATGGAAAATAGGTGTTTCTCTTTTGGCGGTCATGGTTATTTTTTCCTTGTCTTCGATGATTCCGGCTATGCTCCAGGCTTCCGGAGTGATCCACCCGGGTTCCTTTTGGACACCGGTGTGCACCCATCTTCTGATGATCCTCTTCTCTTTTCTCATCATCATCCTGCATGGGCCCGGAAAACTCGCTGATTTCGGATTAAAATCCTGTTCACTTCACGATTTCAGGGCTCCTCTGATCTGGGCGCTGGTTGTGGGCCTCTTTTTCCAGCTGATCCTTTATCTTGTCTTTCCCTCTTTTATCGGAAAACCCGTGGGGCCATCAGCGGATTACTCCCTGCTCCAGACCATCCTCTTTGTCTGGGGCTTGGCCAGTTTCGCTGAAGAGGTCTTGTTCAGGGGGCTGATCCAGGGATTGTTGTCATCCTTGAGCCACTGGAGGATTTCCATAGGTGCTGTTTCCCTGAGCGTTCCGGTGATCATTGCTGCTCTTTTGTTCGGATTGGTCCATTTGGGACTCTTGACCATGAAGGTCGACGCCGGGTATGTTGCTGTGATTGTGGCCGGAGCTGTCGTTTTGGGCCTGGTGGCGGGGTACTTCAGAGAAAAAACAGGAAGCCTCTGGCCCGCTGTGGCTGTGCATGCGTTGTTTAACATCACGGGGTCCGGTGTGGAATCTCTCCTGAAAGTGATTCTGAAGTA
>CAZNOX010000057.1:0-2078 GCA_964574875.1 uncultured bacterium | reverse complement strand
CCGTCAGAGGTCGATGAGATCAACGTCATCGATTTCAGCCCCACCATGTTTACGGTGTTCAGCATCAGTGTCACAGCCAAAAAAGGCTATACGGTGGAGCCCCGTGAGCTCTTCTATTTCACAGACCGCCTTAAAGACGAGCTGAAAAAGGTGGATGGCGTAGGGGAGATCGAGATCGACGGATACAGAGAACGTGAGATCCATATCGTTGTGAATCCCAACAAGATGGAAGAGTATTATGTCTCTCTCAACAGCATTGTCAGCGCTATCAATACCAGGAACACCCGTTCCACGGGAGGAAGCATCGACCTGGAAAAGGGTGAGCACCTCGTGGTCACAGACGGGATCTTCCACGATCCCATGCAGGTGGGGGAGGTCATCATCCGCTCCAACTTCGGTGAAAAGCGGGTCCGTGTGAAGGATATCGCTCAAGTGGTGGATGATTTCGAAGAGGAGAATATCCGCTTTCGGGTCAACGGCCAGAACGGCGTGGATATTGACATCAAAAAGAAGGAAAACGCCGATATCATGCGGACCAATAAAAATATCAGAGCCTTTTTGAAGGATTTTGAATCTCAGGTCCCGGACAATATGGAGATCACTGTGATTGGAGACCGGTCCCGGAATGTCTCCTCTCTTCTGAACGTGGTGCAATCCAATGCCATTATAGGATTCATCCTGGTTGTGGTCATCCTTCTCTTCTTTCTGGACGCCAGGACATCCTTCTGGACGGCCTTCGGGATCCCCATATCCCTCTTTCTTACCATGATCTATATGTATGCCATCGACCAGACGCTGAATGTCATCACCCTGGGAGCGATCATCACGGTGATCGGAATGCTTGTGGATGACGGGATCGTGGTGGCTGATGTCATCTTTGAAAACAAAAGGAAAGGGATGCATTCAGTGGAGGCGGCCGTCCAGGGGACCATGCGAGTCATGCCGGCGGTCACCGTGACCATTGTGAGTACCATCGCTGCCTTTATGCCCCTCTACACGATCGGAGGGATGATGGGCAAGTTCATCTCCTTCTTCCCTGTGGTGATCTCAGCCATGCTTCTTTTTTCTCTTTTTGAAGCGTTTGTGATCCTCCCCAACCATCTGGCCCATGTGCGCCCGGCGAAAGCCCGTAAAAAGGCTCACTGGTTTCAGCCTTTACGGGATGGATACGAACGGCTGCTGAACAAAGTGCTGCGTCTGCGTTATCTTTTACTCCTGGTGGTCATCCTCATGGGAGTTGCCATTCTCTGGGTCTCCCAGCCGACCATCAGAAATTTTGTCCTGATGTACGACAACTCCGCTGACCGCATCAGGCTCACTGTGGAAGCTCCCGAAGAGGGGATCAGCCTGGATGAGATGGAAAAGCGGGCTGCTGCCATCGAAGAGATCATCCTGCGGCAAGTGAAGCCCGAGGAGCTGGAAGCCCTGCAGACACAGACCGGGAGCACCGGAAGTTCCGGGAACAAAAGAGCCTATTTCACCATCAACCTGGTGCCCAAAGAGCAGCGGAAAAGAGATGCGCGGGCCATCCTCAAAGGCCTGAGGGAAGAGATCAATCCGAAAAAGCTGAAAGGGATCCGACAGGTCTGGGCGGGAGTCTCCGGTGGGGGGCCGCGCGGTGGATCAGCCGTGGATGTGAAAGTCATCGCCGTGGATCTGAGGGATTCCCTGGCTATTACGGAAGAGCTGAAAAACTATCTCAGGACGATTCCGGGAGTGACGGATATCGATGATGATTACGATGAAGGGAAGATGGAGCTCAGAATAGAACTGGATTATGCCAAGCTGGCCTCTCTGGGCCTGTCGGTGAGCGATATCACGCGGACAGTGAGAACCGCCTACAACGGAGTCGTAGCCACGAGCATCCAGACGACCCGGCAGAAGCTCGATTTCGTCGTCAAAGCCGGCAACGGAGCCAAAGACAGCAGAGAGTTCCTTCTGAACCTCATGGTCCCCAACAATCAGGGCAGGCTGATCCGTTTGAATCAAGTGGCCTCTCTTCGAACGGCAGCCGGAGCCTCTCAGATCAGACACTATATGGGGGAACGTGTCATCAGCGTGACAGCGGATGTGGATCC
>CAZNOX010000056.1:0-2097 GCA_964574875.1 uncultured bacterium | reverse complement strand
AGAGTCCACCACCTTCTTTGCCGACCTGGCCGCCCGGATCCTGGAATAGGGGTCGCGTCCAGCACTCAAATCAACTGAACACGGAGTTGATTTGAGTGCGGTGAACCTGACCCCTTGAGGTTTTCTATCGCTTTCCTCTGATTTTGTGATACAATGCGGTGGCACGCAAAGAGCCAATGGGGGAGATCCCCCTCAAACCGGAGGAAACTCGTGAATAAGATCAAAAATATCGCTATTATCGCCCATGTGGATCATGGGAAGACGACCCTGGTGGATGCCATGCTTCGACAGACCGGGGTCTTCAGAGAAAACCAGCAGGTGGCCGAAAGGGTCATGGATTCCAACGACCTGGAACGGGAAAAGGGCATCACCATCTTTTCCAAAAACGCTTCTGTCCTCTATAAAAACTACCGCATCAACCTGGTGGATACTCCCGGGCATGCCGATTTCGGCGGGGAAGTCCAGCGGATCCTCAAGATGGTGGATTCTGTCCTCCTTCTTGTGGACGCATCCGAAGGCCCCATGCCCCAGACCAAATATGTGTTGAAAAAGTCTTTAGAGTTGGGCCTTCACCCCCTGGTGGTGGTGAACAAGATCGACCGGCCCAATGCCCGGCCCCACGAAGTGTCCGGGGAGGTCTTCGACCTCTTCTGTGACCTGGGGGCCCAGGAATCCCAGATCGATTTTCCCCTGGTCTTTGCCTCGGCCAGAGACGGTTATGCGGTCAAAGAACTGGAAGATGAAAAGAAAGACCTGGGGCCTCTCTTTGAAGCGATCCTCACCCATGTGCCTGATGCCAGCGGAGACAGGGAGCATCCCTTTCAGCTCCTGGTAGCGGCCACGTCTTATGATAATTATGTGGGCATGATCGGGACGGGGAAGATCCACAGCGGTGTGGTGCAGGCCGGGATGGATGTAGCCTGTATTACTCCCTCAGGAGAAAAGGCGCTGGAAAAGATCACTCAGCTCTATACCTATGAAGGGATGAAACGGGTCTCCATCGAAGAAGCCCGTGCCGGAGATATCATCTCCTTTGCCGGAGTCAGCAGCGTGGAGGTGGGAAATACCATCGCCGACAGAGAGTATCCCCATCCGCTACCCACTATCGAGATCGACGAACCCACCATCGCCATGACCTTTCTTGTGAACAACTCGCCCTTTGCAGGCAAAGAGGGGAGTTATGTCACTTCCCGGCAGCTTTGGGAGCGCCTGGAGAAAGAAGACCGGGGAAATGTGAGTATACGCATTGAACGGACCGATTCTCCGGATGCCTTCACCGTCAAGGGACGGGGCGAATTGCAGCTGGCCATCCTCATCGAAAATATGAGACGGGAAGGCTATGAGTTCCAGGTCTCCAAACCCGAAGTCATCCTCAGGGAGATCGACGGGATCCGCATGGAGCCCTACGAACGTGCCGTTATCGACGTGGCGGATGAATATGCCGGGGCTGTCATCGAGATGATGGGAACACGCAAAGGCGAGATGGTCCATATGGTCCAGGGAAGCGACGGCTACACCCGTCTGGAATATATCATCCCGTCACGAGGGCTCATCGGCTTTCTCAACGAGTTTCTCACAGTCACCCGGGGAACCGGCATCCTGAACCATACCTTCCACGGCTACGATGAGTGGAAAGGGGAGATTTCCCGCCGCTCACGGGGTTCGCTCATTGCTTTTGAAGGCGGATCTTCCGTAGCTTATGCCATCGACAGCTTCCAGGACAGGGGAACCTTTTTCATCGGCGCCGGCGTGCCCGTCTACGAAGGCATGGTGGTGGGAGAGCACAACAAGGACCAGGACCTCATGGTGAATGTCTGCAAGACCAAGAAACTCACCAACATCCGCGCCGCGGGATCAGACGATGCCGTGAAACTATCGCCACCCCGGGAGTTTTCCCTGGAACAGGCGCTCGAATATATCGCCGATGACGAGCTTTTGGAAGTGACCCCCAAGTCCATGCGTATGCGCAAAAAGATCCTGGACAAACACGACCGCAAACGCGCCGAAAAACGCTAGGGGGAGCATTCCTTAAATCTCGTAAGCAAGCAAATGTTAAGGGCGATCGCTATAACATCAATATATAGAGTGCTTTATAAA
>CAZNOX010000055.1:0-2165 GCA_964574875.1 uncultured bacterium | reverse complement strand
TCTTCAGGCCTGCTGCCGGAGCCTTGTAGGCGTTGCCCGCCATATAGAGGAGAAGAACGGCTGCGCCGATGATGGTCCCGCCCTGAAATCCTCCTCCGGGAGTGAGGTGGCCGTGGGTGAAGACATAGGCACCGAAGAGGATGATGAGCGGCAGCAGAAACCCGGACGAGACCGAAAGAATGAAATTGGGTTTGGCCAGGGTGAGACGCTTTCTTTTGCCGGGTGTAAAGAAGAGGGCCAGGACCCCGGTGGCCGCGAGGAAAAGGACGGTGACTTCACCCAGGGTATCGAATGACCTGTATCCCACGACAACGGATGTCACCGTATTGGCGGCATTCTCTTCAATGTCCGTATCCCGGCCGAATTCCACCCGGCTCGAAGCTGCAGCGGGGTCGGTGGAATTGACAGTCCGTTTCAGAAAGACCTCACCGGCTTTTCCGCTTAAGGTGTTCTGTTCACCGAGTTTCAATCCCTGCTCAAAACCTGTCCCCAGAAAAAAGAGCAGGCCCAGGAAAAGAAGGAGAGCGATCACTTTTTTCATCCTATTTCTCCTTTCCCTTGATCCTGTTCAGAGCCATGAGGAAGAGGAATGTGGTGAATCCGGCTCCGATGGCGGCTTCTGTCATGGCCACATCCGGGGCTTTCCACAGGACGAAGATCACGGATGTGAGGATTCCTGCCAGGGACATGAAGAGGACAGCACGGAAGACTTTTTTGGTCTCCACGGCAAGGAGGGATGCCAGAAAGACAAGAAAGATGAAAAGAGAAGAGAGACCGGGATTAATCATTTTTGGTCACCTTCCTTGCGGGGATCCCCCGTTTCATGGCGGCCCTGGCTAAAACAGAGCTGCTCACAGGATTTGTAAATGAAATAAAAGCGATGAGGACCAGAGTCTTGACGAGCCATTGAGGCTGGCTGAGTCCCACGCCCAGGGCGATGCTCATAAAGCCCAGCGTGGTCGCCTTTGTCCCGGCCTGGAGTTTGTTATAGACATCGGGCATTCTGAAGACACCCAATCCGCCCAGGAACATGAACAAGGTCCCGATGAGTATGAAGATCTGACCTGCTGTCTGCATTAGAGCTCCTTATTGTTTTCCATTATTCTGGCGATCACCACCGTCTCCATAAACCCCAGAACGGCGTAGACGAGAGCGACATCCAGATATAAGGGTGATTGAAACTGAAAAGCCAACAAGAGAATGATCCCCGTCCCGATGACATTGGCGGTATCCAGGGCTGCCACCCGGTCTTCTTTTCCCGGGCCCAGGATGATGCGGAGGATGGAGAGCATGAGTCCCGCTGCGATGAGCAGCCAAAAAATATACGTGATCATTCGAATACTCCTTTGACAGCGTTTTCAAATGGAGCCACCGCGGAATTTGCTTTCGTGTAGGCTCTCCGGTCCACCGTGTGGATGACCACAGCGTCTTCGATGACATCAAGCGTCAGGGTCCCCGGAGTCAGGGTGATGGAGTTGGCCAGGACAAGGCGGCTGATATCCCCGGTGAGAGAGGTCTTGTTTTCGATGATGTCAGCATCCAGGGGGAGTTTCGGGTTCAGGACGATGGCGGCCATATGGATATTGGCTTTCACCATCTCGACGATCAACCGGGGAAGATAGACAAAAAGAAACTTGAAGATCCTCAGAGGAAGATCCAGGCGCAGGATATTGAAGCGGTAGTAGTTTTTTGTCGCCAAAGCGATGAGAAGAGAAAGGACCGCTCCTGTGATGATCTCCCCGCGGTCAAACGACCCGGTAAACAAAAACCAGAAGAAAAGAACCACGAGAAAAAGAGAGAGGAAACGTTTCACTTGACCTCCTTTGCGTAGAAGAGAGCCCATGGACTTTTACATTATAAAAACATATCCGGCCGATGTCAATTTTTAATTGATACTAACCTTGTTACAAATGAAGAGCCGTCATGCCTTTCTGAAAAACAGTATAACCCGGAAAATTCATCAGGGGAAGGATAAATCGATAAATCCCGATATATCGATATAAGAAAAAAAGAAGAAGAGAGAGGGAGGGGATCCCCTCTCTCCTAAAGAGACAGGATCAGAACAGTATTGGTGTAGTCGGGAGGAGACTCGGGATAGAGTTGAGAAACCCACTCTCCGGCTCCCGAGGCCAGAACGATGAGCCTGCTGTCATCAGCATACAGGA
>CAZNOX010000054.1:0-2197 GCA_964574875.1 uncultured bacterium | reverse complement strand
GAGCAAAGAATCAATTATTGACTGAATCAATTCTTCTGACAACTTCGATATTTTTCTCCATGATCTCTTCAAATCTCAGATGGTGAGCATAAAAATTCTTACTAATGAAATTTTGCCATCTTTTACGTTGCACAGGGTCATCATGAAGCTGTTCCATCAGCTGTCTTATCTTTTCATAATCAAGTTCAGTTTGGCGATAATGAAAAGTTTGTTTGCAAGCCTCATTGATTTTTATATAATCCAGTGAAGTTGTGTAAAATGTATAAATCATAAACAAGTCATAAAAATCTTTGCTTCTGCTGTTCGCTAACGCTTTACTATAGATTGTTTCGAGCTTTTCAGCAATAATTGTCTCAATGTTATAGCTTCTGATTCTAATGGATTCTCCAGTGAATATAGAAATATATTCATATGCAATATCGTCCGGGGTGACTGGATCTCCCGCAACAATATCCATTGGGATGTTTATCCTGATGTTGTCCAATCGGCATTCAAGAATAACTCTCAACCCATTATATTTATCTCCCATTTTGATCTTTTCCATTCTCAACACAGCAAAACGAAAACCACTATCATCTTTTGACTCGAAAATCGTATTGAACACCGTTCGGATCCTTTTCTCATCAATTTGAACCCCTTTAACTGAGATATCAATATCTATTGTGGTTCTATTTGCAACTCCCACCATATTCGATAAGAGAAAACCGCCTTTAATGATAAATTGATCTCTGAATTGTGATTGATTAATGCGCTTCAAAGCCATTTCCATAAAAAAATAAGTCAATAGTGAATTGAATGGTAACTCTTTTTCGATTGAGATTTTTTTAATCAAGGCTGTCAATCTATCTTTGTTCACAGCTGTAACTCCATAATGCTTCTGACTTTTTCAGAAATCTTCATTTCTTCAGCATAATCAAAGAGAATATTGATATTCTTTGCATGAAAACTTGTGTACCGTTGTATGGCTTTCGAAAAGATCTCGACATCGGTATTTTCTCTGTCACTGATGAGATCGCAAATAGTTCTTTCCCGATCATAAACCGGGACAGTGTTTGAAAACATCGTCTGTGCCTTCGTTTTCCCAAGGTGGAAAAGGTCTTTTTTAATATAATGAACTTTGATCGATTTATCCATTTTCGATGCATTGTAACCGCTGTAAACAGTTATTTCATAAAAATCGGGGATCTTATCAGTGAGCTGATGAAGATAAAGTGCGGACAGATGAGAAAAAATGATTTTCGGATACCGGAGAGAAAAGAAATAATACTCATCATGGTCACCTTTTTGCTTTCTATAAATCCCCCGTCCGCATCTCTCGATAAGCCCCTTGTTAACCATCCTTGTCAGATATACTGTAGGAATGTCCATGCTTCTGATTTGAGCAGTGGACACAATTCCACCACTCTCTTTGAGTATCTCGAGTATCTTATCTTCATTATTCATATTTTCTCTTTTTGTTGCACTCATGCGTAAATGATAGCATAATATACGCACAAATGCAACATTTGATGTATTGCACTTGACCAAGAAATTTATTCATGTTTCTTTCGGGCTCTATACCACCTGACTCGATCGATGATAAGAGGTTTGCCTTACTCCCTCTTTTCTTAAAACCTCTTGTCGTTCAGCGTCCAGTAGGCCTGAGTATCTTTGAGGGCTTCATTGTTTTGAATGTAATCCCATGGCGTCTTGCCCTGCCTGTCCCGTGCTTTGGGATCGGCCCCTAATTCCAGAAGAACCATGATGATCTCCGGATTCTTATTATTGTCGGCGGCGGTATGAAGAGGCGTGATCCCGTCCTGATTTCTCGCATTCACATCCCCCCCTGCATTGACTAAAGCCCGTACGATTTCCGGAGTGTTATCCAGGGAGACCGCATGATGAAGAGGGGTGAACCCTCTTGCGTCTCTCACATTGACATCTGAACCGCTTTCGATCAACGCGAGTATAATATCCGCATGTGTATTGCGCGAAGCAGCCATGTGAAGAGGAACGATCCCCTGCTCTGTCCTTGCGTTGATATCAGCCCCAAGCTCCACCAGGGTCCGGATGACTTCAGGATGGCTGTTGAATGTCGCCGCTGTATGGAGAGGCGTGTACCCGTCATTGTCCTTGACATTCACATCCGCTCCCACCCGGACGAGGATCTCGATCCCCTCTTTGGTGTTCCAGGCCGCTGCATTATGGAGAGGAGTCA
>CAZNOX010000053.1:0-2296 GCA_964574875.1 uncultured bacterium | reverse complement strand
TAACGGCCGTCCAGAAGGATGGGGCCGAGTTTTCCCTGGGCGCCGATATTGAGAGACATCTCTGAGCCCTTGATCTCATCTTTGAGGTCAACGGTCTCTCCGTCAAACTCGACTTCGGCTGTAGCTGTAAAAGCCCAGGAGGGGCCGGCATAGATCCCCACCATGGGGAGGATATTGTACTTAGCCAGGGCAGTCAGTTCGATAAAATTGGTGTTGAAGAATAATTCATCACCGCTCTCCTCAAACTTTGAGCCCTTCTGGATGTAGTTGGCTTCACCGATAATGGTCAGGGGAAGAGCCGGCAGCGGCATATGGATCATCGCACCGAACAGCAGTCCTGTATTCACACCGGGCTCCACACCTTCGAAGTCTTCGGTGAACTTGGACATGACAAGGCCGGCTTTTACGCCGAACTGTGTGGCTGATACCATGGACACAGCCAGGACCATCAAAACCACGATCATCAACATCTTTTTCATAACACACCTCCATTTGTTTGGTAATGTATACTATAACCCGATTTTTCAAAAATATAAAGGCTCAATTTCCGTTTTTTCTTTTTTCCATAAGTTTTGCTATAGGATTGAAATTTCTCTTTCTTGAAACCATACTTATCATAGAGAAAGGAGTTTCTTATGCCCCACTCTCTCCATGAATTCATGAACAAGTTGAACCGGGCCACAAGCCATGAAGAGATGCTCTCCGGTATCATGGACTCGGCCATCCATCAGCTTCACCTTGCAGCATGCGCCATCAGCCTGAAAAAAGGGACTCAATTCAAAGTCAAGATCTCCCGCGGGTACTCCTCCCATTTCCAGCGCCATTACAACCCGTGTGAGGAGGATCCCCCCTTCTCCCGCCTTCCCGGATGCGCCGAAGGGCTCCTCTTCACAGATGGCGGCCCCTTCCCTGAAAAGAAAGGCGATCATCTTTTTCTTTTCCCCCTTCAGTTCAAAGGCTCCTGCCTGGGCTTTTCCGCCATGGCCCGAAGCGCCCCCTTTACTGAAGAGGAGATCATGACCTTTGAAAACCTGAGTATCCTGGCGGCCTTCATCCTCCATGACGAGCTCCTTGAAGAGAAGCTCCGCCACAACTCCATTTTCGATGAAGCCACAGGCGCTTACAACGCCTTCTATTTCAAATTAAAGATCATCGATGCCCTGGGATATCTTGAGCGCTACGGACACGGGTTTGCCGTTCTGGGCCTGAAATACCGCTCCACCGTCTCCCTGAAACGCCTCTACGGAAACCTCCGGGTCACCGAAAGCTTGCGTCTGCTCACGGGAAAGATCCGGTCCATCATCCGGAATATCGATATCCCGGCCCGTTTTGAAGAATCCACCTTCCTCATCCTCCTTCGCTCCCCTCAGGAAGCGGCAGCGGCCGAACTGGCCGAACGCGTGGTCACCGCTGTGGACGAGGGGCTGAAAGAAGCCGGGATTGAAGCCCGTATGGACTATGCCCTCCTCTTTATCGAAGAAAAGACCTCCTACAAAAACATCATCCAGTCTTTAGAGGAAGCCCTGGATGAATCGGAGCGGACCCGGGGGCTGGTCATCGCCTATCCCTGAACATCTTAAAAAAAAGTCTTCCCTTTCCCCTTTACCTTTGAATTTCGCTTTCCACATGATATAATAGGGTGAAGTTCAAACTAGCTAAAAGGGGGTAATATGAAAAAAGTCATTGCCATACTTCTTATGGCCGTTCTGGTTGCAGGGATCGTCTCTGCAAAAGAACTGGAAACCTATGAGAGGAAATCTCTCTTTCTCTTCCCGGTGCAATTCAGCGCCGACATCGACCAGGCCCTGGTGACCCAGGAGCGTCGTGAAAAGATCGATACAGAGATCTACGACATGGTCGTCAAAGAGTTTACCCGCGTGGACTTTTTCGATGTCCAGGCGGAACAGTCTTTTACAGCCTTTCTGGAAAACGCCGACGCCTATATCCGGGACAACGCCCGGGATATCGCCTCCCAGCGTATGGACGCCGACGGCAAATTCAAAGAGGCCATGGTCACCCTGGATGACCTGCTCAAGACCCTGGAAAACTCCTACACCCTGGTCCCCTACGTGGATTCCATCAAAGAAGAGGTGAAGACCAAGACCTTTGAAGAGGGGGACAAAGACGTGGACCTTCCCGTCTCTTACAAGTATGTCATCTATATGCACCTGGACCTCTACAGCACCTCCACCGGCGCCAAGTTGCGGACCATCAAGGTCAACAACGGCTCCAACCTCATGGGGATGCTCTTCTCCAGTGTGGGTGATTCTTTGGTGAACGACGACAGCCGCAAGAC
>CAZNOX010000052.1:0-2414 GCA_964574875.1 uncultured bacterium | reverse complement strand
GAGTGATGATCTTCAGAAGGAGGATTCCTCCGATCAGGACAGCTAAAGACCTGAGGATGACCGGCAGAGCCGGGTGAGTCAGAATCGATCTAATGAAATCAGCAAATCCGGAAAACATTGTTCACCTCACGACATGACCGTGACTTTTTTCAGAAATGTGGCAAAACGTGTGAAATAGTCTTTTGAAGCCTTTCGTCTGGGCCGGGCCACGGTCTCGATACCGGCCAGGGGAGGCCTCATAAGTTTGATGTCCTGTTTATTATTGGGGCTGATGATAAATTTCTGCCTGTCGGTAAAGAGGTATCCCGCTTCATTCTTGTACAGGGTGGTAAAGGGGACATAGAGGATAAGTCGTTTCACGTCGAAGGAGATCCTCGACTTGTTTTCAATGACGATCTCCATGTAGGCGGCGTCAGTGAGCAGTGTGCTGTCATCTTTCATGGGCTCCTGGTGATGGGTATAGCCCAGATCGCCGTTCTGTCCCACTTCTCCGATCCATGTCTTCGAAAATTCTTTGAGGATGATGTCTTTGACAGGAAGGCCGTTCACAGTGAGCGTGGCCCAGAGGGGGATGGGCACGAAAAACGAGACTGTAGCCCCGGCCAGGACATAGATGCTCCGGGAGGGATCAAGGGAGAGCGGCCTATCCGGAAGAGAGGGAGAAAGGGCGATCTCAGTTCCTTCTGTGAGGGCCTTCCCGGGAAGGATGATATCGCTCTGGAGTTCCTGTCTCTTTCCGGAATGAAGAAGGATCTGCAGCCGTCCCTCATGGATGAGAGCGGAGAACTTTTTCCCGTAAGCTGTGAAGTGCAAAGGGCTGTTCTCTTCAGTGATCATCTCTTTAAATAGGGCCGCTTCAGCTTTCATACTCTTATCATAGGTGAAAAAAGGGAGGAAATCAAAGGATAATTCCGCGATGCTTTTTCCAGGCTTGAAGGAGAGTGAAATTCTGGTATAATGACAAGACCATGCTGAAAGTAAAAAACTTTAAACCGAGATTTTTTGCCAAAAAAGCCGGCCTTCCCCCGGGAGATGTGGACCAGGGAGAACACGGTTATCAGGAGGAGGGGACGGCTCTCCGGCTGATCCGTTATCATGCCCGGGGCTTCAAGACAGAAGATGTCACAGACCTGGATGTGATCACGCGGGCCACTGAGCAGGAGCGTCTCTGGCTGCGGGTGAGAGGCTTGGGGGATATCGCGCTCCTCAAGGCCGTCTGCGATGTTATCGGGCTCCATAAACTCCATCTGGAAGATATCCTCTCTCCTTATCTTCGGCCAAAACTTGAAAAAATTTCCCGCGGGCTCTTTTTCGTGGGGACTCACTATGAGATCGAGGAGACAAGCGAGCTTTTTTCCGGGCGGAATCTTTCCATATTCTTCAGCGACAGGCTTCTGGTGAGTTTTGAAAGCCTGAAAGACCCGATCCTGGATACAATCGAAGAGCGGATCGTGAAACAAAGCGGTGTGATCCATGAGAAGAGTCTGAATTACCTCTTTTATTCTCTCATGGACATCCTCAATGACTCTCACTATGTGATCCTGGATACCCTGTCCGATGCTCTTGAAAACCTTGAGGAGATGGTGATGACAGAGCCCGGGCCGGAGACGCTGAACCGGCTCTATCATGTCCGAAAAGTCGTTCTGGATATTAAAAAGAATATCTGGTCTTTTCGCGAAGTCACCGCCAAGCTCAATATTTTCTGGAACCGTGAAGACGATCCCGACCTCTCCCTCTACCGGGCGGACCTTCACGATCATGTGGCCCAATGCCTGGATATGGTGGAGACCATGAGGGAGATGATCTCAGGGCTGGTGGAGCTTCATATGTCTGCTGTGAGCAACCGGATGAACGAGATCATGAAGATCCTGACCATTGCGGGTTCGATCTTTATCCCTCTGACCTTTATCGCAGGGGTCTATGGAATGAATTTCGAGTTCATGCCGGAGTTAAAGTGGCGTTACGCCTATCCCGTGCTTCTTTTGATCATGGCCCTTCTGGCCGGAGGCATGCTGATCTTTTTCAAAAAGAAAAAATGGTTTTAGTCTTTTTCCCCCAACAAAAGGAGGTCATCCCGTGATAAGAGATGTTGTCATCAAGAACAGGAGTTACAGGCGTTTTGATCAGTCCCGCGAAATCACAGGAGAGACATTGAGGGAGCTTGTGGACCTGGCCCGCTTTTCTGCGTCAGGGATGAATGTCCAGCCTCTCAAGTATATTCTGAGTGCCGAAAAGAAAAAAAATGATATCATCTTCCCTGCCCTGGCCTGGGCGGCCTATCTCAAGGATTGGGACGGCCCGCAGGAGGGGGAGCGGCCCTCAGCCTATATTGTCATGCTCGGGGATACGACGATACGAAAGAACTTCGGTTATGACCCGGGGATCGCAGCACAGAGTATTCTCCTGGGAGCCGC
>CAZNOX010000051.1:0-2520 GCA_964574875.1 uncultured bacterium | reverse complement strand
GACCCTTGGTTTAGGAAACCAATGCTCTATCCTACTGAGCTACTGACGCATTCGATTTGACAAGGTGAGTATATCCAGAGAGGCCGGGATGTCAATAAAAATCTCCCCGTCATCCTCCCCCCGGGGCCTGTGATATTCAGGCAAAGAGGAGAATTGACAAATCCCCTCCCCTGAGATATATTAGGTAAAAGGAGGCACCATGAAAAAGGTTTTATTGCTGATGATTTCCCTTCTTCTTGCAGCGGGGGCTCTCTTCGGAGGATCCATGCTTAAAGATTTCAATATCAATGAATACAAGAATATGTATCAGATCACCATGACATTTGACACCGTCCCGGCTTATAAAGAGATGACCCTTGACTCCCCTATGCGCATCGTCCTGGACCTTCAGGATACGGTCATGATCCCGCCGAAACGCACAGTCTCCATCCAGCGCCCCCCCTTTCGGGAGATCAGGGTCGCTCAGTTCACCCCGTCATCAGTCCGTTTTGTCCTGGAGCTGTCCGAGAAATTGATTTACACCGTCTCAAAAAACCAGAATACCCTTATCGTCTCACTTCCTTACCGGAACGAAGATAAGGTGGATACTGTCCAGAAGTTTGTCGATGTCAAAGTGGCCCCGCGCCCTGACAGCGTCACTCTGACACAGGTCAAGATCGGAACACCTGTCAAAGTCCTCAACGAAAAAGAAGAGTGGCTTCTTATTCTTCTTCCTGACGGACAGGACGGATGGGTTAAAAAAGAGAGTATCCAGCTCTGATCCATGAAAAGGCTGGCAGCATCCCTTCTCCTTCTCTTTTTTTTCGCTCCCCTCTCTTTTTCCAAGCCTGAAGTCACCGTCTCTTTTAAAAAAAACTACACATCACTGGCCTTCAGCGGGATCACCATCACTAGTGTGGACCCCCGCCCCGAGGAGAAGCTGCTGGTCCTCAAGGTCTCTTCTCCGCTCCGTCTGGGGCACACTGTCATCGATTACCGGGCTGTCAAGACCATCTCTTTTTATCCGGACCGGATCGAGATCCTCCTGGCTTACGGACGGAACTATGCCCTGTCCGGCTCAACTCTGATGATCATCGACTCGTTTCCCCAGACAGCCTACGCCCGTTCACAGGTGACCTCTGTCCGGAGTAAGCCTGATGAAAAAGCTTCATTGGAATCGGAACTGCTCCAGGGAGCTCTGTGCCGGATCGTCAAAAACAAAAAAAGCTGGCTCTATGTGGATATTCCGGATCAGAAAGGCCATTCAGGCTGGATCCGTGAAGAGGACCTCAACCTCCTTGTGGCCAGGGATCTCCTCCTGGACGGTGTTGTCTCCGAAAAGAGTGTCGTCATGACCTGTTCTGACGGGACCCGGCGTCTTCTTCAGGGAGGGACCCCCTATCGTCTTATCAACCGGGGAGAAGCCGGACTGGAGATCGTTCTGGCTGACGGGACAAGGGGAACCGTCCCCCTTCCCGCTTCATCAACCGGTTCATCGCTTCGGGACAGGATCGTGGAGACAGCCCGGGGATTTCTCGGAGTCCCTTATGTCTGGGGAGGGACAAGCAGCCGGGGTCTTGACTGTTCAGGGCTGACCTGGCTTGTCTATCGTATGAACGGGATCACGATCCCCCGTGACGGAACACCGCAATACAACTCCGGGGAAAAAATATCGGCAAAAAGGCTGCAGCCCGGAGACCTGGTCTTCTTTTCCACATTCAAACCCGGCCCATCGCACGTGGGGATCTACATGGGAGCGTCCCGTTTTATCCATGCCGCTACAGAAGGGGTCCGTGTCTCCTCTCTCGACGAACCCTACTATGCGAAACGGTTCTACGGCTGTGTCACCATCCTTCAGCCGTGACTCCGTTTAATATTTCAGGACTTTATCAAGAAACTGAACAAGACGGTCTTCTTTCGGGTTTTCAAAGATGTCATGCGGAGTCCCCGCGCCAGCCACGACCCCCTCATCAAGAAAAAGAGCGTAATCAGAGACGATTTTTGCAAATCCCATCTCATGGGTCACCAGGATAAGGTCTTTCCCCTCTTCACGCAACTCTTCGATGACATCCAGGACTTCTGATGTGAACTCCGGGTCAAGAGCAGATGTGGGTTCATCGAAAAGCAGGAAAGAGGGACTGACAGCCACAGCCCGGGCAATAGCCACACGCTGTTTCTGCCCCCCCGAGAGGAGGGCAGGCTTCTTCTCCGCATGTGCTGAGAGCTGAAATCTCTTCAATAGCCCCATGGCGTGCATACGGGCCTCGTCGATTCCATAACCGTGGACGCGGGTCAGAGGGAGCATGATGTTTTCTGCTGCGGTCAGATGGGGAAAGAGGTTATAGGATTGAAAGACCATCCCGATGGTCTTGCGGTATTCTCTCAACGCTCTCTCCTCAGACGGGATGGCTTGACCGTTGACGACGATCGTCCCTTCTTCGGGAACAAGAAGGCCCGCGATGATGCGGAGCAGTGTGGATTTTCCCCCTCCGGAAGGGCCGATGATCACCAGCGACCGGATATCGTCAAGATGAAGAGAGA
>CAZNOX010000050.1:0-2736 GCA_964574875.1 uncultured bacterium | reverse complement strand
TCTCATCCACATGGTCATGGAATTTGTAATCGCGGACCACTTCGAAACCGCCGTTACGCCCGGTCATATGGCCGGGATAGGTGCGGGACTGGGTCTCGCCGTTTCCGGAGGCCAGGACATACATCTCGGGCATGGTCTGATAGATCATGGTCTCGGAGGCCGTCCCTTCGGTGTTCATGTAGATCTTGTGCTGGCGGTAGAATTCAGCGTAGACATGGCTGTAGACGATCTTTTCATTTTTTGTGAGTTTTTCGCCGATCTCCAGAAGATAACCGGTCTTGTCCTCCTTGGACATGAGGAAGGGGTCTTCCACAGGTTTAGCGAAGTGTTCGGCCACCGTGGGCTTGACAGCGGGGAAGGTGACCGGAGTATGACGGAAACGGGCGCCGTGTTTAGCATTGGCTATGGCCCGTTTGGCTGCGGTTTCCAGGGCAGCGGTGGTAAGACGGTCTGTCCCGGCAAATCCCCAGCAGCCGTTGACCAGGACGCGGATCCCGGCATTGGTGTCGTTATAATCGGCAGAGATATTCTTCAGAGAGCCTCTCTGGATCATATAGGATTCGGTGTCGGTCTTTGTCACGCGGATATCAGCAAAGGTCACCTGTCCTTTGATATTCTCAAGGATTTTTTTCATCATTTCTTTCATACTCATCCTCCCTTATATGGTTCGTGTCGAAGAGGTGATCTTAAACTTGGATGTCTTGACGTGGGGTACAAGGCTGCTGTAGATGTCGAAATTCCCGTAGTTTCCGGAAATAGGAACAGGATGCTGGATATTTTCCAAAGCCTGGGTGTGTTTAAAGATCTCAGCCAGCTTCTCGGTATAACGCAGGTTGTTCACCACTTTGGTGATCTTCCCGTTTTCGATCAAAAACGTCCCGTCACGGGTGAGCCCGGTGACCGAGGTCTCCTGCTGGTTGATGAAGTTCATGTAATGGATGTTGGAGATATAGAGGCCGCGGTCGATGCTTTTGATCATCTCTTCCAGGGACATGGTCCCCTTATCCAGGACCATGGCAGCCAGCCCCACTGAGCCGTTCTTTTCCATCTTCAGTTTATTGGCGTAGTAGTTGTTGACGACGAAATTCTTGAAGACGCCCTTTTCCACCAGGGGAAGCCGGCGGGCGATATGGCCGTCTTCGTTATAGGGGATGGTGATGAGCTGGGGATGGAGGGGATCGGAGATCACGCTGAAGATATCAGGGAAGATCTTCTCGTTGAGTTTTCCTTTGAAATAGGAGCTTCCCTGATCCACGGTGACCGCATAGGAAGCATACATCAGGTAACGGAGGAGTTCTCCCGCAGCGTGGGGCCCGAGGATGACGGTATACTCTCCCGGCTCCACATCCACGATATCCAGCGTGGCCCGCTTGATCTTGGCTTCCAGCTCTCCGCTGAAGCTCGCGAGGTCGAAATGGCCCAGGTCGTTTCCTCCGTAGGAGTGGATGACTGTGACCATGTTCTTCCGTGAGACACCCTTGACATCCAGCATCACAGGGGAGACGAAGACTTCTTTATCCAGCCCTGTGGAGTTCATCTTGTAACCGTGGATCAGTAGGGTGATAAAGGTCCCATAGATCCCGAAATCGTAATGGCCGGCCATTTCAGAGAGGGCTGTGAGGATCTCGATCTTCTTTTCCGCCGACACCTTCTCCAGGGAAGAGGACATCTCGGGATAGGAGAAGAGATCTTTGTTGTCTTCAAATCCCGCGAAATCAGCATCAGCGGGAAGAGTGGGCAGAAGCGCCATGCCCTCCTTCAGAGCCTCTTCCACCTCTTTTTCAGAAGGGTTGGACAGGGAGAAGGAGTACTTTTTCTTGTCTTTTTCCACCGTGGCTTTGAGAGAGAGGGTGGTCTTTGTAATATTATAGTTGGTCTGGCTGTTAAAAAAGCGCAGAAAATCAGTCTGCCACTCGGCCAGATAAAAATCAAAGGCGTAGCCGGAGTGGCTGTCCATGAACTTTTTCAGGTATTCTTTCATTTTGAGCATAACGACTCCTTTCGTTCAGGGATACATGCTATCAGATAAAAATAAAAAGTCAATAATATTATGGATTGCGAAATAATAAATCATAGGTTTTTCAGGATGATCAGAACCCCGCTCACCAGAAGGACCAGGGTGGTGGCTGTCTTGAAGGCTTTTTCATCAATGCGGTCATGGGCGATGGAACCGGCCCAGAGGCCGGCTAGGGCGAAGGGATAGGTGATAAGGACACTCAGGAGCAGGGATGTGGTGAACAACCCGAGAAAAAGATAGGAGAGCAGGCGGATCACACTCATGAAGAAGAAGATGGTGAGAAGAGCTGCGCGAAACTCCCTTTTTTTGAAGCCCGCAGCTTTGAAGTAGAAGATCAGAGGCGGCCCACTCATCCCGAAAAGCCCGCCCAGGAGCCCTGAAAAGAGGCCGATGCCGGGAACCCAGAGGGGAGATCTCAGCGAGGGCCTGAACTTCTCTTCCCAGAAGAGGTGGTAGAGGGAGAGAAGGATGACGATGGATCCCAGCAGATAATAGAGAAGAGAACCGTGGGCTCTCTTCAGAAGCCAGCTGCCGGCAATGAGGGGAAGGGTGACGGCGATGATGAGCGAGCGCACTTTTGCAGGCTTCATCAGCTTGCGCTCTTTCCAGGTGATGAGGCTTTCTGTGGGAAGGCACATGAGGACAAAGTAGGGGACAAAGAGGTCCACCCGGCCGTAGAGAAGGCTCAGGATGGAGATGGCGAACATCCCCGAGCCGAA
>CAZNOX010000049.1:0-2979 GCA_964574875.1 uncultured bacterium | reverse complement strand
TGGTCTGTCCGGTATCAGCATCAATAAAGGAATATTCCTCCTGAAAAGCGGCATCCACGAGGCCGTTTGTGTTCCAGTCGATCCAGCAGCTGTTCACCTGGGGCAGCTGTCCATCGGGATCCTGGTAGAGAAGGCGGAATTCCAGCGCATCCCCCTCATTGACCACAGATTCATTACGTCCCTGGGGAAAATCTGCAAGAAAAATGATCTGAGGCGGGCGGTTCTCCAGGGTGATCCAGTTGCTGTTGTAGAATGCAGACTCCAGGGATTGCCCTGTCACCACATTGATCACATCAAAATTCATTTGAAAAGAGGAGGAATCCATGGGAAGAGTGCTGATATCGATGCTTTCATTCCACGAGATGATGTTATCCATGCGGGGATCGAAACCAGTAGAGAGGTCCAGGGGAAGGTCGAGTCTCCAGTCGATGCCGGTGACCATGAGGCTCAGCTGGACGACATCAAGGACAGAGTTGATCCGCCCGTAATTTTTCCAGAAGACCTGAAACTGAAAAACGGTGTCCGCGTTTCCGCTGTCGGGTTCCACAGCCTGTCCCCCCGGTGTCACATCAGGTTCAAATCCCGCCGCATCCACATATTTCAAGCCGTCCATGTTCATGAAAAATCCGTAGATCTTCCCCATGTATTCAGCACTTGTGGGGGGATTGAGGTCATCATAAGAGGGACAGAACCGGGGTGCGGCACAATAGAGTTCCGCATAAGAGTCTTCGTTGAAGTCCGCCTTCCAGATCCCGTTTCCGAAACGGCTTGCACTGTGTTCTCCGTAAAGAGTCAGTGAAGCCGGGGACACCGTCCCGTTGAGGTCCACCGCAGTCCCCAGCGTCTGAAAGTCATCATGGAAAAAGAGATAGACAGCACCGGTCTTGTACTCTCCCGTTATAGACAGGTTTCCCCGGTTGACGGCATTATAGACTCCCAGGGCCACATCATTCTCTCCATCGGCATCCCAGTCTGCGATGCAGATGGAGAGCGCATCTTCAAGTCCGTCTGTGGTCTCGGGATATTGTCCGGTATCCAGAACTCTTTTCCGGACATCAGCTGCGGGAACGACACCGTAATAGGAGACAAAACCAGGTAAGAGACTGACCTCATGGAATTTCCCCGTAGTGACAAGTCCGACATTCCCTCTCTCTCCCATGAGAAGATCGGGGATCATATCACCGTCGGTATCACCGAAGGCCAGGGTCTGGCCCATGTAGGTGAGCCCGCTCAAGGCCGTATCCTGGGTGATGAAGGCATAGATCGTGCTGCGGGAGGCTTCATAATCTGTTTCAGGATAACCCACCGTGGTCTCCAGGGTCCAGCCCAGGTAATCACCGGCGTCAAAAAGGGTGAAGAGATGCACTCCGCTCAGCTGGACTTCGGTCCGCTCATAAGCATCAAAGACAGCCAGAAGGTCCAAGTCGGGATTAAAGGCCAGGGCCCACCCGAAGCGCTGTTCACTTGTGAGCGTCCCTCCCATCATATAAGGGCGCCGGATGATGCATTTGACTCCTGCGGGGATATAGAGATGGCCCGTCATGCTGTCTCCGGCATCCAGGGTATGGACAACGGATCCGTCCACCCAGTTCCCTCCACGGATAATATAGAGGGCCGCCCCCTTCTGGGTCCCTGTCCCGCTGTCGTACTGCCCGGAATCGGCGATGAGAAGATCATCGATGTTATCATCATCAAGATCCATGAGTTCCACGTTGTAATAGAGCGACGGCCCGATACCGCTGTATTCAGGATAGATGACATGGTCGAAGGCACTCTCGTCCGTGACATTGTTCTCCCCGGACCAGGTGGTGAAAAAAGCCCCGCTGAATATCCCGATCCGTGAAGAGACGATCCCCTCATCGGAGCGGTAGATCACAGCGATATCATCCAGCCCGTCGCCGTTGAAATCTCCCACGGAGAGATCTTCAAACCGGTTGATCCCGTCATTGGAATAGAATGACGCATCATAATCTGCGGTGTTCCCGAAGTTCATCGCTGTCTCAGGCTCTGCCCCCACATTGAATTTGATAAAAAAACGCCCTGTGGCCCGTTCAAAGACCACGATATCTTTAAGTCCCCCGTCCCATTGGGTCACAAAGAGTGTCCCGACTTTATTTTTGGAAGGATCGATGCTGGGGCTTCCGATGAGAGACCAATCGTATCCGTGCCACCAGCTTAAAAGGTAGAGGGGCTCCGGTTCGTTCTTGTTCTTTTCGAGGTTCATATAGGGGAAGGGGATCTCCGGAGCAGGGAGGAGAAGCCCGGTGAGAAGAAATGTCCACAGGAGAAGGATAAGAAGCTTTTTCATATGTTCCTCCTATACATTCTGGATCTGGATGAGGATGTTATAGACATTGGTGACACGAGGGTCCGAGGTTCCCAGGAGGATCTCCCCCTGGTAATACTGCCCCCAGGCCGTATCGGCATTGGGCATATCATCACTGGTTCCCAGGACCGCCACCGGTTCGGGTGAGTTCCTATGGATAAAAATATACGCCAGCGAGAGGTTCAGGTGGACATCCCCGGCTGAAATGGCAGGATCATGAGAGAAGGTCCACATGGGTGACAGAGAATCTATGGGCGGGTAGGCCGCTTCTCCGAAGACAGCATTGCGCAAAAGCTGGGCACCGGCTTGAGCTTTATCCAGGCTGCTCTCCTGAAGAAGGACTGAACCAAGCCCTATGGCGATCTGGCGTTTGACTTCTCCGGATGACCGGGAGAGGCCGCGGTAAAAGTTCAGAATGGCATCCGCCTCAAGACTGATACGCATATAAGACCATCCCAGGCCGTTATAGGCATCTCCCATCCCGGGGTCCATGTAGATGGCCAGCTCAAATTTCTCAATGGCCTTACAGAAAAGACTCTCCTGGTCAACCGGATAAGCATAGACGGCATTTTCAAAAAAAGACCATCCTTCAGCTGTTAAAGTCAGGGGATCCAGGTCTTCAGTTGTGGGGTCTTCCAGGCAGCCCCATAAGA
>CAZNOX010000048.1:0-3010 GCA_964574875.1 uncultured bacterium | reverse complement strand
TTTCGTGAACGCTGTTTCTCCACGATAATGAACTGGACAACCGGGATTTGAAAACCTATACTCGAACCATCTTACACCGGGAGGTCAATATGGAGATCAAAGCTTTAAAAGGACTGTTAAAAGAGACCGTCCTTCAACTGGAAAAAGAAGTCCCCTACGCCTCGGCTTTTGCCGGCTCTGTGACAGGGCGAAGCATCCGCGTGGGGACCTACGAAAAAAGTGTCCAGTTCCAGGAACCCTCAAAAGGGGTGACCCTCACCGCTTTTACCGGGTCCACTTTCCTGGAACAATCCACGAATATCCTCACGGAAGAGAGCATCAGGAAAAGCGCAGCAGCTCTTCTGGACGCCTGCCGGAAGGAGGGCATCACCTTTCAGTCAGCCCTCACTCCGGATCCCGGTGAAAGGATCGAAGAGGATTTCCAGGGGCCCATGGAGATCGATCCCTACTCCATCCCGCTGGAAGAGCTGGTGGCCCGGGCTCAGGAGAAGTCAGGCTCCCTCAAAACCAAAAGCGACAAGATCGTCAATATGATGGTGGTCTACAGTCATGAACACCTGAATGAGCTCTATGTCAATCGGAACAAGACCCTCTTTCAGAAACTCAACAGATGGATGACCATCAATTACGCCATCCTCCAGGATGCCGGGAAGAACATGCCCGTCTACTCCGGTGACAGCAAGCTGGGCGGATATGAACTGGCTGAACCCGACCCGGCCGAGTTCGAGAGGACTCTTCAGGACGGCCTCCACCTCCTTCATGCAGGCCGGATCACCCCGGGGACCTATGACTGTATCTTCTCTCCGGAGCTCTCCGGGATGTTTGCCCATGAAGCCTTCGGTCACGGAACCGAGACAGACATGTACCTGAAGGAACGGGCTAAAGGCGCCCATTACCTGAATAAAAAGGTCGCGGCAAAAGCCGTTCAGATGTTCGACAACCCTGCCTATGAGGGCATTGCCGGCTCCTTCTTTTTCGATCATGAAGGAAAACTCTCCGAAAGCACACAGATCATCAAAGACGGGATCCTGGTCTCAGGCCTCACCGATCTCAACTCGGCCATGCGCCTGAAGATGAAACGGACCCCCAACGGACGCCGGGAATCCTACTCCCATAAGGCTTACGCCCGGATGACCAATACCTACTTCCAGGCAGGCCGTGACACGCTGGACGCCATGATCAAAGACATCAAACACGGTTTTCTGGTGGATCATGCCACCAACGGCATGGAAGACCCCAAAGGCTGGGGCATCCAGCTGGAAGCCATGTATGCCCGGGAGATCAAAGACGGAAAACTCACCGACAACTACTTTACCCCCATTATTGTCACCGGTTATGTCCCGGACCTTCTCAATTCCATCACCATGATCGGCAATGAACTGAAGATCTCCGGCCTGGGCATGTGCGGAAAAGGCTGGAAAGAGTGGGTCAAAGTCACCGACGGCGGGCCCTATCTCCGCCTGAAAGCCCGTCTGGCCTGAAAGAAAAGGAGCAGAGAATGAAAGAAAAGATCATCAGCCTCTTGAAGGCTCATCAAGAGATCGGCAGTTGGGACCTCACGGTGAACAGGGAAGAGCGGGATGAGCTCTATCTCATCTTTGACACCGTGGAGCAGAAGCGCCGCATCGAAGAGATCCTCTATCATATCGAGATCCTGGTCCATAAAGAAAAAGAAGGAAAACGGCTCACTGGAAGTGCCCGCTTCCAGGCCCTCCCCGGAGAGAGTGAAGAGGAGATCCGGCAGAAGATCGACGATGCCGTCATCGCCGCTTCTCTCGCCTTGAACCCCTTTTATGATTACGATGCTTTCGTCCCCGTCACAGAGAAAACGGAGGCATGCGACCCTCTCATCCGTTCTGACAGGGCCCGGGCCATGGACGAGATGAAAGAGACGATCTTCGCCATGATGAAGGAGAACAGCGATGTCCGCCTGGCCTCGGCAGAGATCTTTCTTACTTTGATCCGCCAGGAGCGTTTCAACTCCAAAGGCCTCAGCCACACAGGCGAGAAGAGCAAAGCCCTGCTGGAAGCTGTCTTCCTCACGGGAACAGGGGAAAACGAAGTGGAATCCGTTCTCACACGGGAAGAGCGGTTTATTAAAAACATCGACCTGGAAAACGTCCTGCAAAAATACATGGGTTTTGCCCGGGACAACCTGAAAGCGCAGCTCCCTCAAACCGGAAAATATGATGTGATCTTCACCGAAGAGGCCCTGGAGGAGTTCTTCGATTTCTATACCTCTCAGCTCAACGCCTCGATGAAATTCAACAAGATGTCCGTCTTCAATCCGGGCGATGCGATTGCCCGGGAGTTTTCAGGCGACAAACTCAGCCTCTCCTTTAATCCCCATATTCCCGGAGGATACCGCTCCATGGACTATGACCGCTACGGGACCCTGGCTCAAAGGATCGATGTCATCGAAGAGGGGATCGTCAAAGGGTTCGCCGCCGACAGGAAATACGCCACCTATCTCGATATGCCCTGCACGGGGTCTCCCGGGAACACAGAAGTGAAGTGCGGGACACGCTCACTCAGGGACCTGGAAACAGAAGGGACTTATGTCCTCTCCCGTTTTTCCACATTCTCGCCGAATCCGCTCACCGGCGCCTTTTCCGGGGAGATCCGCAACGGCTATGTGGTCAAAGACGGCAAACGCATCCCCGTTAAAGGAGGATCTGTCACCGGCATGATGAAAGAGGCCATGAGCCGCGTCTTCTTCTCGTCCGAAGAGGTCATCCGCAGGGATTACAAGGGCCCCGAGTACATCAAAGTCCTGCAGGTGGATATCGCCGGCGAGTAGAGGGGAGGGGTCGCGTCTTGTCCTGGGGTCAGGTCTTTCTTTCCTTTATGCGTTTTTGGTTCTCAAAAGCGCTAAAGGGAAAGACCTGACCCCTCTACGACCCCAAAACGCGACCCCTTAACGATCCTTGCCTTCTTTATTCCCGGAATAATACCTCTCCAGACACTTGGGACAGATGCTGTGGCTGAACTCCGCTTGTGTTGTTTTGAA
>CAZNOX010000047.1:0-3338 GCA_964574875.1 uncultured bacterium | reverse complement strand
AAAGGAGTTGTGAATGCATAACCGTTCTCTGGAAGGAATCAAGATCCTCGATCTCTCCCGTGTCCTGGCCGGGCCCTTCGCCGGGCAGGTCCTGGGTGATCTTGGGGCCGAAGTCATCAAAGTGGAGATCCCCCACGGCGGAGATACCACACGGGGCTGGGGTCCGCCTTTTGCCGGCGGTGAAGCAGCCTACTATCTGTGTGCCAACCGGAACAAACGGAGCATCACCCTGGATTTTACCAAAGGGCGCGAGATCCTGGAACGGCTGGTCAAATGGGCGGATATCGTCCTTCTGAACCTGCGCATCGACAGCCTGAAAAAACAGAGACTGACTTATGACGACCTCAAAGCCATCAACCCGAAGATCATCTACGGGCTCATCACAGGGTTCGGGACATCGGGGCCCTATGCAGAAAAGAGCGGCTTTGACGTGGTGGCCCAGGGGATGGGAGGGATCATGAGCATCACCGGAGAGTCTGAGGGAGAGCCCATGAAAGTGGGCGTGGCCATCGTGGACGTGACATCGGCGCTCTATCTGGCCATCGGGCTTCTCTCAGCTCTTCACCACAGGGAAAAGACCGGTGAGGGGCAGATGGTCGATGTGGCGCTTCTGGACAGCCAGGTCTCCTGGCTGGTGAATGTCGCCTCCAGCTACCTCGTCTCCGGAAACCGGCCCAAACGCTACGGCAATCAGCATGCCACCATCGTCCCCTACCAGGTCTTCAAAGCCAGCGACGGGTATCTCATCGTAGGTGTGGGGTCTGAAAAGCAGTGGAAGGATTTCTGCCGGATGCTTCATAAAGAGGAGTGGGCTGAAGACCCGCGTTTCCATATCAATAAAGACCGTGTGAAAAACAGGGAAACCCTTATTCCCATGATCCAGGAAGAGATGATGGGGAAAACGCGGGACGAGTGGCTCTCGCTCATGGAGGAGTATGCTGTCCCCGGCGGGCCCATCAACGAAGTGGATGAAGTCTTTGCCGATCCTCAGGTCCTGCACCGGGAGATGCTGGTGAAGATGCCTCATCCCACAGCCGGAGAGGTGAAACTCGTGGGGAGCCCTATCAAGATGAGCGGGACTCCGGTCTCCTATGAGATGGCGCCGCCGCTGTTGGGCCAGCATACCGAAGAGATCCTCGGGGAGTTGGGGTACAGTGCAAACGAGATCAAAACATTTCAAGACGGACAAATCGTCTGATAAAAGAGGGGGGCTTATGGCGTATAAAGTCACTGTCAGAGAAAACTGGTGTAAGGGATGCTACATCTGCATATCCCTCTGTCCCAAGAATGTCTTTGAAAAGGCGGGGCTCATCGATGACCGCGGGATCATTGTGAGCAAAGCCGTGCGTCCTGAAGACTGCATCGGCTGTCAGATGTGTGCAGACCACTGTCCTGATCTGGCCATCACCGTTGAAAAAGAGGACGAATAACCCTCGCAGGAAGGGAGCAGACTTATGCCAAAGAAAAATGTCAAGACTCATTTGAAACCGGGACGATACTTTATGCAGGGGGATGAAGCCTGTGCTGAAGGCGCTGTCGCCGCCGGATGTTCTTTTTTTGCGGGATACCCCATCACTCCGGCCAGCGAGATCATGGAGACCATCGTCAGAAGATTTGAAGAAGAAAAACGTGTCTTTATCCAGATGGAAGATGAGATCGCATCCATGGGTGCCATCGTGGGGGCTGCCTGGACCGGGGCCAAAAGCATGACCGCGACTTCAGGCCCGGGATTTTCACTGAAGATGGAAAACCTGGGATATGCCATTATGACCGAGACCCCCTGTGTTGTTGTGGATGTCCAGCGTGTGGGCCCTTCCACAGGACAGGCTACACGGACAGCCCAGGGAGACCTCATGCAGGCCCGCTGGGGAACCCATGGAGAGCATACCATCATCGCGCTCTCTCCCTGGAGTGTGGAAGAAGCCTTTTATGAGACCATCCGGGCCTTTAACCTGTCCGAACAGTTCAGGACCCCGGTGATCATCCTCATGGAAGAAGCCACGGGACACTTGCGAGAAGTCGTCTCTGTCCCGGAAACAGTCGAGGTGATCAACCGTGTGGAAGAGGGCGAAGGGTCTCCCTTCGGAGGGAAAGAGCCCCTGGATGCCGTCCCGCCCATGCCCCGTTTCGGAACCGGGCGCAGGCTCCTTGTCACAGGCTCCACTCATAATCCCGACGGATACCGGAAGACCCAGGACCGTCTGACACAGGAAAACCTTCTGAAGCATCTTCGGGACAAGATCGAAAATCATAAAAAAGAGATCGTGGAATACGAGGAGTATTTCACCGAAGATGCCGATACCGTCCTCATCTCCTTCGGTTTTGCTGCGCGTGCCGCCCTCAAAGCTGTGAAGGAAGCCAGAAAAAAAGGGATGAAAGCCGGCCTGCTCCGGCTCAAGACAGTCTGGCCCATGCCCACAGAGAGATTCGCTGCCCTGGCTGCTCAAGCCGCACGCATCATCGTTCCCGAGATGAACTACGGCCAGCTTCGCGGAGAAGTGGAGCGCTTTACAGGAGGGAAACGTGTCTTGGGAATCAACCGGGCTGACGGAGAAGTCATCACTCCGGAGTCCATTCTGAAGGTCATGGAAGAAGGAGGAGCGTTATGAAACAGGAATATTTGAAATATATCCGTGAAAATGTCTTTCCCTCGACATTCTGTCCCGGATGCGGCCATGGAATCCTTCTGAATGCCTTTGTCTCGGCACTGGGTGAACTCAACTATGACCAGGATAACCTGGTCCTGGTCTCGGGAATCGGATGCGGAGGCTGGATCGCTTCTCCCCATATGAATACCGATACTCTCCATACCACACACGGACGGGCCATTCCCTTTGCCATCGGTGTCAAAATGGCCAATCCCAAGCTGAAAGTCGTTGTCATCAGCGGGGACGGGGACCTCACCACCATCGGGGGGAACCACCTCATCCACGCGGCCCGGCGGCGGATCCCCATCACCGTTATCTGCGGCAATAATAATATCTACGGGATGACCGGCGGGCAGGCTTCCGCCACGACCCCTGTGGGGGCCAAGACCATGACCACGCCTCTGGGAAACGACTATCGTCCCTTTGACCTGGTGAAGCTGGTCAAGGGCGCCGGTGGTGAACATGTCTACCGTTTTACCGCTTTTCACGCCATGCAGATGAAAAAAGCCTTTAAAGAAGCCCTTCAGCGGGACGAGTTCTCTTTCTTTGATATCATCACCGGTTGTCCCGTCCAGTACGGAAGGCGAAATGACCTCAGGGATCCTGCAAAGATGATCCAGTGGATGAAAGAGGAGAGTGTCCTCTTTAACGGCGAGTACCATGATGACAAGATCATGGTGGGCAAATTCT
>CAZNOX010000046.1:0-3624 GCA_964574875.1 uncultured bacterium | reverse complement strand
AAAAAAGGGGAGGCGGAGACCCCCTCCCCTTCTCAGTCTACCATTGAGGATTCAGGAAGGAATCCATGATAAAGTCTACTCCCAGAAGCTGGAAGATAACAGCCAGGACAAAGACCGCAAGAAGGATCCCTTTGAGGATATCCTGGGCTTTCAGGGTCCCCAGCAGAAGGGGCTCCCGGCTCATGTAGGCTGAAGCGGCGTAAAGCTCTTCTCCGATCAGGGTGTAGTCACAGGCTGCGATGAAGAAGGGCAGCTGGGAGGAGGCATCGGTCCCGGCGATCTGGATCGCCCCCACACTGTTGGCGGTCTCAGCCAGGATCAGCGATTCGGCATAGAACATCCCCAGCAGAAAGACCGTGGCGGGTTTTTCACGGACCATGGAGCCGGAGACCGCTCCGGAGTAGTCAAACTGTCCCATGGACGCCAGATAGGCGATCCCGTCTTCATAGAGGTCGGGACGGCCTGCGGCCATATAGGCCTCCTTGACCACATCCTGGGCCACAGAGACCACGATGGGATCCTTGACCGGGACGGAAAAGGGCGTTTCGTATTTGGCCACCTGACGGGCCACCGGCCTCAAAATATTGAGCGAGGCCAGAGTCGCCACATCGGCCATGGTGGACGTCCCGGGAATGTAGAAGACAGGGCGTCCCATCTCGGTGGCCCGTCCCAGGGCATCATCAATGGCCTCCAGGCCGGGGATCTTCCTGATAAAGAGCTCCTGTCCCCGTTTGGCCCGTTTCACATAAAAGATGATAAGGCCGATAAAGAGAAGCCCCAGGATGAAGGCCTTCATGGAATTCATGTTGAACCATTCTCCCTTGCTCACCACGTTCACAGATCCCAGGTCCACCAGGGTCCCGTCGGGGCGTTCCCCCTGGACATCCACGGTGACAGGGACACCGGCCTGACGCGTGATCAGGGGGAGAATAATCGTCTTCCCCGCATTCACAAGACGCCGGACACGCACCGGGTTTTCCCCGATGGAGATATTCAGCAAAAACGCAGGCATCTCGTCGGGAGAGGCCAGGGGCCTGAAGGTCAATTCCACCTGTTCTCCGGCATTGTTGGGCGTATCGTGCAGCGTAAACTCCGCAGAGGCGTTCTCCTGCGCAGAAAGAAACGGCAGGACGAAAAACAGGGCACAACCGATCAATAATAATATTTTCTTTTTCATGCTCACCCTCCTATCCGCTGACCATGTTCTTAAAGATGGGCCACCATTCATGGAAGATAAAGTTCATCCGTCCGATGAAAAGGCTGATACGCCCCATGAACGTATACCCGAAAGATGCCCCGAAAGCCACCATGAGATAGATCAGCGCGGGATTCCGGGAAAAGCGGACCACGGGGTTGTTGTTCTTCAAAGAGAAAAAGAAGTAGACGATCACCACAAAGACACCGAAGACCAGAAGCGGCCCGGCCATGGCTTCAAAAAAGAAGTTGTGCAGGGTGGGGTGCTTGAAAAAAGTCCCGATCTTCTCAGCATTGAGGAGAGAATCCCCTGCAGGGTCCACGACTGTCCCGTAGAGCTGGCTCAGGATACGCGCTTTCAGGCTGGGGATGATGGAGTATCCCGTGAGATAACCCACGGTGATGCTGATGGGGTAGCGGCTCACCCAGCTCCAGTTCTGCGAAAACCGGGAAAAGTAGAGCAATCCCACGACGATCCCCAGTCCCAGCCAGACAGCCAGAAGGACATCGCCGTCTCCCAGAGCCCTGCGGAAAGGATTCCAGACACGGGGCAGAAAGAGATTCGTGTAACTGACAAAGATGGTGTACCCCACAGACGTCCCCACAAAAAGATGTTCAGCAAATTTATAGATCACATTATCCCTGAAAAGAAAGGAGAAGACGGCTAACGTGAGAAACAAAGCAATGGTCATCCATAGAAACATACCCATATTCCCCTCCTACCTTTTGTTATTCCGCATCCGTGCGAAATAGGCGATATTTCCGATGATAATGAGGATAATAACATAAAAGTGCGCCGTGGCCTGGGGAGCCATCCCCTGACGGGCGGTGTTTCTCCTGGCCAGGCTCAGCTGGATCTCTTCGGACGTAAACTCAGGTGTGTAATAAGCGGTGTTATACTGGCTGAGGTCTTTTCCGTCATAGAGTGTCTCCATGTAGGCCCTGGTGTCCTTTCCATTGAGTTCCTTTTCCAGTCGCTCCACAAGCTGCTCATATTCGGCTGCTCCTTTGAGCCCTCCCATGAGGCCGATCATCTGATTGGTCTGAAGAAAGGGATAGTATTTGGCCGCGGAGACCGCTGTGGACCCCGTGACCACCATCTTCCCGTAAAGGCCGTTGGCATAGGTCACCCAGGATTCGGGATAGGAGGTCCCGGACATGGAGAAGACCAGGCCGATACGGTTGAAGTTATAGATATTCTTCAGTAAGGGAAGGTCTCTTGTATCATTTCCCGCCTTGTCGCTGGCAAAGAAGGTCTTGACGTCTGTAGCCAGAGCGATGATGGCCTGGACAAAGGGATAGCCGTATCCCAGGAAGACATAGTCTTGCCCGTAGACAGCTCCGTAATCCTTGGCGATGAGATGCATATCCTGTTCCCCCAGGTCCACACCCGTGGGAAGGCCGGACCAGGCGATCACCGGGATCCCCCTCAGGAAGGCATGCCTCAGCGTGGCGAAAGCCATGGGATCCAGTTCAGCCATGGTGGCCGGGTCGTAATCGAAGGCGATGAAGATGGCCTTCTTATTATCCGGGTTCTCCAGATTGTATTCATAGAGCTGCTCCATGTGGTCGTAGATCCTCTGGACTTCGTCTGTGACGTAAGTGCTCACCTGCATCTTGAAAAGGACAGGCAAAGCGACCACGAAAAACATGATGATATAGATCACCGGTTTGGGTATGGCCAGAAGTTTGTCATACCAGGTGTTTTTATCTTTTGTCATCATTCACCACCCCCGAGATAGGAACGTTCGATCCCCAGCATGATCTTGATGGCCGTGGCCACCATTCCCAGGCCCACACCGATCATAATCCCGCGCATGGCGGCGGTGTTGGGGATGAGCATAAGCCAGTTGGTCACGTCTCCGAAGATCATCAGCGGGCCGAAGGCCACGCGTCCCAGCATGACGATAAACCCTGAGACCAGGAGAGTCCCCGCCAGCCAGGTCCGGGCACGGAAAGCGCGGTAGGCCGCCGAGGAGATGTAGAAGGCCAGCAGCGCAAACATCGTGGCATTCAGAGGGACCATGATATGACGGTAGAGATTGTCGGCAAAATTTTTCCATAGCGAATTGGGGTGATAATACCCGATGATGGAGACGGTGGCCATGACCACCAGCGCCGTAAAAGTCACAAAACTAAAAAACTGATCCTTATGTTTCCGTCTGATCTTTGTGGCATGATGCCGGACCAGGCTGGCCAGTCCGATGATCACCGCAAAAGATGAGATGGACGCGATCCAACTGTTGATGGGATCGATGAATCTATCCTGCATGATGGGCGAGATCTGCAACAGGATCCCGATCACAGCAAAGATAAAGGTTATAATGACAGGCAGCTGTCTCTTCATAAATCAACTCCTTTCACGCATTTGCACTTTAAAAATAACATGGTGAGCGAACTTGACAAGAGAAAAAAGCCGGAAAAAGCCTC
>CAZNOX010000045.1:1494-3835 GCA_964574875.1 uncultured bacterium | reverse complement strand
GGGACTGGCGCTGGCCTCTTCGATTGCAGCGCTGGCCAATATCACTGTTCTTCTGATCATTGTGAACAGGAAATATTTCCCCGTGGACTGGCGCAGGTGCGCCGAGACTCTTTTGAAAGCTCTTGCAGCAGCAGCGGTGATGTACTTTGCAGTTCTCCTCGCCGGACGCTTGTTTGAAGGAAAGACATTCATCGAACGCCTGTTCGGAGTCCTGGTTCCCGTCATGACAGGGGGAGCCGTTTATTTTATTTCAGCCTACCTTCTCCGGGTTCCCGGGATCAGGGATTTTGTTTCTGTCTTTTTGAAAAAAGTCAAAAAATAAGACGTTCTCCCTCTCCGTTGGATTCTTGGGAAATCGTGATATATTATCATATTGGATCCGTGATTTCTTTTATTTAACCAAAGGAGGGGTAATGGCCAGACGAAGCTTCATGGTGATGGTGATGGTGTTGTTCGCGATCTCCGTATATGCGGGGGGCGAAGTCAAACTCAATGTTTCAGCAAAATATCTGGACAAAGGCTGCACCTTTCAGCTTAAGGGGGATATTGAAGGGCCGTATAAATGGTCGTCTTCAAATACCGCTGTGGCTGTTGTGGACACAAACGGCAAGGTGAAAGCTGTGGCGCCGGGGACAGCAATTATCACCGCGGTCGCTACAGATAGTTCACGCGGTGAGGCAAAGATCTTTGTCTATGGGAAAGGCACACTGAGCAATCTGGCTTTTCCCGCGATAAAAAGCTCCCATAGCAACAATGGTCTTGATATTGCTGTGGACAGGAACGGAATACTCTATTTGGCAAAAAACACATATGATGAAAAACTGGCTGCTGATACAAAAGCAAAAGCCATGATCTGGAAATACGACGGCACATGGGCCGAGTATGGACAGAATCCTCTTGGCATTACAGATGATGAAGCCTCGACTCCGTCAATAGCAATCGGAGTTAAAGGGAGTATCTACGTCTCCTCATTGTATTATAAAGATTATAATGATTTGTATGAAAAGAACATCGTTTACAGCGCCGGGGACAAGGTTCAGATCCTTGGCAGCGGCAAAGGCCGGCTTATGATGGTTGACGGGGATGGACTTTATGGGAAAAATGTACTCGCCTGGGAAGGGGATCTTTTTGCAGCAACTGTAAAATCCGGGAACGGCACTGTCCATAAGTTTGATCAAAAAACGTCCCAATGGACTCTCGTCGGGAGAAAGATTGTTCAGGATGACAACTTCTGGGCCGGAGGTATTGATCTGGCCGTTGAAAATAGTGTCCCTTATGTGAGCATCAGAACATCAAGCGGAACCGGAAAAATAGGGATTTACTATTTCGACAGTATCAGCAAGGCGTGGAAACTCGTTGGTAATGCTTATGCGACACCCGAAAATCATGACGCGCAGTTTCAGGATCAGGTCGTGGGAGAGTCTCCGATTGTTGTCACAGAAAACGGGAATATTCTTACTGCCTACAGATGTTATGAAGACGGAGAAAATAGGATAAAAGTCAGAATGTGCGCCGGAGTGACTGGATCATGGGAAACCATTTTCAGCGCCCCGAACAAGACCGATGCCAAACAGGTGGGCCTTCAGAAAGCCGGGTCGTTTGTCTATCTCATTATCGCCGGGTACAATATGGGGATGGACATCTATAAATTGAATACATGCGGAAAATGGATCTACGAAGGGCGGACAGAAAAAATCGACACCTATTATAACTTCACAACTGCTGCCGGCCCGAACGGTGAATTTTATATAGCCTATGATTGCACAGACATGAAAGACCTCCTGTCAGGAGTCTTCAAATACACACCTTATCAGTTTAAATAGCAAAAGAGACTCATGCCGCGGAGGGCGACTTCCGCGGCACGTCTTTTATCGAGATTCTGAGGGGAAGGGTCTCTCATAACCTGCTATTTCGTTGACTTTCGGGTTATTTCTACTATCATAATTTTCATGAGAAATACCATCCTTTCCAAAGAAAAACTGTCGGACGATGTCTGCTCATTTATTGTGGAGCATCCTGAGATCGCAAGCCATTATGAGCCGGGACAATTCGTTATCGTGCGGATCCATGAAAAAGGGGAGCGCATCCCCCTGACCATTGTGGATGCCGATGCGCAAAGAGGGACGATCCGCCTTGTGGTCCAGGCAGTGGGACTCACAAGCCGGCTCATGAATGAGTTGAACCAGGGAGACCGGCTTCTTGATCTTTTGGGCCCCCTGGGTGAGCCCTTCCATCTTCCGAAAAACGCTGAAAAAGTCCTTTTTGTCGGTGGCGGCCTGGGGATCGCCCCCCTCTACCCCAAAGTCAAAGATTTCAAACAGGAGAGCCATGTGATCCTCGG
>CAZNOX010000045.1:0-1394 GCA_964574875.1 uncultured bacterium | reverse complement strand
TCAGGAAAGACAACAACAGTAAGGGGGACACGTGAAGGGACAAGAGCGTATCATACCCCGGATGAGGCCCGCTGAAGAACGCATCCATGATTTTAAAGAAGTGAGTCTGGGGTTCACCAAAGAAGAAGCCGTTCTGGAAGCGTCCCGTTGTGTCCTCTGCGGAGCCTGCGTCAAAGGCTGTCCCGTGGGGATCGACATCCCCGGTTTTATCAAAGCCGTCCAGGAAGAGGATTTTCAAAAAGGGATCCATATCATCAAAGAGTATAACCTCCTTCCTGCGATCTGCGGACGGGTCTGCCCCCAGGAGAGTCAGTGTGAAGCCGAATGTGTCCTGGGAAAAAAGGGAAAAGCAATCAATATCGGAGCTTTGGAGCGTTTCCTGGCTGATCACTATGCCGATGACAAGCTGCCTGATATCAGGGAAACCGGACGCCGCGCCGCCGTGGTGGGATCCGGGCCCGGAGGGCTCACAGCAGCGTTCGAATTGCGTCGGGCGGGTTTCCGGGTCACTGTCTATGAAGCCCTGCATGAGCTTGGCGGTGTCTTGAAATACGGTATTCCGGGATTCCGTCTTCCCGATGAGGTCATCGACCGCGAGATCGAGACGCTGAAAGAGATGGGGGTCGAATTTTTAACAAGTTTTCTCATCGGAAAGACCCTGACCATCGATGAGCTTCTCCGGGAGAATGATGCCGTCCTGATCGCCACGGGAGCCGGGCTGCCCGGTTATCTGGGGATCCCCGGTGAGAACGGGATCGGAGTGCTACTGGCCAATGAACTTCTCACACGGGTCAACCTGATGAAGGCCGGCCGGTTTCCTGAATATGACACCCCTGTGATCCTGGGGGAGCGTGTGGTGGTCATCGGCGGGGGAAATGTGGCCATGGATGCCGCCCGTGTCTCCCGGAGACTGGGAGCGGAGGTGACCATCTGCTACCGAAGGGAAGAAAAGGATATGCCGGCCCGTCGGGAAGAGATGGCGCATGCCAAAGAAGAGGGGATCGATTTTCAGATATTGACCAATCCCGTGGAGATCCTTCTGGATGACAACGGGCGTGTGAAGGGAATGCGTGTGGAAAAGATGAAGGTCACCGGGGTGGCCGATGACGGCCGGAGCCGTATCGCGCCCACGGGGGAGACCTTTGAGATCAAGACAGATATGGTGGTGGAAGCCATCGGACAGAGCCCCAACAAGATCATCAGAGAGAATGTCCAGGGGCTGGATTTTGATAAAAAAGGGCGTATGATCGTGGATGAAAACTTAATGACCACAAAGGATAAGGTGTGGGCTGCCGGGGATATTGTCAGCGGCGCGGCCACGGTTATCCTGGCCATGGGTGAAGCCAAACAGGCTGCCCGTGCCATTGTGGAGAAATGCGGGGGTTAACTATGCA
>CAZNOX010000044.1:0-3913 GCA_964574875.1 uncultured bacterium | reverse complement strand
GAAAAGGCAGGCGTTATATTTCCTTGCACACAACGCTAATCTCTTTATAATAGGGACATGGAACCGGGAATCAAAATCTGGCTTGAAAAAGAGGGAAAAAATATCCTCGGGGGCGGACGTTACCGCCTGCTTCAAAGGCTTATTAAGCGGGAGAAATAGCCATTGCGTGACAGACAGCCGCGCAGGCGCCGCAATCAATGCACTTCTCGGGATCGATGACATAAATATCGCCCTCGGAAATCGCTTCCACGGGGCATTCAGGCAGACAGGTTCCGCAAGCCACACAAGCATCAGAAATTTTGTAAGCCATCACTTACCTCCTTCAATTCATTTGCGCCTTTAGTATAAAACCTTTGCTTCTCTTTTTCAAGGGAATTATCAGCGAAAAGGCAGGCGTTATATTTCCTTGCACACAACGCTAATCTCTTTATAATAGGGACATGGAACCGGGAATCAAAATATGGCTGGAAAAAGAGGGAAAAAATATCCTCGGGGGCGGCCGTTACCGCCTGCTGAAAGCCATCGATGAGGAAGGCTCTCTCAAAAAAGCCGCCGAAAGACTCCACTATTCCTACCGTTATGCCTGGGGGAATATCCGCAAGATGGAAGACCATCTGGGCAGAAAACTCATCATCTCCCACAAGGGCGGAAGCGGGGGCGGTGACAGTATCCTCACACCCGAAGGACGGCTTCTTCTGGAAAAGTATGAGGCTCTCCGTCGGGATCTCTATGACTACCTGAAACAAGCCTTTGAAAGGATCTTTAACGATGACCGATTATAGACAAGCACAAGACCTGATCACAACCATGACTGTGAACCTGAAGACGGAACACCGTCCTGTCTTTGAATCTGCAGGCTTCATCCTGGCTGAAGATATCAGAACCGATATCGAGATGCCCCGCTTTGACAAGTCAGCCATGGATGGGATCGCTGTAAGGTATGAAGACCTCTCTGCCACTCATTCGTTCCCCGTTTTAGCCGAAGTCATGGCGGGGACTTTTTTTCAGGGAGAAGCCCGTCCCGGAACCTGCATCAAGATCATGACCGGAGCTCCAGTCCCGCCCTTCTATGATACAGTGATCCGGCGGGAGTATCTTGAAGGGTATGACAAGGGAAAGACGATCCAGGTTCTGAAAGAGGAAAAGAAGGGGAGCAACATCGCCTGGCAGGGAGAGGATTTCCGAAAAGGGGATATTCTCCTTGAGAAGGGGGCTGTCATCACTCCCTTTACAGCGGGCACCCTGGCCACAGTCGGAGTGACAGACGTTGCTGTCTTTCAGCGTCACCGCGTGCTGTTTTTCTCCACAGGAGATGAGGTGTATGAGCCTCAGTATGAACTCCCCCTCTCCGGAATACGCAATGCCAATGCCTCGTCGGTCATGGCAGCCTTGCATCAAAAAGGTTTTCCCGCATCCTACGGCGGAATCGCAGCAGACACCCGAAAAGCTCTGGAAGAGGCGATTGACCAGGGAGAAGCGACAGCCGATGTCATCGTCTTCAGCGGAGGCGTCTCCGAAGGGGATCTCGACCTGATTCCTGAACTCATCAAAGAAAGGGGGTACACCACCCTCTGGCATAAACTCAATGTGAAGCCTGGGAAACCCCAGCTTCTGGCCCGAAAAGGGGAGACGTTTCTCATGGGCCTGCCGGGAAATCCCGTGTCCACGGCTCTGTCTCTCTATCTCTTTCTTATCCCTCTCCTGAAAAGACTCTCCGGCCACACGGTCCTCTTCCCCCGTCACTCTTTCGGAGCCATGACTCAGGAGGCCAAACGTCTGAAAGACCGTCATCATTTTATCCCTGTCCGGGTGGCTGAAGAGAGCGGCACATATAAACTGACTCCTGTCCCCTCCAACGGATCGGGCGATATCCGCGCCTCTGCTCTGGCTGATGCTTTTGCCCGTATTCCCCATGCGGGTGAACTGTACGAGTCCGGGAAGACGGAGTTTTTCTTTATCCATGAATGATTTGTATAAACGTCAAATTGATTACCTTCGCATCTCTGTAACAGACCTGTGTAACCTGAGGTGTGTCTACTGTATGCCGGCTGAAGGCGTGCAAAAGATGGAGCATCAGGATCTTCTTTCTTTCGAAGAGATTGTCCGATTGGTGAGTATTTTTGCGCGCATCGGGGTCAAAAAGATCCGTCTGACAGGCGGAGAGCCTTTAGTACGAAAAGGGATCGAAGAGCTTGTGGGAATGCTCCTAGCTGTTGAAGGGATCGAAGAGATCGCCCTCACCACCAACGGGCAGCTCTTGGAAGAGAAAGCGTTTCTCCTGAAGCAGAAGGGGCTGGACCGGGTGAATGTGAGCCTGGACACCCTTGATCCTCAAAAATACAAAACGATCACACGGAGGGGAGAGCTCTCCCCTGTCCTCAGAGGAATTGATGCTGCCCGCAGGGCCGGACTCTCTCCGGTGAAGATCAACACTGTGGTGATGAAAGGCCTTAATGATGATGAGGTCTTTGATTTTGCTGACATGGCCGTTGAACAGGGGCTGACCTGGCGTTTTATCGAATTTATGCCTTTGGGCGGTGTGGGAGAAAAACAGAAACACTATTATATGAGTAATGATATTCTCATCGAACGATTGCAAAAGAAATATGGCCTTGTCCCCTATACCCATAAGACCCTGATCTCTGACGATTACATCATTCCGGGGACGAAAGCCGTCCTGGGTTTTATCTCTCCCTTGTCTCACAGATTCTGCTCCCGGTGCAACCGGGTGCGTATGACTGCCGACGGGCGTCTATTGCCCTGTCTCCTCAGTTCCCTGGAATATCCTTTGCGGAAAATGATCAGAAGCGGGGCAACCGACGAAGAAATCCAAAAAAGAATCGAAGAAGCCATTAAAAACAAGCCTAAAGAACATCTGTTCCAGGGCTTCAAGCCCATGCATACCATAGGAGGGTGATATGAAGGAACTCACTCATCTCGATAAAGAGGGGCGTCCCCACATGGTGGATGTCTCCGGCAAGGAGGCGACTCAGCGCCGGGCTGTGGCCCAGGGGCGAATTTCTCTTTCTGAAAAAGCGGCCTCCGTTGTGGGTCAGGAAACCAATAAAAAAGGGAATGTCCTCACAACGGCAGAACTTGCCGGGATCATGGCAGCCAAAAAGACATCAGACCTTATCCCTCTCTGCCATCCTGTCCCTCTGGACGGGATCGACGTCTCCTGCACTCTTCAAGAGAGGGTGATCACATGCCGGGCTGAAGCCCGCTGCACCCATAAGACCGGAGTGGAGATGGAAGCGTTGCAGGCTGTCTCCCAGGCCCTTCTCACCGTCTATGATATGTGCAAGGCGGTGGACCGGGCCATGGTGATCAGCGATATCAAGCTCATGGAAAAAGAGGGCGGCGTATCGGGCCGGTTTGAGAGGAACGAGAAATGATCCTGCGTTCTATTGCCGTCAGTGAAAAGAAAGGCGTGGTCAAGACTCCTGTGCAGGGAACCGTGTATATGACAGAACAGGGGCTTGAAGGGGACGCCCATGCGGGCTTACCCCGAAAGAATATCACGATCCTGACCACAGAGACCATCCGGCGCATGGAACGGGAGCGTGATATCACCATCGATCCGGGGATCTCTTCAGAAAACCTGATTATCGAAGGGTTGAGCGTGGATGATGCGCCTCCGGGGACGATTTTAGGAATCGGGAAGTCGGTGAGACTGGTGATCACAGGACTGGGCAAGCCCGATGTGGTGACCTGCCCCGCCTATTCTCTCATCGGGTGCTGTCCCGTAGCTGAAGAGGGGCTTTTTGCCGATGTGCTTGTTCCGGGGAGCATCACAGCAGGCGACCACGTTGTTTTGATCACTCCCGGAGAGGAATAAGGAGGATTATGTTTACTTATGCGATTCTGACCTTAAGCGATAAAGGAGCCGCCGGTGAGCGGGAAGACAAGAGCG
>CAZNOX010000043.1:0-3956 GCA_964574875.1 uncultured bacterium | reverse complement strand
GATGATATCATCATCGTGCCTATCCTCAGAGCCGGCGTGGGGATGCTTGAAGGGATTTTGAACCTGCTGCCCAACGCGCGCGTGGGCTTTGTGGGCATCTACCGGGATCCTGACACGAAACAGCCTGTGGAGTATTACGAAAAACTTCCGGAAAATCCTGTGAACCCTCTGGTGGTCATCATCGACCCCATGCTGGCCACAGGGGGATCCATCATCGCCACCATCAAGCTGTTGCGGAAAAAAGGGTTCGACCGCATCAAGATCATTTCCATTATTTCAGCCCCTGAAGGGATCGAAGCTGTGGAAAAGGCCTGCGCAGATATCGAGATCTTTACCGGGAACATCGATTCTCACCTGGATGACCATAAATATATCGTCCCCGGCCTGGGAGATGCCGGAGACCGGCTGTTCGGAACAAAATAGAGAAAAGGAGTCTGCATGAAAAAGATTGTCGTGGGTGTTCAGATGCTGTTTGTCGCCTTCGGGGCCCTGGTCCTGGTTCCCCTGATCACAGGGCTTGACCCCAACGTGGCCCTCTTTACCGCCGGAGCGGGAACGCTGATCTTTCACCTGGTGACCAGGGGAAAGGTCCCGGTCTTCCTGGCCTCCTCTTTTGCCTATATTGCGCCTATCCTTGTGGCGACCAAGCTCTACGGCATCAAAGGGACCCTCTGCGGCCTGGCGGCTGCGGGGCTTGTCAAGATGCTTTTCGGAGGGTTTATCAAGTGGCGCGGAATCGGTTTTATCGACCGTCTGCTTCCCTCCTATGTCATCGGGCCTGTGATCATGGTCATCGGATTGAGCCTGGCTCCCGTGGCCATCGGCATGATCAAGAATACACCTGAAGCCCCTCATAACATGGCCCTGGCCGGGATCGCCTTCGGCGTGACTGTGATCTTTGCCTTGTTCGGGAAAGGGGTCATGAAGCTGACACCCATTCTGGCCGGGATCGTCTTCGGATACGCTGCCGCCATCCTCTTCGGAGATATCGATTTTGCTCCCATCCGTAACGCGGCCTGGTTTTCCGTTCCCTCCTTTACACTGCCGGCGTTCAACTGGAAAGCGATCCTCTATATCGTCCCGGTGGCCATTGCCCCGGCTATCGAGCATATCGGGGACATCATGGTGATCTCGGATATCACCGGCGAAAAGTTTTATGAAAATCCGGGCCTCCACAGAACCATGTTCGGAGACGGGATCGCCACCACCACAGCCTCGTTCCTGGGCGGCCCTCCCAACACCACCTATTCAGAAGTCACAGGTGCTGTAGCCCTGACAAAAGTCTTCAACCCGGTTATCATGCGCATCGCCGCCGTCACAGCGATCCTCCTGGCCTTTTTCGGCAAGGTGGGCGCTGTTTTAAAGACCATCCCGGCCCCTGTGATGGGAGGGATCATGGTCATCCTTTTCGGAAGCATCGCAGCCATCGGCGTCAAAAACATGATCCAGAACAAGACAAACCTCGATTCCAATAAAAAACTCATCATCGTCGCCGTGATCCTGGTCATCGGAATCGGCGGGGCAGTCTTTGACATTCCCTGGCAGGGGGTCTACGGGATCCTCCTGGCCAGCCTTGCAGGACTTCTCTATCATCTTCTGAAAGTGCGCAAGGCCAAAGCGGACTTCAGGGTTTCAAGCGCTGTGGTCATCACCGTTGTGACTCTTCTGCTTGTCATCCTCTCCTATGTGTCCGTGCGTTTTCAGATCACGCTTTCCCTGGCCGGGATCGGCCTTGCGGGGATCATCGGTGTCTTCCTCAACCTGATCCTTCCCGAAGAGAAGGCTGTTGCTACGGAATTCAACGATATCTAGGATAAAAGTGAAAGGAGGAGGAGATGACAAAGACGGTGAATCCGCTCATTTTCCGCGAGTATGATATCCGGGGGTTGGCTGATAAAGATCTGGATGACACATCGGTCAGACTCATCGGTCGGGCTTTCGGGACTCTGATCAGGCGCCAGGGCGGGCGAAAAGTCACTGTGGGACACGATGTCCGTCTCAGCGGCCCCAGGATCACTCCTCTGGTCATCGACGGGATCAGGAGCACCGGACTTGATGTCATCGATATCGGCAGAGTCGCGACTCCGGTCTTTTACTACTCCATCGGTGCCCTTGAGGCCCACGGAGGGATCATGATCACGGCTTCCCACAACCCCCCGGAATATAATGGTTTCAAGATGTGCAGGGGGATCGATGCCATCTACGGAGAGGAGATCCAGTCCCTTCTCCATATCATCGAAAAGGGCGATTTCGAAGAAGGGGAGGGGGGTCTGGACAAGACCTCGGTGGATGAACGCTATATCGCCGACCTCACCTCGCCCTTCCACCTTCAGGGCCGCCTCAAAGTCCTCCTGGACTGCGGGAACGGTTCAGCAGGCCTTTATGCCAGGGCCATCTTTGAACAATGCGGTTTTCAGGCCGATATTCTTTATGAGAAACCTGACGGCCACTTCCCCAACCACATCGCAGACCCCACCGTGGAAAAAAACATCGAAGAGCTTCGGCGACGCGTCACCGAGGAGAAGTATGACATCGGCATCGGTTTTGACGGCGATGTGGACCGGATCGGTGTTGTGGACGGGCAGGGAACGCTGCTTTACGGTGATACGCTCCTGGGCATCTATGCCGGTGAGCTCCTGAAAAGGGATCCCGGCGCCGAGATCGTCTTTGAAGTGAAGTGTTCACAGGGCCTTGTGGAATTTATCCGAGAACAGGGCGGGAAACCGGTGATGTGGAAAGCCGGGCACTCTCTCATCAAAGCCAAGATGAAACAGGACAAGGCTCCTTTAGGGGGGGAGATGTCGGGCCATATGTTCTTCAGAGACCTTCATCCCGGCTATGACGACGCCTTTTATGCAGCCCTGCGCCTGCTGGCGATCATTGAGGAGGAAAAGGCTCCGGTCCATGAACTGGCGGCCCGGATCCCCAAATACCTCTCCACACCGGAGATCCGCGTGGAGTGCCCCGATGAGAAGAAGTTCGGTGTGATGAAAAACCTTCATAATTACTTTAAAAAAGAATACGAACTCATTGATATTGACGGAATTAGGATCCTGTTTGACAAAGGATGGGCTCTCATCAGGCCCTCGAACACCCAACCCGTTCTGGTGTTAAGGATGGAAGCGGACACCAAAGAACGGCTGAAAAAGATCATGCATGTGGTCTACGAGGCCCTGTCTGAGCATCACGAGATCGACACAAAGAATCTGGAGGAGCTTTTTTAATTTGTTATCACTTATATAACAAATCCTCTTGACAGCAACGATGCGATTTGTTAGTATAGGGAAACAAAAAGGAGCGTGAAGATATGCCGAAAAAGACAGTCTTTGTACAAGCCTCGTTAAAAGAGAACTTCAGAGTGGAATGCCAGGCCGGAACGCATGCCATGGTCATCGACCAGCCCAAGGCCGGCGGAGGCAACAATGAAGGCCCGACGCCTCTGGATTATATTCTCATGGCTCTGGCCGGTTGCGTGGCCACCATCGGACGGATCGTCGCTAAACAGCGCCGTATCGATTTAAAGGGAATCGAAGTCGAAGTGGAAGGCGACCTTGACACCGATTTTCTTATGGGCGCCACCGATGAAGGCCGTCCGGGATTTACCGAGTTCCGTGTGAATGTTACTGTGGATGCGCCGCTGTCCGATAAGGAAAAAGAAGATTTTATCCACGAAGTAGACCGCCGCTGTCCCATTTCTGATAATATCATGAATGACAGCAAGATCGTCTTCAACGTCAAGTAATCAACGACGGATAACAATCTCAATGGAAAGGCCTTGCAGAACGCGGGGCCTTTTTTTTAACATTACGAAGGCCGGTTTCAGGCTCATTTGACAAGAGAATCCCGAAAGAAAACTCCGGAAGGAGACACCCGGACAGCGTTGATCAGACCAGCGGGGAAGCTGTCCTTTTCTTTATCATTCATACTACTCAACATAACATATATTATAGGACATT
>CAZNOX010000042.1:0-3956 GCA_964574875.1 uncultured bacterium | reverse complement strand
AGCGCGGCGAACCGCCTGAACCGAAAACCCTCTCTGCTCATGGAGACCATCATGATCACGCCAACGACCACGCCCAGCATGGCCGCATCGCTCTGGGAGAAAAAGACGGAAAAAATGAAAAAGACGATGAGTCCCCAGTCGATCCAGGGCAGAAAAAGAGTCTTTTTCTCCTTTTTCAGATAAAGAAGGATCAACAGCCCGATGATCAGGACAGAAGCGTAGTTATTACAGATCCCAAGGGGGGTATCCAGGCGGGCGGCCCGGTCGGCAAACCCCAGATAACGCAGGTGCGGGATCATCCTCAGCCAGCCCAGGACAGACGTGACAAACAACCCGCCGATAAAGAATTTCACCACCTGGCTCACCCTGATGAGATGTTTTTTCATGAGAAAATAGGCGGTGAGAAAGATGAGAAAACTGCCCCAGTACTTCTCCGCTTCACTGAAAAAACGGCCCGCGTTCACAGCCCGGGTCAGCCCCAGGAGAAGAGTCCCGCCCAGGACGAGGAAAAAAAGGCCGAACAGACGGGAGGTCTTGTCCCATTCCAATTTTCGGTCACGGAAGATCCCGTAGATGAGAAGCAGAAGTAGCATGATCATTCCTGTATAGCCTAACGGAAGTTTGAGCATGCCGAAGATAAAGAAGACGGCCAGAGCACTGTATCGGAAGACTTTGATCAGCATAGGACCTCCATTTTCACAAGTATATCGAAAACTCTTTGAACTTCAAGCCCGCTTCAGCGGCCCTTTCCCCCGAGCATGGTCCCCAGGGTCTTTGCCGCAATAAGAGCATCCAGAAGAAGGCTGCGGTTCTTGATATAATAGAGGTCATACTCCAGTTTCCGGCAGGCGTCCTCCGCCGTGGCCCCGTAATCGTAGTTGACCTGGGCCCAGCCGGTGATCCCCGGCCGGACGATATGACGGAATCCGTAAAAGGGGATGGTCTTCTGGTACTCCTCCACAAGCCCGGGCTGTTCAGGCCTGGGGCCGATGAGATTCATGTGTCCCAGAAAAATATTGACAAACTGGGGAAACTCGTCGATACGCAATTTTCGCAGAATCCGGCCCACCCGGGTGATCCGGGGATCCCTTCCCGACAGGGGGTTCAGCGGATGCTTTTTCGGGTCATGGATGCGCATGCTGCGCAGTTTGAAGATGGGGAAGGCCTTCCCTCCGAGCCCCGTTCTGTGCTGAATAAAGAAAACAGGGCCATGGTCATCGATCTGCTGAAAGAGAACCGCCAGGAGAATCACGGGAAAAGTGACGATCATCCCCGTGAGTCCCAGTATCATGTTCATGACACGGCTCACAAACCCGTAAAGGGTAATGGATTCTTCCTGTTCCCGGATCAGCCGGAAAAGGTAGTAGTAATAATCTCTGTCCATGTGGAAGACAGGAAGCTTCCGGGAACAGACCTGGATGATCTCATCGGAATAGGCCAGGGAGATCCCCTTTTCTTCGGCCCGGGCAAAGACCTCGAAATCCTCTTCTTCCGCCCTGCGGTCCCGGGCTGAAATGAGAAGGGAAAGGTCTTCTGCATAGTCATCGGCAAGGCACGTTTTCGTTCCCCCGAGCACAGGAAGTTCACGGCCATCCCCGATCTTCACCGTCTCTCCCGCACGCTTCTCCTCATCATAGAGGCCCACCAGCTCCAGGGCGCATTGAGGGCTGGCAAGGATCTCCTGAGCCACAAGGTGGGCGGATGCACCGCTTCCCCAGAGGGCCGCCTTTTTGCCTTTTCGGCTGTAGACAAGCATTCCGAAAAGAAGGGTCAGAAGGGCATAAAAGAACAGAAGCGTGCTGTTTTTAAGAAGATTGATGGCCATATAGAGGCCCGTGACTTTTGGGAAAAAGCGCGCGGCCATCATGAGCGCCAGAGCATAGGCCCATGTCTTCAGAGCGGTGACGGCCACATAACTGCGTCTGCGCACTGTCCCGAGCCGGAAAAAACCCTGAAGGTAGAGGAGAAAGACCCAGATCCCCGTATAAGCAAGATAATAGTGGGGAAACTTCTCCCAGTACAATTCTCCCGAAAAGAGCTGCCGAAAGGCCATGATAGCCGGAATACCCCCGGCTGAAAGAGAACAAAAGAGAATCAGCTCCAGTCTTTTACGCTTTCTTCCCATGAGTCACCTCCCGGTAGACTTCTTCATACGCATGGACATAGGCCTTTGTTGCCATGGACGGCTTGACTCTTTTTTCAGAAGGAGCAAAGACAATGTCGCGCTCCGCCACAAGGCCTTCACAGCTCCTCCGGATCTCCTCTGTGCTGCATCCTTCAAGCCATCGGACTTTGTCATATCCGTCCAGAGCTTCGGGGATCCCTCCGAAAGGCGTTGTGATGATAAACTTCCCTCTGGCCCGTGCCTCCTGGACTGTATTGGAGAGAGGTTCGTCCCAATTGACGGGAAAGAGGAGGATGTCGCAATAGTCTCTGTAGATCTCTTCCCGCTCTGTATAGGGGTGGAAGACGATAGTGCCCGGCCCCGAGGATCTCTTCTTAAGAGACTCAAGATAACTTTGATCAGACGACCCGAAAAAGTGAAGCTCCGCCCCCCCGATACTCCTGAAGGCGTCGACCATCTCCCCGATCCCCTTACTGGGAACCAGACGGCCCAGGTAGGCAAATCTTAAGGGACGGCCACGATCCTTGAGATCAGGAAGATTTTCGGGCAGAGGGCAGGGATTGTAGATCACCCGTTTCACCGGCACTTTGTTAAAATATCCTTCCTGAAGGTGTTTATCCAGGGTAGCCCGGCTTACGGAGCAGACCGCGCTGATCCTGTTCACATCTCTCTTCTTGTTCCAGGTATAGAGCTTGCATTTCATAGCCTGACGGCTCATCCTTCTCCCCCCGTGCACCATGAGCGACCGTGCGCAGAGAAGGTAATATTCCCTTAACGTGTGGACCACGGGAATCCCCATGCGCCGGGCGGCGATGATAAAATCCGTGGAAAACCCCGAGATACAATGGCTGTGGACCACATCGGGCTTGAATTGATGAAACAGCGTCATGAGGGCCATGGTCATGGGAAAGTTCTTCATATCCCCCAGTTTCCACAGGAGCCGTAAAGGCGCCCTTCTGCGCCGGCCGTCATGGACCCAGTAGAAGTTGCGATGATGAAGGACCCTCACTTCGACTCCGTTATGGAGATAACTTCCGTCTTCAGGGCCCACCCGGACCACCATGACCTCATGTCCCTTTTCTGCCAGCCCTTCGGCTAAAAGAGACGTGGTATGCTCCGCCCCTCCGATGGAATCCGGAGGGTAGAGGCTGTTGAGCATCATGATCTTCATTGTTCTCCCTCCATGGCCTCCAGGATCCTTCGGGCGATCTTCTCCAGCTGCCCCCGGTTATAGTGATACTCATTCCCTTCCATGGAATACTCATCCTTCAGGAAATGCAAAAACCCGCAGACGGCATCTCTGTCCGGAGTGAAGGCGTCAAAAGCCTCGAGGTCTTCAGCCAGGGTTTGAGGTGATGATTGAAGAGCGATCCCGTCAATAGCATAAAAGGCCTGTCCCATGCACATCACTTTCTGCCCGCGGGATATGGCATCCAGCCCCACGGTGGAGTTGATGGTCACCACCCCCCGGCTCTTGTCGATGAGGTCATTGATATCCCCCTCTGCGAGGATGCGCACCTCCTCATCGTCCCGGTATTTCTCCCGCAGGGTCTCATAGGAGACGGCTCCCCGGTCCATGGGATGCTCTTTAAAGACGGCTGCAACCCTCTCTTCCGGAGCGCGCCTCTTATTGAATGCTTTCACAGCCCCGATGACCTCTTCAGTCATAGTCTCCATATCCCGGTAGGGAGAGTAGAGGAGTGTCTGAGAGTCGTTCACCACCTGGAAGGGGATAAAAAAGAACCGCCGGGGCAATGTTACGGGCGCGGGGTCTTCCCTTCTCTTTCCGTATGAGGCTTTGAAACGCGCCGCATAATCGCGCAGGCGGATG
>CAZNOX010000041.1:0-3985 GCA_964574875.1 uncultured bacterium | reverse complement strand
AGATCGGCGAGAAGGGCGTGGACCTCATGATCGTGGATTCCACCAATATCGAGACCCCCGGCATGACGGGATCAGAGACAGCGGTGGGCTTCGAGATGGAAAAGATCGTCCAGAATGTGAAAGGGCGCATCTTCATGGCGACCTTCGCGTCCAATATCAGCCGGCTGATCCAGATCCTGGATATTGCCAAGAAATATAACCGGAAAGTCGTCGTGGAAGGACGCAGCCTGAAAAATATCATCGAGATCGCCGGGCGTCTGGGTTATATCAAGATCAAGAAGGGGGAGATCCTGAACATCAAAGAGGCAGACAAGACCCCCGATGACCAGCTCCTGATCCTGGTGACAGGAAGTCAGGGAGAACCCATGTCGGTCTTACAGCGGCTCTCTCTCAATATGCATCCCAAGCTGAAACTGAAGCAAGGGGATACAGTCATGATCTCGGCCAAGATGATCCCCGGAAACGAGATCCATATCAACAAGATGGTGAACCAGCTCTTCAGGAGCGGGGCACGAGTCTATTACGAAAACGTCTCCGAGATCCATGTCTCCGGCCATGCTGCAAAAGAAGATATCAAGATGATCGCCGCCATGGTCAATCCCAAAGCGATTATCCCCTTTCACGGGGAGTATAAGAATATGGCCATGCTGAAGCATGTCTTCACCGAGATGGGCTACAAAGAGGATCAGATCATCCTGGCTGATATCGGGACTCCTGTCTATCTGGCGGGAAAGAAGGCTTACGCGGGGAATCATAAGGTCCCCAACGGCAAACGCTTTATTGAGAATTACGACGAGATCACCGCCGACGAAGAGCTCATCACCCAGAGAAAGATCATCGGCCAGGAAGGGGTGCTCTTCCTCATCTACGACTATATGGCCGAGACCGGGGACATCATCATGGGCCCCGAAGTGGCCAGCGCGGGGCTTCTGCTCAATGAAGACCATATCACTGAGATCGGCCAGCGCCTTCAGGATATCCTCTACTCCATGGATGAAAAAGAGCGTAAAAACCGTGAGTTTGTGAAAGAAGCGGTGAACCGCCGGATGAAGCGCTTTCTGAAAAAGAAACGCTCCAAAGAGCCCATCGTCATCTCTCATTTCCCGGAGTGGGGACGTGAGTGAATTTCTCAAGATCCTTCCTGAAGCAATAATCCAGGGGCTCACGGAGTTTCTCCCCGTGAGCTCTTCGGGACACCTTGTCCTGGTGGACAGGCTCTTCGGCCACGGGGGGATGACCCTCATGACCGGAGCTATGCTCCATCTGGGGACCCTGGGCGCGGTCATCGTCTACTACTGGAAGCAGATCGTGGCTTTCCTTCAGGGACTTTTCCGCGGCACAAAGGAGAGCTGGCACTATTTCCTCTGCCTGGCGCTTTCCACCATCGTCACGGGTGCCGTGGGTTTTCTCTTTGCCGCTCAAGCTGAAGAGGCCTTCTCGTCCCTCCATTTTGTGGCCTTCATGTGGCTCATCACAGCCGTGATCCTCTTCCTTACAGACAAACGGCAGGAGAGTGAGCGGCCCTTGACTGTGGCTGCGGCGCTTTTTATCGGCCTGGCTCAGGCTGCGGCGATCTTTCCCGGGATCTCACGCTCGGGGATCACTCTGGCTGCGGCGCTTCTTTTGGGCCTCAAGCGCAAAGACGCCCTGCAGTATATCTTTTTCATCTCCATTCCCGCCATTGCAGGGGGAGCTCTCTTCTCTTTCAGAGACGGGATGGGGCGAAGCGAGGATTTTGTCCTCCCTGTGCTTCTTTTCGGAGCGGTTGTTGCGGGGATCGTGGGGTATTTTTCCATTAAACTCCTGGTGGCCGTGACCCAAAAGGGGCGGCTCAAGGCCTTCTCTCTCTACCTCTTTATCCTTGCCTTTTTGGTCCTCCTCGCCTATACTGTATAAGCTATGGCAAAACGGAAAAAATCCCAAAAACAAGCGCAAAACACAACAGGTGATATCAAAAGCATCCTCTTTATCGGGCTTGCTGTCCTCGTTTTCCTGGCGCTTGTGACCTACTCACCCAATGACCCGCCCCAGGGCTCATCGGGAGAGAAGATCCAGAACTTTATCGGCCTGATGGGGGCCTATCTCTCCCATTATCTTTTCTTTCTCCTGGGAGACCTGGCATTGGTCATCCCTTTCCTCTTCTTTATCGCCGGGATCAACGCTTTTCTTGAGCAGAAGATCCTCGCCGGACGGAAAGGCGTCCTCTTTGTGGCGGCTGCAGCCGCCCTGGTGATCCTTCTTCAGATCAACGGGATCCGTTTCTTTTCCCCCCTGGAGTGGGGCGGCGTCTTCCCCGAAGCCGCAGGGGCCTTCATGCTCCGGTTTACGGGGAAAGTGGGGACTTACATCATCCTGGCTGTCCTCATGCTGCTTGTCCTCCCGGCCTTTATCCCCTTAGCGCTGTTTCAAAAGGGATTTGCGCTGCTGGGAAGCCTCTTCAGGCGCGAGGGGACCAAACCCGCAAAAAAAGAACGCTTGAAACCTGAGCGTCCGGTGAAAGAACCCGTTGTCCGCCCTCCCAAGGAGAAAAAGAAAAAAGAGTCCAAAACACCCGGTGAAGAGTTCGTCTACCATGTGCGCTATTTCAAAGGAGCGGACGAGACAGCCCCTGCAAAAGAGCAGGAGATCGTCCCCGGAGAGGCCAAACGCGACGAACCCGTCCATTCGGGATTCGAACAGGATGTCTCCGACATCCCCGATGCCGGCCCCATCCCTCCCACAGACCTCCTCTCCTATCTTGTCCAGAAGCAGGAGGAGGAGAATGTCCGGGAGATCGCCGAACTCCTGGAGGACGCGTTGAACGAATACGGGATCCAGGGACACGTGGTGAATGTGGAGACAGGCCCCATGGTCTCGCTCTATGAAGTGGAAGTGGAGAAGGGGATCAAGGTCAACAAGATCGTCTCCCTGGACCGTGAGCTGGCTCTCACCCTGAGCAAGACCAATATCCGGATCATCGCACCTCTCCCCGGGCGGGGGACCGTGGGTTTTGAGATCCCCAACCAGAAGCGCCAGTTCGTCTCGCTGCGCGAGATCATTGAGATGGACGAATTTCAGAATTCCCCGTCGCCTCTCACAGCGGCCTTCGGCAAAGGCACCAACGGAAAGCCGGTGATCCTGCGTATCGACGAGCTGCCCCATCTGCTCATCGCCGGAGCCACCATGTCGGGCAAAAGCATCGGTATTCACAGTATAATCACAAGTATTCTCTATAAAGCCACTTACGAAGAGGTCCGTGTCCTTCTCATCGATCCCAAACGGCTGGAGTTTCCCTATTACAACGGCATCCCCCACCTGTTGAGTGATGTCATCGTGGAGACGCACGAGGCTGTCAATGTGCTAAAATGGGCCCTCTATGAGATGGAGCGGCGCTATAAGTTCCTGGCCCATCACGGCTATCGGGATATCCAGTCCTTCAATGCCGCCAATCCCGGAGAGAAGCTTCCCTTTATCCTCATCGTCATCGATGAGCTGGCCGATCTTTTGGTCACCACGGGACAGGATGTGGAACAGTCCATCATCCGCCTGGGGCAGAAGGCCCGGGCCATCGGGATCAACCTGATCCTGGCCACCCAGCGGCCGTCGGCGGATATCATCACCGGCACCATCAAGGCCAACTTCCCCGCCGTAATCGCCTTCAAGACCGCATCCAAGATCAATTCGCACATTATCCTGGGAACCCACGGGGCGGAGACATTGTTAGGAAAAGGGGACTTCCTCTATCACAAGGTGAACGGCGAGATCGTCCGGGGACAGGCCTCTCTGGTCACCGTGGAGGAGATCACCCGAACGGTGCAGTATCTCCGGCGCTTCAAGGCGCGGGATGACGAGTATAAGGAGATGTTTGAAAAGGATAAGGAGATCACACTGGAGATGGACGACAAGGATGAGCTTTTCCCCGAAGTGATCCGGCTCATCTACAATAACCTCCTGGATGACCAGAATTCCATTTCCACCTCCTACATCCAGAGGAAGTTCAGTATCG
>CAZNOX010000040.1:0-4592 GCA_964574875.1 uncultured bacterium | reverse complement strand
GCCGCTCCTGCTCCCAGAAAGACCACGCGGATCTCGTCGATTTTTTTCCGGGCCAGGTCCAGGGCATTCAGAAGCCCTGCGCCCACGATCACCGCTGTCCCATGCTGGTCATCATGAAAGACCGGGATCGCGGTCTCCTTTTTCAGCCTCTCTTCGATGAGAAAACATTCCGGAGCCTTGATATCTTCAAGATTGATCCCTCCAAAAGTAGGTTCAAGGCTTTTGACGATGCTGATGAATCTCTCCGGGTCCTTTTCAGCGATCTCGATATCGAAGACGTCGATATCGGCAAAACGTTTGAACAGAACGCCTTTCCCCTCCATGACCGGTTTGGACGCTGCCGGCCCGATATCGCCCAGCCCCAGAACAGCTGTTCCATTGGAGATGACCCCCACAAGGTTTCCCCTGTTGGTATATTCAAAAACAGTTGCCGGATCCTTTTCGATCTCCAGGCAGGGATACGCCACTCCCGGGGTATAGGCCAGAGAGAGCTCTTCCTGGGTGGAACAGGGTTTTGTGACACGGATCGCGGTCTTTCCCGCAGGGGCCGTCTTATGATATTCCAGGGATTTCCTGATCAAGGGGTCTTGGCTCATCATCGTCTCCTTCTCTCTTTTCCAAAAGCGTCACCGTTTCTATGTGGCGTGTCATGGGAAACATATCCGCGAGAGCCATGGACTTGAGGGCGTACTGTTCAGACAACCGGTCCAGGTCCCTCGCAAGCGTTGCAGAGTCACAGGAGATCAAGACGATCTTCGTGGGACGGAGCTTATTCAGCTGAGTGACGAGTTTTTCGGATAAGCCTGTCCGCGGAGGGTCAGTCACCACCACTTCCGGTTTTTCAAACTGTGTGACATCCAGGCTCTCAAGATCCCCCCGGATCACCGTGACATTATCAGCGAAATTCCTGTTTTTGTTTTTTTCAGCCATCTCCACGGAATCGGGGTCGATCTCCACGGCATAGAGGCGTTTGAACTCTGATGCCAGGAAAAAGGAGAGGGCTCCCACACCGGCATAGAGGTCCCAGACAGCCCCCCATCGTTCAAAGGGAAGAAGGCTCAGGACATGCTGGAACAAAAGCTCCGCCTGCCGGCTGTTGACCTGGAAAAAGGTGGAGGGGCCCACCTTATACATGGCTTTCCCGAGATACATGTCCAGAAACTCTTTCCCGCTGATATGGATATTCTTCCCGCTGAGTCCCGTATGATCCGGGTCAGGGTTGACATTAGCATAAACCGAGTCGATATGGCCGAACTTGAAATCCAGATCATCCAGGAGGGGCTGTAACGGCGCGAGATCATCGGATGTGATCACAAAGATGAGCATCATCTTCTTGTTCCGTTTCTCCATGCGGTAGCCGATCCCCTTGAGATACCCCTCTTTGGTCTTGTCGTTGAAGGGTGTTATCCCGTATCCGGGGGCTTTTTCAGCGATGTAGTTCATCACGTCCCGCGCGGCCAGGTCCTGGGTGAGGCAATGAGGGATGGGAACCACGTCACGGCTCCCCCGTTGAAAGGCCCCGCAGACAAAACGGCCGTCCTTGTCTGCACGCACGGGAAGAAGAAACTTGTTCCTGTAGTGGACTTTATTCTCTGCCGGGATCAGCTTGATCTTTTTCTCGTCCCAGCTCACATGGCCCAGTCTTTTGAGGTTTTCAGCCACGATATGGGCTTTGAGTTCCAGGGCTTTGTCATACTTGACATGCATAAAGTCACAACCGCCGCAGCGGTCGTAATGGGGACAGGCGGGAGTTTCCCGGAAATGGACTTTTTCTGTTATTTTTTCACACACTCCCCGGGCATATCCCTTTTTGACCTCGGTGATCCTCACAGAAGCCTTTTCCCCGGGAAGCAGGCCGGGGACAAAGAGGACCATCCCGTTCACACGGGCCAGCCCTTCACATGACGTATTGAGGTCTTCAACGGTAATATCGAGGAGTGTCCCCTTTTGCAACGATTCCATACCGTGATTGTATGAGCTTCCCCGGAAAAGTCAAGACGATTGCGTCAGTCCTCTTTTTTTCTGCACAGCAGAAGTCCGTGGGAGAGGGGGACCATCACAGAGTGGAGGCTCTTCTCCTGGAAAGCCATGGTATTGAACCGGTGCAGGGCGTCATTGATCCCCTTGATGTGTCCGGGGAACCGGGCCATTTCCAGAAAGACATCATCGGTCACCCAGACTCCGCCTGGGGCAAGGCGCCGGAGAAGGAGCGGAAAGAGACGGGGATATTGCTTTTTAGCTGCATCCAGAAAAATCAGGTCAAAAGGGTCATCTTCACTGAGAGAGGGGACGATCTCCATCATATCTCCCTCAAGGACGGTGATCCTCTTCTCCACACTGAATTGACGGAAATGGGCACGGGCTCGCCGGGCCAGTTCAGGACGGATCTCGATGGTGGTGATTTCAGCCTCAGGGCAGACCCTGGCCATAATAAGGGACGAGACGCCTTCACACGTCCCCAGTTCAAGAATACGGGCAGGGCGGGAAATGCTCACCAGGAGAGAGAGAAAACTTCCCCTTTGCCGCCCCACGGAAGGATTGACACCCTCCTCCTCCCTTTCCAGAAGAGTGTCCAGGTCCGAAACAGCCCCGGAACCGTATGATGAGAGAAAATCGAGGAGCTCAGGCGTATAGTAGAGATTATGCTTCATTCTCGTCCGGCTGATACTCTTTGACTTTGGAATAGATGAATTTGCGGCTCACCCCCAGGATATCAGCGGCCCGGCTCTTGTTTCCTTCACAGGCCCGGAGCACTCTCAGCAGGTGACGCTTTTCCATCTCTTTCAGGGGGATGAGAGCCGTTTCTCCGTACTCTTCATCCGTAGCGGGTTCAAGAAAATAGAGATCGTCCTTTGTGATCAGAGAGCCCTGTGTGAGGACACAGACCCGTTCGATGATATTCTGAAGCTCCCGGACATTACCGGGAAAATCATAATGAAGAAGCATTGTCATGGCTTCAGGGGCCAGACGTTTTCTGTTGCTTCCGTATTGACGGAGAAAATGATCAGCCAGGAGAGGGATATCCTCTCTCCGGTCGCGCAGGGGGGGAATATGGACCGGGATCACATTGATCCTGTAATAGAGGTCTTTCCGGAAAGCGCCTTCGTCCACCAGGGCCCCCATCTCTTTATTGGAGGCGGCAATGATCCGCACATCGATCTTCTTGACGCTGCTGCTCCCCACGGGACGGATCTCCTGTTCCTGGATGACCCTGAGAAGTTTGACCTGGAAATTATTGGTCGTCTCTGAGATCTCATCCAGAAAGATCGTCCCCTTATTGGCCACCACAAAAAGGCCTTCCTTGTTTTTGTTGGCTCCTGTAAAAGCCCCTGTGACATAGCCAAAAAGCTCGCTTTCCAGGAGATTTTCAGGAAGAGCGCCGCAGTTGATGGCGATAAAGGGCTCCTCTTTCCGGCGGCTGTTCTTATGGATGAAGCGGGCGAACATCTCTTTTCCCACACCGCTCTCCCCTGTGATCATGATATTGGCATCACTCTGGGCCGCTTTATAGGAGAGGTCGATAAGGCTCCTGATGATGCGGCTTTCTGCCACGATATTATCGTAAATATTGGCCCTGTCGGCCATCTCGCGAAGATAGAGGTTTTCCTCGACCAGGGTCTTTTTCTGAAAGGCATTACGGACTGTGTTTCGAAGCATATCGATCTTGAAGGGTTTGAGGATGTAATCATAAGCACCGATCCTGATGGCTTTCAGGGCACTCTCCAGTGTGGCATAGGCGGTGATGATGATCACCGAACTGAAAGGAGAGATCTCTTTCACCGTTGAGAGAAAATCGATGCCGTTGCCGTCTTCCAGGCGAAGGTCGGAGATGATCAGGTCATAGACATTCTGTTTCACAGCTGCTGTGGCTTCTGCAATATCGGGGACGGTGGTGACATTGTAGCCCTCCTCTTCCAGCATCATCTGCAGCATCTCGCGCATACCCTGTTCATCATCAAGAACCAGAATATTTCCCATGCTTCACCTCCTCTGCAACGGCACGCAGGTAGTCCTCCATCCGCGTAAAATCCGCTCTTTTCACAGCAACGGGAAAATATCTGCGATACTTCAGCTGGACTTCCAGATCACTTTCGGGAAGGCTCTCGCACAAGATCTGCGCCGGAGGGGTGATCCCCGTGGCTTTTTCCCGGTAGATAAAAAAGCGGTCCACTGTGATCTTTTTCACATCCATCTCTTTCAGCAGATAGTCAAAGAGGACTCCCATGGCCAGAATCACGCTTTTGTCTATTTTAGAGTCTTTTTTCGCTTCCTGCAACCTTTTCGAAATCAGGCGGGCTCTTGCCGTGTAGTCATCAGCACGGGCAGGAAAAGTGAGAGAGAGCACGTCAGCGATGCTCCTCACTCCCTGCTCCAGATGATCGAAACTGTAGAGGGCGAAAGGGTTCATTTCGTTTTTCTCTCCTGCAAGGACATCAGTCACTCCCGCCGTATAATCGAAGGCGTTCATCCGCTCATCTTTGCGGAGGATCCCGTTATAGAAGATAAGATCAGCGTCGTTCTCTTCAGTGAACCGCGCGTCAGGTTCCAGCTCTGTCACGTAGGGCGCCAGAAGGAAATCATCAATATAAAAT
>CAZNOX010000039.1:0-5235 GCA_964574875.1 uncultured bacterium | reverse complement strand
AGCACTGTCCCGCTTCTTCCCAAAGAGAAGGCCCGTTATCTTATGGGGGTGGGAACGCCCGTGGATCTTGTGGAGGGTGTGGCCAGAGGGATCGATATGTTTGATTGCGTCATGCCCACAAGAAACGGACGGAACGGAATGATCTTTACCTGGGACGGCCCCCTGAACATTAAAAACGCTGCTTTTGCTGAAGACAGGCGCCCCCCGGAGCCGGATTGCTCCTGTGATGTCTGCCGCAATTTTTCACGCGCCTATTTGCGGCATCTCTATAAAGCCGGAGAACTCCTTTCCTTGAGGCTGAACAGTTATCATAACCTCTATTTCTATCTGACTCTCATGAAAAAGATCCGTGAAGCGATCAGAGAAAAGAGATTCGAAGCTTTTCGCAGAGATTTCCTGGCGCGTTATCAGGGGAGGTAATATGAGACGATCAGCCCTGGCCTTGACGATGGTTTTTCTCTTCACCGGCTTCGCAGCGGGAGAGACGCATGAAACAAAGCTTGCAGAGATCCTCACAAAAAACGTGAAAAAGAACTTTACTGCTTTACAGCAGCAGGAAACCCCTCCCTATTACATCGCCTACCGTGTGGATGATGAGAAGAGCCTGACGCTCAGTGCAGAATCGGGGGCGATCTCTTCCCGTGATGAGGAGAGGGACCGTATCCTTACTGTCATGGTCCGTATCGGCTCTCCCGAAAGGGATAATTTCCATCCTCTCAGAGAGGATGTGAGTGCCTATTACACCTCGCAGGGAGAACAGGCCCGCCTCCCTTATGAGGATGACCCGGAAGCTCTCTCCCATATCGTCCGTCTGGCCACGGAAAATGCCTATCGCAAAGCCGTGGCGAGGTATTCAAAAGTCCGGGCCAATCTTGACGTGAAAGTCGCTGAAGACGATTCGTCTCCGGATTATGCCATGCCTTCCCCACGGGTCTCTTTCTCCGCAGGCTCTTTTAGCGCGCCATGGCCGAAGCTTTCGTCCCGGGAAAAGGACCTGAAAAGATGGAGTGCTCTTTTTCTGAGAGATCCCCGATGCTTCAGCGCAACAGCGGAGATCCGGTTGGTCCGAACAGAAAAGACATTTGTGGATACTCAGGGAGCGGCCATTGTCCAGGACTTCAGCAGAGCGCGCCTCTCTTTTGAGGGGATGACCAAAGCTGATGACGGGATGATCATCCCGGTCTTTCTCTCCTTTGAAGGGAAATCAGCGGATGATTTTCCGTCCCGGGAGATTATCTTTCGGGAGGTGGAGAAGAGAGCCGCTCTCATGGAAGCTTTGAGAAATGCGCCTCTGGTGGAACCCTATTCTGGGCCTGCGCTCCTTTCGGGAAATGCCGCCGGCGTCTTTTTCCATGAGATCTTCGGACACCGCCTTGAAGGACAGCGGATGAAGGAAGTCACAGACAGCCAGACATTTAAAGACAAGATCGGTGAGCAGGTTCTTCCGGCCTGTTTTGATGTGGTGTTCGATCCGACCCGGAGCCGGTTTCAGAGCCGCTATCTCTGGGGGGCTTATGAATATGACGATGAGGGGGTGCGGGCCCGGTCCGTGACTGTCGTGGACATGGGAACCCTGAAAGACTTTCTCATGTCACGCACACCCATCCAGGGGCATCCGGTGTCCAACGGACACGGGCGCGCCCAGGCAGGGGCGCTCCCCGTGGCCAGGCAGTCGAATATGTTCATCACGGTGGATACCCCGTTATCTGAAGACGCGCTGCGTGAGCGTCTTGTCAATGAGTTGAAAAAGGAGGGGAAGCCCTTCGGGTACCGGATTGACGAGGTGCAGGGGGGCTTTACCATGACCAAGCGGTTTACTCCCAATGCGTTCAATGTCGATCCTTTTATCGTCTACCGGGTCTACGCCGACGGCCGCCCTGACGAGCTGGTCCGCGGGGTCGACCTCATCGGGACCCCCTTGTCCATGTTCTCCCATATCGAAGCCGGAGGAGGGGAATACGGGATCTTCAGCGGTTTCTGCGGAGCAGAATCCGGTGCTGTGCCTGTGGCTGCCGTGGCCCCGGAGATCTTCGTCTCACAGATCGAACTTCAGAAGAAAGGAACGTCCCAGAGCAAACCGCCTCTTCTTGACCGTCCTGACACAAGGGAGGAGCGATGAAACGGTTTGCCGCTCTCCTGACGGTCCTGGTTATCGGCCTTGCCTCCGCATTCGGTGAATCATCTTACGATCCTCATCTGCATCAGGCCCTTCGTGATGAACTCGTCTATAATCAAAAAAATCTTTCCCTGAAGGGCCGCACCGCCCCTTTCTATATGTCGGCGGCACTCACGGATATCCGCTTCAGAAGGGCCACCGCCGTCAATGGCAGCATCACGCAAAAGCGTGATGTCCCCTACAGAGGCATCATGGGGCGTCTCATGGTGGGGGATTATGAGCTGAACAATGAGAACTTTCTCACGTACAGCAACATGTTCGGTGAGGTGGGCCGGTTCACAGGGACAGTTCAGGAGAACGACCCGCAGGCTGTCCGCCGCTCTTTTTGGCTCATGGCCGATACCCTCTATAAAGAGGCCGTGGTCCGGCTGGATGATAAAAAGAGCACCATGAATGAACGCGGAGTGACCTCACGCGAGACAGGGCCTGATTTCATCCCTGCCGGGGAGATCCATTTCACTCAGACAGAAAGGCAGACATTGCCCTCCATGGCCCGTTTTGAAGAAGCGGCAAAAGTCATCTCAAAAGAGCTGGGTGCAGACAAACGTATCAAAGACTCCCGGGCCGATGTCTACGGATGGGAGACACTCATCTCGTATGTGAATACAGAAGGGGCCATGCAGGTCTATCCTCTGTCGGGGATCACCGTGACCATGACCGCCTACGGATTGACGGACGAGGGGGAGAGAGAAGGGCTGCGTTTCCGGGCTGTCTTATCAGCGGGGGAGGAGTTTCCGTCAGCTGGAGAGTGGCGAAGACAAGCGCAGGCATTTCGGGATGCTCTTCTCCGGCAGATCGGGGCATCGTCTTATTATGATTATTATGAGGGGCCTGCCCTCTTCAGCGGAGAGGCTGCGGCGCAGCTCTTTGCATCAGCGCTTTTCGGGGAAAACGATCCCCTCATCGACAGGAAACAGCCCCTCTACTATGACAGGCGGATCGCCGATGCCGACCCCGACCGCAACACCGGGCTCATGTCCCGCCGCCTGGGACGTCTGGTGGTTTCCCCTCTGCTCACGGTGAAAGCTCTGTCAGGAATGGAGATCTGGGACGGAGTCCCGCTTGTGGGCCATTTCCCCAACAGCGCCGAGGGGATCCCGGTCAAAGACAAGGTGCTCATCTCCCGGGGGATCCTGAAAGGGATGCTTGCCAGCCGGACTCCGGCACGAAGAGGGGATGAAGCCGGCTGGCATGAGAGATGGGTCAACCCCTTCCGCGTGGATGTCGCTCCCGGAGTCGTGGGGGTGTTCCCTGAAGAGAGCCTGACAAACAAGGCGCTGCATGAAAAACTCATCCGGGAAGCAGAGAAGAACGGATACGACTACTACATCTCCATTTCGGATCTTCTGGAACCGGGGTTCCTTGACTCTCTCACGGAACAATCATGGGAGGAGCCCGGAGCTCTTCTGCCGCGTTCAGCTGAAAAGGTCTTCGCCGACGGCCGGAAAGAACCCATCCGCAACCTGGAAGCCCTGAGTTTTTCTCCCCGTTCGCTGAAACACCTGTTGGGTGTCACCGCACCTCTGAAAGCGCACAACCTGGTCTTCAAGCGAAACCAGACGGACATCTATGCCTCTTTCATCGTTCCCTCTTCAGTGGCTGTGGAAGAGATGTCCGTCACCGGAAAACCCGCCGACGGTTTTACTTATGAGGAATACCTTCCCGCAGAGTAGGAGGCTCCTTTCCCGTCCGGGTCTCCCGGGAATCCTCTTTGTCCTTTTTTTCACCGCGGGCTGCTCTTTTTCAGCGGCAGAGAACCGTCTTTATCCTGACCTCACCGGGACGGTCAGGGTGACCCGTCTCAGTGAACTCTCCGGGATGGCTGCTTCCCGAGTCTTCCCCGGCCTTTTCTGGGGGATCAATGATTCCGGGAACACGCCTGAACTCTTTGCCATGGATACGAAAGGGAATCCTCTGCCTCCCTTTGCCGTCACTTTGGAATCGGCAAAAAACAGAGACTGGGAGGACATGGCAACCGACGGCAAGGGCCGCATTTTCATCGCCGATACGGGGAATAACCGGAACAGAAGGCGGGATATGGGGATCCTGGTCATCGATGAAAAGCAGATCGACCAAGAGACAAAAAGTGTCCCTTCACGGTTCATTCCCCTGGCTTTTCCCGGACAGCATGAGTTTCCTCCTCCGCGAAAGGAGAGAAACTATGACTGCGAAGCTCTCTGTTATATCAGGGGGACCCTCTGCCTTTTCACGAAAAACCGCGGAAACAAGATGACCGACCTCTACATCCTCGAGGAAGAGAAGGCCTTCTCAGGACCCCCGGCCTACAAGGAGAGCTTCCCCGTAGACGGACTTGTCACAGGGGCCGATGTCCATCCCGCAGGAGTTTTGGCTCTGCTCACTTACCGGGAGATCTGGCTCTTCGATGTCTCAGAAACGATCACTCTTCAAAAACCGCTCAAGCGGTTCTCCCTGGATACCCTTCAGGCCAAACAGTGTGAGAGTATTCTTTTTACCCGGGAGGGACTCCTGGTCTCCAATGAGCAGCGCGATCTCTATCTTTTCAGCTACGCCCGGTTAGGCCTCTCTTTCTGATCGACTTAAAACGTTGACACACCAGGGTTCTTGTCATAAGATGAAGCCGCCTGACGTGCAGAGATGAAAGGAGAGCTCCATGCTGGAGATCATCACCCTGGGAACAGGTTCCGCCGTTCCCGGGCTGTTCAGAAACCATTCGTCCACGGCGCTTTCTCATGACGGAGAGATCACTCTTTTTGACTGCGGAGAAGCCACACAGCATCAGATCCAGAAAGTCCGTCTTCGCCATTCCAAGATCCGTTCCATTTTCATCTCTCATGTCCACGGTGACCATCTTTTCGGTCTTCTGGGCCTTCTGACCACACTCTCGCTCAACGGACGCGATCTCCCCCTCTCTCTTTACGGCCCTGTAGGGCTGGGAGAATATGTGGCTTTTAATTTGAAGTTTATCCGGGGAGACCTTCTCTATCCCCTCCACATCCACGAGTTCAGCGGGGGAGAGACCTTCGACCTGGGGCCGCAGGCTGATGTGCGTATCGTCCCGCTGAAACACTCCGTCCCCA
>CAZNOX010000038.1:0-5328 GCA_964574875.1 uncultured bacterium | reverse complement strand
GCCTGTCTACCCGGCTTCCGAGCTCTTTTTTGGAATCATTCAGGTGCATCCCCTGCAGAGTGTCCAGGCCCAGGAGATCATCGAAAAGGGTCCAGAATTCCTCATACCCCGTCTCGTCTTTCAGGTCATATCCTGCAGCAAACGCATGGCAGGTATCGATACAGACGCCGATACGTTTTGTCTCCTTCACATGCCCCATGATCCCGGCGATCTCTTCCAGCGAAGCTCCTGCCTGGTTCCCCTGCCCGGCGGTGTTTTCAATGACAAAAAGACAGGATTCAGTTTCGTCGATGGCCCTGTTCAGGGCCTCTGCGATCCGCCTGAGTGTCTGTGAGGAGTCAAGATCCCCCAGAGAACTCCCCGGATGGAAGTTGAGTTTGGACAGGCCCAGCTGTTCCACTCTTTGTGCTTCTGCGATAAAAGCCTTGAGGGATTTTTCCCATTTCTTCTCATCGGGCTGGGCGATATTGATGAGATAGCTGTCATGGGGGAGGACATTCTCCGGTGCAATCCCTTCTTTCTCCAGCTCTTTCCGGAAAGAGAGGCACTCCTCTTTGCTGAGGGGAGGAGCCTCCCATTGCCGCTGATTTTTGGTAAAAAGAGCAAAGGCCGAAGCTCCGATCTCTGCAGCTCTCTGCGGGGTGTTGGCCACACCTCCGGCTGCGCTCACATGGGCACCGAAATACTTCATCCGTTTTTCGGCTCCTCACTCCACAGGCGGCTGAGTTCGATCACCGTCTCCACGGCTTTGGACATAGCCCCCAGGGCGATCCACTCTCTTTTGGAATGGAAAAGGTGGCCGCCGGCGAAAAGATTGGGAGTGGGAACTCCCTTATAGCAGAGGCGTGCTCCGTCCGTCCCTCCGCGGATCGCTGTCTTTATGGGTGTGAGCCCGGTATTTTGCACAGCCCGGACAGCCAGTTCTGTCACGCGCGGATGCTGTTCCAGGATACGGAGCATGTTCTGGTATTGATGGGTGGTGGTCATCTCGATATCCAGCCCCGGGTAACGGATCTCAAAAGTCTCTTTGAGCTGGGTGAGATAAGCGATCCGCCCTCTGTTTTCATCCTCTTCGAAATCCCTGATGATATAGGCAAACCTGGCCGTGTTCTCTTCTCCGGAGAATCCTGTCAGGTGAAAGAAGCCTTCGCGTTTTTCAGTATGGGCCGGTGTTTCGTCTTCGGGGATCTGGCTGATAAAACGCGCAGCGATCTCGGCCGCATTGAGCATCTTTCCTTTGGCGAATCCGGGATGGACATTGGACCCGGTAAAGATGAATTCAGCTTTCCAAGCATCGAAACACTCGTCTTCGATCTCTCCTGCGCGGCTTCCATCCATGGTGTAGCCGTATTGTCCCAGCCGCTTGATGTCGATCTTGTCGGTTCCCCGTCCGATCTCCTCATCGGGTGTAAAGACAATGCGGAGTTCCGGATGCGTCATGGTCTGATCCTTTTGAAAACAGGCCAGTGCCGTCATGATCTCAGCGATTCCTGCTTTGTCATCAGCTCCCAGAAGAGTCTTGCCGGAAGCTGTGATAATCGTATCGCCCTGATACTCATCCATCTCGGGAGAATCATGCGGTGTGAGACGAAGCCCCGGGTCATCCGCATAGGAGATCTCTCCTCCTCCGTAGTTTTCATGAAGACAGGGGCGGACATCGTGACCGGGTTCTGAAGGCGACGTGTCCATATGGGCGCAGAAGGTGAGAGCAGGGCTGCTGACGCCCTCTGAAGCGGGCAGTGTTCCGTAGACATAACCGGAGGAGTCGCATTCCACCTGAGTCAGGCCAAGCTCTTTCAGCTCTTTTTCCAGGATCAGGGCTAATTCCTTCTGCCCGGGTGAGGAGGGGCTGTGTTCATTCGCCTCGTCAGCTGTGGTATCCACAGCAACATAGCGGAGGAACCGGTCCAGCACATCTTTTCTGATAAACTCTCTTTTCTCATTCACGTCCCATGACCTCCTTTTTGACATCTTTGATCTCCCGGGCCATCTCATTGATCCTCCATTCCAGGGAATTGAGGACCCAGAGCTTGAAATGGTTCACCCGGGCCTCGTTATGGACAAGATACATGACCTTGAGTGAGACGAAGAAGATGGCCAGGTCGCTGAGGATGAGATGGGCACGCCCTTCGGTGAAGAACGAGGCAATAAGCAGCGCCACCACAAGGATAAGAAAAACAGTGTTAAAGAGTTTTGTATTGATCGTGGGCATCCCCCCGATACTCCCTACGATCTTTCGCACCCGTTCTTTTTCGGATTTGAAATGTTCGATCTCCTCTCTCAGTTCATGGATCTCTTCTTCATAATGATGATAGTCCTTCATCGTCCCCTCCTTTGATAAAATTGTGCACAACACGGAAAAGCTGATGCCGGTCTCTGTCCACGGGAAGCATATGTCCCGATTCAGTGACAGTGACGGTCATCAGGGGAATCTCCGAGATTTTTTTTATAAGAAAAAAGCGGTTTTTGATTACAGCCACACGGTCCCGAAGCGAAAAAAAAGCCAGAACAGGACACGCCACTCGGTTGATCTTTTTCTTCACCCGCCGCCTGAAGAGGTCATATTGCCGAATCGCGCTCAGAGGCTCTTTTTGAAAACGGGGAAGATAGAGACGGCGCTGGTTTTCATCGAGGATATGCCTGTTTCCCCCCTTCCCGTCGAGAGATTTGATTTTATACGTTTTAAAAATCCTGATCAGCGGAAGAAGAGTCAGAAGAAGACTCCTTGCCGGAGGGAAAACCAGAGGAGGAGCCAGGAGAAGGCACCGTGTGATCCCGGGAAAGGAGACGGCTGTTTCTATGGCCAGGAGGCTTCCCATGGAAAACCCCCCCACACTCACTTCGTCATACTGAGAGAGCAGGTCCCGAGCGGCAGAACACGCCTGATCCACCCAGGAACGGTAAGAGACGTTTCGAAACTCCTCCATTGTCCCGCCGTGGCCCGCAAGCAGCGGAATGACAATATCAATATCCAGATGCTGGAACAGGTATTCTGCCAGAGGGCGCAATGTCTCAGGCTCATCGGAAAACCCGTGAAAAAGAAGGAGGGCGTTCGCTGCCCCTTTTTTCAGAATGACCGGTTCAGCATTTCTGATATTCATCACGATCGTTTTCAATGCTCTTCTGTTCGTCCTCTTTAAGCGGAAGTGGGTAATCACCGTCAAAACAGGCCGAACAGACGGGCTGTCCCAGGGCTTTTCCCACATCGGGAATATCAAGGTAGGTGAGGGAATCCGCCCCTGTGAAATGAGCCATCTTCTCTTCAAAGGCGGTGATCCCCTCCTTGTAACAGTCTGAATATCTTCGGGCGATGAGTTCATGCTGACGGGAGATATCGATCCCGTAGTAACAGGGATAATAGACAGGGGGAGAAAAGATCCCGATATGAAGTTCTTTGGGCTGACTCCGTCCCACGAGGCTCACGATATGTTTTGTCGTCGTCCCCCGGACGATACTGTCATCGACGATGAGGACACGCTTGTCTTTAAACTCTCCCTCGATGGTGTTGTGTTTCAGCCGCATGGCAAACTCCCTGTCATACTGAGAGGGCATGATGAAAGTCCGTCCACTGTAGCGGTTTTTGATAAACCCGTCCCGGACAGGAACATCCAGCTCTTCGGCGATGGCCGTGGCTGCGGGACGCGCTGTATCGGGGACCGGGATCACCACATCCACGTGGATCCCTTTGCGTTTGATCTTCTCAGCCAGCATGCGCCCCAGGACCAGGCGGGTATCATAGACAGAATGGCCGGAGATAATGGAATCGGGCCGGGCAAAATAGATATATTCAAAAATACAGGGGCGGTGTTCTTTAACCTCGATCTCAATGGTTATGGGCCGTTTGCCTTTTTTGAAGACCATGAGTGACCCGTTAGGGATATCCCCCTGATAGTCAAACCCGGTCATCTCCATGGCCACTGATTCTGAAGCCACCATGAAACTCCCGTCCTGCTCTCCCCAGACACCCGGGCGGATCCCGTAAGGGTCTCTGCAGGCAAACATGGTGTCCTCTCCGTCCAGATACATGATCCCCACAACGGTAAAAGCTCCCCGGACACGCTGGTAGGTCTTTTTCAGGGCTGCTGTGAGATCTTGGGTGGTATGCCCGTATTTGCGGATCTTCATAAGCTCCTCGGCCAGGACATAGAGGACAGGCTCCACATCACAGCTTGAAGTGAGGTAGAGAGACTCTTCGAGGAAATGTTTTCTGAGCTCGTGATAGTTGATGATATTGCCGTTATGGGTGATGAAGATCCCCGGCTGTTTTTCAAAAAAGGGCTGGGCATTGACTTTCCCGGCACTTCCCATGGTGGGATAACGGACATGTCCCATTCCGATATTTCCCTGAAATGAGGCCAGTGTGGACGGTGAAAAGACAGAAGAGACAAGGCCGTCATCTTTTTCCAGGAAGAATTTTTTATTTTCTTTTGTCGCGATCCCGCATGAATCCTGACCCCGGTGCTGTATCGCCTGGAGGGCCAGGGCGATATCATACTGGACGCCCTCCTCTTTCAATATACCGATGACTCCGCACATAATCCACAGCTCCTTTTGTTATGGGGTGAAGGGCCTGTCCCCGAGCAGCGGGGGTAACTCGTAAAGAGATATTATATAGTGGTCCGCCTCTTTTTCAAGGAGTTTCCTTTTTCCGTATCCCTTGTCGTAGATCGCGATCGTTGTCATTCCGGCTCCTTTCCCCGCCCGGATCCCTTCGATGATATCATCGATGATACAGACCTCCCGGGGGGCAAGCTTCATCTCCCGGGCCAGGGTAAGAAAAAGATCGGGATAAGGTTTTCCCTTCCCGGCATCACAGGATGTCATCACCGAGATAAAGTGAGAACGCAGGCCTTCCCGTTCCAGGAGCTCCTCAATGACGTCCTTGTTATTGGAGCTCCCGATGGCCATACAGAACCCTGCCCGTCCGAGTTCTTCCAGGACCTCGCGGCATCCGGGCTTCAGGGTGACATGGAGCGGATAGAGAGACCGGCTCATGGCTTTCCATCGCTCCTTGATCTCCTCCACACTCTCCTTGAGGGCAAACGTCTTTTTGAAATAACGGGCGGTTTCGGTGAAACTGAATCCTGCGATTATCGTCCCCAGCCCTTCCGGGACATCAAACCCCCGTTCAGCCAGGAAAAGACGATCGATCTCCTGCCAGAGAGGCATGGAATCCACGAGCGTGCCGTCAAAATCGAAAATGATCCCCTTGACTGCTCTTTTTATCGTGTCTTTCATAGAAAAAAAGTATACCAGTCCCGGTATATGACGTCAATACGCGAAAAAAAGGGGGGAGCAGATGGCTCCCCCCGGTTCATTTCTCTTGAT
>CAZNOX010000037.1:0-5558 GCA_964574875.1 uncultured bacterium | reverse complement strand
CAGGCAGAAGGCTCAGAGTCCCGGGACGCTCATAATAGGCGTTAAAGGGTTTTGTATCCACATCTTTGTCATAGTATTCCGCCATCTTCTCATAGGCGTTATATGACATTTTCTCCCAATTGTCCATGCTCCTCCTTTGGTCTCTATATAGACCGTTGACAGGCGCGCGATGTTTCAGGCATATCATTTTTTTACCCCTTAACTGGCAAAATAACTGTCATTTAACTTGATATTTAGAAAAATGAGATTATATTATTCTTTAAGCCGGTATACCTGTCTGAAAGGAGTATCTCTCATGGGAGATAAGAATATGAAGCCCAAAAGCGGTTGTGGAAGCAAAGCCCCTAAGGCTGAAAAAGCAAGCACTGAAAAAGCCCAGGCCAAGAGCAAACCGAAAAAGAAATAACGCCGGCGTCGTCTAGGTCATATGTTTTTTGACGGGTATAAAGGCTAAGGGATCATAGGGGGTCAGGTCTTTCTTTCCTTTTTCGTTTTTGTCAACCAAAAGCGCTAAAGGGAAAGACCTGACCCCTCTATGGTCGGCTGACTCCCACTTGTTGATCTGAAACTCTCCCCTTCATCTCATTGTCATATAGAAAAAAGAAAGGGCTCTTATGAAAACAACTTCTGTCCTTTTTCTGTTTCTTGCTGTTGTCTCTCTCTTTGCACTCGACGGGTGCAGCAGAGCTGAAAAACCCGAAATCATCGAGATGAACATCCTCAAGAGTTTTGAGCTGAAAGACATCGCCGGAGGAAATATCGCATGTTCTGTGGGGGTCTATAAGAATACCATCTATTATACCCGACGCACAGGTGACATCTTTTCCATCGTCTTCACCGATTTTGACGGCAATGAGATCCGTCACTTCGACATTCCCCGCGGAAAAGGCCCCGGGGAAGCCATCATGGCCATGGGGGTCAAAATCAAAGACGACATCGTCTATTTTTATGACCTGGGACTCATGCGCCTTTCACGCTTTGATCTCAACGGCCGCTTCATGGACAGCATCGACTACACACCGGAGACAGGGATCATCCTCTTTTTTGCATTTCTCAATGACCATCTCTACATCCACAGCGCTAACAACACCTATATCGGCGAGATCGACCCGTCCACCGGCCGGCTGCTTCGAAGCCTTCCCCACCCCATCCAGGGGATGCCTGAAGTGGGCATGAAACTCGTCGGCGGAATGATGGAGACCGATCCCTACTCCGACGAGATCTATGTGGGCCATGCCTGCAAGCCCTACCGTATCGAACGTTATGACACTGATTTCAATCTTCTCGGGACATTCACTTACGGAAAGGATAAGGAGTATGATCCGGTCGTCTACCAGGACCACCTCAGGATCGCCGGCGATACTCTGGTGAACTCCCTGACGGTGGATCAGGACTTCATCTACGCCCCCCACGTGGGAGACCGGGAATATGTCGATCAGGAGAACCATGTGATCCGTCCCGAGTATCCCATCGAGGTCTACGCTTTTTCCAAGAAGAGCGGTAATCTGGCGGCCATCTATAAAAGCAAAACCCTCGGAGTCACCCAGGGAACGTTCGGAACAGTGGGAACTGCAGACGGAAAACTCGTCCTCATTGTGAGCGGCTTCGGCCATGCGGTGACGGCCCTCTCAGGAGGAATCGATGACCCGAAATACCGCGGTTACGCCGTGATCATCGAAACGAAACAGGAATCCCAATGAGTTTACCCAGCACTCAACTCTTTCGTAAGGGGTCAGGTCTTGATTCAGTTTAAATTTAGTGATTTGGGTTTAACCAAAACACTAAAATTCAAGACCTGACCCCTACTATTTTTTTGATCATCGAAACAAAACAGGAATCCCGATGAGTTTACCCAGCACTCAACTCTTTAGAGTTGAGTGCTGGGCGACCCCTCTCTATTACAGCGACAACACCTTCCCCATAAAGAGGATCATCCCGCTCTTCTCGTCACGGATGACGAAAAAGAAGGGCCGGTCGGCGATAAACTCTTTGGGCCGTTCATAGGCCGACTTCCCGATGGAGATGATGGTAACGGCAGCAGCCTTGGTCCCCTTCTCATCCACTTCGATGACCGCTTTATGGTCCACATATTCCACAAAAAGCCGGGGATCATCCATGATATTCATGAGAGACCCGGAGTAAAAGATCTTCTCCATCCCCACACGCATGAGGGCATCATTCAGGCGCTTCACCCCGTAACTCATCTTGAACTTCGGGATGGCCAGCTCGATCTTTTCCGAATACATGGACCCGATGATCGTCTCCCATTTGTCCCGTGTCAGGCCATCGAGAAACTCATTCAACCCGAGCCCTTCACGGGGAAGGATGATGTACATGGCCGCCTCCCCTTCACCATAGGGGAGACGAACCGCCTTGTACTCCTCTGTCTCACGGAAAGCTACGGACAATGTCTGATGCATCATCTGGGCTTTTCCCTTTTTGTTCTTATAATCTGTAAAAGTCTCTTCGCGTGTGAGTTCGGGATCAAACTCTTTCGCCCAGATCCCCTTAAAGTAGATGGCGTTGATGAGAAACATGATGCTCTCCGGGCTGATGTCATGGAGCATGGCGGGGATCATGCCCCGGGTCTTGTCGCTGATCCATCCGTTGATCTCGCCCACAACACTTTTATCGGAAAAGTCTCTGGTGAAGAATTCGGAAAGATAATACTCTTTGAGAGCTTTCTGAAAACTCTCTTTGGGAACCACACCAAAATGAGCCCACAGGGAGTTGGCAATACTCAGCTCCACCTTCTCTCCGCCCTTTTCCAGGCTCTTTTTCAAGGCCAGCTGACGTTTGTTCAGCTTATCCAGGTCGATCCCCTCATAGTAGAGAGACGCCGCCATCTCTTTGCGGGCCTCTCCCGACGCTCCGTTGAGGAGCATGGAGAGCGCCGTAGAGATACTGTAGGGAGAGAAAAAGATGCTGTTCTCCCGGTCCTCCTGCTGGAGGCTTTTGAGCATATCAAAAGCAAAACGGTTATTCCCCTCGGCCACAGGACACCCGCCCGGCTCCGCCGCCTTCGTCTCTTTGGGCTTATCCTGTGAACCCGTCAAGGCTTCACGTCCCATGATCACCCCTGTCAAAACAAGAAAAACGATAATGGCCGTTACAACTCTTTTCATCATGCCTCCTTTGAGTAAGCACTTTATTGTTGAGTATACGCCGGGAGGGGAAAAAAGTCAAAGTGAAGAAACCATTGGAGTAATTACAATAACAGCGTATACTGGTTATGAGGGAACAACATGATTAAAATAAAATATCGCTATTTATTTGGAAATTTAATTCTGGCTGCTCTTCTCTGTCTTGTCCTTTCAGGCAACAGGGCCCTTTATCTGAGTAATATCAAAACGCAAAATGAGAATTATACCGAAAAGACGAAAAACGAGATCGAGATCATTTTCCGCTCCTATAAAGACATGACGGACATCATCTACCATGAGATCATCAACACTCCTGAAATCGCACGCCACCTGTATGAAAGCTATCACTCCCCGGGGACAGCCGCTGCTCATCGCCAGGCACTCCGGAAGAGTGTTTCCGAACTGTATGATTTCCTCAGCCGATACCATTACCGTCAACTCCATTTTCATCTTCCTGACACAGCCAGTTTCCTGCGGATGCACCGTCCCGAGACTTACGGTGATATCCTCGCCGGAGTCCGGTCCACAGTCCGTTATGTGAACGAACACAAAGAGCCCGCTGTGGGTTTTGAAGAAGGGCGTATTGTCAACGGATACCGTTTTGTCTATCCCCTGTTTTATCAGGGGAAGCATGCAGGAAGCGTGGAGATCAGTGTCTCCATGAAGGCCGTCATCCGTATCATGGAAGATCTCTTTGAGAATTCCTACGGCTTTATCATCAAAAAAGCCACCGTCCTTGAAAAGGTCTTTGAAGAGGAGTTAAAGAACTATGAGTCCTGCGCCCTCTCGTCTGAATACTACATCGATAAAGAGATCGCTTCTGCTGATATCTGCAACAGACTCCCGGAATCACTCAGCAATAATCCGAAAAAAGAGAGAAAAATCGCCGAAGAACTGGCTGCAGAACAAGATTTTACAGTCTACCTCACAGAAGCGGATTTTCAAGGAGCCCTGACCTTTATATCCATCAGGAATTTTGACGGCCGTCATGCCGGCTATCTTTTCACTCTCAACAATGACCATATTTACAAACACTTCTCTTCTGATTTTCATCGGAGCAACCTGATTATCATTTTCTTTTTCCTTCTCCTGTCCGCCACGTTCTCTTTTCTGATCTATGCGAACAACAAGTTCCGCAACCTCGCCATTGTGGACAAGTTGACAAACACCTACTCCCGTCATTTCTTTCATGAGTTCTACAACAAACTGATTACAAAGTTAAGCCGGGAAGAAAAGACCATGGCCCTGATCATGGCTGACATCGATCATTTCAAGGAGATCAACGATACCTACGGACATCCCGTGGGAGACAAAGTGCTCAAGGGCATTGCCGGACTCTTTATCAAAAACATCCGGAGCAGCGACATCGTAGCCCGCTGGGGCGGAGAAGAGTTTCTCTTTCTTCTGGATAATATCAGCCTGAAAAACGGGATCAACGTCGCTGAAAAGCTCCGCCGTATCATCGAAGAGACAGAATTTCACAAGGGGCTGAGAGTCACCTGCAGCTTTGGAGTGGACATCATCACCCGGGACCGTTCGGATCTCAATGACCTCCTCGCCGCTGTGGACCGAAAACTCTATGAGGCCAAACAGAAGGGCCGGAACAGGGTGGAGGCATAGGGACTGATTACTCTCTTTATTTCTCTCACTCTACTTTTTCCCTGTACCACTTGATCGTCTCCTCCAGGCCCTCCTCGAAGGTATAGGAGGGGCTCCAGCCCAATTCAGTAGTAATCTTGGTGTTGTCGATGGCATAGCGCCGGTCATGGGCAGGACGGTCCTTGACGTATGTGATGAGGCTTTCCGATTTTCCCAGTGACCGGAGGATCGCCTTCACGATGTCGATATTGGCCTTCTCGTTGTTCCCTCCCACATTGTAGGTCTCTCCGTTGCGTCCCTTTTGAAGGACAGCGAGGATCGCCCGGCAATGGTCCGCCACGTGGATCCAGTCGCGCACCTGCTTCCCGTCTCCGTAGACGGGGAGGGGTTTCTCCTGCAGGGCGTGGGTGATCATCAGGGGGATGAATTTTTCAGGATGCTGGAAGGGGCCGTAGTTGTTGCTGCAGCGGGTGATGTTCACCGGCAGCCCGAATGTCTGAAAATAGGCCCGGACGATGAGGTCCACACCGGCTTTGGAGGCTGAATAGGGGCTGTTGGGAAGGAGACGGGACTCTTCCGTGAATTTACCCGTAGGCCCCAAAGCGCCGTAGACTTCATCCGTGGAGACCTGCAGGAACTTCACACCCGGCTTGTACTCCCGGGAATACTTATCACTCGGGTTCACCTTCCACCGTTCTTTAGCGACATCCATGAGAGCCTGGGCTCCCATGATATTGGTCTGAAGAAAGACTTCAGGGCCGTCGATACTCCGGTCCACATGGGATTCGGCGGCAAAATTCACCACCGTATCGATAT
>CAZNOX010000036.1:0-6286 GCA_964574875.1 uncultured bacterium | reverse complement strand
TTTCAGCGGCCTGATATCCCTTCTCGTAGAGTTCTTCCAGACGGTCAAGCCCGTCGTAATCGATCTTGTCTATAGCCGGAGTCACGACGATATCTCCTTCATCATCATCTCTCTTTTTTTTGCGCCGGCGCCCCAAAAGATAGATGGAATGGGCCATGATCCGGAAGATCGTATCGGGATTCTCATCAAAATCATAAAAATGATCCAGCGAGACTCCGATGACCCGGGTGGCTCCCATGTGACGGGCCAGGCCCGCGGGGACATTCTCCACAAGCCCCCCGTCCACGTAAGACTCTCCGTCGATCTCCACGGGATTAAAGACCACAGGGACGGCACAGCTTGCAGCAACCGCATGGGCAAGAGGCCCTGTCGTCATATACAAAGCACGTCCGCTGTTCAGATGTGTGGCCACACAGCCGAAGGGTTTATCCAGGGATTCAAAGGAGTTGTGGGGAATATACTCTTTAATGATCTCTTCGAGTTTGGCCAGGGAAAAGATCCCTTTTTTGGGAAGTGTGATCTTCAGAATATCTTTTTTCCGTACCCCTTCGGCAATGGCATAGATCTCCCGGGCTTTATAGCCTGACGCCCACAAAGCTCCGATGATGGAACCTACACTGGTCCCGGCCACAAGGCTCACGGGGATGTCGTGCTCTTCCAGGACCTGGAGGACCCCGATATGAGCCAGTCCGTGAGCCGCTCCTCCGCTCAGGGCCAGGCCCATCGTCTTCTTTGAACGGAAATGAATCGTATCTATCACGAAAACAACGCCTCCACAAAAGGGACCGGGGAAAACAGGTCGAGTTGATCCACACCCTCTCCCAGTCCTACCAGTTTGACAGGTATATTATAAAGGGATTCCAGGGAAAAGACAATGCCTCCCTTGGAACTGCCGTCCAGTTTTGTCAGAATAAGGCCTGTGAGCCCCAGAGCCTCGTGAAACTCCAGGACCTGCCTGAGGACATTCTGCCCGGATGTGGCATCGACGACGAGAAAAGTCTCGGCGGGGCCTTCTCCGTTCTTTTTGATAATGATCCGTTTGATCTTTGCGATCTCATCCATAAGGCCCTTTTTGGTATGCATCCTGCCCGCTGTATCGATAAGGACCACATCATATCCCCCGGAACGAGCCGTATCCATAGCCTCGTAGACAAGCGCCGCCGGATCGTGGCCATGTCCCTTTGCAATAGCCTGGACTCCGACTCTTTCCGCCCAGGTCTCCATCTGGACAGACCCGGCTGCCCTGTAGGTATCTCCGGCGACAATAAGGGTCTTGAGCCCCCTCTCTTTCATAAGACGAGCGACTTTCGCTACAGTGGTCGTTTTCCCCACACCGTTCACGCCGACGAAAAGAAAAACAGCAGGCTTCATCTCCGAAAGGTTCAACGCCCTCTCTTCTCTGCTCAGTGTATCAAGAAGAGAACGGTGAAAAGCCTCTTGTGCAGAAGATCCTTCTTTATAGTTCTGCTCGGCTTTTCTGATCACTTTTTCAGCGGTCTCATATCCCAGGTCGGCACCAAGAAGGATCTCCTCGATCTCTTCGAGAAAGTCAGAATCCAGGGCCGGGCGTCCTTTGATCTTCTGTAAAAATCCGGAAAAGACTCCTTTTTTTGTCTTTTCCAGCCCCTTTTCATACTTTTCAAAGACAGATCCCATCAGGCGCCCTCTCTGAACTGGACTGATACGATCTTACTGACTCCGGGCTCATCCATGGTCACACCATACAGGGCATCGGCCATCTCCATGGTGTATTTATTATGAGAGACGATGATAAACTGGGTTGTCCTGGTAAACTCAGAGAGCATATGGATAAACCGTGCGATATTGGCATCATCCAGCGGTGCGTCGATCTCATCAAGGACACAAAACGGTGCCGGTTTGACTTTGAAGATGGAGAAGAGAAGCGCAATGGCCGAAAGGGCCTTTTCTCCACCTGAAAGAAGATCGATATTCTGAAGCCGTTTCCCCGGAGGTTTCACATTGACATCGATCCCCGCTTCAAGGATATCTTCACCATCCTCCATCACCAGTGTGATATCAGCTTTTCCTCCGTTGAAGAGAAGCGGAAAGATCTGTTTGAAATTCTCACTGATCTGATAGAAGGTATCAAGAAATTTCTCTTTGCTGATCTGGTCGATCTTGTCCATGGCCTCTTCAAGCTGCCCTTTGGCCTCTTCGAGGTCGCTCTTCTGGGTCACAAGGAAATCATAACGCTCCTTGAGCGCTGTGTATTCTTCAAGAGCGGACAGGTTGACGTTTCCCAGGGCTTTGACTTTTCTCTGGAGTTCACGGACCTTTTCCGATTCTTCCTCCTCACGGTACTCTTCAGCCGGAGGCAGGGTGACAGCGGAGAGGTCGGTCTCATACTTTTCACGGATATAAAGCCGGTTGTTCTCGATCTTATCCGAAAGACGGGCATGATCCACTTCAGCGTCACGCAGCGACTCCTGGACATGTCGGAACTTCTCTTCACAGCTTCTCAGACGGGATACTGCCGTTCCGGCTTTTTCCTTGATGGTTCCCATGGCATTTTTCTTATCGACGATCTCGCTTTCCAGTGCAGAGATCCGGGAGATGTGGTTTTTGACCGTCTCTTTGGCCTCTCCGATGGATTCCCTGTCCCGGACAGTCTTCTCATTGTTTTCGACAATACGCTGCCTGTTTCTCTCCTGTTTCATCCGGTTGTCACTGATGTTTCCTTCGATCCTGGAAAGATCTCTCTTTTTCGTGATGATATCAGAGTTGACTTCGGACAGCTTCATGCGGTGGCCGGTGAGAGTCTGCTGGACATCATCCATCTTCTGCCTGAGTCCTTTGAGGGCTTCCTGGAGTTCAAGTTTGACCGTCTCTTCCGTCTCCCCCTCTTGTGTGGACCGGGAAAACATGTTCTGAAGACGGCTCTTCTCCTTCTCAAGATCCTGGATCTCTTTTGTCAGAAGCTCCTTTTCCTTGAGATTGGCGGCCATCTCTGTCTCATTCCGCTGACACTCCCGTGAGAGAAAATCGATCTCGCCGCTGATCCTCTGGATCTCGTTTTCAAGTGTTCTTTGAGCGGCACGTGTCTCTTCCAGAGCCTCTTCCCTTCCCTCTTTCGTTGCTTTAAGCTCGTCAATCCGCCCGGAAACGGAGTTTTTCTTCTCACCCAATGTGTCGATCTCTTTTTTATACTCCTCCTGGAGAGTCTTTCGCCCCACAAGGCCGGGCCCCTGGTTTTGAGTATCTGTAAACGAGACCAGGCCGTCAGCATAGAGGATGGTTCCGTCGGGATAGATCAGATCAGCTGACTGGTCCGCCATGTGAGGAGGCAGCTCCCCTTCCACGGCAAAAACCCGTCCCAAGGCCTGTTTCAGGAAGTCCTCCACCACGGGATGAGAGCTTCTGCATTTCTCATAAAGAGAACCCTTGAGCACAGTTTTCTCCCTCCGGGGACGGGTGACGAAATAAAACCCTTCGCCCTTTCTCCGTGAGAGAAGAAAGTCTTTCAATGTGTCCAGGCGGCTCTTTTCTCCCACCAAAGCCTGCCCCTTTTCAGACAGGACCCGGTCCACATAGCTTTCATATCCCTTCTCCACACTGATATAGTCAGCCAGGATCTTTTCGACCCCGAACTCTTCTCTCTTTTCCAGAATGGCCTTGGTCCCCTCCTGGTACCCTTCCCGTTTCCTTTCCAGAAAAGCCAATCCTTCGAGTTTGGCCTGGAGAAGGGCTATATCCTTCGAAAGGCGTTCGAACTCTTTTTCTTCTCGCGACAGAGCGTCAGATAATCCCTCCAGGTCCTTCTCTTCCTTCTGCCCTTTTTCCTTGCAGAGGGACAGGTCTTTGTGATGCTTTTTGAGAGCCGATTCCTTCTCTGCGGTGTCTGCCGTGATCTTCTCGATCTCGTCTTCCAGCTGGAGGTTTTTCCCTTCAAGACGCTGGATCCTGATTCTGATATTATTGAGGTCCGCTTCAATGGCGCTGATCCGGCCCTTGATATTGGACTGATCACGCATGTTTTCCAGAAGCCCGGCGACTTTATCCTGAAGAGCGCCTTCCTTTTCAGCGATCTCCTGTCTCAGGAGGTCGAGAGTCTCTTCATCCTGCATCACCTCTTCTTCAGCTCCGGTCTTTGCCATCTCAAGGCGCTTGATCTCGCGTCTCAGGTCTTCCAGCCTTCGCGCAGAGATCTCATTCTCTGTCTCAAGAGCAGAATTCTCTTCATCCAGTTCGGTGTTTTGCCTGGAATGATACTCGATCTCACGCTCCAGACCGTCGATTGTATTTTTGATCCGTTCCAGGTCCATTTTTTTCTCATACAGAGCCGACTCCATACGGCTCCGTTCCTCTTCTTCCTGCATGAGCTGGTACTGAAGCGTCTCATTATCAGCTGAGAGTTTATTCATCTCCACCATGAGAGAGGAGTTCTCTCCTCTGATCTTCCCCAACTCTTTTTCTTTCTCTTTAAGGTTTTTTGTATCAAGAGAGTCGTGATAGGCGAAGAGAATGGTTTCCGCCTCTTTGAGGAGTCCGTACAGCTCCTTATATTTTTTGGCTTTGTCCACTTGTTTTTCCAATGTGTTCAGCTGGCGTTCCACTTCATAAAAGATATCTTTGAGGCGGTTCAGGTTTTCCCTGGTGGTATCAAGTTTCCTGGAGGTCTCTTTCTTCCTCACACGGTATTTCATGATCCCTGCAGCTTCTTCAAAGATCGCCCGCCTCTCCTCGGCTTTTGTGGAGAGGATCTGTGAGATCATGCCCTGCTCGATGAAAGAGTAGGCGCTCATCCCGATCCCTGTGTCGGTGATCATCTCCTGGACATCCTTCATCCGGACTTTCTGGCGGTTGATGAAATACTCGGAATCACCGTCTGAAAAGAGCTTTCTCGATATGGAGACCTCATTGTAGTCGCTGGGAAGCAGACGTTTCTCATTATCAAGGACCACGTGGACTTCAGCAAGGTTCAGGGGTTTCCGGTCAGAGGTCCCGCTGAAGATCACATCCTGCATCCGGCCGCCGCGCAGTTTTTTTGCACTCTGTTCACCGAAGACCCAGCGGAGGGCATCAGTGATATTGCTCTTTCCGCATCCATTGGGGCCCACGATACAGGTCATGCCCGGGGTAAAAGCGATTTTGACTTTGTCGGGGAAGGACTTGAATCCAAGAAGTGTGATCTCTTTCAGGAACATATCATCCCCATCGTCCCTCTTTGACTTTTTTCTCCAGTTCCGCCTTGATCATCTGGGTCATTTCCACAGTGTTTTTGAATAAAGTGTCGAAAATAAGGCTGTGTTCGTCTTCGAAAATATTCTCCAGCTCATAGGAGATCTCGTTGAGCCTCGAGAGAACATTGACAAGGATCTCGTTTTCGGAAAGGCTGTTTTCGATCTTACGGCAGGAAGCCTCATCCAGTGTGAGGAGGTTTTCCTGTTCCGCATGACAAAAAGGACACTCTTCAGGAAGGTCACTCATCCAGTGGACATAACCGCAACGGGAACATTTATACATAAGCACCTCCGTCAGCTTTTTTCAGGGAAATACTCCCCCATTTTTATGGCCAGCATGCGGCCGAAATAGAGAAAAGGCGTATCGATGAGAGCAACCACGAGTTTTAAAAGGTAGGTGGTGATGATGATCTGGATCAATTCTGAAAAAGGAAGAGTTCCCGCAAAAGCCATCAATGTGAAGATCAGCGAGTCCAGAAGCTGGGAGATGAGAGTCGAAAGGTTGTTTCTAAGCCAAAGATGCCGCCCCCCGGTCTTTTCCTTCCAGAAATGAAACGCCCAGATATCGTGATACTGGCTGATGAGGTAGGCGATGAGCGAGGCAATGGCGATCCTCGGCATAAGAGAGAAGATGGCGGCGATGTGAGGATGCATGGTATCATAGGAGGACGGAGCAAAAAGAATAGCGATATTCATCACGATCGTCATGATAAAGAGGGCTGCAAAACCCTGTGCCATTCCCTTTTTCGCCACTTTTTTCCCGTAGATCTCCGACAACATGTCTGTGGCCCAGAAGATCCCTCCGTAGAGCAGGTTCCCGAGAGTCGCTGTCATACCGAAAATATCGATGAACTTGACCACCTGGATATTACAGAGGATGATGTTCATCACAATAATGGCAAGAAGCCCTTCTTTCTTAAATAGGCGGAACAAGACCACGCTGATCCCGAAATCAAGAAAAATAAAGAGAAGCCACAAGAGTTCATTGCTCATATTTCACCCCATTTTCACGTTGATTATACGAAGCAAATGAAAAATGTAAAGAGATAATGGATGCTATTTCAGGAAAGGTGAAAATCATCATC
>CAZNOX010000035.1:0-6818 GCA_964574875.1 uncultured bacterium | reverse complement strand
TGCGATCTTTCCCTTCATCTGAAGGAATTCCGGGATCTTATCATGTCCCGGGACCCTCTTGATCACCGCTTCAGCTCTTTTGTAATCTTTTTTCCGATAGGAGAACCAGCAGAGATCGATGGCAGGGGGAAGAAAAGAGGGGTTAAGACTCATGGCTGCTTCATACATCTTCATCGCCTCCTCTGTCTGCCCGGCAAGCCGCATCATATTCGCCCATTGATAGTAACGCAGGTACATGAGAGGAATCTCCTGAAAAGCGGCATGGACAGTCCGGGAGAGGAGGTCTTCTGCAACAGGGAGACAGAGGATATCAAAAAACGGAGTGACTGTCCGCTCCTTTTTAAACAGCATGGGGTTCTCCGTCAGAACAATCACAGGGGCGTGGATCATCACAGCCCGGACCCGTTCCATCATGTCAGCTGCCTTTTTCTCACTGTCAGCTCTGAGGAGGACGATGGTTTCATCACCCATATCTGTAGAAATGATCTCTTCAGGATTCTGCAAAAAAAGAATGTCGTTTTTTTTCCAAACCAGCATTTTCGTAATGGTGGGACAACTCCCAAGGACAAGGATTTTTCTTTTCATAGTCTTACTGTCTTTTTTGCATAAGGTCGTCGTCTTTTCTTTTACTCGCATGTTCATCATTGCAAAATCGTATTAAGAAACGCAATAAAGGCACCATAGTTTTTCTCATCAGAGAAATGATTCCTCCATGTTTCATAAGCATTGAACGAGAACTTCTCCCACATCTCTTCTTTCATGTCCAGGAAAAAAGCAAGCGCGTCAGCAATCTCTCCGGGAGAAGGATCGGGGGACAGAAGCCTTCCATTGTTGTTGTTCACGATCTCTGATACCCCGCCGACACGAGTAGCCACCACCGGGATCCCGGTGGCCATCGCTTCCATAATTGAGACAGGCAACCCTTCTGAGGAGCTGACATTAACAAAAACCTTAAAACCACTTTCACGAAGGAGACGTCTGACATCCTGATTCGGCAGGTTCCCGGTGAGACTGGCGGAGACCCCGCCACAACCCGAAAGCTGATGAAAGACCTCTTCTTTAAAACGGTCAAAGTGATCTCCCCCGCCGATATGTGTCCAGGTCACCTCTTTCTTTTTCAGTTCCTGAAGCGCTTCCAGAAGCAAGGGCAGCCTTTTAGCAGGATTAATGTAGGAACAACTGACCATATTCGCCTTCAGGACTCTTCTTTTGTCAACAGGAAGATTGGTTTGAACTCCAAGGGGATAAACGACTAATTTCTCTTTTTCCCGAATATCATGTTTTTTGCTAAAATACCGGAGCCCCTCCTCTGCAATGAAACAAATATAGTCGGCTTGGTTGAAGATCTCCTTTCTACAGGGAATATAGTTTGCAGATTGATGTTCAAAGTAAAGATCATACCGGTGAGCACGGATGATTATTTTTGAATTGATCTTTTGTCTGACCTTGACAGCACCAAGGGACGATTGATTCATCCAATAATTGTAGAGGAGACATTGCCGATCCTTTTCCTTATACCGGCTGATGAGATGGAGATATGCTTTCTTGTATCGTCTTCCGTCCAGAAGATATTCCATCAGTAGCCCTACCCGCCGACGTGTGGGAGTGATTTTATATTGAAAGAGCATCCTCATGAGCTCACGAAAAAAACTCACAGAAAAAACCATGAAAAGATAATGCAAATACTTCATTCTTCCCAATGGCTGAAGATCGCACTGTTCCGCAATGACATTGTCTGGTAATGTCTTTTGAACTGTCGCACCAGATGAATTGGAAATGATCAGAACTTGATGGAAATTCGCAGATAAATACGGAATCTCATTCTCAACAAACTCTTCACCCTGATGAAAAGGAAATCGATTTGTAAAAAGGATCAGGAGTCTCTTTTTCATTCGATCTCCTTGATCAGGATATCCGTCACACGGTTGATATCGAATCGTTTCGGTGAATGAAAGAGATATATCCCGTCAAGATTCTTTCCCAAAATCCGATACCCGTTTTCAAGATCGGTTCTGATCCTTTCGAGAAGGGACTCTTGACCATTATCTTCCACATGCTTTCTGAGTTCTTTCCATTGTAAAAACCTGAAAAAAACATGATAGAGTTCATCACTGATAATGCTCAGGAATATTTCAGGCCATTTTCTGTCAGGTTTGTCAATACCGGGCAAACGGGTGTTATCCTGATGGAGAAAAAAGATCTGTCCCAGAGGGGCTTCTCGGCACACAGGCTTGCAGTAGAGCTTTTCCGGAGAAATACGCCGGCGTACAGGCTTATTCAATGCTCTTTTATACATCCATTGTATTTTACCCAAGAGAGAGTCATGCCTGGAGATCTGTGTTTTCATCTGGGGAAACAATGAGAGATTGTAGGCATATATTTTAGGCCAGTTGAAATTCGCATAGACAGTCCCGTTTCGGCTGACGAGACAGAGGTCATCACAAAGAAAACGGTAACCGCCCCGCTGCATTATTCCCATTTCCAGTGATGTTTTCCCGACTCCCCCCAGCCCGCTGAAAATCACGGCTTTTCCTGTCTTTTCAGAAAATAATGCACTTCCATGAAAAGGGCAGAGTTCATTTGAGAAATATCGAAGGATAGCCGGAATCAGGACTGTTTCGTGTAGAGTCTGTCCAAATGATGTGGACATGGTCTCAAAACCGATATGAGCGAATCTCTTTCTGAGTGCTTTGAGATTCGCTTTTTCTTCCGGTATTGTAAAGATAACCCGGGGACTATCTTTATGAAAAGCAACATGCGCTGTGGTCTGAAAGACATCCCAGGACTCCAGTTCGAAATAAGGTTGAGGAGCATTGTATTCCATTTGATGATAATCGATAGACGGAACAAACTCCACCAGAAGATCAGGAGAATCCTCTGATCTTTCATAAAGGCCGAGTTCATTCAGGATTCGTTCTTTTTTCTTCAACCGCTCGATTTGAATGTCAACACATTTTCCAAAGATCTTATACCTCATTCTCCATCTCCTTTTTTAAGGATTCTTTTGAGTTTTCGGATATCATTCCTGGACAGATAGAAGAATCTGAAAAAGTCAGAAGATGAAATCTTCCGATGAATAACAATAATCATCACGCTGCTCATGGTATAGGTTATGCTTGTAGCCATTGCAGCTCCGCCGATTCCATATTTTGGGATAAAAAGAAGATTGAGAACAATATTCAGAAGAAGCATGGTGAGTTTCGGTATTATCGTTTTCTGGGGATAGCCCCTTGCAGCAAGATCTGCAGAGAGGATGCGGGAAATTGAAAGCATAATGATCCCCGGTGCAAGAAGTTTGATCAGCGGATATGACGGTAAGTAGTCATTCCCGTAGATCATCGGAATCAGAAATCCTCCCCAGAAAGTTAAAACAAACAACAGTGATATCGTCCCCCAAAATGTGATAAAGAGTGATATCCTCACTGTCGAATTCTGATCATCTCCATTGTCCTCTTTTGTTATTCTTGAAAATAGAACTGAACTGATGGACTGAGATAACATCCAGGCCTTTTCAGCAATATTGACGGCTAATGAGTAATATCCCACAAACAACGGAGTCATGAGCATATTGATGATGATAAGATCAACACGATAATGAAAATATGAGATAATATTCGAAAAATGGACTTTGACCCCATAGAGAAGACTTTTCCTGATAAAAACAGATTCTCTTTTGAAAGAAAAATGAACACTTCCTTTTGTCATTTCGATCAAGACGATAATACCTGCAAACAGGGCTCCTATTTGTATGAGAACAAGGAGACCCACAGAGGCACGGAAAAAAAGCAGCAAGACAAATAGACCCAAAACGAGAGTAGATAGAAAATTCGCTATATTGAGTTTTTTAAACTCATCTTTTGCTCTCAACACCGCTTTCAGCATACTTGAATAGAGTCCCAGGGGGATAAGGGCTAACGCTAAAAAAAGATATCCGCGGTCGATATTGACAAAATAGGTATTGTAGCCTAAAAAAATGACGATGCATCCGCTCAAAATGGCCAGGAAGGATAATATGATAACAAGGAAATTATTATGCGCAATTAAATCACTGAGAGAGATCTCTTTCTTTCCATAATGGTATATTGTGCTTGCGTCCAGGCCGAACCCGAAAATCATCGTCATTAATCCGGGCAAAAAGAGAATCAGACTATAGACCCCCTTTTTCTCAGGACCCAGAAGCCTTGCGATGATAATCGAGATAAAAAAGGAGAGGATGAAAACTATGATATTTCCAAAGAAGTTATAAGAAAAGTCAAAAAAGAGCTTTCTGTCACATGTCTTTTCCAATGATCCGTTTCTCTTCATCTTTCCTCGTTTTCTCCCGGTATCACGCCATCTGTCCCGATTCCATAGTACGTCATCACATCCCGGCTGATCTTCTCCCATGTCCGGTTTTTCAGGACATAAGCGCGGCCCTTTTCCCCTATCTCCCGGCGCTTGTCAGGGGAGAGAGCGGCAAACCGGTCCAGTTGGCTGAAGAAATCATCAGCATCATCCGCCCGGAAATTGAACCCCCCCCCGGCGCTCTCCACAATATCCATATCAGGAATATCAGAGGCCAGGATGGGAAGGCCGGCCAGCCAGTATTCGTTCAACTTCAGCGGATAGACCCCCCTCACTCTGTTCACTCTCTGGCCGGTGATGGGAAGCAGCCCGATGTCACATCCCCGCAGGCGCTCCAGGGCTTCTTCACGCGGAAGGGGGCCTGTCAGGGTGATGGAGACAGCGGGGTTCTGCCGGGTTCTTTCCTTGAGGACGTCAAAAAGTTCTCCTCCGCCGATCACCGTAAGCGTAAGGTCACGCCTGTCTCTTGTGATCATCTCATCGATGACACGGTGGATCCCCTGCCACTTGCGTAGATTTCCCACAAAGACCAGCGAGAGTTTCGCTTCCCCTTTTCGGGAAGAGGCCGGTTCCGGTGAGGGTTCTGCCCCGTTTCCTGTGACCAGAATCCGTTTCTCTTCGATCCCGTATTTTCGGATAAAATACTCTTTCATCCGCGACGTGATGACGATGACACCCAGGGCCCGGCGCATATCCCGGATAAGCCGGGGAAGGCAATAGGCCCGTTCCAGCCGGGCATACAAGGGGTACATCTCCTTGATCAGAGGAGCTTCCACTTCGATGATGCCGTTGGCTTCATACAGCACCGGAAGCCCTGTCCCGGAACCGAAATAGAGCTGCTGGCTCATGCGCAGATAGAGAAAATCGTAAGAGTTCTGCCGGATCAGCTGCAGGGCTCTTTTCCGGAAGGAGACGATGCGCGCCCACGGCGTTCCCATTCGTTGAAGGCTCACATGGCGCAACCCGGACACACGGGAAGACCACGAGGAAGAAAAAGAGAGGAGATCCACATCATATCCCTGTGTGATCCATCCCCGGATAAGTCCCAGGACATGGCCGGCGGGGCCGCTGCTGTCATTCATCTCTCCCCAGTAGAGATAGAGGATCCGTTTCGGTTTTTCACTGAGTAATCCGGCAAAGGAGGTGGAGTTCTCTTCTGCAGAAAAGAGACGGCTTGCTTTTTCAAAAGCTTTGCGGCTCATCTCCTGCCTTTTCAGGGGCATTTCCATAAGGGACAAGAGAGCCTGGGCGATCTCTTCGTGAGAACAGGCTTCAGGAAGCAGGATCCCGTTTTCTCCATCCACGATTTCGCCGATCCCGCCTGCTGCGGGGGCGATCACAGGGATCCCGGCATGCATGGCCTCCATGAGTGAGACGGGAAGGCCTTCGGACAAGCTTGCATTGACAAAGCAGTGGATGGACTCCTTTTCATAAAAGGAGCGGATCTCCTCCCGGGAAACCCAGCCCGGGAAATCCCATTGGACATGGGAACAACCGGCCAGCGCGGCCTTCACCTTCTTCATCTCCCCACCTGTCAGAGGACCTCCGAAATGAGTCCACCGGACAGGACGGCCTTTCAAGCCTGCAAGAGCCTGAGCGATGGTATCCACCCGCTTGTTGGGTGTCAGCCCGGAGCAGCTCACCACATGAAAAAGCCCCTCTCCCTTTTCTTCCGGTGGAGCCCCCCCTCTCCGGACTCCCAGATAAGAGACGTGATACTTTTGCTTTTCATCCGGATACCGGCTCTCAAAATACTCTTTCCCATGCCGGGAGATAAAAACGATATGGTCCAGCTGACGAGTCAGAAAGCGGCGAAAAGGGAAAAACCCTTCTTTTCTCCTCTCCTCATAGAGATCGTACCCATGGGCCCGGGAGAAAGTTGTCAGGCCAGGGTATCTCTCCTTGATCCGGGCCAGGGCCAGCGCTCCGTAAAAGAGCCAGTAGGAGTAGAGAGTGATCCGTTCACGCCCCAGGCGCCCGCGCAAAAGGGACTCCAGCTCGTCGACGACTTGAGACGATCGCCAGGCATGTTTGACCACTTCCACGCGGCTGCGCCCCCGTTTCCCTTTCATCTCAGAAAAACCCTGAGGCGACAGTAAAAAAGAGAGAGACGAGCAGAGCGCAAGCCTTCTACGGAGAGGGACGATGCGGACATGAGCCGGTAAAAGCCGCGCACTTTTCCCTTTGTTTCTCGCCAGGATGATCACTTCGTCGAAGTTCTGTGATAAAAAGGGAAGCTCTTCTTCTAAAAAAGACTCTCCTGTCCCGTAGGGAAAATGGTCGGTAATGAGGATCAGTGTCTCTTTCATGGGAAGAGGTCTCCGATCCCGTCATAGACTCTTTCCCAGGAGAGGAGGGGAAGGATCCTTTGCATCCTCTCGTCTTTACTCTCCTGCCGGCACACCGCCTCCAGTTCCTCCATGGGAATATCCGGGGGGAGGATCAGACCCGTTTCCACAAGCTCCGGGTTTTCC
>CAZNOX010000034.1:0-7305 GCA_964574875.1 uncultured bacterium | reverse complement strand
TGAAACATCTTTTAGTCCGGTTTCCGGTCCTGGGGCGTCTGGGACGCTCCGTCAAATACCGTTTTTCAAGCAGGGTCCGTCCCTGCAGCAAAGAGGATCCTTCCCTTCATGATGCGGATCCGGTCTATCTCGATCTTGACAAGTTGGCGGTTGTCCCCGTTGTGGGGATCGTCCAAGACCACGATCCGCTCCCCTATTACACGAAATATGAGCGTTTCTGCCTGGCTAACCACATTCCCTACCGCTTTGTGGATATCCACTCTTCCCGCTGGATGGACGAAATCCGGGACTGCGATTGTCTTGTCTGGCGCTCTCTCGAGTGTCCCTGGGATCTTTCAGAGTTTCGGCGTAAGTTTTTTTTCATGAAAGAACACCTGGATATCCCGACATTCCCCTCATTCAGTGATACCATGATCTACGGGGATAAAGGATTGCAGTCCGAATATCTGCTGCATAAAGGATTTCCTTTTCCGGAGACGTTTTTGACCCACGATTACCGGGAAGCCATGGACTGGGTTGAATCAGCGTCTTTCCCCCAGGTTCACAAAGTCTTTCCCTCCTCCGCATCTCAGGGGGTTGTTATGATCCCCGACAGACGAAGAGCCCGCTCTCTGATACGAAAAGCCTTCGGTCCGGGACTCAGAACCTGCTGGCCCGGGATGCGACTGAAAAACAGCCTCTTTTTTCAGGAGTATATTCCGCATACCGGGTTTGATCTGCGGATCACCATTATTGATGATGACCATATTTTCGGGTATTATCGTGTTCCGCCCAAACGCGATTTCAGGGCTTCGGGGTTGAGTCCCACGATCAAAAAATCTCTCCCGGCAGAGCCCATTCATATCGCCCGTGCTCTGAAAAAGGAGTTGGGTTCGGTGATTCTCAGCGTCGATTTTCTTCAGTCGGCAAAAGATAAGAAATTTTACATCACGGAATTTTCTCCCCTGATCAAAGTCATCACATGTGAACAGCTCCATGTCAACGGGCGTCCCGGCCGGTACTCCTATGACGCGCAGACAGGGAAGCTCACCTTCCATAAGGGACGCTTCTGGCTCCAGGAGCTTTCCCTGCGCAGTTTTCTGCTGAAGAATTTCGGGAAGGAGACGGGATGATCATCACAGGACGAGATTATACGGTTCACCTGGACCGCGTTGGAGGATATCCCTGGACAGGAGATGAGACCTGTCAGATCAAGGGGTTTGATAATGAGGGAATTCCCCTCGATACCCCCGGACACAGGCTGTTTACCACGTCTCAATGGAAGGATTATCTCCAAAACCTCAATGGCCACGCGGCGGTGGTCTCAGCTCAGGAAGGGGAGCTTTTCGTTGTTGCGGATTATCTCCGGACCTTTCCTCTTTTCTATACCATTCAAAAGGGACATTTTTACTTGTCCGACGATATCAGGAATCTCCCCGGGGGATGTACACAAAAAGCTGATAAGCGTGATATCCTCTGTTTCGACTCTCTCGGCTATGTTTTAGGGAAGAGGACCCTGTGCCCGGGCCTGTTTCAGATGAACGCCGGGGAGTCTCTCACATGGAGCGGGGGGGCTTTAAGGGCCGAGGCCTACTATAACTATGACTGTGAGAGGTCGCCTCTGACCGATGAAGAGGATTTTTTCAAAATGGCCGGGGAGATCACAAAAAGAGCGGGAAAGCGTCTGGTCAACGGGCTTCAGGGAAGGCAGGCTCTTCTTCCCTTGAGCAGCGGGTTTGATTCCAGGCTTGTGGCCTGTCTTCTTAAAGAGCAGGGTTATGACCATGTGCTGTGCTACACTTACGGGTGTGAAGACTCTTATGAAGTCCGGATCGCCCGGGAAACAGCAGAAAACCTGGGTTTCCCCTGGGTCCGGATCCCTCTGGATGAAAAGATCTATCGCCGTTACCGGGACGAGACCCTCCGATACCTTGAGTACGGCGGCCAATGCGCCAGCCAGGCAACGCTTTATGATTTTGTCGCCTTGCGGTACGGACAAGAGACCGGCCTCATTCCACGCTGGGGCGTACTCATCCCGGGCCATATCGGAAGTCTTCTGACAGGCCGCTACCTCCCGAAGCTGACGGGGAAAGAAGTCTACACAGCTGATGACGTGGCCCGGCATGTCCGCAGGCTTTTCGGACAATACAAATACTTTTTTTCACCTGTGAAAAGAGCCCGTGTGCTCAATACGGTCAGACAAGAGGTCCTCGGCCAGCAGGGGGGCGAGGAGTGGTATTGCCTGGCTGCACAGATATGGAACAACCGTTTCAGACAATCCCGGCTCACCGTCAACGGGCTGCGTCATGCCGAATTCCTGGGCCTTCCCTGGCTGATCCCTCTTTGGGATCGGGCCCTTGGACGCGAGTGGTACTCATCGCTTCCTTCCATCAGGCAGGGGGATATTCCGTGGAGGACTTTTCTCAGGAAAAACTATTTTATTCCCATGGATGTTGATTTCCCCCGTGGCGGGCCTAATATGGATAGGAAAAAGCGGAGCCGTTGGGTGAAGATCCTGCCGCTGGCCGGGAGGCAGCTTATCAAAGTGGTCCGTGGGCGCATGAGAACGTACCCCGACGTGAATGATTTTCACTCTCTCATCACTCTTCTTCATGAGAAAGCAGGGACGTCTCCCTCCCCCTTTGCCGACCACTACGGACGGATGTTTGAAGCTTCACGTAAGATCATGATAGAAAAGAGGAGAAATGGACAATAAGAACATCGTGCTTGGAATCCTCAAAGAGCCCGACGGCCTTCATGAAAATTATGTCCGCGCCTGCGAAGCGCTTGATGTTCCCTACAGGATCATCGACATCATCTCCGACGGCTGGATAGAGCGTCTCGAAGAGTGCCCGTGCAGCGCCTTTCTCTGCCGCCCCACGGCCCGGAGGATGGTCTTCAAACAGATGTTCGATGAGCGCATTTTTTTCCTTGAACGTGAGATGAAGCGTATCGTCTACCCCTCTTTCCGGGAGATCATGCTCTATGAGAACAAGCGTGTCCTTCTCTACTGGCTGCGGATCCATCACATCCCCCATCCTCCCACGCATATCTTCTATGACAGGGAAGACGCTCTGGCTTTCATCAATGGCAATTCCCGCTTCCCTCTCTTTTTCAAGGCCAACCTTGGAAGTGGCGGGGGAGGTGTGCGCGTGATCAAAAACAAAAGAGCGGCCGAGCACCTCATCAACAGGATTTTTACCCGCACCGGTCTGGGATTCAAAGGATTTGTTAAATGGGCTCGTGGCCCTCTGGGGATCCCCTATCCCCTTTTTGACGATATTCAATTTAATAATATCTACTTCCAGGAAGCCGTCCAAGTCAAGCATGAGTGGCGAGGAGTCAAGATCGGAGAGTCCTACTTCATCCATGAGAAGCTTCCTGACAAAAAGGGGTTTCGGAGTGGGTCCGGGCAAGCTGCTTACGGCCACCCCGGAGATGCTCCTCTGAATTTTCTCAAACGGGTCTGTAACGCGGGGAATTTCCGCTCCATGAACGTCGATTTCTTTGAGACTGAAGAGGGGGAATTCCTGGTCAACGAGCTCCATACCGTTTTTGCCTCAAAGATCAACCCGTTTCAATCAAAAGTGGATGGGATCCCGGGACGGTTTCTGTATAAAAACAAAAGCTGGGTCTTTGAACCCGGAGAGTTCAACCGCTTTGACAGCTGTGAGTTGCGGGTGAAAGATGTCTTGAGTCTGCTGGAGGAACAGAATGGCTAAACGTTTTCAGAACTTAAGGCGTCTGCGGGCCTTCATCAAAAAGGAGCTGCAGTTCAAAGAGCATGTCCCTTTTTTGAAACGGATGGCTCTTCTCCGAAGGGGGTTTTTCAGCGAAGCCCATGTGATCTACGATTTTGAAAAGTACGGATATCATGCTTTTCTTACCGACTGGCAGCGGCTCAGGACGCGGGAGATCAACGGGGCATTCGCCCTCTTCCTTGATGACAAGATCGTCTTTGAAAAGGTCTTTGGGCAAGACTTCTCTGTCCCCCGGAACCTCTGCCTTATGGACAGGGGGCACACATTCCCTCTGGACAGCCGCCGGCAGGTGGATTCCCTTTCCGCGCTTCTGGATTTTGTGAGGGATGTCAACGGCCTGGTGCTCAAGCCCCTGAGAGGGGGAGGAGGCCACGGGATCATTTTTTTAAAACATGAGGGGGACACCTTCACTGTCAACGGAGAAAAGACGGACCCCCGGCCCCTCCTGGAAAAGATCCTTCGCGAGAAGATTTCTTACCTGGCTACAGACTTCATCCCCCAGGGCTCTTTTGCCTTGTCTCTTTATCCCCGAACAGTCAATACGTTGAGGATCGTGACCATGCTGGATCCCGACACCGGGAAAGCCTTCATCCCCTCCACGGTCCAGCGCATCGGGACGAAAGCTTCAGAGCCCACGGATAACTGTGAGCTCGGCGGGCTCAGCGTCCATGTGGATCCCGAGACAGGAGAGCTGGGAAAAGGGGTGGTCCACCCCAGGGGGAAAGGGCTTACGTGGATGCAGCACCATCCGGACACAAAAGAGCGCTTCACCGGGCGGAAGATCCCCGAGTGGGAGAAGATGACATCCCTCATCTTCAAAGCGGCGGAAGCTCATCCCTACCTGCCCTATGTGGGCTGGGACATCGTCCTGGGGGATAAGGGCTTCCATGTCATTGAGGGCAACAGCTACACGGGGGTGGATCTCCTCCAGGTGCACAAGCCCTTTCTCCTCGACGCCCGGATCAGGAAGTTTTACCAGGCGTATGGGATCATCAGGAAGGGCCCCGGATGATTCCACGTTATATTCAAAACCGTGACAGACTCAAGGCGCTTCTCCCGGAACTGAAGGGCCACCTGGAGAAGTGTTCCCTTTGCCCGCGCCGGTGTCAGGCCGACCGCCGGATCCGCAAGGGGGCGTGCGGCGTGGGAACGGAGACATCCGTGGCTCTTTTCCAGCCTTTTTTCTATGAAGAGCCTCCTGTGAGCGGGACTCAGGGTGCGGGCAATGTCTTTTTTACAGGCTGCAACCTCACCTGTCTTTTCTGTCAGAATTACGAGATCTCCCAGGAGCATAAGGGGGCCGTATTAAGTGTTGAGGAGCTTGCCGTCATCTTCCTGCGGCTTCAAAATGACGATAGAGTCCATAACATCAATCTTGTCTCCCCCACACCGCACCTCCCTTTTATCATCCCCGCCCTGCTTCTGGCCGCCGACCAGGGGCTGACCATCCCTGTGGTCTACAACACCAACGGCTATGAGACAAGCGAAAGTGTGGAGATGATCGCCCTCTTTGCCGATATCTTTCTTCCTGACCTCAAGTATGTCTCCAGGGACACTTCGGGAGAGCTTTCAGGAGCGGCCGATTATCCGCACTTTGCGTGGGAAGCCGTGGAGAAGATGATCACATTCAACGGGTTCGGCCGGTATACTTCTGACGGGATCATGGAAGAAGGCGTCATCATCCGGCATCTGGTCCTGCCGGGATATATCGATGAGAGTGTCCGTCTTCTTGAAGAGATCCGCCGGCGCTTCGGGAAATATGTCCCCGTGAGTGTCATGAGCCAATACACCCCGGTCTGGAAGGCTCAAGAGCATCCGGTTCTCAATCGGCCCTTGAAGAATGAAGAATATCAGCGTATTATTGATACAGTCGAGGAGCTTGGTTTCGAAAAAGGGTGGGTCCAGGACCTTGAATCCGCGGGAGAAGATTATATTCCCCTCTTTTTCGGCGATAAAGTGCAACTTTTCAAGCGAAAGGGCGTATAAGTTAGTGTGCAGGCGCTTAACATTGAGGAGATTTATAAAAACTACTTTGATAGAGTCTATTCTTACGTGTTAAGGCGTATAATGAATGTTGAACGGGCAGAGGATATTACGGCGGGGGTTTTTATGAAAGTGCTGAAGAACCTTCATACCTACAACCGGAATAAGGCCGCCCTGGGGACGTGGATCTTTACCATTGCCAATAATGAGATCATCAATTGGTACCGGCAGAAGAAACCCCTCTCTCTGGTGGAAAAGCACGACTTCCTGCTGAAATCTGATGATGTCCTTCAGGAAGTGCATGAAATACAGGAGGCCCTTGAAGCAGAAGACACATGGAACAAAGTCATCGCTGTGATGAACGACAAGCTTGATGACGAGGAGAAGGATCTGCTCATCGGGGTCTATTTTGATGATTTGACATACCGGGAACTGGCGGAGATCAAGAAGGAGAATGCCTCCACCTTGCGTTCCAAAGTTCACCGGGCATTGAAAAAAATTCGTAAAGATGTCATATTTGAGGAGGAAAGATGACGAAGAGAATGAAAGATTTTATAACACCGCCACCCATTTTCAAAGAGAACCTTCTTCAGGCCCTGCTCCTGGAAGAGAAAGCCCTGGCCAGAAAACGGCGGATCCGCTATGTGGCCGGAAGTTCTTTCGCTGCTGCAGCGGTTCTCCTCATTCTGCTGACCGTGGCCATGCCGGGCCCCGCTCCTGAGCAGCCGGTCACCGTCAAAGCATTCACGGCCCCCATGGGCCTGGATAAGGGCGGAGTGGCTGACCTCTACCGGAAGGTGGAAGATATTTCGTCCCAATCTCAGGTCAAGGATGAAACACTTGGCAAAAAGGCGGTGGACAAGACCATCCTGCTGAAGTCGGGAAAACCCCTCCAGCTTCAGATCGAAAAGGACGAGTTGGAAGAACAGGCCTATGCCCTGGCCTATTAAGGAGAGCATGACAGTGAAAAAAGGGATTCTGGCGTTATTGACGGTTCTTCTTCTCTGGAGCGGCCTTTCCGCTCAGGAGAAAGATTCCAAAGTCGCTTTTTTAGGGATCATTGTCAAGGATACCGACCGCGGCGTCCTCATCGACAGTGTCCAGGAAAACACCCCGGCTCATCAGGCAGGCTTCATGGTGGGGGATGTGATGATCGGCTGGAACGAGCACACCATCTATGACGCTTCCGATTTTCTTTTGAACCTCTACACACAGCATCCCGGTGAAAAAGTCACCATCACCATAAAAAGGGAAAAGAAGGTCAAGCAGTTTGAGATCACCCTTGTGGAGAAGAATGACCGCTATGCGGCTATCTATAACGAGATCCCTCTTATTGTCAACCTGTTCCGTCTGGAGATCATGGGATATGCCCTGGACGAGATCGGGATCATGGTGGGGAATATCCCCTCGACACTGAACGAGTATTTTGAAGTCCCCGACGGCGGAGTCCTGGTCCAGATCGTGGAACCTGAGTCTGAAGGGGCACGTAAGGGGATTAAAAACGGCGATGTGATCTATTCCATCAACGGCAAACCCACCCCTTATACCGTGCAGTTCAGGCAGATCATTGACGAGGAGAAAG
>CAZNOX010000033.1:0-7633 GCA_964574875.1 uncultured bacterium | reverse complement strand
GGCGTTTTGCTGTCCCGGAGATAGCTTTTCTCACACGCAAATGCCTCCGTACTCGGTTTTTTACCTTTTTATCGGTCTTTTTATGCACTTTTTTCATATGTGACACCCCTAACCTTAAGCTTTCTTCCCGACTTTGTACTTAATGCGTTCGTCGGCATAGCGGATACCACGTCCCTGCTTGGTCTTCCCGGAGAGATAGACGGTGGGCTTCCTGAACTTCCTGATCTTGGCTGCTTCAAGCCCGACCTTCTCCTTGTCGATCCCGGAGATATGGACGGTGGTATTCTTCTCCACTTCGATATTGATGCCTTCAGGCATGTCATACTCGATTGGGTGTGAATATCCCAGCTCGAAGACGACCTTTTTCCCCTGAACAGTGGCCCTGGACCCTACACCTTCGATGATCAGAGTCTTCTTGTATCCCTTGGAGACTCCTTCGATCATTGTCCCGATCAGGGCGTTGGTGGTTCCGTGAAGCATCTTGTTGCGCTTCAGTTCATTGGGCCGCTCCACTTTTATGGTATCGTTTTCCACGGTTATTTTCATAGCCATGTCAAATTGACGTGACAACTCTCCCAAAGGTCCTTTTACCGCAACCTCATTGCTTTTGGATACGGTAACGGTTACCCCTGAAGGTATACTGAGTATCCTATTTCCGATTCTTGACATCTGTATATCCTCCTCATTATGAAATATAACAGATCACTTCGCCGCCGATCCCGTACTTACGGGATTGCTTGTCGGTCATGACGCCCTTGGACGTCGAGATGATGGCGATTCCCAAGCCTTCGTTGACCATGGGAATATCGTCCTTCTTTTTATAGAGCCTGAGGCCGGGCCGGCTGGCTCTCTTGATTTCGGTGATGACGCTGACTTTATCGCGTCCGCCGTAATATTTGAGTCTGACATTGAAGAGTTTCACATTACGGAACTCCTCAGAATCAATGACTTCATAATCTTCAATATACCCTTCTTCCTTCAACAGTCTGAGGATCTCCCCTTTGATCTTGGAAGCGGGTACGGTCACAAAATCATGCTTGGCGCGTATCGCATTACGGATACGGGTGAGCATATCAGCAACAGGATCAGTCATTACCATTGTCTTTCCTCCTCTTACCAGCTGGCTTTAGTTACCCCGGGGAGTTTCCCTTCCAGGGCGTATTTACGCAGGCAGACCCTGCACAGACCGAATTTACGGTAGTATCCCTTGGGGCGTCCGCAGATCTGACATCTGTTATACTCTCTCACTTTAAACTTCTGTCTTCTTTGCTGTTTGATAATCATCGATTTTTTCGCCATCGGCATCCCTCCTGATTACTTCTGAAACGGCATACCGAGTTCGGCCAGAAGTGTCCTGGCTTCGGCATCGGTCTTGGCCGTTGTCACAAAGGTAATATTCATCCCCCTGATGGCATCAATCTTGTCATATTCGATCTCGGGGAATATAATCTGTTCCGTGATGCCCAGGGTATAGTTCCCGCGTCCGTCGAAGGAGTTCTTGCTCACGCCGCGGAAGTCCCTGATACGGGGAAGAGCCACATAGAGAAGTCTCATCATGAAAGCCCACATCATATCGCCGCGAAGTGTCAGCGATGTCCCCACGGGCATCCCTTCTCTGATCTTGAAGTTCGACACACTTTTCTTGGCATTCCGGATGACCGGCTGCTGTCCCGTGATCTTTTTCAAGTCCTCGATGGCCGCTTCAAGCACCTTGATGTTCCGTGATGCTTCTCCCACGCCCATGTTGATGACAACCTTCTGAAGCTTGGGTACTTCCATGACATTCTTGTATTTATGCGTCTCCATCAGTTTTTTAATGATCTCTTTTGTGTATCGTTCTTTCATTTCAAATGTCATCTTCCACACCTACCTTACAGCGCCTCGCCGCAATGGACGCAGACACGCTTCTTATCTTTGTTCTCCTTGACCGTTCTGAAACGAACGCCCTTGTCGCATTTGGGACAATAAAGAGCCAGGTTTGAAAGGTGGATCGTGCCTTCTCTTTTCACCACGCCGCCTTTGGGGTTGTCCGGATTGGGGCGTGTATGACGGTGAATATAATTGACACCTTCCACGATGGCTCTGTTCGTCACAGGGAACACACGGAGGACTTTACCCTTTGTCCCCTTGTATTTTCCCGCTAAAACGACAACCATATCATCTTTTTTAATTCTCAATGCCATGGTACTCCCTCCATCCTACCATACTTCAGGCGCCAGGGACACGATCTTCATGAAGTTCTTTTCTCTCAATTCCCGGGCAACGGGCCCGAAAATACGTGTGCCTCTGGGTTCCTTTTTGTTATCCAGGATAACACAGGCATTATCGTCGAATGCGATATACGATCCGTCTTCACGTTTATATCTCTGTTTTGTCCTCACGACGACTGCTTTAATGACATCGCCCTTTTTGACGCCGGCATTGGGGATCGCGTCTTTGACAGTTCCCACGACGATATCTCCCACATGGCCGTAACGTCTCCTCGTTCCGCCGAGAACACGGATCACCAGGACTTTTTTGGCTCCGGTGTTATCGGCTACGTTCAATAAGCTTTCTTGCTGTATCATGTCCGTTCCTCCTCACTAAGCCTTTTTCCTGAGGATCTCAACAACGCGCCATCTCTTCAGCCGGGAAAGGGGGCGTGTCTCTTCGATAAGCACATAATCACCAACATCGCACTGCTGACTTTCATCATGGGCGTAGAATTTCTTTCTCTTACGGACAATCTTGCCGGTCAGTCTGTCTTTGATCAGATTATCGACATTCACGACAACCGTTTTTTCCATTTTATTGCTGATGACGACGCCTTCACGTCTTTTCACATTAGTTTTCACTTGCGCCCTCCTCGAACTCTCTTTCGCGCATGACCGTCAGGACGCGCGCGATATTCTTCTTTGTTTTGGCGATCATGGATGTATCTTCCAGCTGGTTGGTCACTTTTCTGAAATTCAAACGGAACAGTTCTTCCTTCAGCTCATAGAGTTTCTGGCCGAGTTCTTTTGAAGTGAACTCCCGTAATTCCTTTGCTGTTATCGTCATAATCCCTCACCTCATCTTTCGTCCCTTGATACGAACTTGGTCTTCATGGGCAGCTTATAAGAAGCCAGGTCCATGGCCTGCTTTGCAAGATCAGCAGGGACACCTTCCAGTTCGAACAAGACTCTGCCGGGCTTGATCACGGCTACCCAGTACTCAGGGTTTCCCTTACCTTTACCCATACGGGTCTCGGCAGGTTTTTTCGTGATCGGTTTATCGGGAAAGATCCGGATCCACAGCTTACCGCGCCTTTTGAGGGTACGGTTGATGGTCACACGGGCTGCTTCGATCTGATTGCTTGTCAGCCAGCCGCATTCCAGGGCCTTCAGTCCGTATTCACCGAAAGAGACTTCGGCGCCGCGATAGGCTTTGCCCCTCATCTTCCCTTTTTGCATCTTTCGATATTTGACACGTTTGGGCATTAACATAGTTCCAGCCTCCTTTGATGTCGTTTATTCGGCTTCAGGCCTTTTGCAGACCCATACCTTTACGCCGATTACGCCATACGTCGTTTTAGCCAGAGCCACATCATAATCGATGACACTCTTGAGTGTATGAAGAGGGACACGTCCCTCGGAATACCACTCTGTTCTGGCCATTTCCGCTCCGCCCAGGCGCCCTGAACAACAGATCTTGACGCCTTCGGCGCCATATTTCATGGTGTTCTGAATCGCTCTTTTCATGGCACGGCGGAACGAGACGCGACGCTCCAGGGAGCTGGCGACAGACTCGGCAACCAGTTTTGCTTCAAGATCGGCTATCTTGACCTCTTTCACATCGATGAAGACTTCCTTTTGAAGCTTGTTTTTCAAGTCGTTCCTCAGCCGTTTGATCTCTTCTCCCTTTCTTCCGATGATGACACCGGGACGGGAGACATAGACGGTAAAGTGGATCTTCTCTTTGCTCGGGCGCGTGATGACGATCCTGGCCACTCCGGCATCCTGCCTGGAGTCACCGATATTCCGTAATTCTTTCATCAGGTCTTCACGAATACGGATATCTTCTGTGAGATACTTGTCGTAATCCTTGCCCGCATACCACTGAGAATCCCAGGTTTCATTTATTCCTAATCGTAATCCTTTAGGATGTGTCTTCTGACCCATGTAAACCCCTCCTGCTATTCTTCGTTAGTCTGGTTACGCTCAGCCACTACCACATTGATATGGCTGCTCGTCTTCCTGATTATAGCCGCCCGTCCGCGTGAAAGAGGGCGGACCCTTCTCATGGGTGTCGCTCCGTCGATGCTGATGTGCTTGACATAGAGGTCTTCAGCACTCAACTGGCCGTTGCTACGGTCAGCTGCATTGGCGATGGCGGAGTTCAACGCCTTCAAAATATGACGGGCCGGTTTATTGGGTGTGTATTTCAGAATGGCCCGGGCCTCGTCGCAAGGTTTGCTCCGAACCAGTCGGGCGACCAGGCCGGCTTTACGGGGAGACATCCTGACATAACGCGCAATTGCTCTGTATTCCATGCTATCCTCCTACCTTACCCTGGAACCTTTTTCTTTTTGTCCGGCATGTCCCCTGAACGTGCGTGTGGGAGCAAACTCACCCAGTTTATGGCCGACCATATTTTCTGTCACATAAACGGGGACAAATTTGCGCCCATTGTAGACGTTAAAGGTATGGCCGATAAAATCAGGCACGATCATGGAACGCCTGGACCATGTCTTGATAACCTTTTTCTCTTTTGTCAGGTCGATTCCCTGCACCTTTTTCAACAGGTGCTCATCTACAAAAGGACCTTTTTTAATTGATCTAGGCATAGTCTGACATCCTCCTATTTTTTCCTTCTGGACACAATATATCTGTTAGAATATTTCTTTTTCTTCCTGGTCTTGTATCCCTTGGTGGGCTGTCCCCAGGGAGTCACGGGATGCGGGTTTCCCTGAGGGGATTTTCCTTCACCGCCGCCGTGGGGATGGTCTACAGGGTTCATGACCACTCCGCGCACCTTGGGCCTTTTCCCGAGCCAGCGGTTCCGGCCCGCTTTGCCCACGGTGATATTCTCGCGCTCGGCATTACCCACCTGGCCGATGGTCGCCATACACTTCAGGTTGATGAGTCTCACTTCCCCTGAAGGAAGCCTGATGTTGGCGTATTTCCCTTCCTTGGCCATAAGCTGAGCCATGGACCCTGCGCTGCGGACGATCTGGCCACCTTTTCCGGGCTTGATCTCGATGTTGTGGATCAGTGTTCCCACCGGGATATTCATCAGAGGAAGAGCATTTCCCACCTTGATATCCGCTTCGGGGCCGCTCATGATCCGGTCACCGACATTCAGCCCTGCAGGGGCGAGGATATAACGCTTGTCGCCGTCGGCGTAATGGATCAGGGCGATGCGTGATGTCCTGTTGGGATCGTATTCCACAGCAGCCACTGTTCCGGGGACACCGGGCTTGTTTCGTTTGAAATCGATGATCCTGTAAAGCCTCTTATGACCGCCGCCTTTCCGGCGCACGGTGATGTTTCCATAGTTATTTCTTCCGGCTTTACGGACGAGTTTTTCGACCAGGGATTTTTCCGGGCTCTTTTTCGTGATCTCAGAAAAATCAAAACCGGTCATTCCCCTTCTTCCGGGAGTCGTCGGATTATATTTCTTAATTCCCATTGTTCCGCACTCCTTTCCTGTCAATCAAAGAGGTCGATTTTCTGTCCCTGAGCCAGAGTTACGATCGCTTTTTTCCAGTCGGGTCTTTTCCCTTCCACGATCCTCACTCTCTTTTTCTTGCCGAGGACATTCATGATCGCCACATTTTTCACTTTGACGTTAAACATTTTTTCTACGGCTCTTTTTATTTCGCCTTTTCCGGCTCTTTTATCCACTTTAAAGGTGTATTTGTTCTCCTGTTCCTTCTGGATAAGGCTCTTCTCTGTCATAACAGGCTGAAAAATGACATCATAGGGTGTTTTCATTATCCAAGCACCTCCTCAATGGCATGGGCCGCCTCTTTGACCATGATGACTTTATCCGCCCACATGAGGTCATACACATTGACCCTGTTGGCCGACACCATGTTCACCTTGGGGATATTCCTGGTGCTTCTGTGGATATTCTCATCAAACTGGCCGATCACGACCATGACCTTCTGTTTTTCCTCTTTGAACTTGCCGATAAAATCAGCCATGAGCCTGGTCTTGAACTCTTTCAGTGTAATGGCATCCACAAGGACCAGCCCCTCGTCTTTGGCCTTCAGGCTCAGAGCACTTCTCAGGGCCAGCTGACGCATCTTCTGAGGCATTTTTTTGCTGTAATCACGGGGTTTCGGCCCGAAGACGATTCCTCCGCCTACCCATTGGGGGGCGCGGATGGTTCCCTGACGGGCCCGGCCTGTCCCCTTCTGTTTCCAGGGCTTCCTGCCGCCGCCGCGCACTTCGCTTCTGGTCTTTGTTGCATGGGTCCCCACACGCTTGTTGGCAAGCTGGCGGACCACAGCCTGATGAATCAGGGCCATATTCGGCTCGATGCCGAATACGTATTCGGAAACCTTTTCTTTGCCGATTTCCTGACCTTCCATATTAAAGACTTTTAATTCCATCATACCAGATCATCCTTCCTTTACTTCGCTGCTTTCGGCGCGTTGTAAATATAGAGCAGAGAACCGTTGGCACCGGGAACTGTCCCCTTGACAAAGAGCAATCCCCTTTCGGTATCTCTCTTTACAACGGTGATGTTTTCGGCTGAAAAGCGGACACCGCCCATACGTCCGGGCATTTTTTTGCCTTTGAAAACCCGGGAAGGGGTACTGGAGCCGCCCTGAGAACCGGGGGCTCTGTGGAACTTGGACCCGTGGCTCATGGGGCCCCGTCCTGCACCATACCGGCGGACTGTTCCCTGATAGCCTTTTCCCTTGGTCGTCCCGGTCACATTGACAGTGTCGGGAAGCATCTCCATGGTCACCGGATCACCGATTTTTAAGGCAGATGTATCCAGATCCTGAAATTCTCTCATATAACGTTTTTCTTCGATCTCGTTCTTCTTGAAAAAGCCTGCCAGAGGCTTGTTCAGTTTCCTGGGTTTTCCGTAACCCACCTGAACAGCCTGATACCCGTCACGCTCATCGGTCTTAATGGCTGTCACGATATTGCCGGCCACATCGATGACTGTAACGGGAACGACTTTTCCGTTTTCCAAGATGATCTGTGTCATTCCTATTTTTTTACCCAGCATTCCCATGATCTCGCCTCCTATTTCACCAATTTAATCTCCACGTCAACTCCCGAGGGGAGATCGACACGCATAAGGGCATCCATCGTCTTCGGGCTGGGTTCCAAAATATCCAGCAGACGTTTATGAACCCTCATCTCGAACTGTTCCCGGCTCTTTTTGTTGACATGAGGGGAACGCAGAACCGTAAAGCGGCTGATCTTGGTCGGAAGCGGAATAGGCCCTGCGACCCGTGCTCCGTTCTTCTCAGCTGTCTCCACGATCTTCTTTACGGATTCATCCAACAGCTTGTGGTCATACCCTTTGACTTTAATCCTGATTTTTTGTCTTTCCATTTTACCCCACCTTTATTCCATAATCTCGGCGACAACGCCGGCTCCTACTGTCCTTCCGCCTTCTCTGATAGCAAAACGCAGTCCCTGCTCCA
>CAZNOX010000032.1:0-7684 GCA_964574875.1 uncultured bacterium | reverse complement strand
CTTCTCGACGAGGGAAACACCGTCCCCTTTATTTCACGCTACAGAAAGGAAGCCACAGGGAACCTCACCGAGACAGAGGTCACAGCTGTCGCCGAGAAGTTTTCCTTTTACAAGGAGCTTCTGGCCAGGAAAGAGTATATTCTTCAGACCATTGAAAAACAGGGAAAACTCACAGAGGAGCTTCAGAGCAGGATCGAAGCCTGTTTCAATAAAAATGAACTGGAAGACCTCTATCTCCCCTATAAGCCCAAACGCCGGACGAAGGCCCAGATGGCCCGTGAGATGGGTTTTGAGCCTCTGGCTGAGATCATCCTGGCTCAGCGGCGCGAAGAGCAGAGTGCCGATGAGATCGTCCTCTCCTTTGTCAATGAGGAAAAAGGCGTCACAGAAAAAGATGATATCCTGGAGCAGGCCCTTTTTATCGTGGCTGAGGCCGTGACCCACCATCCTGAAGTCCGGAAAAAACTCCGCACCTTTTACATCGATTCAGCCCTTATCGTGTCTGGTGTCAAAGATGAGGGAGCTGATGAAAAAGGCGTCTATATGGACTACTACGAGTACAGCGAGCCTTTGAAAGAGATCAAATCCCACCGTCTTCTTGCTTTGAACAGAGGTGAGAAAGAGGGGATTTTGAAAATAGACATCGCCGTGGATGAAGACCGGTGTATGGCGCTCATTCGCGAAGAGATCGCCAGCCGGGAGGAGGCGACCTTCTTTTCGGCCCTTCGTGAGGGAATGGAACTGGCTTATTTCGGTTACCTTCACCCGTCCATGGCCACCGAATGCCGGAGCCACTATACAGCATTGGCTGAAGACACGGCTATCGATGTCTTTGAGAAGAACCTGAAAGACCTTCTTCTGGGAAGTCCGGCGCACGGATATACCATCATGGGCATCGACCCCGGGCTCAGGACAGGCTCCAAGATCGCTGTCATTGATGAGCGCGGGAAATACCTCGGCCATGAGGTGGTCTATACGCTGGGAGAAGGGGCTGAAGAGAGGGCTTATGAAAAGATCAAAGAGCTTGCCCGTCATTACGGGGTGACCCTTGTGGCTGTGGGAAACGGGAAAGGCTCCAAGGAGATCGCTGCATTGGTCCGGCGCCTGATCAGGGAGTCCTCGGGAGAAGGAGCGGCGCTCCATCTGGCGATTGTCAATGAAAGCGGAGCCTCCATCTATTCCGCTTCTCCCCTGGCCGTGAAAGAGTTTCCTGACCTGGATGTGACCATCCGGGGAGCCATCAGCATTGCACGGCGTATTCATGACCCCCTGGCTGAGTTTGTCAAGATCGACCCCAAGTCTCTCGGGGTAGGCCAGTATCAGCATGACGTGGACCAGAAGGAACTCAAAAGAAGGCTGGACCAGGTGGTCTCCAGCGCCGTGAACAGTGTGGGGGTGGACGTCAATACAGCCTCTGTTCCCCTTCTCTCCTATGTGGCCGGGATCAGCGAAGCCAACGCCAGGGATATTGTCGCCCTGCGCGATGAGCAGGGAGGATTTCACAACCGGTTTGAACTCAAGACAGTCAAGGGGATCGGAGCGAAGACCTTTGAGCAATGTATCGGATTTCTGCGCATCAGAAACGGGGAGAATATCCTGGACAGTACGGCGATTCATCCTGAGCAGTATCCTGTGGTTGAAAACCTGTGTCAGGAGACGGGGGTGGCTCTTGAGGAGCTGGTCAGGGATCCCCGCCTGCTTGATCATGTGGATATGGAGCAGTACCGCCGAAAAGTGGGAATCTATACCCTTGAGGATATTCTCGAAGAGTTGAAAAAACCCGGCCGCGATGTCCGGGCGGCCTTTGAACCCGTTCCCTATAACGATGCGATCCAGTCCATTGATGATGTGAACGAGGGGATGGCCCTCCCGGGTGTGGTCACCAATATCACCAATTTCGGGATGTTTGTGGACCTGGGGATCGGGATAAGCGGGCTCTGCCATATCTCACAGGCTTCAGACCGGTTTATCAAAGACCTCAACGATCATTTTCGTGTGGGCGACCGTCTGACGTTCCAGGTGGTGAGTGTGGACAGGAGCCGCGAACGGATCGGGCTCAAGCGGATTATCTCCTGACACAGGCGATTGTCCCGTCACACGCTTTACCGAAACGTTGAAAGAACTCATATGATAGGGGAAGGGATGATAAAACCCCTTCCCCTATTTTTTTTCCGCAGGACAGCGGCTGATGGGTCAAAACTGAGACATGTGCCAGATGTAGTATGTCTCCTGAGGGAGACAGTCAAGGGGTGGGGGGCTTAAAAGGCTGTTTCCATCCCCGGAGAAATGTTCTAATTTATAATAATATTGAGATTTACAAAAAAAGACTTGACACCGTGGTTCTAACTGTTATCATTTTTGATGATTATGATTAAGGGAAAGCTGGATAAACTGTTTAATAAATATATGACTTTTATTGTCCTGCCCCATGATGAGGTGGGTGCAAGACAAAAGAGAGTCAGTTACGGAGCCTTGGCGCTCACGCTCTTTTTCATTCTTCTGTTTGTCATCTCGGCTCTTTTTATCTTCGTGGATTACGGGCAGCGCAAAGTCGCTTCGGATACGCTGAACCGTCTTGTCTATGAGAATACAGTCCTGAAGGAAAAGTATAACTCTCTGAAAAAAAGCACAGCCATGGTCAACGATTCCATTGTGGATATCCTCAATAAAATGGACAATCTCCTGATCATGAACAACCTGCCTCCCACATCGGATGTGATGAAAGAGATGGGGATCGGCGGTGTGGAAAGCGCCTCTCCCGATGAGAGTTTCCAGATCATGGACCCCGATTTCAAGCGGCAGGTCCAGGATATCAGCACCCTGATCGTCAGTACGGAGAAGCGGGTGGAGCTGGCCAAACAGCTTCTGGCCAAGATCTCCACTAATAAAGAGTTGAATTCTGAGATGTGGGATAATATCCCCACCACATGGCCCGTCTACGGCTGGATCACCTCGGGTTTCGGGACACGGATCTCTCCCATGACCGGGAAGCAGGAATTCCACCCCGGGCTTGACATCGCCCAGAATATCGGAGAAGAGATCGTCTCTCCTGCCGACGGTGTTGTCGTCTATGCAGGAAACAGGACCGGGTGGGGACGGACCGTCCTTATCAGGCATGAATACGGGATCACCACCCGTTATGCCCATCTGGATGCCGTCAAGGTCTCTCTTTACCAGGAGATCAAAAAAGGGGATATCGTGGGAACAGTGGGCAATACCGGCTGGTCCATCGGCCCTCATCTTCATTATGAGATCCGCGTGCACGGGACTCCTGTGGATCCCATGAACTACATCCTCACACGAAAAGATTGAACCTTCTTTTTTTATTTTTCTTGAACAAGCTGACAAAGAGCCTTATAGTCTCTCCGGGACAAGTCTGATACTATTCATACATCATGACCAGAGGAGGTAAGATGAGTAACAGAGTTTCTATTTTTTCTGAAATCGGGGCCCTTGAAAAGGTGATTATCCATTCTCCCGGGTTTGAAGTGGAAGAGATGACCCCGCGGACTGCAGCCCAGGTCCTCTATAACGATATTCTTCCCCTGCCGGTGATCGCCGAAGACCATAAAGAGCTCAAAGAGATCCTGAAGTTAGTCACAAAGGTCTATGAAGTGAAAGACCTGCTGGAAGATGTCCTGAACAATAACGCTGTGAAAAAGGAGTTTATCGAGACCATCACACGCCTGTTCCCTGTCCTCAAAAGGCGGAGGGACGAGTTCAAGGAGATGAGTGCCCGGGAACTGGCCTCGGGAGTGATCGTAGGGATCAAGGAAAAAAAGGATTCCCTCACCCGCTTTTTGAGCGAGAATATTTTTGCTCTTCCCCCTCTTCCCAATCTCTATTTTATGAGGGACAGCGCCATCGTCGTGGGAGACAAAGTGATCACCGGGTCCATGGCCAATAAAGTGAGGATCATGGAGGCGATCATCGCCACGTTCATCTACCGGTACCATCCCCAGTTCAAATCCGAAGGATTCATCTTTGACGGGACAGAAGAGGGAAAAGAGGGCCTGGTGACCGTGGAGGGCGGGGATCTTTTGGTCCTGAAAGACAATGTCCTGGCCATCGGCCTTTCCGAGCGCACCACCTCACAGAGTGTCGATTTGATCATCAACAACATCTGCCGGGATATCAGCAAGGAGTTTACCATCTTTGCCGTGGTCCTTCCCCGTGAAAGAGCGACGATCCATCTTGATATGGTCTTTACCATGATCGACAGGGACCATTGCGTGATCCATGAACCCTATATTCTGGGGAACGGCCGCCTCCCTGTGGTCAAGATCACTCTGGACGGCAGCGGCAAGAAAAAGTTTGAATATATGGAGAACCTTCTTGACGGCCTGAAGACTGTGGGGTTGGACTTGAAGCCCGTCTTCTGCGGGGGAGACAACCCCCTTTATCAGGAGAGGGAGCAGTGGCTTTCAGGGACGAACTTCTTTGCTTTCGAGCCGGGGAAATTCATCGGCTACGACTGTAATTTCAAGACACTGGACGCTCTGGACAAAGAGGGATATGCCGTGAAGCATGCCCGTGAGTTCCTGTCGGGGAAGGCCATGATCGAAGATTACAAGAAACTGGTCATCGGGATAGACGGCGCCGAGCTGGCCCGGGGCGGAGGCGGAGTCAGATGTATGACCATGCCGGCCAAAAGAAAACCCGTCTCATGGTAAAAAAGACGTTTTTCTTTTCTCTTCTTTTTCTGATCCTGACGGGAGGGGGGACAGCGCAGGGGGTGTCCTCTGTGAGAGATTATTTTCAAATCCTGTGTTCTCTCTCTCCCCGCCCTCCGGGTTCTGATAATCATAAGCGCACAGGGGAGTATCTTCAGGAAGAGCTGACCCGGCTGGGCTGGAAGGTCCGGATTCACACCTTTTCCTATGAGAATCCTTTTTCAGGAGTTCAGAAGGGGACCAATATCATCGCTGAGTGGCCGGGCCGTGAGAAAAAAGCCGTGGCTTTTGCAAGCCACTGGGATACGCGTCCCGTCTGTGACAGGGACCCGGACCGCGCAAAGAGGACGAAAAACCTCTTCGGGGCCAATGACGGGAACTCGTCCACGGCTGTTCTCCTCTCCCTGGCCCGGACCATCGCATCCCGCCCGCCCTCAGGACATACAGTCCGTCTCTATTTTTTTGATGCTGAAGACAGCGGGAAAGACCTTTCAACGTACCTTACGGGGTCGCGCCGTCTGGTCGAGGAGGAAGAGACGGATGATATTGTTTTCGGCATCCTTGTGGATATGGTCGGAGACAGGGATCTGGCCCTTCCTTATGAGGAGTATTCCGTCAGAGCCGTTCCCGGGCTGGTCCGGAGAATATGGGACTATGCGCGGGAAACCAGGGGTTTTTCTTTTTTCCTCGAAGAGACCGGGACGGCTGTCTGGGACGACCATATGCCCTTTCTGAAAAAAGGGATCCCTTTTATCTGTCTTATCGACTTCACCTACCCCTGGTGGCACACCACCGGGGATACTCCGGACAAGTGTTCTGTGGAGAATATGGACAAGATCGCCTCACTTCTGGTGGACATCGCCCTGTCTCCCGAGCAGTTTTCCCCCGCTTTTTAGTGGGACAGCAGATAGTCTGATGCGGCCAGGGCCGCACGGGCCCCTTCCCCCGCAGCGATGACGATCTGCTTGAAGGGAACATCGGTCACATCGCCTGCAGCGAAGATGCCGTCCACAGAGGTGGCACCGTGTTTGTCCACGACGATCTCCCCGTATTTGTTCAATTCCAGGAAATCTTTCAGAAACTCCGTATTGGGGATAAGTCCGATCTCAACAAAGAGCCCGTCCAGTGCTATGGTCTTTTCTTCCCCAGTGAGGCGGTTTCTGATCACAGCCTGAGTGAGTTTGTTGTCTCCTTCGCAGCGGGCCACCATGGTGTTGAAGAAGATCTCCATCTTTTCGCGGTAAGGGTCGATCTTTTCGCGCACGGCCTTATCGGCGGTAAAATCCTCAAGGAACTGGAAGACATAGATCTTCTTTGCGATCTTTCCCAGGTCGACGATGGCTTCGATAGCTGAGTTTCCTCCGCCCACGACAGCCACAGTCTTGCCGCCGTAAAGAGGGGCGTCACATGTGGCGCAGTAGGCGACTCCGCGGCCTGTGAACTCCTTCTCCCCGGGGACATTCATGGGACGGGACCGTTTTCCCGTGGCCAGGATCAGTGTCCGCGAGGTAAAGATCTTGCCGTCGTCGGCGTGGACTTTGAAGAGACGGTCCTCTTTTTCGATCTTGTCCACGTGGACGAATTCATAGAGCTCGACATTGTAACGGAGCATGTGGTTTTTCCATGAATCCGCCATATCCGGGCCGAGGATGGTAGGTGTTCCGATATAATTTTCCACTTCAGAGGTATTGAGGACCTGCCCCCCGATATCAAAGGTGACGATTCCGGTTTTCAATCCCTTCCTGGCCGCATAGAGGGCGGCATTCATCCCGGCGGGGCCTCCTCCGATGATAATGGTATCGTAGATGACTTTCTCTTCCATGGGGACAGCTGTTCCCGGAGAGGGGAGTTTAAAATCAAAGCTCATGGGTATCCTCCTTTGATGTGTTGACTGAATAGAGCAGCAGGTCTTCGAAATTGGCGAAAGCGTCTTCGTCATCGTCACTTTCGACAGGGAGAAGAGCCAGGATGGAGAGAAGATCGTCGATATCTTCAGGGGTGAGGTATAAAACGGCTTTCTCTCCTTCTCTTTTGGCTTTAGGGGTAAAATAAGCCAGGCTTTCAGGGGAATAGGCGATGGCCTTTTCCCATATTTTCAGCTCCTGGCCGTCGATTTCTATCGTGATCATGGTTTCCCTCCTTGTTCATCATTATAAGTGAAAACCGAGAGATTGTCCAGAGTAAAAGATAACAAAATAAGAATAATCTTATCTTTAAAGGGGGATAATATTGTAAGGTGGGGGCGTATTCTTCGTTTTCCAAAAATAATTATATATTGACAAGATAGCACTTTGCCTTATACTTTTATGTGTTTTCAAAGATTAATCGTCAAGGAGGTATTATGAAACGGCTGCTGTTCACTGTCATTCTTATCTCCGCCGCCTTTTTTTCCTTATCAGCACAGGAAAGCGAAGGGACCTTTACAGCGGAGGATGTGAAATACGATTCAGGCGGGTCTGTGGACCTGGCCTGGAATCTGCCGGGGCTGGAGGAATCGCAGACCCTGGAGATCTACAGGGTCTTTAACGGAAGTGAAGGGAAGATCATTCAGAATAAGGATCTTTCCGGGCGCTTTACCGACCGTAATCTGAACTTGAAAGGGAGCTATTCTTATGTCCTTCGTGTGATGAACGAAGACGGGACAGTGGCAAAGGAGATCGCAGCCGGGCCTGTTCTTCCGGTTGCGTCCTGGTTCAGCATGAAAAGAGCCATCGTCTTAGCCGCCCTCATCATCATCTTTTATCTGATCACCCACTATATCCGGGCTTCCCGGAGAGGGATCGAGTTTACCATTCGGAAGATCCCTGCCCTGGAATCGGTTGATGAGGCCATCGGCCGGGCCACGGAGATGGGAAAACCCATTCTCTTTGTCCCGGGGATCATGGACATCGACGATGTCCAGACTGTGGCCGGGATCATCATCCTGGGGGAAGTGGCCTCCAAAACGGCAGCCTACGATGCGACATTGAATGTCCCGGTCTCCCGCTCCATGGTCATGTCCACGGCGCGTG
>CAZNOX010000031.1:0-7701 GCA_964574875.1 uncultured bacterium | reverse complement strand
TGATGCACCACCCAGACATTGGGCTCCACATAAAGCCCCAGGTTTTGAGCGATATCCATCTTCACCGGGACAAGGGCCCCGGGGATGATGTAATCCCCGCTTTGAAGAAACCGCAGATGTGTCCACTCCTCCCATTGGGCCACGGTCCCGGGAATGGTCATGGCCCGGGAGCAGGGGGTCAGGATGACCCCGCCGGCTTTCACATGGATCCGGAGCCAGGGGTCAAAAGGGAGCCCGTCGTCACGGCTCCATCGGATGTAATCGTCCATGGGTATCAGCGGATAGCGGCTTTTCCAGGTGGGCCGGACGGGGATGACCAGCGCTTTGAGGTTATGCTCCCGGGCTGTCTCTTTCATGGCCTGCACGAGAAACGCGCTGAGGCCCTGTCCCTGGAACTCTTGAGCCACGGCGATCTGCAGGCCACATAAAAGGTTCGGCGTCCTTTTCTGACGGTGATCCTCCACGCCTTTTTGAAAAGCCCAGTCCCAGCCCTCATCAGGAAGATCCTCCGGGGAAGCGTTCCACTCCAGGGGAAGGGCATTGACCACTCCAGCCGGACGGCCGCCGATGAAAAGAGTCTGTTGAAATTCAGGGAAACAAGCGAAGAGCTCTCCCCAGAGGGCATTGGAGACAGGGTCGTGAAACATGAACTCGTCCCAGAGGGTTTCCGTGATCCGGGACTGGATTTCATTCTGGTCCGGGAGCCCGGATCGGAGAAGATATGGGGATGATGGATCCATACCCCACTATAAGTGCCGCGGCTCTTCCTGTAAAGCCCAATCCTCTTCTTGACAAAAACGGGAATCCCTTTACAATTATCGGAGAAAAGGGAGAGATTATGCGGCATATTTATAAGTCTTTTTTGATGATAATCGTTCTTTTTGCACTCCTGGGCTGCGGAGGCAAGTTTCAGAAATTCATCCGTGACGGGCGGCAGGCCCTGAAGAATGACAAGGTCATGGATGCCATCGGCCACTTCGACCGGGCTGTGCGGGCTAATCCCAAATCCCCCGACGGCTACTACTGGCTGGCCATGGCCAACAAGGCCCGCATGCGGTATGGCGACTTTGTCATCAATATGAACAAGGCCCTGATCTACGGGGGAGACAAAGAAAGGCAGAGGATCGCCGATGCCTATTATGATTTTGCTCGTGAGCTGGAGGCGTCCAACCGTCTCGATAATATGTATGATGCTTTTGAGCATATCGTGGAGATCATGCCCCAGTACAAGATCAGTGAAGATTATGCCATACACCTCGGGAACAAATACTTCGAAGAGAAGTTTGATTATCAGAAAGCCCTGGCGTTTTATCTCACCGGCGTGGAGGGAGAAGACTTGCCTGATGAAGTGAAACAGAGTGTTCTTTACAGGATCAGCCGCTGTTATTATGAGACCGGCGATTACGAGAATGCCAACAGGAGTTATAACCGCCTTCTCGACCTCTACCCGAACCACCCCAAAAAGCAGATCATCTATTTTGATATCGGAAATATCAACTACAAGCTTGCTGAAAGGGCCTTTAAATCAGGGAATTATGAAGAAGCGATCCAGCGGGGGGAAGTGGTCCTGCGCATCGGAAAGCCGAAGATCTGGATCAGCGATGTCCAGCGCATCGTGGGAGATGCTTACCTGAAAATGGGAAACAGGGAGAAGGCCGTTGCCCTCTATCAGGCCATCATCGATGACGACCCTTACCAAAAACAGCGAAACACCATCTATGCTTTGAATAAACTGAAAGAACTGGAGTGATATTGTGAAAAAACTCATTCTTGTCATTGTCACCGTCCTGGTTGTCAGCGCTTACATGGGATGCTCCAAAAAGAACACCCGTGTTCTTCTGGGAGAGGAGGAGTATCTCCTCCGTCTCAATCAGCTTTATGAAAAGAAGGATTTTTCCGATTTCCAGGAAGAAGCCCGTTATTTTCTTTCCGATTTCCCGGGAAGCCGGAAAGGGCCGTGGATCCAGTATCTCATCGGCGAGTCCTATACAAAAAAGAAGCAGTTCGAGGAGGCCATTGTGGCGTATCAGCGGGTGATCGACAAATATCCCGAAAGCGAATACCTCGACGATGCCTTTTTTAAGATCGGGGAAGCCTATTATAAGCAGAAGAGAAAACCCCAGAGGGACCAGGAGCCCACTCAAAAGGCGATCTACTATTTCCAGAAAGTCGCTGAGATGGATTCCCCGTTCCAGGAGACTGCCCGCCAGAGGATTGACGACTGCCGCAATACCCTGGCCATGAAAGAGTATTATATCGCCCGTTTCTATTTCAAGAGGAAGGAATACAAGATCTCTCTGGCTGTGATCGAGAACGCCCTGAAAGAGTACGGGGATGTCACCGGGGGAGACTGGTTGAGACTCATGCAGATCCGTAATCATCTTGAACTCGGGGAAAAAGATAAAGCATTCTCTCTCTACTCCTATCTGCTGCAGCAGGATATTCAGGACAAGGATCTGGCTGGAGAGATCAAAGATATCGGAGAATCCTTTCAAGCGGGCCAATGAAAACAGGAATCTTCGGGGGATCCTTTGACCCTTTCCACAAGGGACATCTGGCCGTCATCCGTTCTTTTCTCCGGTTGTATTCTCCCCGGAAGGTCTTCCTGGTCCCCGTCTGGCAGCAGCCTTTGAAAAACCATCCCCCGGAAGCGTCATGGAAAGACCGCGTGGATATGATCCGGGCCGGTGTGGATGACAGCCGGGTGGAGATCTCCGACTATGAGTTTCGCAGCAGGGGAGTCTCCTACACCGTGACGACGTTGGAGCATTTTTCCGGACAAGGGACTCTTTACCTCATCATGGGGAGTGATGCCGCGCTTTCTCTGGACCGCTGGAAAGAGCATGAGCGGATCCTGTCCCTGGCGACGATCGTCGTCTACCCCCGTGAAGGGGCTTCAAAAAGAGAGGTCGAAGTAAAATGGGGTGCACTTTTCCAATGGATGGAGACTGAAGAGATCCCCGTATCGTCTTCTGAGATCCGACACCGCCTGAAAGAGGGACGGGACTGTTCCCGTCACCTGCCCCGGGGGACATGGGACCTTATCAGAGAGAGAGGATTGTATCAATGGGATCAAAAGGCAAACTGATTCTGATTCTCCTCGTTCTGTGTGCCGGAACCTTTTTTGTGTGGCGCTGGCAGAAAGAGAAGTCCCGGGAAGCCTTTTACCGGAATTTTCCCAGGGGAGTTATCCGGGTGGAGATCCTGAACGGGACTGATATCGGAGACCTGGCCTATACATTGACCAAGATCCTGCGCCTGGATGGATTTGATGTGGCGGAGTTCGGAAACGCTCCGAGCATGAAGTATCCTGAAACCATGATCATCGACAGGACGGGACGGCATCCGGAAAAGATCTCCGTCTTAAAGACCTATTTTGAAGTGGATAAAGCGGTCATCCTCTATGACGACCGGAGGGAAATGGAAAAGATCGATGCCACAGTCATCTTAGGGCATGATATCTTGACGAAAAAGCTGTTTCAGAACCATAAAAACCTATTGGAGGTCTATCTGTAAATGGAAATCGTACATAAAGTGGCAGGACTCATTGATGACAGAAAGGGACTGGATATCAGGGCGCTGGACGTCCGGGGGATCTCCCCCATCACAGATTATCTTGTCCTGGCTTCAGCCGAGACGGTGAAACAGACCAAGGCCCTGGCTGATCACCTGATGAAGGAGCTGAAGCTGCAGAACGCGCTTGTCTGCCGTCACCTGGACGGATATGATAACGGAGAGTGGATTATTCTGGATTATTTTGATTTTCTCATCCATCTTTTCACACCGCAAAAAAGGGACCTGTATGACCTTGACCATCTCTATGGCGGGGTCGATGTCATCAGCCGTCATGATTGAGATCGCAAGTTTCGGAAAATTCAAAAGCCACTCTCTGAAGGCGGCCTTTGAATACTATATGACATTGGCCAATAAAAAGATCCCCACTGTCCATGTGACCCTGAAAGAGAGCCGGAAGCCGCAGGAAAGCGAAAAGATCCGGGCCGAGTCTCTTGAACTGGAATCTTCTCTGGACACGGCAGGACGCATCCCTCTTCTCCTGGATGACAGCGGAGAACTCATGGACTCCCTTGAGTTTTCACGCTTTGTGAACAAACTGCTGAACTCCGGGCAGCATCTCCGTTTCCACGTGGGAAATTTCTACGGGATCCCGGATCCGCTCAAGAAGAGAGGGATAAGGATGATATCACTGGGACCGCTGACCATGAACCACGAACTGGCCCTGGTCGTTCTGGCCGAACAGATCTACCGGACAGGAACATTGCTCTTCGGAGGGCAATATCACCGATAAGGAGGAACCATGAGTAAAAAGAGCTTTAAAGAGGAGTTGAAAGAGTGGAAAAATGCCATTATCTGGTCATTGCTTGTCTTTCTCTTTATCGTGAAACCCTTTGTGGTCTCCGGTTATAAGATCCCTTCAGGATCCATGGAAGATACACTGCTCATCGGAGATTATCTCATGGTGGACAAGTTCACCTACGGCGGAGAGATCCCCCTTGTGAATATCCGGGTTCCCGGGTTCCGTGACCCCAAACCCGGGGATATCGTCGTCTTCTGGAGCCCCGAAGGCCCGAAACCCTCGTTTTGGGATCAGCTCTTTTTCTGGAAAAAGAGTAAAAATCTGCGCCTGGTAAAACGCTGTGTGGCCGAAGGAGGGCAGACAGTGGAAGTGAGGGATAAGCAGCTCTATGTGGACGGCCAACGCCGGGAAGAGCCCTATGTGAAACATATTGATGCCCGCGTTTTTCCGGGAGAGTACATTCCCCGGGACAACTTCGGGCCTGTCACCGTTCCGGAAGGATACTATTTTATGATGGGGGATAACCGTGATGATTCCCATGACAGCCGGTTCTTCGGGCCTGTCTCACGTCAAAAAGTCATCGGGACACCCCTGCTGATCTACTTTTCCATGGAAGAAAACAGGCGGGATATCCGCTTTGAAAGGATACTGACCCTCTTTTGAAACTGAAAAAGAAAGTCCTGGAGACAATACAAGGCCATCCGCATCATCCCTACGGATTCCGGGAACTGGCCGGAGCCCTTCATGTCAAAAAGAAGGATCTCGGAGAGCTTGCTGCGATCCTCCGTCACCTGACGGACAAGGGGCTCATCACCAAAGACAGCAAAAACCGTTTCAAACCCGCGGCTTCTCCCCGGGCTGAGGGACGTCTCCAGATGAACCCCCGGGGGTTCGGATTTGTCGTCTTTGAGGACCCGGCGAACGAAGATATCTACATTCCCCCCATGAAACTCAACGGAGCTTTTCACGGGGATATCGTCCTGGTCAGGGAAGAGTCTTATAAAGGAAAAAGGGAAGGCCGGGTGGTGGAGATCGTCCGGAGGGGCTTTTCTCTCATCACGGGAATGGCTGCCGCCGGGTATCTCATGCCCCTGGACCGGCATCTCCCGGACATGATCAGCCTGGATTATCCCGAAGGATTTCCCCGTCTTTCTGATGACATCGTGATCACCGCCCGGATCATCTCTTATTCACCCATGGCCGCCCGGGCCGTTGATATTATCGGGCCTTCCGATGATCCCCGCATCGACGACAAGGTGGTCTTTGCCCTCTACCATTTGGATCATGTGGTCGAGGATCTGGAGCCCGGTGATCTGGAACGGTTGAGAGAGGCTCTTGAAAAGGAGTCCGTACAGAGACGTGACCTGACTTCGCTTGTGACACTCACCGTTGACCCGGCTGATGCCAAAGACCACGATGATGCTGTTTCCGTGGAAAAGAGTGCGAACGGATGGCGGCTCTATGTCCATATTGCCGATGTCTCGTTTTTCCTTGAAGAAGGAGGGCGCGAGGACAGCCACGCCTTTCAGCGGGGGTTTTCTGTCTATTGTGAAGATCTTTACCGCCCCATGCTGGCTCCTTCTGTTACAGGAGAACTCTGCAGCCTGAAAGAAGGGGAAAGGCGGCTGGCTCTCACCGTCATTATGGATATCAGCAGCCGGGGCGAGATGACGCGCTCTGAGATCGTCCCCTCGCTGGTCGCTTCAGACCGATTCCTCAGTTATGAGGAGATGCAGTCTCTTTTGGATGACGAGAAAAAGGAGACGGGCCCGGTGGCGACAAGCGCCCACACGATGCTCGCCTGTGCCCGTGCACTGAATAAAAGACGCCAGTCCCGGTCCGCGCTGGATCTGGATATGCCCGAGATCCGCATCATCCTGGACGAGATGAAAAATCCTGTGGCCCTGGAGCCTCGGACACGCACCTGGGCGCACAGGATCATCGAGGAGGCCATGATCGCAGCTAATGAAGCCGTTGCTTCCCATCTGGAGAAAAAGGGGATCTCTCTTCTTTTCAGAACACATGAGAGCCCTTCTGATGAGAGCCTGCGCAAGTTCTCAGACCTCCTCTCGTACTTTGGTTTTTCACTGGAAGGGTTCTCTCCCGAAGAGATCAACAGGCTTCTGGAGAGAGTCGCTTCTGTTCCTGCAGGCCCTTTTTTGAAGACACAGCTTCTCAAGTCTCTGAAGCAGGCCCGGTACACAGACAAAAACACCGGGCATTACGGGCTTCAGTCCTCATCCTATACCCATTTCACCTCTCCCATCCGCCGATATCCCGATCTTGTCATCCACAGGATCATCAAGGGAAAACGGTACAGCGAGGAGGAGCTTTTCGCTCTGGGAAAATCACTGTCAGAGAAAGAGAGGGTGATCGGGGCAGCGGAGCAGCGCTCACGGGAGATCAAGATCATCAGATATCTGGATGCGCACAGAGACGACCCACTGAAAGGAGTGGTGACCTGGGTGGGAGACGACAGGGCCGCTGTGGAACTGGAGGGGCTTTCATTGGAAGCTTCAGTCTTTCTGAAAAGCATAAAAGGGGATCCCCGGCAGATGGTTCCGGGTTTGGAAGTCTCAGCGCGGGTCATCGATGCAGAGCCAATGACAGGATATTTGGAAGTGGAGTTGAAGATATGACAAAAGAGCTTGGCTTTGAATTGCTGAACGAAGATGGCCGCGCCCGGACAGGCAAACTGGTTCTGGCCCATGGAGAGGTGGAGACGCCGATTTTTATGCCCGTGGGGACACAGGGGACGGTGAAGACCCTCACCCCGCATGAACTGAAGGAACTTGGTGCGCAGATCATCCTGGGGAATACCTATCATCTCTATCTGCGCCCCGGCCATGACCTGGTCAGGCGTATGGGAGGGCTGCATGCTTTTTCATCCTGGGACAAACCCATTCTCACCGACAGCGGCGGATTTCAGGTCTTTTCCCATTCAGGGCTGAACAAGATCACCGAAGAAGGCGTCCTCTTCCGCTCCCATATCGACGGATCGCACCATTTTCTCACCCCGGAGCTTTCCATGGAGATCCAGAATGCCCTGGGGAGTGATATTATCATGGCCTTTGACGAGTGCGTCCCTTACCCGGCTGAACACGGTTATGTGAAGCACTCTGTGGAACGGACCACCCGGTGGGCCAGGCGATGCAAAGAGGCTCATAAAGAGACAGACAGACAGCTTCTCTTCGGAATCGTTCAGGGAGGGATCTATCCCGACCTCAGGGCCGAAAGCGCACGACAGATCCGAGAGATCGGTTTTCCCGGATATGCCGTGGGAGGGTTGAGCGTCGGGGAGCCAAAAGAGATCATGTATGATATTCTGGAAAGCACTGTCCCGCTTCTTCCCAAAGAGAAGGCCCGTTATCTTATGGGGGTGGGAA
>CAZNOX010000030.1:0-7766 GCA_964574875.1 uncultured bacterium | reverse complement strand
TGAAAAATGTAAAGAGATAATGGATGCTATTTCAGGAAAGGTGAAAATCATCATCGTCCACCGCTCTATATTTCGTGAATTCCTCCCCTTTCACAGAAATGGCTTCTGTGGGACAGAACGTGATACAACGGAGACAGAACTCGCAATGGTCAGAAAAGCGCGGGAGGTCATCCATGGTGATATTCCCCACAGGGCAGAGTGAGACACACCGGCCGCATCGGGTGCAGAGGCCGGGGTCGGCTGTCAGAGGGTATTTTTTCCTGAACATCTTCCAGACGACCGGGGATCCTGAAAAGGCTCTCATCACCGGAGAAAAAACCGAAGAAGCCGGCCATCTCTTCTCTCCACGGAGAAAGGCCCGGACAAAGGAGCGCCCCTCTTCAAGCCCTTTTCGCCGAAGAGCCTCTTCCTCCGCGGGATTGCGCCCGCTTTTAAAAAAGTTTGACGGCATGATGATCTCCGCTGCTGCTGCAGCGCTGTACCCCTTCTGCGACAATATTTTCTTGACCGGCCCCAGCAATCCCCCTGAATAGACCCCCAGTGTATCGAGAAAGAAGACTTCGTTCTCACCCGGGGGAAAGGATCTTAAAAACTCAAAAATGAAGGGAAAGGTGGACTGGACAGCCACCGGGACAAGGATACCGATGATATCTCCGGGAGAGTGACCGTAACTCTTCTCCTGTGTGATCCATTGGGCCCGGCAGCGGAACCCGGCCTCTTCAAAAGACGTCCGGACACTTGTGTAGAGAAGAAAGGTGTTCCCTGTCCCGGAAAAGAGGTAAAAGAAGATCTCTTTTGCCATGGGCCTAGAAGGGTTCGAAACGGTTGATATCCCAATAGTGATGTTCCGCTTCTTCCTGGATTGCCATGACAGTCTCATAATGCTCTTTTTCCCACGCTTCCATGGTGGCGAAAAATTCCTTCATGGCCTGATCGGAGGACTCTTCCTTTTTTTTACGGTAGAACTCGATGGATCTCAACTCAAGAAGAGCCGCTGTGGACATGGCGCTGAAGAGAATCTGGTCTTTCCCGATACGCCGGACAAACTCGGGACTCACAACAGGGGCGGAAGACATATCATGCCCCTCTTCGATGATATCTCCGGGAGCCGGAGCTTTCCCTCCCTCGATCTGACGGTAGAGGGCCAGAAGATAGTTATAATGGGTCTTCTCTTCTTCAGCTCTCTGGTCGAAAAAGGCTTTCACTTCTCCTTCGGCTTTTTGAGAAGCCGATTCGTAAAGGACCACGCTGTCCATCTCTCCCAACATTCCGTCTTTCAATGCCCTCTTCAGTGAATTCTTATCCATAACTCTCCTTTCGTCTGGCAAGTCTCTATTTTACCACGGAAGGCTGTTATTGCAACGCTTCATTCACATGCGCTCCACAGCGGTGATCCCCAGCAGACCAAGTCCGGTTCTGAGGACATCTCCGGTCTTCACTGAGAGCTGAAGACGGGAAAGCGCTGTCGCTCTGTCTTCTTTCAAAACCGGCAGCGAATTATAAAAGGTGTTGTACTTCTGGGCAATATCGAAAAGCTGATCAGCAATAAGATTGGGCCGGTAGGTTTCCGCTGCCCGAAGGATGCTGGTGGAAAACTGGATCAGGGCCAGGGCCAGGGACCGCTCTGTCTCGTTGCCGATGGTGATGGAGTTTTCTGCAGGCAGCTGGAGGCCTGTTTCTTCCGCTTTCCGGGTAAGAGAGGAGATCCTGGCATGGGTGTATTGCAGATAAGGGGCAGTGTTCCCTTCAAAAGAGAGCATTTTGTCCCAGTCAAACGTCACATTGCTGAGACGGTTCTGACTCAGGTCGGCATACTTCACGGCACCGATCCCCACAGCCTCGGCGATGGCGTCTTTTTCCTCTTCGCTCAGGTCAGGATTCTTCTCTTCGACTACGGCCCGTGCCCGGGATACCGCCTCCTCAAGAAGCTCGCGGAGTTTGATGACATTCCCCTTCCGCGTGGAAAAGTGTCCGTCTTTGAGTCCCATGAGGCCGAAGGGGATATGGACAAGGTCCAGATCCCACCCGAGACGTCCCGCAATGGAAAAGATCTGCCTGAAATGAGTCTCCTGCCGGGCGTCTGTCACATAAAGGATCCTGTCGATCTTATAATTCTCTTTTCGGAATGCGATACAGGCCAGCTCTGATGTGGCGTAGAGAAAGGCCCCGTCTTTCTTCCGGATAATACAAGGATGAAGGTTCTCCTCTTCATCGAAGAAGACCACGACAGCTCCTTCACTGATCCGGGCCACATCTTTCTCCTGAAGCTCACAGACGATGTCAGGCATAAGGTCATGGTAGTGGGATTCTCCGTACATGGTGTCAAAGGAGATCCCCAGGCGGTCATAGACCTGCTCATACTCCCGGAGAGAAACGCGGACAAACTCCTCCCAAAGGGCTTTGTTTTCGGGGTCATTCTCCTGGAGTCTCACAAGTTCCCGGCGCGCTTCGTCTTCCAGAGCCGGCTCATCCTCTGCTTCCCTTGCAAATTTGACATAGATCCGTTCCAGCTCATCCACGGGGGACGCGGAATAGGCTTCTTTGTCGAGCCACCGTCTGTACGCGACGATGAGTTTTCCGAATTGAGTCCCCCAGTCTCCCAGATGGCTGTCTGCGATGACACGGTATCCTAAAAAGCGGTAGATCCGTTTGATGCTGTCTCCGATGACAGTGCTTCTTAAATGGCCCACATGCATGGGTTTGGCTATATTGGGAGAGGAGTAGTCGATGATGACAGCCCCGTCCTCTCTTCTCTCCTCTTCGGGACGGACCCCCTTGAAGACCGCCGCGGAGAGGAACTCACGTGTCATGGTGAGGTTGATAAATCCGGGGCCGGCGACATCCACTTTCTCGAAAAGAGGGTCTTTCCTTAATTCCCCGGCCAGGGCCGAAGCGATATCCCGGGGGTTTTTCCCAAGGTTCCGTGCGCTGTTCAGGGCAAAATTCGACTGATAGTCACCAAACCGGCTGCCGGCTGTCTTCTGAATAAAGGTCTGGGCCGCATGCTCCTTCCCGAAAAGACGCGTGATGGCGTCTTTGACCCTCGTTTCCAAAGCTGTCTCGATCATCTCTTCTCCTATCTGAAACTTTTATTCCATGCCAAATAGTCTTTCAGGGCATCCTGCTCCACCTGCTGATGGATCTCCATGAGAGCGTCCAGGCTGTTCAGAGTATAATCAGCAAGGTCGGCTGAAAAGATCCTGTTCCTCCGGTACTCTTCGAGGATCCCCGCCACATAGTTCCGTCCTTTCCTGGGACGATAGGCCCGGTCCTCAAGGAGGGCGCAGACAACATCCGCCAATGCGACCAGCTGCGCTTCAATGGGAAACTTTTCTCCTTCCAGGTGAAAAGGATAACCGCTTCCGTCTGAGCGTTCGTGATGGTAGGAGGCATACTCATGGACCTCCTCCATATCTCCCATCTGTTTCACCAGGACTCCTGTATAAAAAGGGTGCGTCTGGACAAGGGAGAGTTCACGGGCGTTCAAAGGGCCGTTTTTTTCAATGATCTCCCTGGGAAGGACAAGCTTTCCCACATCATGCAGAAGCCCTGCGATCTTGATCTTGAAAAGACGGCTCTCATCCCATCCCAGCTGCCGCCCAGTATATTCAGCCAGGGAGGAGACTCCTGAGGAGTGGGCAAAGGTGTACTGACTCCTGAAATCCACGGCATAGGCAGCAAAGCGTGCGACATTGATAATACTCTCCTGGCTCAGGTATTCTGTCTCTTTCCTGAAGACACGGGAGAGCCACTCCATGATGTTGGCTGATTTCAGAGCCTGCCAGAATCCCATATCTTCAGAAAGGGTCCTGAAAAGCCGGACAAGCTCAGGGGCGAACATGATTCCGCTCTGCCGTTCGATGAGTTCACGGTTTGCCGGAATCTGCTCGAACAGGTCTCTGTTCCAGTCGATGACCACCTCCACCCGGTCAGCCAGGTGAAGGATATCCCCGAGTTCAAAGGGGCCTTCCCTGTAAAAATCGCTGTTCCAGTAGCGGTGATGATGATGGACGATGGGCGCCAGCGGGGCCAGCCTGGGAACAAAACTCAAAAGGGAAGCCCCGCGCGCTGCATGCTGCTGGGCTCCGTTAAAATTAAATTCCAGGAGTTCTTCCTTCTCCTTTTTCGTGATGACACCGATATCATGGATCAGGGCGGCATAGACCAGTCGGGAAAGCTGCTCATTATCCAGGCCGGCTTCCCGTCCCAGGCGGTAGGAGATATAAGCAACCCTGTGGTGATGGTCATAGAGTTCGTTTTCCACAAGGTCCAGCGCCGATGCCAGGGCGCCCAGGGTATCAAAAAGATGCATTTTCACCATGGTCTCCTTTCAGCTTCACTTTATCAAAAAAGATGACATTATGCAATCACTCCTTTAGGCGGAAATGAAACGGCCCGAGAACACGCCGGCTTTGGACCGGGGCCCCGCCGGACATCGCCGGCCTGGCGCGGCTCTTTTCAATGCCTTCCACGACAGCCCGGTCCAGCCTCTCGTATCCGCTGCTTTGAATGATCTTCACTTCGATGATCCGCCCGTCTCTTCCCACAAGGACTTCTGCCAGGACATCACCTTCTTCTCCCCGTCTTCGTGAAAGATAGGGATAAGTGATCTCGATCCCGGTGAACTCAGCAGGGAGGAAGGGCCCTTCAAAGGCCTGGCCACCCTTGTCTTCCCCAGGTTCGTTCTCATCACGCCCTTCGAAACTCTCGTCTCCTTTTTCTCCGGACACTGTGGAATCTTCCCGGCTGCTGTCACTGAGAGACAGGTTCTCCCCGGCCTCTTTCTGCACAGAACGGATGCTGCTGAGGCGGTAGGTTCTCCGGAAAGCGCTTCTTTCCGGGGGCAAGGGATCAGGATTTCCGGAACATAAAAAAAGAAGCGAATGAAGAAGAAGAGAGAGGGCGATAAAAACAAAGAAGATGTCCCGCTTCATTCTGATCCGGCCGTTTCAGGGAGAGACCACTTCCACAGAGACTGTCTCAAGACCTTCTTTTTGAATCAGGTCCATGACCGTGATGACCCTGTGAAAAGCCACATCCCCGTCAGCGCTGAGAATGATCTTCTCCGGGCGAGTCTCGTGCAGCTTCATTTCGAGAGCTGATTCCGTGAGAGGCTCCCCGTCGCTTGTCCTCAATGTTCCGTTGCTGTCCATGAGGATCCTCCATTCGGAGTCGCCGCCGGATAGGGCCCCCTCCCCGCGGGGCAGTTCGATATCCAGAAGACGGGACTGAGAAGCATGGATCAAAAGGAGGGAAAAAAAGATAAGCAGGATGAAGATCGTATCCAGGAGGGGGATGAGGTTGATCTCCCCCTTCTCCTCGTTCAGAGACAGGTCATCGTCAAAGTCGAAATGTTCGTTCATGGCTCTATTATACGCCAAAAGAGAAAGAAGGCAAATGTCAATAGAGGGAAAGAAGCCTGACTCCGTTCTCACGCAGCCAGGCTCTCCGAAGCCGGTAGTCAGGCATATACTTTTCCACCTCGTCCCAGAACCGCACGGAATGGTCAGGGGCTTTGATGTGAGCAAGCTCATGAAGGATGACATAATCCGCCACAGGGGAAGGAGCCATGACAAGGAGGGTGTTCAGAGTCATCGCCCCCCGGGGAGAAGCGCTTCCCCACCGGGAACACATGGCCCGGAAACGCCAGTGTGCGGCCCTGTGCCCGGTCATCTCTTCGTAAAGGGTGATCCTCTCTTCAAAACAGTGTGGCGCCTCTCGTTGAAGAAAGGCCTTCCATCGGGAGAAAAAAAGAGTGTCATCCCGGGGAAACGCGGCCTGTAAGATCCCGGCTGAATCGTCTTTGATAAAATCCTCTCCTTCTCCACCGGGGTTGAAGAATAGCCTGTAGGATTCCCCGCGGTAAAGAAGAGCGGCTCCGTCTTCCGGAATAAATGCCTGTGTGAAAAGAGCCCGGACTCTTTTTTTCCTTTTTTCCAGAAACCCCTGGAGAACCTCTGCCGTAAGCTGCCGGGGATAAAGACAGCGGATCACTCGTTCCCGCCGGTCCCAGGAAAGACGGATGGACCGTCTTTTTCCGGGGAAGAGTTTTACAGGAATCCCGTCAATAACCATGATGTTGCGTTTCATGATATGACTATAAAGAGAGTGCCGGACAAATCAAGAGATTCTTTGGTCTTGATTGGCCCATCGCTTTTTCCTATAATCGAACAAAGGAGGAGCCATGCATCCTGATATCCGTTCTGTTCTCATCTCTGAAGAAGAGATCCGTCATCGTATTTCTCAACTGGCCTGTGAGATCGAAGATCATTATCATGGACAGGAGCTCATGGCCATCGGCATCCTCAAGGGGTCCGTCCCCTTCCTCGCCGATCTCATCAGGAATCTCTCCCTCCCCGTCTCTTATGATTTTATGGCTGTCTCTTCCTACGGAGAAGCAACGGAATCCTCGGGGATCGTCCGCATCACTTATGACATCACAGGAGACATCTCGGGGAAAAACATCCTCATCGTTGAAGATATCATCGATACAGGCCGGACACTGAGCCATCTGAAAACATTTCTGGAAGCTAAAGGCCCGGCTTCCGTGAAGATCGCCACTCTTCTGGACAAACCCGACCGCCGTGTGGTCCCCATCACCGTGGATTTTGTGGGATTCACTATCCCCGATGAATTTGTCGTAGGTTACGGCCTTGACTACGCGAACCGCTACCGGAACCTCCCCTATGTGGGCGTGTTAAAGCCCGAGGCCTTTCACTGATCCCCGGGTTCTTCTTCATGCCCTTTGTGAAAGGCTTTGTGTAAAACATCCTGAGCCAGGTCAAGGACTTTTGACGAGATATTCTCTTTTCCCCCCGTTGTGAGGAAAGAGACTTCCCCCTTGTTGATGATGAGAAAACCCACCGGCGATATCCCTCCCCCGATTCCCACAAGGTCATGTCCCTTGGCATTTCCGGTTCCGAGTCCGAAGGCCACGCGGGTGAAAGGGATCACCGTGATCTCGTCACTGATGACCAGAGGGGTCCCGGTCACGGTCTCTGATTTGACAAAGGCATTGAGTTTATCTAAAACATCTGCCGTCTTTTCCATAGAAAAACGCCTCCTTTTTTGATATTCACATCAACATCGCTTTCGATGACAAGGTCCCTCTTCATGTCCGGAACGCGGCGGATGACGATCCCGGGACTCCACCAGAAGACCAGGGCATAATAGAGAGCATAGAACCCGGGTGGGAACATCCCTTTTTCCCTGACCACGACTTTCCGGAACCCCACGATGCCCCGCATGTCCCTCAAGATGCGGATCCAGCTCTTCAGAGTCTGTCCCCCTCCGCCTTTTCTTTTTCTTTTCGTCTTCAGCGGTGCTTCATGGAGACGGCTGATCCGTTTCCGGAAAACGAAGATCCCTTTTTTCACTTCAATATCGATCATCTCTTCAGCAACGGCAAAGATCACTTTACATCTCATGGGACAGGATCCGGTAGAGTTTTTCAGCTCTCGTCTCGAGCCCTCTGAACAGATGAAGCGTGCTCTCCCTGGTGTAGTATTTCTTCCAGGGATAACGGCTTTCGTTATGGAGAAAAGGAAGAGACGAGGTCTTTCTGATCTCAGCCAGGAGACGCTCCCCCTGACCGTTTCTTCCCAGGACACGGATATAGGGATAGTTCAGGCTTGTCATGGCGCTGAACTCCTCTTTGGACAAGCCCAGGAAGGCCGCCAGCAGAGCTCTTTTGATCGTGGCATCGGTGTACCGTTTTGTCCCCACAGCTGTGACGAGGCCTTCATAGGAGCCTTCTTCCGGGAGCG
>CAZNOX010000029.1:0-8111 GCA_964574875.1 uncultured bacterium | reverse complement strand
ACAGGATCGGAGCCATCGACCTGAAGGACGGCTCTCTCATCAAGCGGGTGGAATATGAAGACCCCATCACCGACATGACAAAGATCATGGGGTCAGACCTCAAGACCGGATCCCTCAATGTGGATCAGTCCAACGGCCATATCTATCTGGGATATTACAACGCACCTTACCGGGTGGAGGAGTATGACGAGAACCTGGATCTTGTGCGCACCATGACCCGCACGCTGAAAGAGAAGTATGAGAATCTGAAGGTGGGCGGCCAGGGAGGCGGGCACATTCTCATCGCATCTGTGAAGAATGACGAAAAATATATCTACGCCTGTTTCGGCGGAGGGCAGAAGACAACCCGCGATGGCGGGGGGATGCAGATCGAAGCCCTGCCCCGCCCCTTCTTTGTCTCCGTTTTCGATAAGGCGTCGGGGAAGTGTGTCAAAGAGATCAGGATCGATAACATCCCTGTCCTCGAAGGCGTGGCGGGGCTTGTGGGCGTGACGAAAGAGCATCTTGTCTTCCTGTTCGCCGATTTTAAAGACACCCTGAAAGATGTCGTTCTGGAGGGAGAGGAGGAAAAACAGGTGGATCTGTTGGAACAAATGGGATTGACGATGCATTTTGCCTTTGTGGTGACAGACAATCCCCTGTATGAATAAGGTCAATGATCTGATACGGAAAACAGCCCGGGAGCTTTTCCCCCGGGCTGTGGACCTCCGACGGTCTTTTCATCGTTATCCCGAGACCGGATGGAATGAATACCGGACAGCCTCTCTGATCGCTGAGCTCCTCGAAATGAACGGCTGGACGGTCAAAGCAGGAGTTGAACTCACCGGAGGCCGGGAGCGCCTGGGACTTCCCCCGGCTGAAGTCAGGGCCCGCGAATATGAGCGGGCGAAGCGTGACGGAGCCGCGTTATCCACCCTTCCTCTTTTCACAGAGGGACACACAGCTGTCCTGGGTCTCCTGGATTGCGGGGAGGGCCCGGTGACACTTCTCCGTTTCGATATGGATGCCCTCCCCATCATGGAATCACAAAGCGGCGGATACCGGCCTGTCCGCGAGGGGTTCGTTTCCCGTTATCCCGGGGTGATGCATGCCTGCGGCCATGACGGCCATGCTGCCGTGGGGGCGCTCCTCTCTGAGGGCGTGATGCAGCTCAGGTCTCTTTTCCGGGGAAAGATCATCCTCCTTTTCCAGCCTGCCGAAGAGGGGGTCCGGGGGGCCTCATCCCTTCTGGGGCTCTCTTTTTTGAAACAGGCTGACCATGTGCTGGGGTTTCACCTTCTGAGTGCTATCCCCGCAGGACTGGTGGTGCCTTCACTCAACGGGATCCTGGCCACAACAAAATACGACTATATCTTTCGGGGCAAAGCGGCTCATGCAGGCGGGGATCTCAGGAAAGGACGCAATGCTTTACTGGCCGCGTCCAGGGCTGTGGTGGATATTCATGAGAAGACCGCTGCATTGAGGGAGAGGGGGCGGGCCCATGTGGGGATCTTCCGGAGCGGGAGGGGGCGCAACATCATCGCCGATTATGCTGAGCTGTCCATGGAGAGCAGAGGGGACAGCGACAGCCTGAATGCCTTTATCAGCGACCAGGCCTGGAAAACAGCCCGTCAGGCGGCCTCTCTTTTCGGATGCTCCGTGACACGGGAGAAAAAAGGAGAGTCCTCTGTCTGCCCCCAGGATGAGACTCTCCGGGAGACAGTGAAAAAAGCTGTCCGCATGGCCGGGGCCCGGATCTATCCGGCGCCCTTTTCCCTGGGCGGGTCTGAGGACTTCTCCCTCCTGGCCCGTGAGGCGGCCTGTCATCAGGGGCGGGCTCTCTATTTCGGTATAGGCGCCGGTGCAAAAAACGGAGCGGCTTATGAGCCGCATACGTCAGAGTATGATATCGAAGAAGAGTCTCTTGAAACGGCCATGGCTCTCCTCCTGTCTCTTCTGCGTGAGGTCAACGGCAGCGGGGATGTCCTGTGAAGCGCCTTTTTCCTACTCTCATCCTTCTTCTTCTTCCTGTCTTGTCCCTTCAGGGTGAGGTGAAGCGGATCCCGGTCTATCTCTTTTCCGATGCCCATTGCTCCACATGCCGGAAGGTCGAGGAGATCCTCACAACTCTTGAGAAGGAGTATCCCCTGGTGATCACGGAGTATGAGGCTGACCAATCCCTTTCAAAACTCCGTCCGCTGAGAGAATCCCGGGGATATGTCCCCAGGGCCATCCCTGTGGTCCTCATCGGAGAGGAGATCATCGAAGGGGGGCATCCCGAAGAGGTTTACCGGACAGCGCTCTCCCGCTATCGGACAGATACCTTCGGGGCTCTTCTGGAAGAGAACAACAGGGGGCCGGGGGAGTTATCGGCCTGGATCGTGATCACAGCAGGGCTGCTGGATGGGATCAATCCCTGCGCTTTTTCAGTTTTTGTCTTTCTGATCCTCTATATGGCGGCGGCTCCCAAACGGAAAAAAGTCATGATGAGAACGGTGGCCGGGTTCGCCGCCGGAGTCTTTTCCGTCTATCTGGCCCTGGGGGTGGGGTTAAGGGAAGTCGCACGCCAGGCGGCCCGGTATCATTGGCTCAAAAGCCGGCTTTATACCGGGATGGGCCTCTTTCTCGTTGTGTTGGCCCTCTTCTCGGTGGTTGATTTTTTCCGGATGAAGAACAACCGGCAGCCGTTGATCAGAATACCGGACAAGTTGAAAAAGAGGATCACCCGACTGGAAGAAAAAGCCGGGTTCTATTGGGCGGGTGCTTTTGCCACAGGGGGGATCGTGGCCTGGCTGGAGTTGGGGTGCACAGGACAGATCTACTTTCCGGTGATCCTCTCCATAGCGGAAAGACGTCCTGCCCATGGGATCGGCCTTCTTCTTCTCTATAATGTCATGTTTATTCTGCCCCTGCTTGCCGTGGGGGCCGCGGTCTTATCGGGATTTTCCGTCAATCGTTTCCGAACCGCCTACACGCGGTTTCTTCCGTTGGCCAAACTCTTCATGGCCCTCTTTTTTCTTCTGCTTGGGATCACTTTTTTGTCTGTGATCCGGTAGCCTAGGGCTGTTCCCCGGAGGGGGTCCGCTTCCGGAACAGGCCGAAAAAGAGGGCACAGATAAAGTAGAGAAGAAGAAAGGGAAGAAGAACGGGGATAAAAATACCGAGTAGAGCGGCCAGAGGGATAAAAAGGAAGACCGCCAGAAGAGAGAAGAGGGAGGCCAGCAGCCGGACCAGGAAAACAGCCACGAAAAAAAAGATCAAAAAGGTGAGGATCCCGCCGAAAAAGAAGGCGGAGAAAAGCGCCGGGAAGAGAATCAGGACAACGGCCAGGCCCAGGGCTAATGCAAAAAGTGTTCTCATAACAACCCCCTTATCGGTTTCAAAAAAGACAGACGGACAGGGGAAAAAGTTTCAAAGAGAAAGGCGCCCGAAGGCGCCTTGTCCAGACTCTATTTCTCTTTTTTGAGAAACGGTTTGATGAGATCCAGGGGGATGGGAAAGACGATGGTGGAGTTGTTTTCCGAAGCAATATCGTTCAGGGTCTGCAGATAGCGCAGCTGGAGCGACATGGGGGATTTGGTCAGCATCTCGGAAGCCTGGGCCAGCTTTTCAGCCGCCTGCTCTTCTCCCTGGGCATTGATGATCTTGGCTCTTCGGATACGTTCAGCTTCAGCCTGACGAGCCATGGCGCGCTGCATCTCCTGGGGCAGGTCCACATGCTTGATCTCCACAGCGGTCACTTTGACGCCCCAGGGATCGGTAAGCTGATCCAGGATGGTCTGGAGTTCGTCATTGATCTTGTCCCTCTGGGAGAGCAGTTCATCCAGTTCCACTTGTCCCAGAACGCTTCGCAGTGTGGTCTGGGCCAGCTGCTGGGTCGTATAGACATAGTTTTTGACTTCGATCACGGCTTTGATGGGGTCGACCACACGGAGATAGACCACGGCATTCACCCGCACCGAGACATTGTCCCGTGTGATGACATCCTGTTCCGGGACATCGATGGCCAGAAGCCGGAGGCTGACCCGCTCCATCTTATCAAGAACCGGGAACAGGAAGATCAGGCCCGGTCCCTTAACGGGGATGATCCGTCCCAGCCTGAAGATAACGGCCCGTTCATATTCACGGATGACACGGAACATGGACGGAAGAAGAATGAGAATGATAAACAGGACAACATAGATAAACATAAGACCTCCTTACAGGATCGTATGATCCGTTTCTTCCACGATCAGGACCATATCTTTCATTCCTTTGACAGCGACTTTCTGCCCCTTCCTGATCGGGGTCCTGCTCACAGCATGCCAGATCTCTCCATGGACAAAGACCAGGCCGCCTTTGTCTGACACCGATGTCCGGGCCAGTCCCCTGGCTTCGAGCATTCCCTCGATCCCTGTCTGCGTGGTTCTTTTATGGGCTTTGACAGCCAGGATGATTCCCACTGCTGCAATGAGAAGAAAGATCACCGTGGCGGTCACAATGAACCCCTGGCTGAAAAGCTGAAAGAGCAAGTTGAGAAAATGAACATCTAACTCCATATCTAACCTCCAGTCGATTTTACTATACGACACTTTTCGAGAGTTTTCAATAGCGGATGAGTAATCATTGAAAAGGTGCTTAAAGTGGAGTATAGTGTGAAAAGACCAGACAAGAGGAAGAGGTAAAGATGAAGCGTGTTTTTCCCGTCATCCTCTCCATCGCTCTTTTCGCAGCTTGTGCGCGTCAGCCGGAGGAATCCTCTTCCGGACGCCGGGCTCCGGCGGTGGAGCCGGTTTTGATCGATTCTTCGGACATCGTCCCTTATTTTAAGTATTATGTGGCGCAATACGATTCCATGTGGGAAGAGGGGACTTTTGTGCGTGATGTGGTGGATGATGTGGGGAGCAAGTTTCTCATGCTTGCTGAGAAATTCCCGGACTCCCGTTATGCCGATGACGCGCTCTTTATGGCCGGTAAACTTTACCTGGATATGGGTGACTATGAACAGGCCAAAGCCCTGTTTGAAGAGATCGTGGACCGGTATCCCGAGGAAACCGTCAGCCCCCTCTCCAATAAAGAGGGTTACAGTTTTCATATTGCCCCTCTGGCCCATCTTCTCATCGCCCAGATCTATCAGTATTATTATGAAGATGTCCCCATGGCCTACTGGGAGTACAGCCGGATCCATAAGAAGTATGCCCATTATCTCGACGAGCATTATCTTCTCAATGATACCATGGGGCATGTGCTGGCTGAAGCTCAGTTCAACATGGGAGAGCTCAGCGAGCCTCTGTTCGGGATCAAAAGTTCCATAGAAAACTATCAGAGAACGGTTCTGCGTTACTCGGGATACTATTGGGAGAACGGAAGCGGGGTCAAGTATGATTACGGCCTCATGGCCCTGGAAAGGATCTATGAGATAAGCCGTGAAAACAGGACCGCTGCCGACTGGGCCCTCATCTTCTTCACGGAGATGCTGAGGCAGCATATCTATTCGCCGGTTCACACCACAGTCCTCTATTACAGGGGCCGCATCGAGATGGACAGAAACCAGTTCAAAACAGCCGTGGAGACCTTTAAGGAGCTCATCTACTCCTATCCTGTGGAGACGGATAATGATGTGGACGTGACCATGAAAGCCCTGGAGAAGCTCAAGGAGATCGAGGCGATGAAGCTGGATTACCTGAAAGCGGATACAGAAAATCTCACAGAACAGGTGGCCCGGACGATTATCAAAGGGAAGGAGAACGAGCTCCTGCAGGTGGAGACTCTTCTCTTCCTGGGGCGTCTCTATTTTGAAAAAGGAGACCCCGTATCAGCGCAGGAGGTCCTGGGGACAGTCTTTAAACGCTATCCCTATATGATGACGCTGGACGACACGGAAGCCTGTCTTGAAGCGGCGGCTCTCATCAAGAAGAATATCCGGCCAGCCGATTATAAAGCCTTTCTGAAAAAGAATATCTTCTTTATCCCTGAAAAGTATAATGCCAAAAAGGTCCTGCGCGAGGAGCTCAAAGCTGATGGATCTTAACAGGGAGACCTTCCTCCAGTGCGGAGGGATCAGCTGGGGCCTTGAGCAGGAGGCCCTGCAGCCTCTTGTCCTCACTTCGGATTCCCGGCGATGTGTCCCCGGCTCGCTCTTCGTGGTCAAAGAGGGACGGGCCGTCCATGGGGAAGCGTTTGTGCAGGACGCTCTCAGAAGAGGGGCTGCCGGGGTTGTCACAGAGAAGGCCTATCCCGGTATCGCGTCCTTGACAGTCCCGTCTGTAGCGGCCTTTGAAGAGACCATCCTCCCCAGACTCTACGAGAGGAGCCTGAGCCGGCTCAGACTCATGGGTGTCACGGGAACCAAGGGAAAGACCACCACCGCTTTCTTTTTTTATGAAGCCGCCCTTGCAGAGGGAGCCGCAGCCGCTTATATCGGGACGGTGGGGGTCTATGGCAAAAACGGATTTCTCAAGCGCTCCCTTCTCACCACCCCTGACATCTATGATCTTTACGCTCTGCTGGAGGAGCTCGCCTCTTCGGGACACACCCTGTGTGTCATGGAAGTCTCCTCTCATGCCCTGGATCAGGGCCGGATCCGCGGCCTGCGCTTCCAGGGAGCCGGGTTTACAAACCTCTCCTGGGACCATCTCGATTATCATCGTTCCATGGAGGCTTACTTTGAGACTAAAAAAAAGATGTTTACCTGTTACAACGACGGAGCGGCTGTCGTCAACTGTGACGACCCCTGGGGGAAAAAGCTGCACGCGTCCCTGAAGGGCCGGGACGTCCTCTGCTTCGGACAGAACGCCGGAGAGGGCCGTTTTATCAAAGAGGAAAGTGGAGACGCCTCACGCATCACCTTGTCAGACGGAACTGTTGTCAGGCTCGGGATGCCCGGGGAATTCAACGTCTATAATGCCGTTCTTGCAGCCCTTCTGCTTAAGACAGCAGGATTTCAGCGGAAGGAATGGGCCATGGGTTTCAACGGTGTCCCGGGGCGGCTTGAGCGTGTGGAAGGTTGCGGCATGGAGATCTACATCGATTATGCCCACTCTCCGGACAGCCTGGAAAAGGTCCTCTCCCTCCTGTCCGGGAAAAAGAGAGGCCGCCTGATCACCGTGTTCGGCTGCACCGGGGACAGAGACAGGGGAAAACGGCCTGAGATGGCAAGGATCGCTTCACGCTTCAGCGATTATGTGATCATCACGTCAGACGACCCCCACAGTGAGGACCCCCTTCAGATCTGCCGTGAGGTGGAGACGGGGATGGCAGAAGGGTTCCCCTATACCGTGATCGTGGACCGTCAAGAAGCCGTCCGGGAAGCCTTGAAAAAAGCCGGGAACGGCGATATGGTATTAATAGCAGGCAAAGGGCATGAGCGGTTCCAGATCTTTGACGGATATGAAGTCCCTTATAATGACAGAGATGTCGTGGAACGCCTGTTGAACAAAAGGAGCGGATGTGGGGAAGGTTAAAACTGTTGTCATTATCATTGAGCTTGTGGTCATCGTCTTACTCTTAGCCTATATTGTGAAGCTGAAATCCACACCGGTGGCCAGTGAAGAGGAGAAGATCATCAACACCCTGATCATTAATGATATCAAAGAGATCCTCAAGCTGGCTGTCCTGGAAGTCAATGTCTCCGACATTGTGGAAAGCCGGAAAGAAAAGTTTGTCAATATCCTCTCCTTTCCCGTTTATGTGGGCAATAAAGAGATGGATCTTCTTGTCCGCGGAAAGATGACCGTGGGATTCGACCTCAAGAAGATGAAAGACGGCGATTTTGTTCTGAATAAGGGTGACAGGACCATCACCGTGACTCTGCCGGCTCCGGAACTCATCGCCACGGATATCGATTACAGGTTTATGAACGAATCCAAGACCTTCTGGCTCTCCATCAGCGAGGAGGAGAGGAATCAGATCATGGCCTTCGGGAAGTCCAGGCTTTACAGAATCGCCAGGGACAAACGGATCCTGGATAAAGCCGAGTTTTCCGGTGTGGACACCATCCAGTCATATCTGGAAAAGCTCTTTCCGGGGTTCAGGATCAGCATTATTGTCACAGCAAGAGACGAGATGTGATTTTGTTATTGAAAGCCGGGGACACCCCGTGTATAATAAGTGTTAATAAATAAGAGTTGATCGAAATTTTTTTATTATTTTCT
>CAZNOX010000028.1:0-8373 GCA_964574875.1 uncultured bacterium | reverse complement strand
TTTCTGCTTGGCATGATCCCAGATGATATAGTGCCGGTAGAGGATGAATTCCGCCAGGGGAAAGGGGTAAAGATCCGGAAGCTCTCCGGTAAAGTTTTCTTCTTCCCTGTAGAGTTCAAACGAGAGAAGGCCCAGGAGGCCTGCTTTGTTTAATGGAAAGGGGAGATCCTGGAAGTTGACGGCCGCAAGCATCCTCTTCATCCCTTCATAGAAGGGAAGCTCCCCGACAAACGGTCCCCCCCCGGAGCAGACCTGGAAGGCCCCTGGCCGCTAGGTGATTACCGTATGGGGAGACCAGGCCAGAAAGGAGAACCGGGAGACGTCTTCCGGCCCCTTTCCTGTGAGAAGAGCAGGACGGACCCCTCGCGGCAAACGGGCACAGGCTGACACAGGGTCGTCGCAGGGCCTCTTCGAGCTTTTGACGCTTTTCACGCTGAGAAGCATCAGACAGACCTCAGGAAGTTGGCGGCGATCCGCTTTCCCGCCGGCGTCATAAAGGACTCCGGATGAAACTGGACGGCCATGAGAGGCAGAGAGACATGCTCCAGGGACATGGGGATCCCCTGAAACGAAGAGGTCACTTCCAGTTCAGGCGATGTCACGCGACATTCAAGGGAGTGGTAGCGCGCTGCCTGAAAGGGAGAGGCGACCCCTCTGTAAAGAGTCTTCCTTTTGTGGACCTCGACAGGAGAGGTTTTCCCGTGTACCGGGTTGTGAGAGCGGACAGTGGTGCCGCCGAAAAACTCGTTCATACACTGCATCCCCAGGCAGACACCCAGGATGGGCTTGTCTTGATGAAACAGACCGAAAACAGTGTTGGACAGGCCCGCTTCCCGGGGAGTCTTCGGCCCCGGAGAGATTACATAGGCGTCATAAATTTTTCTTGCGAGTTCCTCTTCTTTCCAGGCGTCATTCCGGATCACTTCGATGGTTCCCCGGAAAACACTTCGGAGAAGGTGGAGAAGGATATAGGTAAAGGAATCGTAATTGTCGATGAGCAGGATTTTTTTCATTCTCCGCGGCTCTCGGCAGCCTTTTCCAGAACAGCTGTGTAACGCTCCAGATGATACTTCTGCAGGGCCACGCCTCCCAGGCCGAATGTTGCGATGGACACACCCAGGGAAAAATCCCTGACATAGAGGAGATAGAAGAGGCCTAAAAGGATGGACAAAACAAAACCGCACAGAGCCAATACAAGGTAAACATAAGCCCGGTGATATTTTTCTCTTATTTTTTTCTCTTCTTTGGGTGATATTTTCCTTGCATCGGCCATACTGATAAAGACCATAAAGATCCCCATAAAGACCATGGCCAGATTCAAATCATTTTTTTTGAATTCCCCCGCGAATGAAGACATAAAAAAACGAATCATAAAGACATTGCCCAGGATAAAAAAGAGGATACCGGCTTGAGAGAGATCATGTAAAATTGTATTCATCCTCCTGAACTGTTCGAGTTCTTTTTTCATTGCATCCACTCCTTCATCACAAAATCGATCAGGTCGTCCTGAGACTGTGCTGAATTCGTAAGGATTACAGCGCCTTTCCGCTTTCCCTCGTGAAAGATCATAAAGGAACGGCTCCCGCCGGTCCCGCCGTCATGAATATAGTACGATTCTCCGTCGGCCAGGGTGAGTTTATGCCATCCCAGGCAGATATAATCACCGTCTTTTCCGGATTCCAGGGGACACTCTTCTTTCAGAGTCCTCTTTACGCTCTTTTGTAAGGGATCCTCCTCGAGATCCATGACAAGAGTGAGAAAGCGAACCAGATCCCGGGCAGAAGACTTGAGAGCCCCGCATCCCGCCAGAACATCAAAATCCCAGGCCGGAACCGGGTTATGGAAAAGGCCGTGGGGATGCGCCATCTCCAGCCCGTCAGCGGAGATCCGTGTCCGGTTCAACCCCAGGGGAGCCAGGACCTTTTCACGCAGAAGCTCTTCATAAGGCTGTTGTCCGGCTCTCTCCAGAAGATATCCGAGCAGCCCGTAACCCAGATTGGAATAACCGTAAGCCTCGCCGGGAAGAAAAGCTCCTTTGAGGGGGCTTGCTTTGATACAAGCCATAAGCTCATCCTCCCCGAAAGCCGCATAAGGGTTCATCATATCGAAACGCCCCATATCTGCAGGAATTCGCGGCAGGCCCGAAGTGTGTGACGCCAGATGGCGCAGCGTGACAGGGTGCCCCTCTTTTTGCAGATAAGAGCGGCTTTCAGGAAGATAGCGTGAAACCGGCGCATCCATATTCACCGTGCCCTCTTCATCCAGGACAGACAACAGCAGGGCGGTAAACAGCTTGGTCAGGGATCCGATCTCAAAGAGAGTCTCTTCATTTACGGGGGACCCTCCTTGCTCGGTTAATCCCGACGAAAAAAACCTCGCCCCTTTCTCATCGACGACCCCGATCACAGCCGCCGTGCTTTTCTGAGCTTTTCCCGTCCAGGCCTCAAGCGCAGCTTCGGCTTTTGTGTCTTCGCTTTGAGTGAAACGCGCGCAGCCTGCCAACAGAAACACAATGAGAAGAAGAGCTGTGCCCTTGTTCATAGTTCCTCCTTCAATGGTTTTCAAAATTTTCATTTTCACTATATGAGGAGAGAGCAATACTGTCAAGATTCAAGATAGAAGAGGCCGGGTAAGATCAGGAGTGAAGCGGCCCCTCATGCTCTTTGGCCAGATACTCTTTCAGGAAACGTCCTGTATGAGACTTTCTGCACTGGAAAAGGCCATCCAGTCGCCCGGTATAAAGGACTTTTCCCCCGTCCTTTCCCCCTTCGGGGCCCAGGTCCACAATCCAGTCGGCATATTTCACCACATCCAGGTTATGCTCTATGATGACCATGGTGTTTCCCGCATCCACCAGGCGGTTGAGGACCTTCAGCAGTTTGTTGACGTCGTCGAAATGAAGGCCTGTGGTGGGCTCATCCAGGATATAGAAGGTGTTTCCCGTGCTCTGACGCGACAGCTCCTTGGCCAGTTTCACACGCTGAGCCTCTCCTCCAGACAGGGTGGTGGCTGACTGCCCGAGCTTGATATACCCCAGGCCCACGTCGTAAAGGGTGTCCAGCTTTGTGGAAATGGCGGGAATATTGGTAAAGAACTCTTTGGCTTCCTCCACGGTCATCTCCAGGACATCATTGATGTTTTTCCCGTTGTAGCGGACTTCCAGAGTCTCTTTGTTGTACCGTTTCCCCTTGCAGACGTCACAGGTGATGTAGAGATCAGGGAGAAAATGCATCTCGATCTCCTTGAGCCCTGTCCCTCCGCAGGCCTCACAGCGCCCGCCCTTGACATTGAAGCTGAACCGCCCCTGCTTGTACCCCCGGATCTTGGCCTCGGGCAGAGAAGCGAACAGGTCCCTGATGGCCGTAAAGACGCCCACATAGGTCACGGGATTGGAGCGGGGTGTCCGCCCGATGGCGTCCTGATTGATCTCGATGACCTTATCGATAAACTCTGTCCCGGTGATCTCCCGGAAGTCTCCCGTTTCCCAGGCCGATTTATGCAGCCGGTTATGGAGGACAGGATAAAGCGTATCCGAGATGAGAGAAGATTTCCCCGATCCCGACACCCCGGTGACCAGGGTCATCACGCCCAGGGGAAAGTCCACGTCCACGTCCTTCAGGTTATTCTGACGGCATCCGGTGATCTTCAGCCACTCTCCTGTGAGAGGGCGCTCTGACTCCTTGGGGCTGATGTTCTTGTCATAGCGGAGATACTGCCCGGTGATCGAGTCCGGATCCCTTTTCATCTCTTCAGGCGTCCCGCTGAAGGTGATCTCGCCTCCGAAGACCCCTGCTCCGGGGCCGAACTCCACCACGACGTCAGCTTCTTCGATGGTATCCCGGTCATGCTCCACGACGATGACGGTGTTTCCCAGGTCTCTTAGGTTTTTCAGGGAGTTGATCAAGCTGACATTGTCTCTCTGATGAAGCCCGATGGAGGGCTCATCCAGGATATAGAGGACACCCATGAGGCCGCTTCCGATCTGGCTGGCCAGCCGGATCCTCTGGGACTCCCCGCCGCTCAGAGTGGGGGCTTTGCGGTCCAGCATGAGGTAGTAGAGGCCCACATCCAGAAGGAACTTGAGGCGGCTGTCGATCTCCTTGATGAGTTCCTTTGCGATGAAAGCCCGTTGTTCGTCCAGTTCCAGGTTTTCAAAGAACGTGTAGAGCTCCGAGATCGAGAAGGCGGAAAGCTCGGCGATATTGCGCCCCCCCATGGTGACACTCAGAGCTTCAGGGTTGAGCCGGCGCCCTCCGCAGGCTTCGCACTCCTTTTCACTCATGAAGGATTCATAGTAAAAGCGCATCTCGGGAGACTGGGTCTCGCGATAGAGACGCTTGATGGCATTGACCACGCCGCTGGTCTTGAGCTGCTTGTCTCCGTAGAGGATCTTCTCCATCTTGTCGGCGGGATAATCTTTCACCGGAGTCTGGGGATCGATGCCGTAATGGTCCAGAATACGCATGATCCGTTTATAGTTCCAGTTGTCCTTCTTCTTCTTGAGCTGGCCCCAGAAGCGGATCCCCCCCTCCATAACAGAGAGTTCGTCATTGGTGATGATACGCCGGACATCCACCTCTTTGTTGATGCCCAACCCGTTACACACAGGACACATCCCCTGGGGGGCGTTAAAAGAGAAGGTCTGGGGCGTGATCTCCTGGAGGCTCAGGTCACAGTGGGAGCAGTAGAGCTCTTCACTGAAATATTTCTGCTCTCCGGTGCTGGTCTCCACAAGGAGTTTTCCGCCGCCCATGCGCAGCGCCGTGTCCACGGAATCGGCCAGGCGTGACCGGATCCCCTCGCGGATGGCCAGGCGGTCCACCACCACGTCGATATCGTGTTTTTTGTTTTTTTCCAGAGCCGTCCCCTCTTCCAGTTCCAGGACCTCTCCGTCGACCTTGATCCGGACATACCCTTCACGGCGGAGTTTTTCGAAGAACTCCCGGTACTCGCCTTTCCGGTTCCGGGCCATGGGGGCCAGGACCATGAATTTCGTTTCGGGGGGAAACTCCAGGATCCGGTCGATCATCTCGTCAGGGGCCTGTTTTTTCACAGGACGTCCGCACACCGGGCAATGGGGCTCTCCGATGCGGGCAAAGAGGATCCTGAGATAGTCATGGATCTCGGTCACTGTCCCGACCGTGGAGCGCGGGTTTTTGCTTCTGGACTTCTGCTCAATGGAGATGGCCGGAGAGAGGCCTTCGATGAAATCCACATCGGGCTTATCCATGATCCCCAAAAACTGACGGGCGTAACTGGAAAGGCTTTCCACATAGCGCCGCTGGCCTTCAGCATAGACGGTATCAAAAGCCATGGACGATTTCCCTGAGCCCGAAACACCGGAAAAGACGATGAGCCGGTCACGGGGCAGACTTAATGTGACATTTTTGAGATTGTGGACACGGGCGCCGATGATTTCAATGGTATTTTTCATATTTTCTCCACCGCTATTATAATATCTTTTTCTGCTTCGACAAGAAGAGAGTCTTAAAAGGTGAATCCGGAAAAGAGCTTCAAGGTATAAGCGTCATTATAGAGGGGATGATAATCATCATAGAAGGAGTCCCTGTGGATGAGCTCATACTCAAAGGAGATGAGGAAAGGCGCCGGCCTTATGGTCACGGTGAACGGGATCAGATACCCCCACTCATTGGCATCCGTGGCATGGACAGAATGGACCCAGAACTGGCGCAGGCCCGCGCGGGCCGAAAAGAACCCCCTTCTGTAGGAGAGTTCAAACCGCGACATGATCCCGGGGCCCATGTAGTAGGCGCCGTTCTTTAATTCGCTTCCGAAGTTGTAGGTCTCATCCTTTTCCTCATACGGTGTATCTCCGTAGATCAGGGCATAACGCGCGCTGGCGGCTCCGAAAATCGCATAGATCCCCGAATAGAAGGTCACAGCTTGACGGGCATTTTCATAGTGCAGAAGCATCCCCGGGCCGATCCCCACATCGCTGAACCGGTCATACCAGAGCCCCTCCATGTAATCGTAGGAAGCAAAAAGCCCGCTCAAGGACCTGTCGGCATTGAAAAGGGGCTGAGATGAGCCGGTGAGGATGCCGTTGGTCTCGATGCGTTTCAGGATATCCCCGGTCTTGATCTGTTCCAGTTCGGCCCGCACGGTGAAGTAGTCATAAGGGAGGACAGCCTGTCCCTCACGCGTCCTGTTGTACCGGGCTTCGGCAAAAAGAAGGGGATTGTAGCGCACATCAGGCTCGCCGCGGGACGGGGCATTCCCCAGCCCGGCCCCCAGGGCCACATACTCCAGGGGGGACGGCCCCCTATGAAATGAGATCCTTTCAGGATAAAGCCGGCTGTTGACCCACAGGGGGGGAGATGTGAGAAATCCCGCTGTGTGGTCCCAAAAGCTGATGGGCCGCTTCCCGCGGGGACGAAGAAACTCAACAGACGTCCGGAAGAGGATCTCGCCAAGAAAGGCCCCGCCGAAGGATGTCATAATAAAATCGTTGGTGGAGGGACGTTCGGTCTCCATGAAGAACTCCCACTGAAGACTTCCCAGTGAAGAGAAGAGGAGCGACTCCTTGAAAGAATATCCCATGGAACGGGCAGCTCCGAAGAAGACTGCTCCGTGATAGGGATGATCCAGGGTGTTGCAGGGAAACCCGTCGGGATCCCAGTCAAACCCCAGTTCGAAGTTTTCGATGATCGAGGCTGTCCCGATCTGAGCCCAGCCCCGGGCCCCGATATAGTAGTTGGCGGCTCCCAGGGCTCCGTTGACCAGGATGATCTCCCCGGCCGGAAGAAGCCATGACCGCGGGCCTGTCACCACATCACCGGGGGTGAGAAGAGAGCTCTCCTCTCCGAAAAGAGGAGAGATAAGCCAGAGAATAATTATGCAAAGAGCGCTCAGAGAGCGTTTCATCGTCTTCATCTCCCTGACTTTACTTGTTTTTAACCGATTTTCAAGATATTAATAAAAAAATCAATCACCGGACGCCATGACACGGTTCCGTCCGCTCTCTTTCCCCTGGTAGAGGGCGTTGTCAGCCCGCTTAATACAGATCTCGGTATCGAAATCGCTCTTCACTTCACAGACTCCGAAGGTGATGGTCACGTTGAACTCCATGTCCCGGATGTGATGGACATGGTCCATGATCCTCTGGCGGAGTTTTTCTGCGGCACACTGAGCCCCGGTCAGCGGTGTCTCAGGCAGGAGGATGAGAAACTCCTCACCACCCCAGCGTGAGATGATATCCTGGGAGCGCAGAGTCTTCTTCATGATATCGGCCAGGTTTTCCAGGATAATATCCCCGGTATCATGGCCGAAGAGGTCGTTGATCTCCTTGAAATGGTCGATATCCCCCATGATGACAGAGAAACGTTTCCCGGACCGTTTGGCCCTTTTGATCTCATACTCCATCATCTCCAGGAGGCCGCGCCTGTTGAGAAGCCCTGTGAGGGGATCGGTCCTGGCCAGCTCTTCCAATTTTTTTGTGGCTTCCTTCAGGGCGCGCTCATCGGCTTTTCGCTGTGAAATATCCCGGTAGATGCCGTAGACGGCCAGCTTTTCATTGTTCAACGCGACGGGTACCCCGATAATGGAGACATCAAGGGGTGTCCCGTCTTTTTTCAACCGCATGGTCTCGATCTCAGTATAGAGTTCCGCTCCGTCTTTGATCTCATGGGTGATGGAATAGGCTTCGGACCGTGTCTCCTGGCTGGTGAGGAGCTCATCGATGTTCTTGCCCATGACCTCTTCTCTTTCCCATCCGAACATGGAGAGAAAAGCACGGTTCACCCGTGTGATGATGCTGTCCGGTGTGACCAGGACAATGCTTTCCGGGGCATTGTCAAACAGCCCCTCGAAGAGAGCCTTTTCCACACGCATGGATCGTTCGGCCTCCACCCTGAAGGAGATATCCCTGACAAAAGCCAGAACGGCAGGCTTCCCGTCATCATCGATGAGAGAGACATTGAACTCCATGGGAAGTTCCCGTCCGTCTTTAGTGAGGGCCATGGTCTCATAGATCGAGGGTACCTCCTCACCCTGAAGGCGCTTTTTGTAAAACTCGGCCACTTTGGGCCGTTCTTCAGGAGTCAACAAGGTGAGAAAGTCACGGTATTCGAGCTCATCCTGCGAATAACCCAGAAGCTCTCCTGTTTTGGAGTTGGAGAAGGTGATCTTGCCTTCCTGGAGGATGACGATCCCGTCGTTTCCTTTTTCCACAAGCATCTGATACTTCTGTTCACTCGCTCTTTCTGCTTCACGGGCCTCGTAGAAGGCGGTCATGTCCACTGCGGAAACGAAAACACGCTTCAAGGTCTCCTCTTGGCCGGGAGCGGCGACCCAGCGCTTCCGGATAAAGACTTTGTTCCCGCTGAGGTCACGATAAAAAGCCTCCCCTTCGAA
>CAZNOX010000027.1:0-8593 GCA_964574875.1 uncultured bacterium | reverse complement strand
CTCTACTTAAGCAAGGGAACCATTGAGAGGGTCGTTTGAAGACAAAAGATCTGCTTGAAGGAATCATCGAAACGACGTGGGCCGGCGGGGGCTGGGAGGACTCCCTCTTTATTTTCCCCTCACGGCGGGGCGGGCTCTATTTCAGAGAAACAGCCCGCCGCCTGCCTTCTGTCCCCAAGCCCCTTCTTTTCCCTCCTGTCTTTTCCCTGACCGATTTTGTCTTTGATGTGACAGGGCTGAAGCAGCCCGGACGGCTCTCGCTTCTCCTGCGGATGTATGCTCTTTTTCTCCGCCAGGGAGGGGAGACTCCCGGATTCGATCAGTTTCATCCCTGGGGCGGGATGATGCTCAACGATTTTAACGATATCGACCAGAATCTCCAGGATCCGTCTCTCTTTGAAAAACTGCGCAACTGGATGGGGGCTGATTTTCAGGAGGAGACGCCTTTTCAGCAGAAGTACCGGATGAAAGTCAATGAGATGGAAAAGGCCTACCGTCTCTTCAGTGAAGCCCTTCTTCAGCGGGGAGAAGCCTATTACGGCCTGGCTTTGCGTAAACTGTGTGAAGACAAAGAGCAGTATCTCTCGCGGTTCCAGGGAAAAAGAGTCATCTTTTGCGCCTTTAACGCCCTGAGCCGGGGAGAATGGGAACTCTTCCGCTATTTTAAAGAGAAAAATGCCCTCTTTTTCTGGGATATGGACGCCTATTTTACCGAAGATCCCCTTCATGAAGCGGGATTCTTCTACCAGCGGGGGATCAAAGAGCTCTATGCCCCTCTTCCGCCCCCTCAGGTTTTTGATTACCTGAGTGTCCATAAGAAAAAGGTCAGTATATACGGCTATCCGGGGATCGTGCAGCAGGCCAAGGCGCTGGGCCGGGATCTGAGCGCTCTCATCCGTGAGCAGGGAGAGGATGTGCTGGAGAAGACAGCGGTCATCCTGGGGGATGAAGGCATGCTCCTCCCTCTCTTACGCTCCCTTCCCCGGGAGGTGGACTCCTTTAACGTCACCATGGGACTCTCCATGAAGGAAAGTTCCGTCTTCTCCTTTACAGAATCATACCTGCGTCTGCTCACGGGCCCTTCCCGCCGGGAAAGAGAGGGGTATTACGTGAAAGACCTTCATGCCTTTCTTTTTCATCCCCTGAGCCGGCATTTTTACGGAGATTTTTCCCCGGAGCTTTTTTTGAAGACATTACGGGACAAGGGAAGGCCTTTTATCACCTTTGATGAGATCACAGAGGGGCTGGGAGAAGACCTTTTCTTCCATGAGCCCCAAGGGGCCTATGACCTGTTTGAGGGGTTCAAGTCCCTTATCATGGAGACGGCCCGGCGTTTGGACCCGCTGGCTTTGGAGCAGGAGTTCCTCTTTTCGCTGCTTGAGTCCATGGGCGATTTTCAGTCTCTGCTCAAAGAGCTGGCTCCCCGGATGGGGCTTCTCGAGATCAGCCGTGTCCTTCAGGAGATCGCTTCCCTGGTTTCCGTTCCCTTCAGCGGAGAACCTCTCAAGGGCTTGCAGGTCATGGGGATGCTGGAGACCCGGGGGCTCTCCTTTGAACATGTCTTTATTCTGGGCGTCAATGAGAAACAGTTTCCCACAGGGAAATCAGAACAGGGGCTGATCCCCTACGAGTTCAGAAAAAACGCCGGCCTGACCACCTATGAAAGCCGGGACGCCATCTTCGCCTACTACTTTTACCGACTTCTCATGCGTGCTGAGACTGCTGTTCTCTATTACAATACAGAGATGGACCAGATGGGAAAGGGAGAGCGGAGCCGTTTTATCGAGCAGCTCCTTCACGAATGGTCCGATACAAACAAAGAGAGCACCATCTCCGAAAGCCTCGTCTCCATGGGCGCCTCTCAAACCCTCTTTCCCGAGGTCACCGTTTCCAAGACACCGGAGATGATGACACAGCTTCTGGGGTTGACTTATTCAGCTTCGGCGTTCAATGAATATCTGGGCTGCTCCCTGAAGTTCTATTTTAAATACATCGAAAAGCTCAAGGAGCCGGCCTCTCTCATTGATGATCCTGATGCCTCTCTCTTCGGGACCATCATCCATAACAGCATGCACGAGCTCTTCAAGCCCTTCACGGGGAAGACCATGACAGAAGGCGATCTGGACAGCATGAAGAAACGCCTGGCGCCTGTCATCGATGACGCCTATTCCGCCCAGCTGCCCGGAGTGGAGAAGGACAAAGGCAAAAACTACATCAACAGGCGCATCATGGCTCATCTCATGGATAAACTCCTGGATCATGAAAAAGAGCGTCTCCCTTTCAAGGTCCTTGCTCTTGAGGAGTGGCGGGAGGTCTCTTTCAGCCATCAGGAACGAACCCTGCGCCTGGGAGGCTTTATCGACCGGGTGGATGAAAAAGACAACACAGTCACTATTCTCGATTACAAGACCGGGCAGATCAATCCCCTGAACCCGCCCAAGGGGAGAGATCCGGGAGAGCTGGCCTTTTATCACAACCGCAAAGAGATGGTCCAGCTGTTGACCTATTCCATCCTCTACCCCTCTCAAAATGAGGTCCGGCCGGGCCTGATCAGTTTTACCGCTCTTTCCAATCCCTACTTTTGGCTTCCCGGAAAGAAACTCGGTGAAGATCTGTCAAAGGAGGCGCGAAGGATGGCCCATGTGATCTTTGATGATATTCTGGATGAGGGAAAACCCTTTTCCCAGACTGAAGAGGAGAAGGCCTGTGAGTATTGTCCCTACCGGAATATCTGCGGACGATAAAAAAAGGGCGAAGGGGAAAATCGAAAGACTTTCCGCGCTCCGCCCCGGAGGTTATGTATGGGAAGCATAACCTGAATATAAGAACAATCGGAGAGGACTTTTGTTCCAGAAAAAAGGAGGAAAAATGAAAAAACTATGTAAAATTTCGTCTTTTGCCGTCCTGACGGTTTTTTTGCTTTTTTCCACAGCCTGCAAGACAGGGGATCATGTCCGGGGACACCTTACGGAAATCAAACGGATCACCCTGGAAGGAGGCGGCGATTTCAATCGCCTCTACAGCTGGGAAGGGGGGTATACCGGCCTGGACTTAACGGATGTTTCTCTGCGGATCTTTACAAGAGACGGACGATTGCTGGACCGGTACAGCAAAAAGGGCAGCGGCCCCGGAGAATATAACAAAAACCGGGTTCAGCTCATGGGGGTGGATAAGAACCGCCTCTATCTGGCTGCTCTGGATAAAAGCGCTGTTCTGGTCTTTGAGGTGGACGAGGGGAAGATTGTCTTTCTGGATGAGTATCCTGTGAACGAAGGCCGGCTTCGCGGAGGAGCCGTAGATGAGGATGGCCATATCTGGATTGCTCTCCAGGGAGGAGCCTATGACGTGGCAGAACTCTCTCCCGACGGAGAGATGATCAAGGGTTATCTTCCCGCTGAAGAAAAAGAGCGGGCCATGAGTCCGGAGAAGCTCATCAAATCCATGAAATGGATCGCTTTCAGGGAGACGAGGGCGGTTTTCATCTCTTTTATGACTTATGAGCTTCATTTCTATTCTGTTGATGAAGAGGGGCTTCACCTGATCACAAAAAAAATCCCCCATCCCCTCTATGTGGAAAAGAATTATGAGATCAAGACAAGCGGCAACAGTATCAGCATGACGGGCCGGCCCGGGATCAACGGGTATGCGGTCTCCGGGGAGACTCTTTTCATCAAGCTGCTGACAGATTTAGAAAACACAACGGAAGAAAAAAAACGGGTCCATGCCTTCTCCCTGGACGGGGAAGACCAGGGGCTCTATGAGTGTCGCCTGGAAGGGGGAGAGACCGTGAGCACTTTAGCCGGCGTCTCTCCGGAAGGCCATATTCTGGCTTTCTTCGACAAGGAAGACGACAAAGGCGAGACCGTCCTGTGTGAGTTACAGGTGCAGAAGTGAAATAGCACGAAAATACTAACATTTATATTGACACCCTTCTGAAACGTGATTATAATCACGGAGGTTAGCAAGCATTAACCTAAGGAGGGGATATGAAAAGAAAGATCATCGCCATCGATAGAGAGAAGTGCAACGGATGCGGACTGTGCCTCCCCGAGTGCCCGGAAGGGGCTCTCCAGATCATTGACGGAAAAGCCGTCCTGGTGAGTGACCTCTTTTGCGACGGGCTGGGAGCCTGCCTGGGCGAATGTCCGCAGGGTGCCCTCTTTGTCGAGGAGAGAGAAGCGGAGGCCTACAATGAAAAGAAGGTCCTTGAGGAGCAGATCATCCCCAAGGGGGAGAATGTCATCAAGGCCCATCTGAAACACCTCAAAAGTCACGGCCAGGAGGAGTATTACAAGGAAGCTGTTGCTCTTCTCCGGGACAAGGGGCTGGACGGCGACGTGGAAAGGGAGCAGAAGCCCCCCTCCTTTGTCTGTCCCGGGGTTCAGTCCCGCACCTTTCAGGCTTCAGGAGAAAAGGAAGAGAGCCCGGAAAGAGCCCCTTCTTCACAGCTCACCCAGTGGCCTGTGCAGATGAAGCTCATCAACCCGGATAACAGCGATTTCCATGGGGCTCATCTTTTGATCTCTGCCGATTGTGTCCCGTATGCCTTCGGTGATTTTCACGCCCGTTTTCTCAAGGGGCGGAAAGTCATCACCTTCTGTCCCAAACTGGACGAGGGGTTGGACGAGTACGTCGAGAAGCTTTCCCGGATCTTCTCTCAGCATGATATCAAAAGCGTCACGGTCCTGAGGATGCAGGTGCCGTGCTGCTTCGGAACCGTCCGGATCGTGGAAGAGGCCTTGAAGAGAGCGGGGCGGGTCATGGCCATCCGGGAAGTTGTGATCGCTCCCGACGGGAGGATCCTGTAAAGGAGGAGAATGTTCAGTATCACAGTCTTTGTTCCGGAAGAGTACAGCGAACAGGTCAAAGAGGCACTGTTCAGCGCGGGAGCGGGGAAGCTTGGAGCCTATGACAAGTGTGCCTGGGAGTGTCCCGGAACAGGACAGTTCATGCCCCTGGAAGGAAGCTCTCCCGAACGGGGGGAGTGGGACCGCCTGGAAAAGGTCAGGGAGTCCATGATCGTCTGTTTCTGTTCCCGGGAGGCGCTGGCCGACGCTGTCCGGGCCATGAAAGCGGCTCACCCCTACGAGACTCCGGCCTACTTTGTCCACGAACACATCGCCGTGGAGTAGAACGGGGATTCTGTTGACCGTCTCCCTCATCTCTTTTATAATAAGAGGAATGGGGGACGAAGATGAAGCTCTATCTGAATGTTTTGTATTTAAATGAGGAGATCGCCCGGTCCCTTGCCGGGAATGGAATGGGCGTGGAGATCTCCGCATTTTCAAACCCCTCTCTTCTCGAGGATCCTGAGGGAATCGAAAAAGAAGTCACAAGACTGCGCTCTCTCATTCAAGAGTTCAGCCTTCCTGTGCGTTTTCACGGCCCCTTTTATGACCTCTATCCGGCCAGCCGTGATCCTGCGCTCCAGAGAGCTGTTCTGTCCCGTTTCGAGCAGGGGATCGTCCTGGCCCGCAGGACAGGGGCGTCGTCCATGGTGGTTCACCCCCATTACCTCTATCCGGGTGATCATGAAGAAGCGCGGAAACGCTGGACAGAGCGGTGCGCGGGACTCTTGAGACAGCTGATCCCCCTCATGGAAGAGAACGGGGTGGAGATCCAGCTTGAAAATCTCCGTGAACCGCGTCCCCTCTACCTGACCGGCCTCGTGGAGAGGCTGGCCCACCCCGGATTCGGGATCTGCCTGGATACCGGCCATGTGAACCTCTTCGGGACCGACCGCTCCCAGGAGTATTGGCTGGATGAGACGGCTCCCTTTTTACGCGCGGTCCATCTCAATGGCAACCACGGCGGGGAAGACGAACATCTTGCTTTCACGAAAGGGGAGCTCACGTGGGGAGCCTTTTTTTCCAAAATCAGGGAACTTCAGGACTCCTTCGAACTTGTTATTGAAGTCATGCATGAAGAGGACTATAGTGAATCTGTTCACGCACTAAAAAAACTGGGCATAACAGGCGAAACACAAACAAGACCTCTGGAGGAAAAGACATGAGAAAAGCGATATCACTGCTTCTCCTTTTTATCATCTTCCGGTCAGCTCTGCTCTTGGGAGCTCCGGCCGGCTTCAAAGACGATGAGAAACCCACCATCATTTCTGACGTGATCCTCTATTCCATTGAAAAGCTTCACTATGAGAAAGTGGAGATCAATGATGCCTTTTCAGAAAAACTGTATGACGAGTTTATCAGCCAGGTGGACTATATGAAATGGTTCCTCACCGATGATGACCTGAAAGAGCTGAAATCCTATCGGAAAAAGCTGGACGATATGCTCTATGTGAGTGATTTTGACTTCTGCAGAGAGGTCTTTCGGCGTGTTGATGCCAACATTGCCGAGATCGGAGACTGGGTCGAGGGGTTCCTGAAAGAGCCCCTGGAGTATGATACGGACGAGACGTTTGAATCCGACCCTGAAAAGCGTCGGTTTCCCTCAGGGAAGAAGGAACTCAAAGCGGTCTGGAAACAAGTCACGGCCATGAATATCATCAACCGCTACCTGGAGATCCTGGCTGAACAGAACATGGATGAGGAGGGTTATTTCTCCTATGAAGCGATTGATTTCTTTTTTGATCCGGACATCGAAAAGGAGGCTCGTGAGAAGGCCGCCCATTCCCTCGAGTGGATCCTCAGCCGTTATGACGAGATGGATGGACAGGAGAGGATCTATCTCTATCTGAACAGTGTCATCAGGCTCCTGGATCCCCATTCTCTCTACTTTCCCCCGAAACTCAAAGAGGATTTCGACCTGGAGATGAGCGGGACCTTTGAAGGGATCGGTGCGATCCTTCAGGAAGCCGAAGGGTATATCAAAGTGGAGTCCATCGTCCCCGGAGGCCCTTCCTGGAGAACAAAAAAACTTGAAGCCGAAGATCTGATCCTCAAGGTCGCCGAAGAGGGACAGTCCCCCGTGGAACTCATCAATATGCCTCTGGATGACGCCGTGACCCTCATCCGCGGCAAAAAGGGAAGTATTGTCAATCTGACTGTGAAGAAACCCGACGGGAGGATCATGGTCATCCCCATTGAGCGGGATGTGGTGATCATTGAAGAGTCCTACCTGAAATATACGATACTGGAAGACAAAGAGACCGGAAAACGATACGGTTATATCTATCTTCCCAAGTTCTACCGCGATTTTTACGATGTCAACGGGAGGAACACCTCCGATGATATGAAAAAAGCATTGATTGACCTCCAGAAAAGAGGGATCCAGGGACTGATTCTTGATGTAAGGGATAACGGGGGAGGAGCGCTGGAAGACGCCATCAATGTGGCGGGACTCTTTATCCGCACCGGCCCGGTGGTCCAGGTCAAATCCCGTTCCGGAACTCCCGAAATCGATTACGACCGGGATGACGATGTCTATTACACCGGCCCCCTTGTGGTCATGGTCAATACCTTCAGTGCATCGGCTTCCGAAATCGTAGCCGGAGCTCTCCAGGATTACAAACGGGCGGTCATCGTGGGGACAGGCCACTCTTTCGGGAAAGGGACAGTCCAGAATATCGTGGATATCGATCGGATCGTCAATCCTCTTTATGCCTCGCTGAAGCCCTTCGGCGCGGTGAAAGTCACCATGCAGAAGTTTTACCGGATCACCGGAGAAAGCAACCAGTACAAGGGTGTGGAACCGGATATCAACCTTCCCGGCATCTATGACGAGATCGATGTGGGGGAGCGCAATTTTGACAATGCCCTCAAATGGGACAGAGTCAAACCCCTGGAGTATGAACCCTGGAGCCTCTTTTCTTATGATGTAGGCCAGTTACGCAAAAAAAGCCATGAACGGGTGAAAGAGAATCCCTATTTCAGCATGATCAGAGATGAGGCTGCACTCATCAAACAGACCAGGGAGGAATCCCTGTTACCCCTGAACCTGGAAAGGGAGTTTGAGATCCGCAGGGACATCAACAAAGAGATCGACCGTGTAGACGAGGCTTATGACAACATGAAAAACGAGAGTTTTACTGTTGTGAGAGATGCCTCCATGAGCCGGTCGGGGAACTCCACAGAAGAACTCTATGAAGAGTGGCTGAATGATGTGGGAAAAGACGCTTATATCATCGAATCTTTCGGAATCGTGAAAGATATGGCTGAAAGTCACTGACAGAACCCGGAGAGGAGGTGCTGAGTGAGTTTGATTCTTCTGGCACAGATCACAGCTGCTGCAGCCCTTCTTACTGCCGGGGTTCTGCTTCTTTTTTCCGGCCCGCGCGCCGATTTTCTCTACCAGATCCTTTTCAGGGAGGCTCGGGACCCCATCTTTCTCATGACCGTCGGGAAAACGATCAACCTCAATAAAGCCGCCCTGAAACTCTTCGGGATCACCCGTCAAGACGTCAGCCGCTTCATTCCCTACGAGTTCTCTCCCCCTGTTCAGCCTGATGGAAGCCCGTCACAGGAGAAAGCCCTGGACTATATCAGGAAAGCCTTGAACGGGGAGCCCCAGGAATTTGCATGGGTTCATCAGAATAAGGCCGGAGAGCCTTTTGATACCAGGGTGAGCCTGAATCGTTTCCGTTTTCTGGGCCGCTCCTATCTTCTGTCCATCGTTCGGGACATCACAAGGGAAA
>CAZNOX010000026.1:0-10908 GCA_964574875.1 uncultured bacterium | reverse complement strand
AAAGCAAGTCGTCTGAGAGAAGCGCTCCCTGAAACTCTTTTTCCGACTTTTCATCAGCTCTCACACCGATGGGGACCACGGTGAGTTTTCCCCTCAAGACCCGTCCGTCATTGATGAAATGGCCGTATTTGGGGTATTCAAAGGTCACGGTTTCTGCAGCTTTCAGGGCACCGGTTGCGGCGATCCCCGTATCTCCGTTGACGCCCGAAGAAATATCTACTGCCCAAACGGAGAGACTCAGAGACGCGATCTCTTGAAAGACTTTTGTCACCTCTCCGGGAAGCTCTCCCTGAAAGCCTGTTCCGAAGACGGCATCGATGATGACATCACAGCTGCGAAAATCGCTTGTTTTAAGAACCTTCACCCCGTGATTCAGGGCCAGTTTCTTTTGAAAAATCCCCTCTTCCGTAGCAGGGGCCATCACCGGGAAGATTCTCACGCCGTATCCGTTCACATGAAGGATCCTCCCCACTGCCCAGCCGTCGCCGCCGTTGTTCCCCTTCCCGGTGAGGACGGTGACGGGCATCTCCCGCGGGACGCGGCTCATGAAAATGCGCGTAAAAGCCTGAGCGGCTTGTTCCATGAGAAGGACGGGAGTGTAGCCTCTTTTTTCCATGGCGTTTTGATCGCAGCGTCTCATCTCCTCAACAGACAGGACCTTCACAGGGACCTCCCGGGGGATGCGATGGCCACGGCATAGGCGTGGCAATGGGAGAGGGAGAGGTGAAGCCTGCGGTCGTGTTTTCCGTTCACGATAAAATAGGGCTGGCCGTTTTCCTGGCGCGAGACTTCGATCTGGGCCAGGCGCCGCCCGTGAAGCCCTCCCATGGCCTTGATGTAGGACTCCTTGGCGGCAAAACGGACAGCATAGGAGGGGTAGGGATTCACCTTGCGCGAACAATAGGCGATCTCCTGAGCCGAATAGACCCGTTTGAGGAAACGCTCCCCCCTCTTTTCAATGGCTTTTTTGATCCGGTCGATCTCAATGATATCGACACCCACAGACATCATCATTCTATCACATTCCACATGGTTTTTATTTTCTCTTCCAGCCACTCTTTTGACAGGCTCTCCCCGATGACACGGATGGCAGGCTCGGTCCCCGAGGGGCGGATATGGATCCAGCCCTCTTCAAAGGAGAGGCGCAGCCCGTCGTTGGTATCGATCCCGAGCGCATCGGGAAACGCGTGCCCTTCCAGGCGCTTCAGGGCTTCGCGGCGCTTGTCCAGCGTGGAAAAACTCTTCTTCTCTTTGACCATGATGTAGGAGGGGAAGCTCTTCACCAGTTCGGAAACACTTGTCTTGCGCCGGGCCATGAGATCCAGGATGAGGGCGATCCCCAGGGGCGCATCTCTGGTCACGTGGAGCGCCGGATAGATCACACCGCCGTTTCCTTCGCCGCCGATGACAGCCTTCTTTTCGATGATGAGTTCAGCCACGTTGGCCTCCCCCACGGGAGCGCGGAAAAGGCGGGCTCCGCTCCGCCGGGCGGCTTCTTCTGTGAGGGAGCTTGTGGAGTAGTTGCAGACCACGTCCCCTTTTCTTTTTTCCAGGACGCTCTCCACGGCCAAAGCTAATGTATATTCTTCCCCGGGAGCCTGTCCCTCGTCGGTGACAAGAGCCAGGCGGTCCACGTCGGGGTCGTGGGCAAATCCGATATGAGCCTTTGTCTTTTTCACAAGGGCTTCCAGCTCTCCCAGATGGCTTGGTGTGGGCTCGGGATCGCGGGGGAAAAGCCCTGTGGGCTCAACGTTGATGGCATGGACGGTGCATCCCAGACGCTTCAAAAGAAGCGGCGTGATGACGCCTCCTGCCCCGTTGACACAATCGAGGGCCACGGTGAAGTGTCTTGCGCGGATCTCCTCTTCATCCACCAGGGCGCAGATCTTGTCCAAATGGCGCTTCACAGCCTCATTATCACAGGAAATCGTGCCCAGTTTGTCCCAGGGCATGAGGGGAAAATCTTTTTTGTCAAGGATCTCCCGGAGCTTTTTTGATTCTTCACTGTTGAGAAAAATCCCTTTGGACGAGGCCAGTTTCAACGCGTTCCACTCTTTGGGGTTGTGAGAGGCGGTGACGATGATCCCGCCGTCGGCCTTCAGGTCGTCGACGGCCAGGAGGACGGTGGGTGTGGGGACGATCCCCAGGTCGATGACATCCACGCCGGCCGAGGCAAGAGCTCCGGTGATAAGAGAAGCGATCATGGGCCCGCTCACACGGCTGTCGCGACCCAGGACGACTTTTCCACCCCGGATGAGGCGAGCAAAGGCGCGGGTATAGTCAAGGATGACGTCAGGGGTGAGGCTGTCTCCCACGATCCCCCGGATCCCGGAGACACTCACCATGAGTTCGCTCATTTCCCCTCTCCTTTTTCGTGAAATTCTTTGCTGTCGTTGAAAAGAGCACGCATCTTCTCTTCATACTCTTCACTCATCTCTTGGTCTCTCCGTCCCATGACGATCTTTTCCGTATGAATGAAGGAGCGGATCTCATAGAGCCTGGTCTTGCCGTCCACATGCCAGGAAAAGGGCGGAAGCCACGCAGGAGCCAGGCCTCCTCCGGCGATGAGGCTCCCCAGGGAGATCCTGGTGCCGGTATTGAACAGCGTTCCGATCCCTGTCTTCACGTGATCCCCCACCAGAGCCCCCAGTTTGAGATGGGGGGTGGCCTGGAACTTGCCCTGAGGATCCGGGAAACGCACGGGAGCGTAATTGTTTTTGAGGTCGCTTCCCGTGGTGAGGGCCCCCAGGTTCACCCAGCGCCCGATGACGCTGTGGCCGATAAAGCCCTCGTGGTGCTTGTTGGAAAAGGGATGAAAGACCGACTCCTCCACTTCCCCGCCCATGCGGCAGGCTTCTCCGATGTAAGACGTGCGGATGCGCGCATTTTCGATGATACTGTCCGGGCCGATGTAAAGGGGGCCTTCGAGAACGGAAAAGGGCTTCACCGATGCCCGGGCGTCGATGACCACGGGCCCTTCTTCGGTGCTCACAGAGACCGGGCCCATGATCCGGGCGGTCTTATGGATGAGAAGGTCTTTTCTTCCCCCTCTGAGAAAGATGCCTTCGGGAAGGATGTGGAGATACTCCTCGTCGTCTATGAGCGCCCGGTCTGTTTCCGCCATGCGCGTATGGTGGCTGAAAAGTTCCATGGGGTCTTCGATGAGGAGACAATCGTCTTCAGCGAGCTCCATGCGTCTCCCTCCGCCCTGGTAGGTGAGGACACGCGTCCCGTTGTAGAAAAAATCGGCGGGGGTATCGGGAAGGGCCGGGACTCGGGCACGGAGAAGTCCGGGGACAGGGCGGAAATCCTTCCCTCCCCCGGGAAGAGTCCGGCTCAGACGCTCAGAGACTGTAAAAAGCCCGCAGCAGAAATCATCTGAGAGAGAAAAATAGCCGTGGGCGTTTTCAGCGGAAAGAGACATCGCTTACGGGCCCTCCTTGACAAGAATCGTCGTGGGGACGATCCAGGCATCCTTGTATCCCAGGAGCTTGATATATTTCAGGGCGTACTGGGCGTCACTGCGTGACTTGAAGTTCCCCACGCGCAGCTTCCAGTAGGGATCATAGAATTCGATGTAGACGGGGATCTCTTCGCGGTAGTGGTAGGCATCGTCGTTTTCCTTGTCCAGGGCCGCTTCATTCCACTTCTCCTTGAAGTCTTTGCCGAACTTTTCGGCATTCTCCTTCTGGGTCACGGTGATGAGCTGGACACGGTAGCCGCTGTCCCTTTTCAGGACCACGGTCCCTGCAGGGACATTCTCGGCATCCTCGCTGATGGGAGGCAGGCTGTCGTCCTCTTCATCATAGGTGATGTTCACCGAGACATCGTCGTCGGATGCGGTATCGGTGTGCGCCTGAGCCACCACCACGCCTTCGCGGACATTGATCTCCGCAGCATCGGAATCGGCGATGGTCAGTTCTTCGATGGTGGTCTCCTTGGGGGCATCCCCCTGCTCCTCAGTGGTGCGTCCGCCCAGGCGGTCTTTGATATTTTGATTCTGGCAGGCTGCCAGGGCCGCGATGAGGAATACGGCCAAAAGGATCCTTTTCATAACCCCTCCTTTACGATATCTGATAATCCGGGAGTCCCGTTCACAGCAATCCCTACTGTAACAACGACTCCCTCATTGGTCAATTCTTTCTTGAGGACACGCGCGCCTCTGATGGTGACATCCAGACGCGGTTCATCAAGTTGAAACCCTTCTTTTTGCGCGATATTCCTGAGCAGGATCCCCAGGTTCCTGTAGGCCGTGACTTTGGCGGCGCGCTCCGCTTCCAGGCGGACATTGGCCTCATTCCCTTCGCCGAATTTGGCAAAGCCCGAGGCGGTGATGATCCCCCGCTCACTGTTCACGCCCTCGTAGGTGTGTTTCAATGTGACCTCACCGGGAGGGGTATCGCTGAAATCAAAGGCGATCTTGGAGATAAGGCCCATAAAGGGGCCGGTGATCGTAAGAGTGAACTGTTCCGGCATGGATCCCGTCTCCATGAAGGGTGTCACAGCGACCCGTTCCGTTTCGCCCAGAAGGTCCATCGGTTTACCGCCGCCTGCAAGAGTGAGCGCCCCTGGGGCGCCCAGAAGCGTGATGCAGGAGAGGCGCACCCTGAAAAAGCGGGCTCCGCTCACCGTTTGAGCATCAAAGCGCAAAATTGCCCGGCCGTCTTCCAGGTAGGTGACATAGAGAGCGTCCCCCACAATGGCCGTGACCACCTTCTCACCGGTGACATCGTTTTGAAGGTCCAGGCTGTACTCCACCTGAAGAGCTGAGAGAAAAGAGACTCCAAGGGCAAGAGACAACAACAGCACGACAAACTTTTTCATCAGAACTCCTTTTTTAACGAAAGAACAGTCCGGCCGTCTACAGTCTGCTGGTGTTCGATATGGACATTTTCCACGGACCAGTCGGAAAGAGAGGCTTCCACTACGCCGTCCAGGACACTCACCGCCAGATTGATGAGGTAGAAATAGAGGTATTGCTGGGACCGGTCATAGGCCTCCTCATAGCGGCTGTAATCGGCCTCCCCGCCGGTGCGCTCATAGGCATCATAGGCCTTGTCGCTTTCGCGCCAGTAGTGAAAAGTCTGATATCCCAAAAAAGCACCCACGGCAAAGTAGATCATGCCTTTCAAAGGTTTTCCCGCATAGAAGTCCCCGCCTCCGGGAATGACCGTCCCCAGGGCCAGGGCCGTAAGGGCCGATTTGGACTTCCCCCGTGTCTCCTCTTCCTCCTGTGCTGTCACAGGGAGAAGCGTCACAAGAAGGATCAGGAAGACGATCATGGATCTTTTCATTTTCATCTCTACCACCGGGCCTGTGTCTTGAAAAAGTAACCCCGCCGTTCAGCGATGATCTCGATCTCATCACCGGGAAGAAGACGGGAGAGGACTGCTTCCAGGTCGTTTTTCTCATAGATCTTGCGTCCTTCCACCACGCGCAGGACATCATTGGGCCGGAGTCCCGCTTTATAGAGGGGCGCCTTCTCCTTAAGGCTTGCGATGAGAAGCCCCTTTTCGGGCCGGATATTATACTGGACAGCGGTCTTGTAATCCAAAGGCTTGAGGGATTCGATCCCCAGGGAGTCCAGGGCGCTCTCCAGCTGAAAGGCCGGTGGTTCAAAGGCGATCTCGCTCTCTTTTCCGGCATCCCACACCCGGAGTGTGACCCGGTCCCCTGCGTTGATCCGCATGGCCAGCCCGTTCCACCAGCGTGAATTGCGCACGGGGATCCCGTTGAGGGACATGACGATCTGGCCGGGAACAAGCCCCGCTTTTCCCGCTGCCGACCCGGGGAAGACCTTGGTCACCACCACACCGTGAAAGGCGCCGAGGCCGAATTTTTCCTTGAACTCTTCATCGATATCCACAACGCCCACACCCAGCCATCCCCTCCGGATGCTTCCGTTTTTCAGGATGGTCTCGATACTCTTCCGGCACGTGTTCACCGGGATGGCAAACCCGATCCCCTGGGAACCGCCGCTCGTGGAAAAGATGGCATTATTGATCCCCACAAGCTCTCCCCGGGCATTGACCAGGGGCCCGCCGGAATTGCCCGGGTTGATGCTGGCATCGGTCTGGATGAGGCCGTAATAGAATTTGCGCCCCTGCCCGTCATCGATCTGGATGGTCCGCATGAGAGCTGAGACGATTCCCGCGGTGACTGTGGGCTGGGGGTCGCCGGCCATGAGGCCGAAGGGGTTGCCCGCGGCGATGACCCACTCCCCCTGGACGAGGATATCCGAATCGCCCAGGGCCACATGGGGCAGCCCGCTGCCGTCAGCCTGGAGAAGAGCCACATCGTTCATGGAGTCTTCGCCCAGAAGCTTCAGCTGGAACTGGCGGCCGTCGGGCAGGGTGGCAAAGATGGACGAGGCCCCCTCCACCACATGGTCGGCTGTGAGGATGAGCCCCTCCGGGGAGATGACCACGCCGGACCCCACACCGTGTTTGGTGTCTCGCCCGCTGTCGGGAGTCGAGCCGAAAAATTCACGGAAAAACTCTTCAAAGACATCATTGGAGCGCCTCTGCATGGGCTCATACTCGGTCTCGATGCTCACAACAGCCGGGAGCACATTTTGCGCCGCCACGGCCAGGGCCCCGGCGCGTTCGGCGGAGACTTCACGTCCGGTGTTCTGATAGACGCGGAAGGTCTCACTCCCCTCTTTGTCCTTGATCACGCTGAGGAGCCGTCCTCCTCCGAAGCCCAGGGCCAGGAGGAGAAGCGCGCCTGCGATAAAAAAGAGGCTGGCGGGACGTGCCCTGCCCCGCTTATCCCTTGATAAAATCATGAAGCGCCTGTTCGTTCATCACGCCCACTTTCTGGCGGACAAGGCGGCCGTTTTCAAAGAGAGCCACGGTGGGGATGCTCATGATCTCGTGTTCCGCTGCTGTCTCCTTGGCTTCATCCACGTTCACTTTACAGAAGATCACATCGTCTCCCGGATAGTCTTCGGCCGCTTTTTCAAAGACGGGGCCGAACATCCGGCACGGGCTGCACCATTCCGCCCAGAAGTCCACGACGATCTTTTTCCCCTTGGCTTCTATTGTCTTTTTGAAATCATCATCAGTACAGTGAATGAGACTCATATCTCCTCCTTAGAGTTTGGTATCATTGTCAAAAAAAAGAGTGTCCAGTGTCGGAAACATCCTCTTCAGATGCTCCTGAAGACGCAACAGCCCCCCGCGCTCTGTGGCGTAGTGGCCGTAAAAGAGGCCGGACAGGCCGCTCTCTGTAAAGGGATGGACCATGGCATGATTCAGCTCTCCGCTGATGAGAAGGTCGATGCCCGACTCCAGGATCTCCTCCAGAAGAGACCCCGCATCTCCGGTGATGACCCCCGCTTTGCGGATGGGGCGCCCGCCGTCGATGACATGAAGCGCCTGATATTTCCCCTTCAGGGGACGAGCCGCCTCTTCCAGGGAGCGCGGCGACTCGTAATGGCCCATAATCCCCAGGGGCACGCCCTTGTAGGAGGCCAGAGCCGCGTCTTTCACGATCCCCGCTTCCAGGGCCAGGCTCATGTTGTTTCCCAGCTCGGGATGCTCGTCCAGGGGAAGATGCACGGCGTAAAGCCCGATATCGCTTGCCAACAGGGCTTTCAGACGCTCTTTCATATAGCCCCGGACCATGAGGGGACGCGACCAGAAGAGTCCGTGATGGACGATGATGAGCCCGCAATCCTCTTTCTGCGCCTTCCGGATGGTCTCCAGGGAGGCATCCACGGCAAAGAGGGCCTTTTTCGTCTCTTTCCTCCCGGCGACCTGCAGGCCGTTCTGGGAGGGGTCGGGAAACTTTTCGGGCTCGAAAATGGCATCTAAAGCGGCAACGAGGTCATCTGTTTTCATATCCTCGATTATATCGCAAGGCGGGAAAAGTGTCAACTCTTCACCATTTTCGGGAACTAATTGCTCCTTGACATTTTTTACCAAATAAAGTAACGTTCAAGCAAGGAGGAACCTGCATGCGTAAATTCATTCTTATTATAATGATCGTCACTTTCGCCCTTTTCGGCTGCGGCAAAAAGGGGCCTATTGAACTGCCCACTTCGGAAAACTACATCAACGACAATCTCCAGCCCCCCGAGGAGATGGACCTGGCGGTGACCGGGACCTACACCCATGTCATCCGCTTCGATCCCGTCCTCAACCAGGAAGGCTGGGTGGGCCGTGCCCAGGAGACCGAGATCCGCCTTCTCTACAACGCTCCGGCTGAAGTGGCCGACGATGCAAGCGCCGTCTACACCCTGCGGCTTCATCTTCTCTACAAGATGGGCCTCTCGTCTCTCACCGTGACCATCGCCCCGCTCACATCGGACTGGGACAGCTCTTCGGTGACCTGGGAAGAGGCGTCTGAAGACACCCCGTGGACCACTCCCGGAGGAGACTATGACCTCACCCATGCGGTGACGACGACAGTGTCCGAAGAGGACGATTCGCTTGTTTCTATCGATATCACCCCCCTCTTCACCTACTGGGCGGAAAACGAGAACCACGGATTCATCATCATCGCCGACGAGCCCCTCTCCACGAGCCCGGCTCATCTGGCTTTCTCCACGCCCTACAATAACGACGACGAGACCGACGAGAAGCCGGCCATCCTCATCACATCGGGAGAGACCACCACCACGGAGCTCATCAGCTCCTCGGACCATATCTCGGATCTGTCCGCCCGTCCTGAATTTGAAAACGACCCGGCGCTCTTCACCCTGGGCGACGGTTATGTCCCCGTGATGGTCATCGACTACTCTCCCCTGGATTACAAGTGGGAGATCCTGGAAGCCACCCTCTCCTTCACCGCAGACCCGCTGTTCATGAAGAACTATTTCGGACTGGACTCCGCTCTGCCGGACGAAGCTGAGGAAAAGATCTACTGTTACACCGTGGAAAACGAAGACCCGAGCGATTTTACATTTGACAAATACGGCAGCACCGTTCCCGGTTATGATGCAGACACGTCCCGCTTCACCCTGGATATCACCGGGTCCCTGCGCCATGCCTTTGAGAATAACCAGCCCATCGGCCTGGTGCCCCCCCATTACCGCAACCAGCTGCGCGAGATGGCAATGAATGACGCCACGATCCATATTGTCTACCGCAAAAACGTCGAAGAATATGAGGTGAATGAATGAAACGGACTCTTCTTCTTACAATAGCGGCTCTTTTCGCCGTTCTTCCCCTGTTCGGCGGCTCTTTTCTGGCCCTCAACAGTTTCGGAAAATATAATCTCCAGGGCGACATCCGCTCTTTTTCCATGGGCGTCTCCGGAGTCGCTCTCACTGATGATTACAACACATCCCTGGTCAATCCCGCCACAGCTACGGGAAAAGACCGGATCTTTATCAATATCGGGGAGACCTATTCCAGCCTCTCCATCGATTACGACCGCTTTACCGGGTTTGACCCCTCAAGCGCCGATTTCGACACCCCCTACCTGAACATCATCTTTCCTTTGCCCATGAAAGGCTCGGTCCTCACGGCAAGCTACTATTCGCCGGTGAACTCCATGATCGAGCTGCATTATACAAACGGGACCGAAGAGGTCGAAGAGGTGCATGAGAAGAACATCAACTTTGCCGAATTCGGCGCCGCGTATGAACTCCTCCCCGCTTTATCCGTGGGAGCAGGCGCCCTCTACGCCTTCGGGAACGAACGCAATGAATACACCATCACAGACGAGACCTACACCGAAGAGACCACCTACAACAAGTGGAAATACACCTACAGCGGCATCGGTTTTCACCTGGGGGCCCTCTACCGCTCGGATTTTGCCAACATCGGCCTCTCCTATTACCCCGCCTTTGATATCACCGTCTCCCGCTCTTTCAACGATGCACGTATCGATCCCGAGACATCCTTTACCTATCCGGCTCAATGGACCATGGGCTTCTCCCTCACACCCGGCGCCCTGACCCTCACCGGCGAGTGGACAGCCATCGACTGGTCAGGCATCGACTACAACAATTATGTCCTGGACAAGATGAGCCGCCTCTCTTTCGGAGCGGAATATGACCTGAAGATCCCTTACAGGCGCCACGGCAACCTGCGGACCTTCGATATCCCCGTCCGCGCCGGGTTCTATACACAGAAGGGATTCTATGAAGACGGCAAAGAGTGGGGCCTCACCGGAGGATTCTCCCTCTTTCCCTTTAAAAGCGTGAGCGGAGCCCGCATGGATGTGCTCCTCTCCTACGGACAGCGCAAGACCCTTCTTGAAGACGCTTTTCAGGGCGGCCTCTACGATTATAAGGAGAATTTCTTTACCTTCGGCGTGAGTTTTTCCGCAACAGATAAGTGGTACAAGTGATCATTCACTTGTACCGCTTCTATTCTGCACTCTCCCGGTCGGGAAAATAGAAGTCGGCCCCTCGTTCAAAATCACTCCATGAGGGCCGGAAACGGTCAATAAACGCCTTTGTCTCTGAAAAGAGGCTCTTATCTTCGGGGAAAGAGGCAAACCGCATGGTGAGTCCTCCATGCTGTCTCAATCCCAGGATCTCTCCCCCTCCCCTGTACTGAAGGTCAAGCTCGGCGATGGCAAAACCGTCGTTGGTGGACGCGAACTTCTCCAGCCGTTCAGACGCCTCCGGTGAGATGCCGGGATCAGTGAGGAGCACACAGTAGGAGGGATGGGGGCCCCGCCCGATGCGTCCCCTGAGCTGATGGAGCTGGGCCAGGCCGAAACGTTCGGGGTGTTCGATGATCATGAGGGTGGCATCGGGAACATCGATCCCCACTTCGATCACCGTGGTGGTCACAAGAAACTGCACCCGTTTCTCTTTGAACCGGCGGAGACAGTCCATCTTCTCCTCAGCTTTCATCTTTCCGTGAAGGAGCGCTGTCTGCTGAGGCCCGAATGCGGCCGAGATCTCCCTGTACATGGTCTCAGCCGAGCGCAGGTCGCTCTTGTCCG
>CAZNOX010000025.1:0-11479 GCA_964574875.1 uncultured bacterium | reverse complement strand
AGCTCGAAGGGCTTTCTGATGATGTTTTTAGAGAGCTCCTGCGGAAACTCTTGCTCCGGAAGGGCTCCGTAGCCGGTCATGATGATCACGGGAAGCCCCGGTTTCATTTCAAGAAGACGTTCTGCCAGTGTCAGCCCGTTCATGTCGGGCATGGTCAGGTCCGTCAGCAGAAGGTCGAACCGGCCGGAATCGCGTTGAAAAGCGGCCAAAGCCTCTTTGCTCTTTGAAAAACTTGTGACCCTGTAGCCCAGTTTTGTGAGGGCCTCTTTCAGCATAAGGGTAATGATCTCTTCATCATCCACTAAGAGAAGGTGCTCCGACCCCCCTCTGGCCTGAGGCATGTTTTCTTTTTCCACGGGAGAGATGGCATCGACCACGGGAAAGTAGAGGATAAACGAAGACCCTTTATCGGGTTTGCTGGACACCCGGATGACGCCCTCATGGCTTGTCACGATACCGTGAACGATGGAGAGGCCCATGCCGGTTCCCTTGTCCATGCTTTTTGTCGTGAAGAAGGGCTCAAAGATATGCTCCATGACCTCTTCTGTCATCCCGGTTCCTGTATCTGTGACCGAAAGGATCAGATACTCTTTTCCCGGTTCGACTCCTTCTGCGGGGACCTGGGCGTCTGTGGTGAAGAGTTCATGGCACACGGAAATGGTCAGGACTCCTCCTGTTTCTTCCATGGCGTGGGCAGCATTGGTGCAGAGATTGACGATGACCTGATGGAGTTGTGTCCGGTCCGCCATTATGAATTTGCATTTTTTGGGAAGATCCAGTCTGGTCTCAATGGAAGAGGGGATCAGAGACTTGAGCATATGGACCGAATCATGGACGATCTCGCAGATATCGACTGGTGCTTTGTCATGCTCCGCCTGGCGGCTGAACGTCAGAAGTTGACGGACCAGTTCTTTGGCCCGGTTGGCCCCGGCCAGGGATGCAGAGAGATATCCCTTGACTTTATCATCAGAAGTCTTCTGAAGAGCCATATCCGTATAGCCGATGATGGGCAGAAGGATGTTATTGAAATCGTGGGCGATCCCCCCTGTCAGGGTTCCGATGGTCTCAAGGCGCTGGGATCTCCGGAGTTGAGTCTCCAGGCGCTCTTTTTCCTGCTCCATCTCTTTTTTCCCGGTCACATCATGGATGATGGAATAGAGAAGTTTTTTATTTTCATAAGTGATCAGGCCGCTGTAGACTTCCACATCGCGGATCTCTCCTGAAGCCAGACGGTGTTTGAATTCAAAAAAGCTCTTTTTGAAGTAGCGCGCCAGGTTCATCTCCTTTTTGATCTCATCCCGGGAGACAAGGTTGATCTTGTCTATGGTCATGGAGAGGAGTTCCTCTTTTGAGTAACCGTAAAATCGCACGGCAGCGGGGTTGGCTTCAACGATCCTGCCGTCATCAGGATCGAGAAGAAGCATCACGGCGTGGTTGTTTTCAAAGAGGCTTCGATAGCGCTGTTCGCTTTCCAGAAGAGCCTCTTCGGCATGTTTTCGTTCGCTGATGTCCGTGTGAGTCCCGATCATGCGCAGGGGCCGGCCGGCTTTGTCACGGGAGACGACTTTCCCGCGGTCCATAAGCCACACCCAGTGTCCCCGCTTATGTTTCATCCTGATTTCCATGGTATAAGGGATATGGTCATCATGGAAATGGCGAGCCAGGGCTTCCCGGGCTTTCTTGAGGTCGTCAGGATGGGTCAGGCGCTCCCATGTCTCAATGGTGAAGGGGGCCAGCTCTTCCGGTTCGTAACCCACAAGGTGGCTCCAGATGATGTTCGTTGTGAGAGTATTGGTCTTCATATCCCAGTCCCAGAGTCCGGCGTTTGTCCCTGTGAGAGCCATATCCAGGCGCTGTTCGTTTTCGGCGATCAGCTTTGTCTTGTTTTGGATCTCCCGGCGCATGAATAAGACCATCCCCAGGAGAGCCAAAGCCAGGATGCCGATGATGAAGATGATCTGTATCGAATGAGGCGAGAAGAGGATGGCACGGGACGGCAGGTTCATGTAACGGGCGATGATGGAATAGTAGGCAGACGATTTATCGGCTTTGAGCCGTTTTAAATGGAGATCGATGGTCTTCTTCAATTCCGCTGTCCTCACAGCATAACGGGGATAGGCAAAATGCATCTCGCTGGGGTGAAAGATCATGGCTGTCTCCCTTAGGGAGAAGCGGTCTTTGTAAAGGGCTCCGAACAGGCGATTGACCACAGCAGCGTCGGCCTCTCTCTTTTCCACGGCGATGAAGGCATCGATATAGTCGTCGACCTCGATGAATGTGGCCGGGATGTCAAATTTCTGAAGAAGGTCGCGGATCCCGTTTTCCCCGGTGTTGTAAATATCTTTCTTGATGACAGCGATTCTCTTTCCCTCCAGGTCGGGAAACCCGTCGATTCCCCCGTTGCGGACAAAGACCTGCCCCCAGTTGACAAAGACGGTCTCATCGGAGAAGGCATAGACGGCTTCACGGCTTTTTGTGTAGGCGATGCTGGTCATGATGTCGATCTCTCCCTCTTTCAGCCGTGCCAGCCCCTCTTCCCATGTTCCATGGACGAAGTGTAATGTCCAGCCTTCGTCTTTTGCGATATTTTTCAAGAGATCGATATAGATCCCCGCGACAGCGCCCTCGTCGTCAGTATAGACCTGGGGTTTGTTTTCGTAGACGCCCACGCGGACAGGCGCATTTTGAACCTTTGCAAAAAGAGATGCGGGGGCTGATAAGAGGAGCCCCGAAAGAAGAAAGCAGAGAAAGAACACCCGAATGATTTTCATATTCACCTCTAATTTAAATTATAAATAAATTTAGAGGGTGTGACAAGAGAAAAAACCAAGGAATCGGGATGTGCAGAACAAGGGCAGTATCATCTTCTGAGGATGCCGGGTATACAGAACGAGCGTAAAGCTAAAAGACATTAAGGGTATACAGGCCATGAGACGTGCTCTGAAAGTCAGGCTTTACGGCTGTGGCCGGATCTCCGCTTAGGGGTCTCCTTTACCGGAGGCTCAGCGATTTTGTTCAGAAGAGCGGCCAGTGTCTCCCGTTCGCTTCGGACGAGAGGGGAAAACTTCTCTTCGAGCTGTTTCAGGTAGTCCGGATAAAGTTTTTCGATGACAGAGTTGCCCTTTTTGGAAAGGCTGATATTAAAGGCCCTTCCGTCATCGGGATCCACCACACGGGTGATCAGACCGGCTTTATCCAGTTTGCGCAGGACGACAGTCATGTTGCCTCCCGTGGTGTGCGCCATTTCGGTAAGGTCTCCGATCCGAAGGTCGCCTTCGAGAAGGAGCGCTTCCAGGACGCGGAACTGGTAAAGGCCGAGGTCATGGGGCCGAAGCATGGGTTTGAGGATCTCTTCGATGAGTGCAGCGACTTTGCCCATTTCGGTCACGACTTTCATGTTGAGCTTGTCAGTTAACGGGTAATTTAAATTTTTCGCTTTCATAAGTAAATATTAAACCTAAATTGTAATTTGTCAAGTATTGACATAAAAACAATTCTTAAAATTGAACTGATTGGGCCAATATTGAAACGGTTCCCTTCTTTTTTTGCTCATTGACAGGAGTGAAGTGCAACCGTATGATGTAGGTTATGGAGGTCGACTATGCAGAATGAGAAAGAGTTTCGCACATTTCTTGAACGCCGCCCGCAGGAAAAAGAGAAGATCGATTTTTTTATAACAATCGCGAATGATTTTACTGCACGGGTCTTTCTCGAGGGATCTGAGGGAGAGAAAGAGCAAAGGTTAAAAGGATATCTTCAGGAGCGAGTGGCCGGAAGCGAGGACGCCTTTTTGAAACTCGTCGCGCTGGTCCGCTACCTGGCCTTTACAGACGAAAAAGAGCTCATCACCTATATTCTGACACTGGCCGGGACCCTCGGTGTCCTTGAACATATCAAAAAGAGTGCAGCCGAAATAGCAGGAGAAGGCGCAGCGCAGAAGATCTTTGAGAACATCGCCCCCCTTCCCACGGGGACTCCCTATGAAAAATACCCGCCGCTCATCGAACGGCTTATGGAGCAGCTGGCCAAATCCGTCGATGAGGAGACGGCCTGCCGTATCATGGCGGGGAATCATCATGAGATCCCCGATGAATCAAAACGGGACGAACGCGAACGGTTTATCGAACTGGGGCGGGATATCGACGCCTATTTAAAGGATTATCATGCAAGGAAAGTCGAGGAGCTGGACAGCTGCCGGCGGGAGAATAAGCTCTGGTATGAGACGGTGATCACTCAGGACGTCGTCGATTATGTGAGGGATCATCCCGAAGTGTTAGGCGGGGTCAAAGAGGGAGATGAGATCTTTGTGACCAAGTTTCCCTATAATGCGCCGGCCTATCTCAAAGAGACAGACCCGCTCATGAAACGTTATCATGCCTGTCATTGCGGATTCGCCCGGTCGTCCATCATCGACGGCACGGCGGAGATCCCCTCGTTGTGGTGCGCCTGCTCAGGAGGGTTCAATAAACATCTTTTTGACGTGATCTATGGGAAACCCACCAGGGTCCGGGTGGTGGAATCCGTTCTCACAGGTGATGACCGCTGCCGTTTTGCTGTTCAGATTCCTGAATAATCATGAGGGAGGTGTGCTGTGAAAATTCCCGGATTAGTCGGCGGGACAGGCTGGGTCTCCACAGCGGAGTACTATCGCCTGATCAATGAAAAGAGTAATCAGCGCCTGGGGGACCTCAGATTCGCCAAACTTCTTCTCTATTCCCTCAACTACGGTGATATCGAGACTCTGAACAGGACCGGGAACAGAGAGGGTGTCTACCGTCTTGTGGAAGAAGCCGCCTTGAAGCTGGAAAAGGGAGGGGCTGACGGGATCGTCCTCTGCGCCAATACGCTTCATCAGTTCAGTGACCGCCTGGAATCCATCATCACCGTTCCCATTATCCACATCGCCGATGCTGTGGCCCGGGCCATGAAAAGTGACGGGATTAAAAAATGCGGCCTTCTCGGAACGAAACAGACCATGGAGATGGATTTTTACATCAAAAGATTAAAACAGAGAGGGATCGACGCCATCGTTCCTGCTGAAAAAGACCGGAATAAGATCCAGAGGATCATCTCGGGAGAACTTTTGAAAAATAAATTCAAGAAAGAGTCCCGGCTCTTCCTGGAAGAAGTCATGGGAAAACTCGTCTCACGGGGAGGGCGCGGAATCGTTCTGGGCTGTACCGAGCTCCCCCTTCTTGTCAAAAAATGGAAAAAGGAGATCCCGCTTTTCAACACCCTGGAGATCCATGCCCAGGCTGTTGTGGATTTCGCTTTGGAAGAGTATCCGCTCCTGAAAAAACCATAAGTCATTATGATGAGACCTTGAAATAAATTTACCGATTGGTATACTAAGGGAGGAACGGGGGGGTATGAGCCATTTTCTCATCGCCGGCGGAGCCGGATATATCGGATCCAATTTTGTCAAGTATATCATGGATACCAGTGATCATGAGGTGACCATTCTCGACAATCTCTCCACAGGGCGCATGGAGGCGGTGGAGGCTCTCAAAAACCGATACGGAAGCCGTATCTTTTTCCTCAGATCCGATCTTGGAGATCCGGAAAAATTGCACCCCTATCTTCATAAGACAGCCATCGACGGGGTCTTTCATTTCGGCGCGTTCAGCCTGGTCGGGGAATCTCAGTATGACCCCATGAAATATTACTATAATAATGTGGCCTGCACTCTGTCCCTGTTGAAGATCATTCTTGAGCATGAGATCCGCGATTTTGTCTTCTCCTCTTCAGCAGCCGTCTACGGGGTCCCGGGAAAGATCCCCATAACAGAGGAGGAGGGACGGAAGCCTATCAACCATTACGGCCGGACCAAAGTCATGACTGAAGAGGTCATGGAAGCCTTGTCCGGGCGGGAAGATTTCGTCTATGCCTCGTTACGCTATTTCAACGTGGCGGGAACAGACGAGGACCTGCTGGTGGGGGAGTGCCATGACCCCGAGACTCATCTCATCCCCATCGCTGTGAAAGCAGCCCTGGGGCTTCGGGATCATATGGCTCTTTTCGGGACGGATTATGCGACTCCTGACGGGACCGCTGTCCGGGATTATATTCATGTGACAGATCTCTGCCGGGCTCACTGGGCAGCTTTTGAAAAGATCAGAAAAGAGAATGAGCCTGTCATTGTAAACCTGGGCAGTGAACGGGGCTATTCTGTGAGAGAGGTTTTAGAGACTGTTCAGAAGGTGACGGGCTCCGGATTCCGCATCATCGAAGAGGGACGGCGACCCGGGGATCCTCCTGTCCTCATCGCCTCGTCGGAGAAGGCGAAAAGAGAACTGGGCTGGCAGGCAGAGCGTTCTCTTGAAGAGATGGTGGCCTCGGCCTGGGCCTGGGAAAAGAAGAGGAGTGAAGACGGAAGCGTATGATCAATCAGATCAAGGAGTACAAGTATTTTCTCTTCATTCTCACTGCAGCGGATATCTTTGCTGCTACAGTCCTGAGCCGTTATCTCTTTCATGAAGAGCTTCTGGGTTCCGAGCATTGGCTCGATTTCGCGGGACATGCGATTCTCTGGATCCTGGGGCTTTATTACTTTAAATTCTTTGTCATCAGGGATCTGAGGCTCACCGGGGATTTCTGCCGTTCCCTTGTGAATACGTTCTGCACGGTCTTCGGGGTCACTCTTCTTTCCAGGTATCTCTACCAGGGCTCCCTTTCAGGGTGGAGCATGGACCTCTATAAAAATGTGATCATCTTTATCCTGCTCGTCCTCACGGCGTGTCTGGCCGGACTCTATTTCCTGCGCCAGGACAACGGGCGGGTGGTCATCGTCGGCGGAGGATTCACCGGGAGGGCAGTCACACGGGAGATCCTCAGAAGCCGCATCCTCCGTGTGGAGATCGAAGGGTTTTTCAGCGATACCACAAAAAGTGAAATGATCATCTATGACGGCGATGAAGTGAAAGAGGACAAAGAGACGGTCCTGGGCCGGATCCCGTGGCTGGGGGAAGAGAAGGTTGCGGTGGAGGAGACCATCCGACGCGGCGTCCGCCATCTTATCGTCGCCAAGGATTACGAGATGAGCAGTGAACTGGTCCGTGCGGTGAATATCATGCGCCAGGCTGATGTCCGGATCTATTATGTTGACGAGATCTTTGAGCTTGTGAGCCGGAGGATGCCCCTCCTCCACATGGACAGACAATACTTCTATCATATTTTCAGGGAGATCGAAAAGAAGCAGAACGAGCTTTCGCTCTACCGGTTTTTCAACAGGATATTCAATTTCAGTTCAGCGCTCCTGGCACTTCTCCTCCTGTCTCCTCTCATTGCTCTGGTTGCGCTGATAATCGTTTTGGAGTCAAGAGGGCCCGTCTTTTTTAAACAGACCCGGGTGGGCCGCTACGGGAAGCCCTTCACCCTCTATAAATTCCGCAGTATGCGGACTCATGATCCGAAACATTTTCCCAAATACTCCACAAAGGGCGATCCCCGGGTGACCGGATTCGGAGCCCTGATCCGGAAACTGCGTATTGATGAGATCCCCCAGTTTATCAATGTCCTGCGGGGGGAGATGAACCTCATCGGGCCCCGGGCGGAATGGGACGAACTGGTGAAGGAGTATGAAAAAGCGATTCCCTTTTACCAGCAGCGTCATATGGTGCGTCCCGGGATCACCGGCTGGGCCCAGGTCAACTACCCTTACGGTGAAAACAGTGAAGACGCCCTCTACAAACTCCAATATGACCTCTATTATATCAAATACCGGTCTTTTATACTGGACCTTAAGATCGTAATCCGTACTATTGCCATTATGCTCGGGGGAAAAGGGCAGTAAAAAAGCGTGTTTAAAAAAATACCCTCTCCATATTTATTCCATATTTTGTCCCTATAGTGAATACAGAAACAAACGGAGGTGTAATATGAGAAAATCATTGGTCTTAGTTTTGATGGTGTTGATCGGCGTCAGCGCTCTTATGGCCTTTCCCCGCGGGAACGGCGAAGGGATGATGGGCGGAAACGATTTCCGTTCCGAAAGGCATGAGGAAATGCAGGCGTTAAGGGACAAGATCGTTGAGCAGCATGAAAAGATGTTTGAAGCCAACCGTGAAAAGATACAAAAACTGCGCCTGGAACAGGAAAAGCTTGCTCTTTCTCTCAAAGAAGAGATGATGAAAGACAGCCCCGACTGGAACAAAGTCGCCGGGATCATGGATGACCAGAAGGCCAACCGCGATGCCATGTGGAAGATCCATAAGGATCAGCAGCTGACCATCATGAAGAGCCTGACTAAAGAAGAGCGCGATCTCTTCGGGTTCGGTATGGGAATGATGCGCCAGGGCGGCCAGAGGCCTCACAAGGGCGGCGGCCAGGGACAGCGTCCCGGAATGGGCGAAGGCCCCTTGGGATGGGATAACGACTGATTCGAGAAAAACACACCTGCACAACGAAAAAGCCCCTGAAAAGGGGCTTTTTTTTTGTCCAAAAATCGTTATAATGGGTCTTTAAGGAGACGTGATGCAGACAACGGTTCTTTTTGTGATCTCATCCTTAAGGCCTTGCGGCCCGGTCCGTCAGCTGAGTTATATTCTCCGCTATCTTGACCGGGAAACATTTTCTCCCGTGGTGGTGAGGCTCTCCAGGGAAAAAGAGCGTTCCATGGAGCCTCTCTTCAGAGAGATGGGTGTCCCTGTCCATACAGTTCCGTTCAGCAAGGCCGGGCTGGCCATGGGAAAAAGGAAAGTCCGAAACAGGATCCTCCGAGAGTTTTCCCCCGACATCATCCACGTCCACGGCCTTCGGGCCGACGGGCTCTTTTCCGGCCTGGAGGGAGTTCCTGTGATCTCGTCTGTCCGTAATTATCCGGGTGATGAGTATATCCACCGGTTCGGGTGGGCCGCAGGCAAAGCGATGGCCGCCCTTCACATCCGCTATATGAAGAGGATCTGCATCCCCGTGGCCTGTTCCGATTATGTGGCCATGCGATACGGGGAAAAGACGGGGATCCCTTTTCTTCATATTGACAACGGTGTTGACACCGATTTTTTCGCGCCGGCTTCTCCTGATCTGAAGAAGAAGAGACGGCAGGAATTGGGACTGGATGAAAAGAAGGTCGTCTTCATCTCCAGCGGAGTCTTGTCACGGAGGAAAAATCCTGCTCTTCTCATCCGCTCCTTTTTGAAAAGCCGCTGGCGGGATGACGGCCTTCTGATCCTGGCGGGAGAGATGAAGGACCGCGTGCGGGCAGAGGGACTCTCCCGCTCGAATATTCTTTTCACAGGCCCGGTGGATGATATTCTGCGCTGGTACCAGGCTTCTGACGTCCTGCTGAGCGCTTCCCGTTCTGAAGGGCTTCCCAATGCCGTCCTGGAGGGGATGTCCTGCGGGCTTCCCGCTTTTCTCTCAGATATTCCGCCCCATGCTCATATCCTGGATCACTGTCCCGACGCCGGGAGCCTTTTTCGTTCAGAGGAAGGACTGACTCAACTCCTTGTAGAGGCCGGGAAGACTCAGGCCGGAGGCATGGGGAAGGCTGCGGCTACGGGGGTCAGGCGTCATTTTTCAGCCGAAAAGATGTCCCTGGAGTTTCAGGACCTTTACAGGAAAGTGATTGCCGCGAGCGAGAGTCTGCCAGATGAATAAAGGTGTCGGGACGCGATCCATAAAGAAGAACTATATCTACAACTCTCTTCTGGTCGGGCTGCGGATGCTTTTTCCCCTGATCACCTACCCTTATGTCCTGCGTGTCCTGGGGCCGGAAAATGTGGGGAAAGTCAACCTCGCCATCTCCTTTGCCATGTATTTTTCCATTTTTGCAGGCCTGGGTGTCCCCCAGTACGGAACACGGGAATGCGCCCGGGCAAGGGACGATTCTGAAGAGCTGAGCCGGGTCTTCAGCGAACTTTTCTGGATCAATATCATGGCCATGGCTGTGACACTGGCTGCCTACTTCAGCTGTTTCTTCCTAGTGGAGAAGATGCAGCAGGAGGCGCTCCTCTATCTCATCGTCGGCGGAATCGTCGTCATGAACCCCTTTTCGGTGGAATGGCTCTATGCAGGGCTGGAAGATTACCGCTACATCTCCCTTCGAAGTATCGTTTTTAAGGTCGTCTCCGTTGCCGCGCTTTTCCTTCTTGTCCTGAAGCCGGAGCACTACCTGATCTATGCCGGGATCACGGTCTTTGCCACTGTGGGGTCACATCTTGTGAACATGATCCACTCCAGGGCTTACGTCCGCCTCCGGATCCGGGGCCTCTCGTTCAAAAAGCACATGAAACCGGTTCTGGCGCTCTTCTTCGCCGCTTTTGTGGCCAGCATCTACACGCGCTTCGATCTGGTTCTTCTGGGATTTTTAAGCGGCGACAAGAATGTCGCTTTTTATAACGTGGATAAAAAGCTGGCCCTTCTGGCCACAAGCATCGTCATCTCCCTTTCCACCGTCCTGGTCCCTCGTCTGGCCTACTATTTCAAAAAGGGGATGCATGAGGACTTTCGGCGGCTGGCTGAAAAATCCATCAATTTCATCTACTTTCTGGGGTTTCCCATTGTCACCGGCGTGATCATCCTGGCTCCGGAGATCCTTCATGTCTTCGGAGGGGCTGATTTCGTCGAAGGGGCTCTCTCTTTACGCTTTATCGCCCCTGTCATCATCCTTGAAAGCATGAATGCCTTCCTCTCGCTTCAGATCCTTCTCCCTACAGGACGGGAGGGGAGGATTACCATTGCCAGTGCTGCGGCCGCTGCCGTGAATCTGGGGCTGAACGTTCTCTTTATCCCCCTCTACCAGCATAACGGGATCACTGCGGTGCTGGTGATGACTCATCTGATGCTCTTCGTCTTTCAATACCTGATGGCCCGGGGGCTCATCCGGTTCAGCCTCTTTAAAAGAGAGAGTCTCCATTATTTGACGGGGAGTCTTTTCATCTTCATCGTCTGCAGCGGGGTCAAGGCCCTGGGGTACGGCCCCTACAGGACGTTTGTCCTGAGTGTCAGCGGCTCTTTTCTCATCTACGGACTGTATATGGTCCTTGTGAAGGACCCCTACATCAATATCTCTTTCGGCATGCTTAAAAACGGCTGGAGCAAGATCACCGGCACCGGCCGCCAATGGGAGGAGTTGGAATGAAAAAAATAATGATGATCTCTCCCTCTGTCCCGGATCCCCGGATGATGAACAGAGTCCGTGCTCTGCGGGGACATTACCGGATCGTCTTCTATTACTGGGACCGGCTCAATGAATCCATCGAGCCCGACATGAAGGGTGTGGAGAGGACCTACATCAGGAAAAAGGGACGGAGTCGTGGAATGCGGTTGAGAACACTCATCGGATACTGGGGATTCATCCTTCAGGGGATCCGTCTTTTAAACCACGAACAGCCGCATATCATCCAGGCTTTTCGCTATGAAGGGCTCATGACGGCATTTCTTTACCGGTTCTGGTTTGACCGAAGCGTGAAGGTGGTCTATGAAGTGGCGGATCTCCCCTCTGCGATCTTTCCCCGGGGGAAAAGCCTGTGGAAGAAAG
>CAZNOX010000024.1:0-11725 GCA_964574875.1 uncultured bacterium | reverse complement strand
GAATAGATATCGTGTCTGGCTTCGATGATGAGGTCTCCGCGGACGATGACCACCGCCACACCGCTCACTCCGGGCTCACTTCCTGTGGTATCGGTGAGATCTGTCACTGTGAGGTTTCCGGTATGGATGTTTCCGGCGGGGACCACGGCGGTTCCCAGGGCGATGACTGAATCCACCCAGGTGCTGAACGCCGCATCCGTCTGGAGATAGGCGGGAACAGTCAATGTCTTTTTATTCATGGCGTCGGTGGGTGTCACATCGAACTTGCCGTCTAAATCATAGGGATCCGGCGGATACGCCGTGACAATGGAGCCGTTGTAATAAAAGAGAGCGTTCTCCACCCGCAGGTCGTTGGAGTAGTAATCCACATCGTCCTGCTGAGTCCATGTGTCGTTCCAGATGTAGGGATAATAGTTCCCGTCCACATCCATACGGACATTCCCGTGGGCATAGACAGTGAAGTTCTGGGCGGACGTCATCCCCGGCAGGCAATACTCCAGTTCCAGGCCGTAAGCGGGAGAGGTGACCAGGATACTCACCGGATTCACTCCCGTGACAACTTTCGAGGCGGCGTTCACTTCATTGAGCTCTTCGGTATTGTTGACCACATAGCCGTCCCAGTTGTCGAACTCGCGCACAGAGATGGTGAAGTCTTCGGCAAGCCAGAGGGTCTGGTCGGGAAAATGGACAGGATCGGTGAGGTCTTTTCGCCCGGTATTCTTCACCAGGGCGATGGCACGCTGCAGGTCGCCTTCCAGGGCGTAAGCCTCCTGAGTCCTGGCGATGGTCTTCTGAGCCTGCTGGGACTGAAAATAGCTTCTCAGAAAGATCCCCGAAAGGAGAAAGATCCCCACGATGAGAAAGGCTGTCATGCTGAGAAGGATGCTGCCCCGTCTCATACATTCCTCCAGGTCCCTGTGAGGGTAAAAAGAGAGTCTTCAGACTGACTCCCCCGGGTCACCGTCACCCGGATGGAGAGGGTCACTTCCCGGTCCACCGGATCGATGACAGGGCCGGGAGTGGTCACGAGAGAAATATCAGCATAATCCGATGCCACCACATTGCTGCCGTTTCGATGAAGGCGCGGCCCTTCAGCGGTGTTCACTGTGGTATAAGTGACGGAAACATCGTTATAGAGGGTAACGGTGAGGACAGGATCGGCCCAGGTGACGTTTTTTGCCCGCTGGATATCATGGAGCAGAGTGTCTGAAGCGATCCGCGCGACTGTCACTGTCTCGCTTTTCAGCATGGCCTGATCCGTCTGCCGGGAAGCCGTAAGGTAAGCTGTAAGAACCCCGGTGGAGATCACCCCGAAGAGGGTCAGGGTCACCATCATCTCGATCAATGTCATCCCCTGTCTAATACGCAGCATCTTCATAGATCCTCACCACATAAACCAGGTCTTCCTGGTACTGACTCGTCCCCTGCCCTTCACTTCCCGCTTTGAGTTCTGTCCAGCGCAGGGTCACCGTGATGGTCTTGTACTCTCCTCCGCCATCGGGGTCGGTCTCCTGGAGGACCACCCAGGTGATGGTGCCGGTGAGATCATCCCCGGGATCAGGGGTTCCCTTGTCATCGATGGTCACGGGATTTCCGGGATAGGAATAAGAGGTCCCGGTCCCCGGAGGAGTATCAGCCAGGAGCAGATCATTATAGTCCAAGGCCATGATCTCTTCCAGGACCGCCAGGGCCACCCCGTCGGCTTTTTGCCTGGAGGCTTCTTTCCCGTGAATGAAATAGATCGTGGCATAATTCTGGAAAAAAAGGAACAGAAAGACAGCCCCCATGGACATGGCGGCGATAAATTCCACTAGTGTGGCTCCGGTTTTCTTCATACGTAAGTATAGCCTCCGCTCTTGTCTATTGCAAGATAAATGCCGACGGGGCTTGACCTTGAGGGCTCCCCCCCTATAATAGAACCATGGACGAGCACATCAAAACCCTGGCTGATCTCATGACAACATCGCGGTATACTGTGGCCCTCACCGGAGCAGGGATCTCCACATCCGCCGGGATCCCCGACTTCCGGGGAGAACGGGGGATCTATATCACCCGGCAGTACGACCCCGAAAAGACCTTTGATATCACGTCATTTCAACGAGACCCCTCCTCCTTCTATGCCTTCACCAGGGATTTTTTCAATCAGTTCAAGACTCTTCAGCCCACTCCGGCTCACCGCTTCCTGGCCCGCCTGGAAGAGGCTGGCCTTCTGCATTTTATCATGACTCAGAATATCGACGGCCTTCACCATGCAGCGGGATCACACCATGTGGTGGAACTCCACGGCTCCTACCGGACAGGCCGCTGTCTCTCCTGCGGGGAAGAGCGCGACCTGGCCTGGATTGAGGAACGCATCAGCTCCACCGGCTCCCTGGAGTGTCCCTGCGGGGGGATCACCAAGCCGGACATCGTCTTTTTCGGAGAGCCGGTCCAAGGGATGGAGGCCTCCTACCGCGAAGCCCTGAAGGCAGACCTCTTTTTGGTCCTGGGGTCGTCACTCACCGTCACTCCCGCTGCTCTTCTCCCTGAAGTCACCCGGGGGAAGGTCGTGATCGTGAATAAGGGGCTCACCGCTTTTCCCTCTTCCAAAACAACCCTCTTCCTGGACGGGGACCTGGATGAGATCTGCAGAAGAACGGCCCGGGCCCTCTCCATCCCCCTCTGAGACTCTTCTTGATGAGAGACGAGTCGTATGTTATGATAACGGATAACCTTAAGGAGGTCATATGATGGAACTGTTTACGGTTAAAGATTTCTTTTTCTGGATGATGATTCTCAACGCCGCCCTCTTTCTTCTTTCAGTCCTTCTCATTGTGATCCTGAAAAACCCCCTGGCCCGGCTCTTTTCACGCCTCTACAGCATCTCTGAAGACCGTTACAAAGAGATGGCTTTCCGGACATTGGCTCTCTACAAGATCCTCATCCTCTTTTTCAATGTCATCCCCTGGCTTGTCCTTTGTATGGCCCAGAGATAGGAGCCTGCAGAGAGCGAAAAAGAAGTCTCTATTCATAAACCCTTTGACTTCTCCCTGTCTTTCACTATGATGGGGGACATCACCCGACAAAAGGAGACCGCATGATATCACCGGCAAAAAGAGGACTCATCATCGTGATGATCCTCATCCTTGTCCTTCCCTTTTTGTACTTGACCGTTTTACAACCGATCCTCTCTCCTGAACCGGCCATCGAAACCTTTCACAGTGAAGAGGGCCGTTTCCTCTATGTGGTGGAAGAATACGGCAAATTCCCCAAAGAAAAACATACCCTGCGAAAGGTCGACACCTCCACCGGGAAGACTCTCTGGAAAGAGAAGATCCTCCCCGCCTATCACCTGAATCATCAGATTCGCCGGCCGACGCCTCCTCTCTTCTTCGACGAGACCTCAGTCTATTACTATCTACAGGATATGGATGATTCCTTTGTCCTGTTTCACTTTGACAAAGAGAGCGGAGAGCTTCTTGATTTCGTGGACATCAATGCCGCATCCGGCGGCCTGGCCCTGAGAGACTGCCTGTGGGTCCCCTATGTGCAGACAAAGGAGAACATCATCTGTTTCAACACGGTTCTGCGCAATTTCCCCGAGAAGCCTGTGGACAGTGCTCTCCAGATGACAATCTATTCCAAAAAGGACGGGACGGTCTCTGTCTTGACCCCGGCTCTTCCCGACTTTTTCATCCTCCAGGGGCCCCGGGGGCTGGAGGATGACGCAGACTTTATCACCTTCTATAATCTGCCCGATATCCTCGTGGTGGACAAAGAGGACCCTTCGCAGTTGGCCATGATCCCTGATATCTATACCTCTCCCTCTCAGGAGGGAAATATCCTCTCCTACCTCACAAGCGGCGGGGCGTATATGCGAAGAGACCTGGCTTCGGGGAAGACGCAGAAACTCTTTACGACAACCATGCGAAGCTTCAGCCGCTTTCGCCTGGTGACCCCCCGCGGGATCATCACCTATCACCAGGACAAGGATTCCTTTTTTCTGCAATTACGTGATGAGACCGGAAGACTGCAGTGGCGGTATCATCTCCCCAAGGGGTTCTCTTTTCATGACCTCTTTTCTTTCCAGCACAGCGATTACCTCCCTGGAGAATCGGCCTACGAATTTATCGATACCTTTTATTGGCCTCTTCTGGCCACTCAGGAACGCAAATCAGAATCCGTCTCTTCTGATACTTATCAGCTGATCATGCTTGATCTCCGCAGCGGCAAACCCCTTTGGGTCCGCTCTCTGGATAAAGGTATCGATTGCTATCCCGATCACCTCTACAAGGAAGGCGCTTTCTATTATCTTCTTTACGATCATTCACTTTACAGGATAGATGGGACAAGCGGAGCTCTCACGAAATCATTTCAGTTCACATTAGAGAAAAACGGAAAAGAGTATCCTCTGCTTCCTCGTCATGCCAAAGGGCTTCCTCTCTACAGTTTTCAGGGAAATCGACTCATCTTTCAATCCGGGAACCGGTTCATCATCACAGCTGAGCTGGACAGTGAAGAGTTCTCGCTCTTCGGGAAGAGAGGACGGGGGGAGACGCTCTCCATGACGGTGATCCGGGGAGATTCGCTTACGTTAGGCACACTTCAAAAGGAGGAATAATGAAAACGAAAACTTTGGTTTGGGCTCTCATCCTTCTGCTGCCTCTTTTGGCGGGCTGTCCTGCACAACGGACACTCTCTTCAGAAGAAGAGGCCTTCGTGGGTTTCTGGCATTCCGCTCCTGCATTGGGAGGAAACACCTGGGGAGAGCGCTACTTTTTCTTTCCGGACGGCCGTTTTGCCTTTCTCTATGGCCAGTGGCCCGACGAGAGCCAGAGAGACGTCTCTTTCAGCGGGACCTGGGCCGTTGAAGGACAGAATCTCATCCTCACCATTACTAAAAAAGTTGTGTTAGAAGGGGGCCGTGTGGTGGAAGATGCCCTGGGGGCGGAGTGGCAGGATGCCGTGGAAAAAACGGTTCTCATGGATCCCCCCGAAAAGAGAACTGTGACGTTCACGCCTTTCATCGATGATGATATATTCCCGGAACACCCCCTGAAAAAAACGACGTTCAACGGGAAGCGCTTCTGGAAAACCCATGACGACCCGGAAGCTTATAGAGAACAGTTAGAGTGATCTTTAAGATCAAAAGAAAGGCCCGGGTTTTCCCGGGCCTTTTTTTTAAAACTCCGCGTTTTTGGGAACACGGGGAAAGGGAATGACATCCCGGATGTTTTCCATTCCCGTCAGGGCCATGACAGCCCGTTCAAAACCGATGCCGAAGCCCGCATGAGGGGTCGTTCCGTATTTTCGTAAGTCCAGGTACCACCAGTAGTCAGATTCGTTGAGCCCCATATCATGGATCCTTTTCAACAGGACATCATGGCGCTCTTCACGCTGACTCCCGCCGATGAGTTCTCCCACGCCGGGAACCAGCAGATCCATGGCGGCGACGGTCTTCTCATCGTCATTGAGGCGCATATAAAAGGCCTTGATCTCTTTGGGGTAGTCGGTGACAAAGACGGGACGGCCGAAGACCTCTTCAGAGAGGAAGCGTTCGTGCTCTGTCTGCAGGTCACATCCCCACTCCACGGGGAACTGGAACTCTTTTTTGGCCGATTTCAGGGCCTGGATAGCATCGGTATAGGTGATACGCCCGAAGTCGGCAGAGACGACCTTCTCCATCTTCTCCAGGATCCCCTTCTGGATAAACGCATCGAAAAACTCCATCTCTTCGGGGGCTTCGCGCAGAACAAACCCGAAGACATCCTTTACCATGGCTTCAGCCAGCTCCATATCGTCCTTGAGGTCAGCAAAGGCGATCTCCGGCTCGACCATCCACAGTTCCGAGAGATGGCGCGGGGTATTGGAGTTCTCCGCCCTGAATGCCGGCCCGAAGGTATAGACCTTGCCGAAGGCCTGGCAGAAGGCTTCCACGTTGAGCTGTCCGCTCACGGTGAGGTTGGTCTCTTTTCCGAAAAAATCTCCTGTGAAATCAACTTTCCCCTCTTCGTTTTTGGGAATATCTGCAAGGTTCAGGGTGGTGACGCGAAACATCTCCCCGGCGCCTTCGCAGTCGCTTCCCGTGATCAGAGGGGTATGGACATAGACAAAGCCCTGCTCATGGAAAAAACGGTGAAACGCAAAAGCCAGAAGATGGCGCAGCCGGAACACTGCAGAAAAGGTGTTGGTCCGGGGACGCAGATGGGCGATGGTCCGCAGATATTCAAAACTGTGACGCTTTTTCTGCAGGGGGTAATCCTCGGGAGAGGCTCCCACCAGGCTGATCTTTCCTGCATGAAGCTCCACAGGCTGTTTCGGCGCCGGGGATTCCACTAACTCTCCTTCCGCCTGGACAGCAGCTCCCACTCCGAGTTTTGCGATCTCCTCATAACCGGGAAGAGAAGGGTCAAAGACCACCTGAAGGTTTTTAAAAAAAGAACCGTCATTCAGTTCCATGAAAGAGAAATTCTTGGAGTTTCGGATGGTCCGGACCCATCCCTGCACGCGGACAGTCTTTCCCGCTAAATGTTGAGCTTCTCTCCAAATGGCCTTCACTGACAGATCTTTCATCATCGACCTCCATGTTTTTCCCTATTTTAAGTATCCATTGAAAAGTGTCAAGAAGATAACGTCACGGAAGAGTGCGGCTCACGATCTCTGTCATGGGCTCAAAGAAGGGATTCACCCGCAACCGCTCCATCTCTTCTTTCCCTGAAAAGAGGCGTTTTTCTCCCCAGATGAGGGTCTTGTCTTCCCGGTAACGGTTGTAAAGGGCATCGTCGGGAGAAAGGAGCAGCGCCACGTGAGAGAGGGAGTAGAGATTGTCAGCCCAGGGCAGCGTCTCCACGGAGACATTTTCCTTTTCCGCAAGGCCGTATTCCCCGGTGATGATCACCAGAGGGGCTTTGGCCGCCCACTCCCGGGATAAGGCCCTGATATTCAAAACGTCCTTAAACTGGCCCCGGTGAGCCGGGTGAGCGTCGAAGAGAGTCAGGGCACCCGAAAAGCTGTACTTTTGGTAGAACCGGATCACAGCCTGAGCCGCGACCGTGGCATCTGCTGCAGACTGAAAGGTATAGACCGGTACGGGAAACTCGTTCACTTTCGTGTAACGCGCCAGTCTCTTCTCATTCTCCCTGGACAGGCGGTAGATCTGCCATGCGGCGTTTTTGGGGAAAGACGTGTACTTGCATGGATCCTCCTCGTCCAAAATATCCAGCCAGGCGAATTTCCGTAAAAGAGGGAAACGGCTCACAGGCGTGTGGAGCCCCGTGACAGCAGCAGCCGGCGAGACGGCGAAAGCAGGAGAAAAGAGGAAAAGCGCTTCAGGGCGGGTCAGATCCCCCTCTTCCAGGGCGTCCAGGGTGTAGGAGAGGCTCAACGCCGCTCCTGTAGAAAAACCGGCCAGGTAGAGAGGGCCTTTTTTCTCCTTCTCCTGAGATTCCAGAAGACGGACGCCCTGAACCACTTGATCCTTCCACTCTTCAAAGCGCACATGAAGCAGAGCCCCGGGGACTGTCCCGTGCCCCTTCAGGCGGAGAGCCAAAACACGATACCCTCTGCGGACAAAGAAGTCCCCCAGGGCTCTCATGGTATACGGGGAATCGGTGAGCCCGTGGAGAAGAAGGACAGCGCCCTTCACCTCTCCCCGGGGTTCCCGGTAGTAAGGGCTGTTTCTTATGATATTCTCTTCAGATGCAAAGGATCTTATAACCGGATCCTCTTCACTTGCGTAGATACTCTCCCGGATGAGTGTGACATACTCTCTTTGGTTTTGGAGATAGTCATCGAGAGACAGTGTCTTTTCTGCCTCCGGTTCTTTGACAACGGGAGTCTTATGCCAGGGGTACAAAGGAGGAGCGAAAAATGAAAAGAAAACCCAACCCGAGTAAAAAAGGGCAAAAAGAAGAAGGGCCCCTCCGAAGAGACGCCGAATGATTTTAAGAAGGAGCGGCGGGTTCCCCCTCCGCTCCCTCCTGTCTTTCAAGAAAGGGATCAGATGTCCCATATTTCCGGGTTATGGTCGATAACGGTTCTGTCTCCGTCTGTGATGGTAAAATCAGCTGACTTCACCACAGCTTCGGCATCGGTGATGAAGATGCGGGCCACTTTGGCTTTCCGTCCGTTCACCGGGGCGTCTTCCAGCAGGAGATAAGAGGTCATCACCATGGTGGCCATCTGGACGATGCGGCCGGCATGATACGCTTTTGTCTCATCATCCATCTCTTTGTAGAGAGCCACAGCCGTATTCAGCTTTTCTCTCATGGCGCGGATGCGTCTTTTCTCATCATCCCAGGCTGTCTCTTTCACAGATGCATCCATCCGGTCCAATTCCTCATTGAGGCTGCCGGTGACGATGCCGCCGATGGCCGCCACCACCTGAAGCTGGGTGGTCCCTTCGTAGATATTGGTGATCCGGGCATCCCTGTAATGGCGCTCGATGTTATAATCCTTCATGTAGCCGTCTCCGCCATGGATCTGAAGGCCGTCGTAGGCGACTTTATTAGCCATCTCGGTGGAGTAGAACTTGGAGATGGGGGTCATGGTGTTGGCCAGGGCGGTATAGTATTTCATCTTGGCGCGTGCTTCGCTGTCCTTGTTCTCTTCAAACAATTCTGCATAGAGTTTCTTATAATCCACGGCCATGGAGGTATAGTAGGTGAGTTTCCTGGCGGCTTCAATGGAGACGCGCATCTTTGTGAGCATCTCGTAGACAGCCGGGAAATTGATGATCTCTTTGTGAAACTGCTTCCGTTCCGTGGCATAGGCCTGCGCTTCCCGGTAGGCGGCCTCGGCGATCCCGATGGCCTGTCCGGCGATTCCCAGACGGGCTCCGTTCATGAGTTCCATGACATACTTGATGAGCCCCATACGGCGTTTTCCCACCAATTTGGCCGGAGTCCCGTTAAACTGCATCTCGCATGTGGGAGAGCCGTGGATCCCCAATTTATCTTCCAGTCGTCTGATCTTGACCGTCTCGTCCCGGTCGATGACAAACATGGAGAGCCCCCGGGCATCATTGGTTCCCTCTTCGCTCCTGGCCAGGACCAGGGAGACCTGGGCATTTCCGTTGGTGATGAACCGTTTGGTCCCGTAGAGGCGCCAGGTATCCGTGGCTTCGTCATGGACCGCTTTGGTCTTCACACGCTGCAGGTCAGATCCGGCTTCCGCTTCGGTAAGGATCATGGCGCCGGTGACCTCTCCCCTGGCAAACCGGGGGACATAAGCCTGACGCAGCTCTTCATCGGCAAATTCGTAGATCGTCTCCCCGATATCCTGAAGAGAAAAGATGTTCATGAGTCCTGCTTCTGCCCGGGCCACGATCTCGATGAGCATGGTGTAGATGGTGGTGGGGAAATTGAGCCCGTCATATTTCCGGGGAACGGTGACTCCGTTAAGGCCCGCTTTTCGGAACTGGTCCAGGGCGATCTGAGTCCCCTTGGGGTAGATGACTTCTCCATCCACAAGATGAGCCCCCTCTTCATCGATCTCCGGGGCTAAAGGAGCAATGACCTCGCCGCAGATCTCCCCGGCGATCTCCAGGACCTTGGCGTAATTTTCCAGGGCCTCTTTGGCAGAGGACGGAGCATAATCATACTCTTCTGCTTCTTTAAAATCATTCTCTTTCATCCTGATGATCTCTTTGAGAGGCAGACGGTTCAGATGAAAGGCAATATCTTTATTATCAAGATAAAAATTTTCCATGGCTCCCCCTATTGTTGAAGTTTTTTATAGGCGGCGATGAGTTCTGGCAGGACTGTCTTGTAATCGCCTACGATCTTGTAATCGGCAATATCAAAGATGGGTGCTTCCGGGTCGGTATTGACAGCGACGATCTTGAACGACTCTTCCATCCCCGCACGGTGCTGGATCGCTCCGGATATCCCCACGGCGAAATAGAGTTTGGGACGGACAGTGGTCCCGGTCTGTCCGATCTGCCTGTCGGCTTCAGCCCATCCGGCATCCACAGCCGCGCGTGTGGCGCCCACTTCTGCGCCCAGGACTTTGGCCAGTTCTTTGACCAGGGCGAACCCTTCAGCGCTTCCCAGGCCCATACCCCCGGCAACGATGACTTCTGCGCCCTTGAGATTGATGGTCTTCTCTTTTCTCTCACGGTGCAGGATGGTGGTGAGCCCGGCGACTTCAGCGGGAATCGAGACCTTGAGAGGCCGGACATCCGCTTTTCTTCCTTTCACAGGCTCTCCCTTTTTCATCACCCCTTCACGGACAGTGGCCATCTGAGGGGCATAATCCGGAGTCACGATGGTGGCCCTGATATTTCCCCCGAAGGCGGGGCGGATCTGATAGAGCATCTTTTCATCGCCGATCTGGAGTTCTGTACAATCCGCGGTGAGGCCGGTATAAAAGTAGGAGGCCACGTGGGGTGCCAGGTCGCGTCCGATGAGAGTGGCCCCGAAGAGGACGATCTGGGGGTTTTCCTCGCGGATCGCCTGTTTGGCAGCGTGAAAATAGGGAAGTGTCCTGTAATGGTTCAGCTCTTTATCTTCCACGGTATAGATGATGTCGGCTCCGTGAGCGGCGATCTCATCAGCGAGTCCGGAGACCTTCTCACCGACGATAAAAGCACTGACCTTTTCCTTCAATTCCGTAGCCAGGTCCCTGGCCTTTGTTAACAACTCAAAACTCACATCTTTGATCTGTCCGTCTTCCTGTTCGATGAAGACCATGACACTGCCTTGTCTCTTCATAGCATTACCCCAATATTTTAGCCCGGCGCAAGTCGCTGATCAATCGTTCAGCTCCTTTGCTGTCGGGAGTCAATTCCACAGTCTCTTCTTTTTTCAACACAACGTTTTCAATTTTCTTGACTTTCGTGGGAGATCCGAAGAGTCCCAGCTTCCGGAGATCCACATCAAGATCGTCGGCACAGACGACAGGGATGAGGAGCCCCTTTTTCTTCAGGTCTTTCTCCAGCTCTTTTTCATCCTTATATTCAAGGTGAGTCTTCAGGGCTGCTGCGAAATCCATGCGGGAAAGGGCTTTTTTATATTTCATCATCCTGCGGACTTCCGCGGGACGGGGCCTGTTGGCTGTATCCACCACAGTGACCATGGCCGGGAGAGAGACCTCCACTTCTTCAATGCCTCCTTCGATGAGCCGGCGGAGTGTGACAGACTTCTTTTTCATGTCGATCACCTCTTCGGCATACGTCACCTGGTTGACTCCGGCTTTTTCAGCCACCTGGGGGCCCACTTGTGCCGTATCACCGTCGATGGCCTGGCGTCCCGCCAGGATCAGGTCCACTCCGGGAACGAGCTTTTTTACAGCTGCTGCCAGGGTATAGGCTGTCGCCCATGTATCAGAACCGGCAAACTTGATATCACTGAGAAGGAAGACCTGATCCACACCCCGATAGAGACATTGCCTTAAGACCTCCGAAGCCGAGGGAGGGCCCATGGTGAGGGCGGTGATCGTTGTCCCGGGCCTTTTATCTTTGATTTCCAGAGCCATTTCCAGCGCATTGAGATCTTCGGGATTGAAGATCGCCGGAAGAGCCGAACGGTTGATGGTTCCGTCCTCTTTCATCACATCCCCGGAGATATTATGCGTATCCGGGACCTGTTTAACTAATACAACGATTTTGTATTCCAAAATAAACCTCCTGATTCACCGACATCAAAAACAGAGCTGCCGGGTCCGGCAGCTCCGAAAAATAGTGCCACACATGAGCTCTTCTGTCAAGTTTATTTAATGAACATCATTCGGTTATGATCCGGATCAC
>CAZNOX010000023.1:0-11741 GCA_964574875.1 uncultured bacterium | reverse complement strand
CCATAGGTCCTTATTCAGCGGCGTTTTTATCCTTGACGATTCTTTCCAGCTCCTGGAAAGCCTGAGAGGCTTTAAACTCCGTGTAGAGCGCTTCTTCATTTTTTATGGCATCAAGCATCTTCTTGTTAACATCTTCTTTGGGAATAGCCAGGGCGATAAATGTCCTGTATTTTCCATCTTCTTTGATGGTCTCAGACTTAACGGTCATTACGCCTGAAAACTCAGAAGAGGTCACAACCTGTGTCGCTTTTTCCGAAGATTGAAGAACCTGGGGATTATCCACCCCGGACTCCCTTAAGTATCTCTTGATCATCCCGTCCACATAAACCTGGACATACTGAGAGGCTTCCGACCATGCATTGGACTTGGCAATATCGATGGACGACTCTTCATAGGAGGCCGTCCCCATGCCATAGACATTGAGATAGGGGGAGGCCGGGTCCTGATTGTCCCACCACACCGGCCGGTAGACCTTTTCCACTGTCGTCTCTTTGACATTTGGTGCAGCAGGGCTACACCCTGTAACACTTAAAACACTCATCAAAAGCAAGCCCATCACCACACAGTTGAACACTTTCATAAACCCTCCTTTACCTACAAATAACCCGATAAAACAAATGAACCGGATCTCTTATTAACATCTCTAATATATCATCATCTTCAATTAATACAATACCTAATGGTCATTTTTTTTTGAAAATTGGAGCCCAATGTCTGGGTGGTGCATCACCTCGACGGTTGAGGCGCGGACCGTTTCTCTTTTTTCTTTACATCTTCGGGATTAAAGCCTACATTGAGACCATGCTCACTGAAGAAAAGATCATCATCTCCCCGAGGGCGGCGGCCAAAATAAGCGGCGGCTATCCCTGGGTCTTTTCCAACGAGATCGTCACTCCCCTCCGGGAGCTTCCCGACCTCTGCCTGGGGGTTCTCTCATCCCCGAAGGATGACTTTCTGGGAAAAGCCCTCTTTCACAAACATTCCCTCATCGCTCTGCGCCTTCTCACACACGGCAGCAGCTTTTCTCCGGAGACTTTCTTTTATGAACGCATGAAGAGTGCCCTGATACGCAGAGAAGAACTCTACCCCGGGTGGACCACTCTTCGTCTGGTCTACGGGGAATCAGACGGCCTTCCGGGCCTTGTAGCCGACCGCTACGGCGACTATCTTATCCTGGAAATCAACGCCAAGGCCCTGCTTCCTTACGAAGGGCCCATTGTCAAAGCACTCAACGAGCTTCTCAGCCCCAAAGGCATTCTTTTGAAAAACACCGCGTCCGTCCTTTCCCGCGAAGGAATCACCCCGGAGACACGGCTTTTGAGCGGGACAGTCCCGGAAGAAACCATCGTTGAAGAGGGAGGTGTGCGGTTTCTCATCCGCCCTTACAGCGGACAGAAGACCTCTCTTTTCCTGGACCAGAAAGAGAACAGGAGACAGTTCTCCGCGTATACGGCGGGGCGCGGTTTTACCGACCTTTTCTGTTACGCCGGCGCCTGGGGCCTTTATGCCCTCAAGGCAGGAGCTTCTTCGGCTCTCTTTGTGGATATATCCGATGACGCCGGGGATCTCGTGCGCGAAAACCTCAAACTCAACGGATGGGCCGGCAGAGGCACCTTCATCAAGGCCGATATCTTTCAATATATCAAGGAGATCACGTTGCTGGATACGGTCTCCCTGGATCCTCCGGCTTTTGCTAAATCCAAAAAAGACCTTCCCTCTGCTCTCAAGGGGTATCTCTACCTCAACCGCGCTGTGATGAAGAAGATGGCGTCGGGAGGGCTGCTGGCGACCTCAAGCTGCTCCTACCATGTCTCCGCCCTGCAGTTTGACGAGATGCTCATGAAAAGCGCCATGGAATCCCGCTCCAGGATGACATCTCTTCCCGGGGGAGTCCAGGCCCCTGACCACCCTGTCCTCATCCAGTTCCCCGAAAGCCTCTATCTCAAGACCCGGTTTCTGAAAAAAGACAATCTTTGACAAGTCCGGACCTCAAGAGGTTCTGTTCAGTGACCTTGATAAACGTACCAGTCTTCTGTTTCCATTTTTGATGAAAAGACTCTAAAGGACGAATGGCCATTTTTTACAGGGGATGGAGGAAGGTAAACTGTTTTTGAAGAGATCAGGAGAAAAAACCGCCCCGGCTTCCCGTCTGACCCTTAAAAAGACTGAGAAGGCCGGGGCTGACTGAAAAATGACTGGCTTAATCCGTTGCGGGTCTGTATACCCGAAACCCCACATAGGGAGAGGCTTTATGAGGATATTCGGCATTGAAGCCGGGAACCTGTGCATGGTCTTCACCATCAGCCCAGCACCCGCCGTAAATGACCTTATATTTATTTTGCGATGCTGTGGCCGTCCATTCCCAGACATTGCCGCTCATGTCATACAGCCCCAACTCATTGGCCTTTTTACTTGCACTTTTATGGGGAGACCCCATGCTGTTCTCTTTATACCAGCACACATCACTGATATTATCGCTTCCGCTGTATTTGAAACCCTTGGTCTTTTTCCCTCCGGCAGCGGCATAGGCCCAGACTTTCTTTTCCGGGAGGCGGTAGCCGGAAGCCTCCTCGCGGACAGTGACATCCGCATTGACAAGAGAAGTCCCCTCATAACGGGTATTGCTTAACGTGTAGCAGGGTTGCAGTCCTTCTGCCTCACTCAGGGCATTACAGTAGGCTAACGCGTCATACCAGGTCACATTATGCACAGGCAAATCGTCACCCTGGTGTTTTGACGGGTTAAATCCCATCAGAGCCATAAAATCTTTTTGAAGGACTTCGGTCTTTCCCAACAAAAAGTCACTCTCTGCAGACCCCTTGGCATTGCTTCCGGCTTCCACAGCGATCATGGGGCTTCCCATCTCCTTGGTTTCGTTTTTCAAGCCGGGTCGCACAGTTTCGCAAGCTGTAAAAAAAAGAGAAATGATAATAAATAAACCAATCACACGAATATTCCGCATAAGCTATCTCCTTATCTCTTTTTCAGGGAAGGGTCCGGCAGAGACGAAATCCCACGTTGGCCCCCTGCCCTTCAGGGTTTGCATGGACTCTGGCCACTATGACAGAGTGTTTGGCTTCGGAATACCAGCATCCCCCTCTGAGGATCTTTCTCTCCCCGGTTGCCGGGCCTCTGGGGTCTTGCTCAGGAGAATCAGAGAAATAAGACTCCCCGAACCAATCCCAGCACCATTCGTAGACATTCCCGCTCATGTCATAGAGGCCCAGTTCGTTTGGTTTCTTCTCTTTGACAGGATGCGGTTGAAACCTGCTGTTCTCTTTATACCAGGCAACGTCATCAATGACATCAGACCCTGCATATTGAAACCCCTGGCTTTGCTTTCCCCCTTTTGCAGCAAACTCCCATTCCGCTTCGGTGGGCAGCCGATAACCGTTTTTTGTCCAATCGATTTGGGCTCTGCCATCTTTGATCGTGTAAACGGGCTCCAAACCCTCTTTCGAACTCAGACGGTTGCAGAACTCCACGGCCATGAGCCAGGTGACTCGATCCACTGGAAGGTCTTCACCTTTGAGACGCGAAGGGTTGTCATCCATGACCTCATTCCACATCCTCTGTGTCACTTCCCCTGAACTGAGGAGAAAGGATGAGATGGTGACGTTATGGGCCGGACGCTCCCTTTCGCCTGCATGGTCAGACCCCATGATAAAGGTCCCGCCTTCGATTGTGACCATCTCAGGAGATTCTCCGCAAATGGCTGGTGTCATGAAAAGAACATACAGAGCCAGAAAGGCAAAAAAAACAATCGTTTTCTTCATGCTCTTGTCCTCTTCCATTAACCGAAAAGTCCTTTTAAGATCTCCGTTTGCCCTTCATCCTCTCCCTGACTCTCGATCTCATACTCTTTATACTCAACACCGGAATAAGGCTGGAAATAGGAATCCTGGACATCGTCACCCGGGACAAAGTGAACGGCTTTTTCAAAATACTTGATTCCCATGACATTGCTTTCTGTCTTCAAACTGATTCCTTTATGGACCCACACCCGTGATCCCAAAGCACGGACCACATCGCAGGTGTACCCCATGAATGACTCCTGCCCTTCGATCTCCCCGCCCAGAGAATCCAGAATAGCCTGTCCCAGGGCCTCCTGCTCTTTCTCTGTCATCTCATCGATCTCTTCATCTAATTCCGTGCCGTAAAGCGCTCCCTTGATGCCGGTCATCTTCTCCAGATCCGCTGTCCAGAAACGGTCCTCAACAGTCACTGTCACCGTATGAGTCGTCGTCTCGCTTTTCATGCCCAAGATCTTTGTGACCGTCACCGTACTGATCTCTTCACGCATTTTGCGGCCGTAATCATCCCACCAGACGGACCTGGTCCCGTTGGTATTCCCTGTGATCTCATACTTGACAACGCCTCTTTTTATGCCGAAACGCTGCATCTTCTTCCCATCCTGAGCTGCGATCAGGCCCGCCAACACCATCATTGAGACAAACACAAGAACGGCTTTTTTCATCGTCTTCTCCTTTTGTTTTAAAGTTTTTTATCTCCCGAATGAACCATCAAAATCATTTTTGTCATCTTTGCCGGATAACAAGCGAATGAAAGTATGAAAGGAATACAATGATCGTTTTCTTCATTCTCACGACAGAACCGTTGAAGATAACCAGATCCCATAAATACCTCATCTCTATGCTGCCTCTTTTTCTGTCTGAGGCCTTTATAGCTCCATTGATTATTCTATTATAAATGGTTTATGAAAAACTTCAAGCCACTCGACTTTTTTTTATTCTTTTTTCAGAAACAATAGTCGTCCAGCCTCTCCACACAGTGGGCTGACATCCTGTAGCCCCAGACCAGGTCGGTGATCTCATCCCCCTGGAGAAAACAGGGCATCCCGCAGATCCTGTATTGCAGCCGGGCCGCTTCATCAATGGAGATCTCCTTATCATAAAAGAGCAGGATGTATGCCTGGAGGAGAGGGATCATCGACTTGGCCGGGACACGGACACCCCGTCCCAATGAGGCTTTTTCAAAAGAGAGATGCTCTTTTCTTTCAATGGAAAAGGCATAGGAGAGATTCATCTTCGGAGTGACCAGACCCATGCGGTAGGCGGGAAGATAAAAGTCGTTGTCCCGGAACCGGAACATGTAGAAGGGAAGATAAAAGAGCCCTTCCCGGACAGGGGCGGGAGACGGGATGAGGAAGGGTTCCCGTTTCAACCCCTCTTCACTCCATGCCCAGGTGGCTCCGCAGTTTTCACATGCCCAGAAAAGATCGTCCTCGAAACCCGCGAGGGGATGATCACAGTTGCGGCATGTGAGAGGTTCGACGCGTATTTTCAAGGATCACCGTCCCGTTTTTAATCACTTTGGCCACATTGTTGATGCCGTAGTTGTAAAAGAGGTGTTGATAATTGGGAATATCCAGGAGGATGAGGTCCCCCCTTTTCCCCGGTGCGATCCTCCCCCGGTCGGACAGGGAGAGCGCATGGGCGGCATTCACCGTGACAGCGTTGATGACCTCACCTGGGGTCATCTTCAGCGTCATGGCGGCAAGATTCATGATAAACTGCATATTAAAGCCATGGTTGCTTCCCGGGTTAAAGTCAGAGGCCAGGGCGACCATGGCCCCTGCAGAGATCAGGCTCCGCGCCGGAGCATAATCCTTCATCATGAGGAAAAAAGAAGTCCCCGGCAGAAGAGTGGCCACGGTGTCGGATTCAGCCAGCGCCTGGATCCCCTGATGGGAGATCTGCATGAGATGGTCGGCGCTCACAGCCTTGAACCGTGCCGCCAGCTCCGCTCCGCCCAGAGGGTGGAGTTCATCGGCATGGATCTTCAGCTTAAAACCGAGCCTTCGGGCTTCCTTAAAATACCGTTTGCCGCTTTCAGGCGAAAAGACACCCTTCTCCACAAAAATATCAGCAAACTCCGCCAGGTTTTCCTCTCTGACCCGGGGGAGCATCTCCTCACAGACAATATCCATATAGGACTTTTCCGTCTCTCCGGGAGGGATCTCGTGGGGGCCCATGAATGTGGAGACAATGGTGTCAGGATAGGCCTTCTGAAGGCGTCTGATCACGCGGAGCATCTTGAGTTCGTTCTCCGTATCCAGGCCATATCCGCTTTTGATCTCCACGGTGGTGGTCCCGTGGGCCAGAAGCTCTTCCATCCTGGGAAGAGCCAGTTTAAAAAGTTCGTCTTCTGTCAAAGAGCGTGTATGGTGGACGGAGTTCTTGATCCCCCCGCCGGCTGCGGCGATCTCCTCATAGGACGCTCCCCTGAGCCTGAGAATAAACTCCTCTTCCCGGCTTCCTCCGTAGACAAGATGGGTATGAGAGTCGATAAACCCGGGGAGGGCCACAAAGGCTGAGGCATCGATCTCCCTGGCGGCTTTACGGAGAAGGCCTGGGCCCACGTCATCGATATATCCTCCTGTGATGGAAATATCCATATCGGGTAAAGAACTGAACGCTCCGGCCTCTCCCCCTCGTGCAGTATCGTAGAGAGGGGTCACCACTTCACGGCAGTTTTTTAAAAGCAGGTCACATGTCTTCATGACGTTCCCCTTTCATCATATCTCTGAGCATCCATGCGCGGATCTTCTGAGACCACTCGTCAAAATCCATGCTCACTCGTCTGAACTCCTGTTCGGCGCGTCCGAATCCTGTCACCACGAAAGAGTGATGGTTCGGCTCCTCTCCCCGGTAAATCATATCAACACAGGGAAAGAGAGAGGCTTCCCTGGCTTTTGATAGCATCTCGATCCGCCGTCCCTCCCATATTACCATAAAAAAGAGGCCTTGTGGGGATAAAAGCCGCTGTACCGCCTGAAAAAGGGAATCAAAATCAAGATGCGAATCATAGAGAGCGATATTCTTATCAGGGAAGGGGCTGAGCCGTCCGCTTCCTGCTTTGCGGTACGGCGGGTTTGAAAAGATGAGAGCGTAAGGCTCCTCTTCTCTGAAACTCCTGATATCACCGGCCAGGAACCGGACACGGGAAAGGCCGTTTCTTTGGGCATTCAGAAGAGCCAGGTCACGGTTTGTCTGCAGGATGTCGATTCCCGTGACAGATGAAACGGGATTGTCTCGGGCGTAAAGAAGAGACAGGATCCCGCATCCTGAACCGATGTCCAGGACTGAAGGAGAGCCCATGGGAAGAGAGAGATAGAGCAGCAGAGAATCATGAGAAATGCGGAACCCCTTTCGGGGCTGGATCAGTTTCAGCCCGGCAATGGCCGACTGGTCATAATCAGAAACGGGAAAGCGTCTCAGCCACATCAAGACGGATCAGCGCCCGGTGGAGGGCTGACTGGGCCCGCTTCACGTCGATCTCCTCATCATGGGAAGAGAGGCGTTTTTCAGCGCGCTCTTTAGCTTTTTGAGCCCTGGGGACATCGATTTCATCAGCAAACTCAGCACTTCTGAGGATCAGGGTGACCCTTTGCGGATCCACTTCACAGATTCCTCCCGATGTGGCCATGATCCTCTCATTTTTCCCGGGAAACGAGATGGTGATCTTCCCTGGGGTCAGAGGAGTGACCATGGAGATGTGGCGGGGATAGACGGAAAACTCCCCTGCCTCTCCGGGAAGGATGAGAGTCTGCGCCTCCTCTTCTGTCTTGACCCCTTCAGGGACAACGATTTTCAGAACGAGTTCAGCCATGATGATATCCCTTTCTTATCTCGCATGGGCCGCGCCCTTATTTCTTCGTTTTCTTTTTTTTAGCTTGTCCCTCTGTTTTCTTTTTCTTCATTTTGGTTATCTCAGGGGTGGAGGAACTGCTTTTCTCTTCCTTCTCTTCAGCCTTCGCCTTTTTTTTAATGTCAGCTCCGGCATGGGGGCGTGTTCCCTTGAGGCGGTCAGCTTTTTCCCTGGCCTCTTCGATGGTGCCCACATAGATGAAGGCCTGTTCAGGAAGATCGTCATGTTTTCCGTCGATGATCTCACGGAATCCCTTGACTGTATCCTCAAGAGGGACATATTTTCCCGCCATTCCTGTAAACTCTTCGGCCACGAAGAAGGGTTGAGAGAGGAAACGCTGGAGCCGGCGCGCACGGGCGACGGTGATCTTGTCCTCTTCGCTCAGTTCTTCCATTCCGAGAATGGCGATGATATCCTGGAGTTCATTATATTTCTGGAGGATCCTCTGGACTTCACGGGCCACCTGGTAGTGTTCTTCGCCGACGACTTCCGGGCTCAGGATCCGCGATGTGGAGGCCAGAGGATCCACGGCAGGATAGATCCCCAGTTCCACGATCTTACGGCTGAGGTTCGTCGTGGCATCCAGATGGGTGAAGGCATTGGCCGGCGCCGGGTCCGTATAGTCGTCCGCCGGGACATAGATGGCCTGGACAGAGGTGATGGACCCTTTGTTGGTGGAGGTGATCCTCTCCTGGAGAGCGCCCATCTCCGTGGCCAGTGTGGGCTGATATCCCACGGCCGAGGGCATACGTCCCAGCAAAGCGGAGACTTCCGACCCGGCCTGGGTAAACCGGAAAATATTGTCGATAAAGAGAAGGACATCCTGATGCTCCACGTCGCGGAAATACTCGGCGACGGTGAGCCCGGTCAACCCCACGCGAAGCCTGGCTCCGGGAGGTTCATTCATCTGTCCGAAGATCAGGGCTGTCTTTTCGATGACTCCGGAATCTTTCATCTCCAGCCACAGGTCATTTCCTTCACGGGTCCGTTCTCCCACACCGCTGAAGACGGAATACCCGCCATGTTCCGTGGCGATATTCCGGATAAGCTCCTGGATGAGCACGGTCTTCCCCACACCGGCTCCGCCGAAAAGGCCCACCTTTCCCCCCTTCATGTAGGGAGCCAGAAGATCCACGACCTTGATCCCCGTCTCAAGGATCTCCGTTGCAGTATTCTGCTCTTCCAGGGTGGGAGCCGGGCGGTGGATGGCCCAGCGTTCTTCGGTATCCAGAGCTCCCCCCTCATCGATGGGATCTCCTGTGACATTCATGATCCGGCCCAGGGTCTCTTTCCCCACGGGGATGGAGATGGGACGCCCGGTATCGATGACCTCCTGATCACGCTTTAAGCCGTCTGTGGAGGACATGGCAATGGTTCTGACGATATTATCCCCCAGATGCTGAGCCACTTCCAGCACAAGGGTCCCCTCCTCGCGTTCAATGGTGAGGGCATTAAAAATCGCCGGCAGCTTCCCCGGGGGGAAGACGACATCCACAACCGGCCCGACAATCCGAAAAATCGATCCTTTATTCATCCTTATCCTCCAATATTATTGCAGTGCATTGGCTCCGCCGACGATCTCCGAGATCTCGGTGGTGATCATGGACTGGCGCTCTCTGTTGGCCTTGAGGACCAGCTCATTGATCATCTCTTCAGCGTTATCCGTGGCCGCTTCCATGGCGGTCATCCTGGCCCCGTGCTCACTGGCCAGTGATTCCAGCATGATCCGGTACATCTCTGATTCCAGGTACTCCCTCATGGCCGATTCCAGCATGGTGCCCATGTCCGGTTCTGCCAGAAAGATGCGTTTCGGCTCTTCGATCTCCCTGATCCGGGGCAGAAAGGTCTCCTGTGTGATCTCTGAGACAATGGAATTCTTGAAACGGTTGTAAACGACAATGATCTCAGAGACATCCTCATGCTCCAGATAGAAACGGGCGAGGAAATCGGCGATCTCCTGAGCCACGTGATAGGTGGGAGGATCGAAGATATCCGTATAAGCCGCTTCCACGGGGATCTCCATGCGCCTGAAGGCATCACGCGCCTTCTTCCCCATGACAGCCTTGTAGGCTTTGGGGTTCTCTTTCACAAGGTCACGCCCCAGCCTGATGATATTGCTGTTAAAGGAGCCGCACAGGCCCTTGTCCCCTGAGATGAAAAGATAGAAGGGGACCCCTCCCTCGCGGCGGGTATAAAAGGGATGAGCCGTCTCCACATGATAATTGAGTCTTTCCACAAGACTGATGAGGGCATCGGCATAAGGCCGCATAGCCATGAGGCGCTGTTCCATCTTCCGCAGTTTGGCAGCAGCCACCATGTTCATGGCCCGTGTGATCTTCTTCGTGCTGTGAACGCTTGCAATGCGCTTGCGTATGGCTTTTAAGTTGGCCATGATCTCTGTTATTCCTTTTCTTTCCTGTTTTTCGTATCGTTCTCAGTCCCTTGGGATTGTTCAGCCTTCGCGTCCTTTTCGGGTGATGTCCCCTCTATTTGAGGTAGGTCATCCTCTTCTCCCTGGATCCCCATGGACTTGACAAAGCGTTTTTTTACCGATGCGATGGCTTTATCCAGTTTTTCTTTCACCGCATCATCCAGCTTTTTCTCTTTTTTGATGGTCTCCAGGACTGTGGAATCAAGGCCCGGAAGCTCTTCCAGGATCCTGTCCAGAAAAGCGCCGATGTGGCTGAGAGGAACATCATCCAGGTAACCGCTTGTCCCGGCAAAGATCTGGACGATCTGTTCTTCCACGGTCATGGGGCGGTACTGAGGCTGTTTGAGCACTTCCACAAGGCGGCGGCCACGTGTGAGCTGGGCTTGTGTGGCAGGATCCAGCTCAGACCCGAACTGGGCAAAGGCTTCAAGCTCCCTGAACTGGGCCATATCCAGACGCAGAGTCCCGGCCACCTGTTTCATAGCTTTGATCTGGGCATTTCCGCCCACACGGGAGACAGAGGTCCCCACGTTGATCGCAGGACGGACACCGGAATAGAAAAGATCAGCGCTCAAAAAGATCTGCCCGTCTGTAATGGAGATGACATTAGTGGGAATATAGGCTGAAATATCACCGGCCTGGGTCTCGATAATGGGAAGCGCAGTGAGCGACCCGCCGCCCATCTCCTCGGAGAGTTTAGCGGCCCTCTCCAGAAGGCGTGAATGAAGATAGAAGATATCTCCGGGGAAGGCTTCGCGTCCCGGAGGACGTCTCAGCAGCAGAGACATCTCGCGGTAAGCAGCGGCCTGTTTTGTCAGGTCGTCGTAGATGATGAGGACATCTTCCCCTTTGCCCATGAAATATTCTCCCATGGCGCATCCGGCGTAGGGAGCAATATACTGAAGGGGAGCCGGGTCACTGGCCGTAGCCGAAACGATGATGGAATACTCCATAGCCCCGTATTTTTCCAGGGTATCCACAATACGGGCCACCGTGGAGCGTTTCTGCCCGATGGCCACATAGATACAGATCACATTTTTGTCTTTTTGATTGATGATGGTATCCACGGCGATGGCTGTCTTTCCCGTCTGCCTGTCCCCGATGATGAGTTCACGCTGGCCGCGTCCGATGGGGATCATGGAATCGATGGCTTTGATGCCTGTCTGCAGAGGCTCTTTGACAGGCTGGCGATAGACGATCCCGGGGGCGATCTTGTCAATAGGCAGGGTCTCGCTGCTTTTCAGCTCCCCTTTCCCGTCCAAAGGGTTGGCCAGGGGGTCGACAATGCGTCCCAGGAGCTCTTCTCCCACCTTGGTCTGCATGATATTCCCGGTGGTCCTGACTTTGTCCCCCTCTTTGATCAGGCGGGTATCTCCGAAGATCACCACTCCTGCGCTGTTTTCTTCCAGGTTCAGCACCACGCCCATGACACCGCTTTCAAACTCCACCAGTTCCATGGACATGGCGTTTTTTATTCCGTAGATACGGGCGATCCCGTCTCCCACTTCGATGACAGACCCTGTTTCTGAAATATCGACTTCTGTCTTATATCCCTCCAGCTCACGCTGGAGAACATCTTTCAGTTCTTCTGCATTGATCTTCATACCCATCACTCACCCTTCAACACATGTTCACTTTG
>CAZNOX010000022.1:0-14546 GCA_964574875.1 uncultured bacterium | reverse complement strand
GCCTATGACCCTGTCTCCTTCCTCACGGTCACAGCCGATGCCGACCTCACCAAGGTGGACGGCGACTATTCAGACATCCGGAATATCGGCCTGGGAGCCGAAGCGCGCTTCCTTTTTGCCCGTTTCCGGAGCGGTGTGATGTTTACCCCCGACCTCGGGGACAAACTGGAGTATGCCGATCTTGTCTACACGGCAGGCCTCGGGCTGGATTTTTCACTGATCAATATCGATATTTCCGCCATGATGGCTTCCGGTGACAGCGGCTTTACCCTGAACCAGGATGAACTGCCCCAGCGGCTGGGTGTTGCAGCCAACGTGGGGATCAAGTTCTGAGAAAAGGAGAAATTATGCCAGCACTACTCCTCATCGGCCTTCTTGTCTTCTTCTTTGTGATCATCCCCATCATCATCTATAACGGGCTGATCCATAAACGCAATATGGTGGATAACGCCTTTGCGTCCATTGATGCCATGCTGAAAAAACGCTACGACCTGATTCCCAACCTGGTGAACACGGTGAAGACCTACATGACCCATGAAAAAGAGACGCTCACCAAGATCACTGAACTCCGCACCAAAGCCCTGGCCAACCGCGATCCGGATACCCAGGCCAAAGTGGACCAGGAGATGACAGGCCTCATGCGCTCCATTATGGTGGCTGTGGAAAATTATCCCCAGCTGAAAGCCAATGAGAACTTCATGCAGCTCCAGGCGTCGCTCAACAACATCGAGGAGCAGATCGCCGCAGCCCGCCGGGCATACAATGCCGCTGTCACGACATACAATACAGCGATTCAGATCTTTCCCAACAGTGTCATCGCCGGCATGAAGCATTTTACCCCGCGTGAACTCTTCGTGATCCCTGCTGAAGAACGACAGAACGTCGACGTGGGAAAACTCTTTAACAGCTGATCATGGGACAGACAGAGAATAAGACTCCTTTCCTGGACGGGGCACTCACCCCCGTCCTGGAAAGGCTCGAAGAACAGCGCCTTTTCATCAAGCGGAAATATTTCAATCCCCTCACCGCTCTTTTCATCTTCGGGGGGATCTTTCTTGTCATGTTTTTGACAAAACAGGAAGTCAAATGGCTCCTGGCGCCCATGATCCTCTTCTTTCTCGGAGGATTAGTCACCGTGGCCCTGGCGCAGAAACCACTCAGCGAGTATAAAAACGCTTATAAAAACGAGATCATCAAGGGGCTTATCGACCGCATTCATCCCGGGCTCTCCTACAACCCGGCCCTTTGTATTCCCGAATCGCGCTTCATGGCCAGCGGCCTGTTCCTCAGGACACCGGATCGCTACCGGGGCGAAGACATGGTCTCGGGAATGGTGGGGAAGACACAGCTCAATTTTTCGGAGATCAGGGCCCAGTACAAGACAGAGACCACTGACAGCAAAGGAAACAGGCACACCCAGTGGCACGATATCTTCCGGGGGATCTTTATCATCGCCGATTTCAACAAACCCTTCAAGACCCGGACGTTGGTCCTTCCCGATACGGCGGAAAAGATCTTCGGGTCGCTCTTTGGAAATACCCTGCAGAAGTGGAATAAGGGGAGGGGAGACCTCATCAAGCTGGAAAATGTCGATTTTGAAAAGGAGTTTGTGGTCTACGGACAGGACCAGGTGGAATCCCGCTACATCCTGACGCCTGACCTCATGGAACGGATCCTGTCCTTTCGTCAGAAGACGGGAAAGCCTGTGTACATCTCCTTTCTGGACAACAGCATGTTTGTAGCGCTGACCCAGACAAAGGACCTCTTTGAGCCCTCCATGGGCCGTTCTCTTCTGGATACGGCTCCGCTGGAATCCTATTATGAGATTTTGAAACTGGTCATCGGAATTGTGGAGGATTTTAACCTGAACACACGGATCTGGGGCAAAGAGTAATCCTCGGCGCAGCAGGCGCTTGACTTTTCTAAATCCTTGACTTTACCCACCCTGTATTTACAATAAGGGCATAATCAGCGAGGTGATATGATGCAGAATGTTTATGATACGCTCAAAGCACGGGGCTTTATTGAAAATGTGACCGATGATGATGCTGTCAAAGCGCTTTTAAACGAACCCCGTGTCTGTTATACCGGGTTCGACCCCACCGGGGAATCGCTTCATGTGGGCCATCTTCTTCCCATTATGGCGCTTATGCATATGGAGCGCGCCGGGCATAAACCCATTGCTCTTTTAGGCGGGGGAACGGCCATGATCGGAGACCCCAGCGGCAAGACGGAGATGCGTCAGATGATCACCGCCGAAACGATCGAAGCCAACAAAGAGGCCATGAAGCGCCAGATCGGCCGCTACCTGGATCTCGAAGGGGGAAAAAGCCTGGTTCTGGATAATGCCCGATGGCTCCTTCCCCTCAACTATATTGAGTTTCTGCGTGAGATCGGCCGCCATTTCAGCGTCAACCGGATGCTCGCCGCCGAAGCTTATAAACAGCGCCTGGAACGGGGACTCTCTTTCATCGAGTTCAACTACCAGATCCTCCAGGCCTTCGACTTCCTCACCCTCTACCGCTCCCACGGCTGCCTGCTGCAGATGGGCGGAAACGACCAGTGGGGGAATATCCTTGCCGGTGAAGACCTTGTCCGGCGTCTTGAAGGAAAAGAGGTGCACGCCTTTACTTATCCGCTCCTCACCACAGCGGACGGCAAGAAGATGGGCAAGACCGAAAAAGGCGCTGTCTGGCTTTCAGCTGAAAAGCTCTCTCCCTACGAATTCTTCCAGTTCTGGCGCAATGTGGAGGACAGCCAGGTCATCAAGCTGCTCAAACTCTTCACCTTCCTTCCTCTGGACGAGATCGCTGAGATGGAAGAGTGGACGGATTCCAGGATCAACGATGCCAAGGAGCGTCTGGCTTATGAAGCCACTGTGATCACCCACGGAGAAGAGGAAGCCCGGAAAGCCCTTGAAGCCACCAAGGCTGTCTTTGCCGGGGCCGGAGCCAGCAATGAGGCGCTTCCCGGAACGGAGATCACAGAAGAGGACTTGAGAGTGCGCAATTGGGATGCGGCGTCGTTTCTGGCAGAACTCGGCTTTTCACCCTCCAAGTCAGAAGCCAAGAGGCTTATCAAACAGGGGGGCGTCAGTTTCAACGGAGAAAAAATCAGTGACTTTGCCATGGCCGTGACAGCGGCCTGTTTTGACGACAACAGAGAGTGTCTTATCAAGATGGGGAAAAAGACCTTTTTCAAAGTGGTCTTGACGTCAGGAGGAGGATGACCCGCGGGAAAGTGACCTATATCATCGGGCACAGGAACCCGGACACCGATTCTGTGGTTTCGGCCATGGCCTATGCCGTCTTCAAGAGCCGGACCGAAGAGGGGGTTTTTCTCCCGGCCCGCGCCGGGAAGCTCAATCCCCAGACAGAGTATATTCTGAACAAGCTTGCACTCCCGGCTCCGGAATTCATCAACGACCTTATTCCAAAAGTGGAATTTTATATGACGGCTCCTGCCGATACCCTGGGCGATGACACCTCTCTCTGGGAAGCGTTACAGGAGCTTGAAAAGACCGGGCACAAGATGCTCCCTGTGGTGGGTTCCGACGGGGCCTATAAGGGAGCGCTCCATTATAACGCCTTTGCCCGGAACATGATGCAGTATATCACTCCTGAACGGATCACAAAGATCCCCACAAGCCTGAATTACCTGGCTGAAGCTCTTCAGGCTGAAGTGGTCCTGAAAGGCGAGCAGGAGGACCTCTTTGAGTCCCGCATGCTTGTGGCCGCCATGGAAAAGGAGGCCTTCAGCACCTTTCTGGACAAGGAGAAGGCGGATGAGGCCGTGGTCATCGTGGGAAACCGCCGTGACATCCAGGCCCTCTCCATCGAGCGGGGCGTGCGTATCCTCATCATTACCGGGGGGAAAGCGCTGGACGCCGATCTTGTGGACGAGGCGCGCAAAAACAAAGTGTCGGTCCTCGTCTCTCCCTACGGGACAGCGCGGACCTCATGGCTGGCCATGTACTCTTCTCCTGTGGAGAAGGCCGCCGACTTTACCCTGGAACCGGTGAAGATGCGCGACCCCATCCGGAAGATCAAAGAGCGGCTCAACAAGTCCGTTTCCCGCTGTCTTCCGGTGGTGGACGATAAAAACCGTCTCATCGGGGTTCTTTCCCAGGGGGATATCCTCAGAGACCCCCATATCGAACTGATCCTCGTGGATCATAATGAATCGGGCCAGGCTGTGGAAGGAGCAGAGCACTACCGGATCCGGGAGATCATCGACCACCACCGTCTGGGCAATATGCATACTGACGATCCCATTACCTTTATCAACAGGCCTGTGGGGGCCACAGCCACACTCATCGCTTCGCGATTCTTCCAGGACGAGGTCCCTCTTGACGGGAAGACCGCGGGTCTGCTGCTGGCCGGGATCCTTTCGGACACGGTCATCCTCCAGTCGGCCACCACTACGGAAGAAGACCGCACGGCAGCCGCAGCCCTGGCGAAGATCAGCGGCCTCTCTGTGGACGCCTTCGGCCGGGAGATCATGAAGGCCTCTTCACGCCTGGAAGGACGCAGCTGTGACGAGATCCTCGATGCCGATCTCAAACATTACCAGGCGGGGGAGATCCGTTTTTCGGTGAGCCAGGCAGAAGTGATCTCCACCCCGAACCTTCTCCGGCGCAAGGAAGAGATGCAGCGCCGCCTGGAAGAACGGCGGCAGAGGGAAGGGTTGCTTTTCTGCGCTCTCATGGTCACCGATATCGTCGCTTTGAACAGCTATCTCATCATCGCAGGAGACCCGCTGCTCACAGATATGATCGGCTATCCGTATGCCGAAGAGGGCGTCTATTCTCTCAAGGGGATCCTGTCGCGTAAAAAACAGCTGGTCCCTTACCTCATGGAACTGGTCAAAAAATATGGATAAAAGCGACCGCCTTCTTCTCCTCCACATTCTCATCCCCGGAGCTCTCCATTGGTGTTACGGAGAGTATGCCTACGGCCTTGTGACCTTCGGTGCTGTCCTGGGGGGGACGTGGGTCATGGTGAAGAAGTTTACGGCGTTATTGCCAAAGATCCTGCATGTCTCGCCCGAACATGCCATAGCCCTTCTGCCCCCGCTTCTTGTCCTGGCGGGGATCGCTGCTGTTATCAACCTGATCCTGGCCTTATCAGTCTATCATATCACCAAAAAGATCAAAACGGAGGTGACCTGATGCTTTTGTATAACGGGACCATCGTGACCATGGACGAAGAGAAGAATATCTACTCTCCCGGAGCCCTCCTCATCAAAGAGGGGAAGATCGCCGATGTGGGAGATGAGAAGACCTTGAAAGAGATGTATCCCAGAGAGCCCATGCGGGACCTGGAGGGAAAGATCGTCATGCCCGGGCTCATCAATGCCCATACCCATACCCCCATGGTGCTTTTCCGGGGCCTGGCCGACGACCTGCCTCTGGATAAATGGCTGGGCGACTATATCTGGCCCATGGAAAACAAGATGATCGATCCCGAGTTTATCCGCCGGGGAGGCCTCCTGGGGATCCTGGAGATGATCGCCTCGGGGACCACAGCCTTTAATGACATGTACTTTTTCCAGGATGTGCTGGCCCACGCCGTGAAAGAGAGCGGAATGCGGGCTCTCCTGGGACAGGGGCTCATCGACTTCCCCACGCCCGAGGCCAAGACACCCCAGGAGGGGATCGAAAAACTCACCGCCCTGGCAGAGAAGTGGGAAGAAGACGATCAGGTGCGGATCTCCATCTGCGCCCATGCCCCCTACACCTGCTCATCCGATCTGTTGAAGAAAGCCTATCACCTTTCGGAAAAGCATCACGTGCCGTTTCACATCCACGTGGCTGAGACCAGAAAAGAGGCGGACCTCATCAAAGAGAAGAAAAAAGAGGAGAGCATCGTCGGATACCTGGACCGGATGGGGGTGCTGGACTCCCATGTGGTGGCGGCCCACTGCGTCTGGATCAGTGAAGAGGATATGGACATCTTCCATCACCGGAAAGTCAAGGTCGCGCACAATCCCACGAGCAACCTGAAGCTGGGAAGCGGAACGGCGCCTCTCCATCTCATGCTGAAACACGGCCTCACCGTGGCCCTGGGAACAGACGGCGCTGCCAGTAACAACAGCCTGGACCTCTTCCGGGAGATCCGCCTGGCGGCCCTGCTGTCCAAAGGCCTTCAGGAAGACCCTGAACTCGTCCCGGCCTATGAAGCCCTGGAGATGGCCACCATCAACGGGGCCCGCGCCCTGGGGATGGACGACATCACGGGAAGCCTGGAGATGGGGAAATTCGCCGATTTTATCGTCATCGACACCTCCGCTCCGGCCATGCGCCCCCTTTACCATCCCGTCTCCCATCTGGCCTACACGGCAGGCCGGGAACAGGTGGAAGAGGTCTATGCATCGGGCAGGCTTCTCTACCGTAAGGGAGAGTATTTCACTCTGGATGCCGAAAAGATCCTTGCTGAGGCAGAGAGCGCGGCCGAAAGGATCCGAAAAGAAAGCAGGCCATGAGAAAGAGTCTTCTTCTCCTTTTATTTATCCTGACGGCCACAACCGTATGGGCTGAGGCTCCCCGAAGGGTGGTCTCTGTGGCTCCGTCTCTCACGGACCTTGTCCAGGCCCTTCATGCTGAGGACGCCCTGGTGGGGATCAGCGATTTTTGCGTCTGGGAATCAGGACTCCCTGAACCTCCGCGGATCGGAAAGACGCTCTCTCCTTCCAAGGAGGAGATCCTGCGTTTGAAACCCGACATGGTCCTTGTCTATCAGGAGCAGCAGGGGCTCATCACGTTTCTCAAAGAGGCCGGGATCTCGTATCTGGCTTTTTCCCATGAGACCATGGGTGACATCTATGACAGTCTCTATCGGCTGGGGGAGCTCTTCGGCCGGGAGGCCGAGGCCGCAGATCAAGTCCGTGAGATCGGAAGCCTTCTGCTGAGGCTTGAACGGAATACAGCCGTCCCGGATTCTCCCCCCCGTGTCCTTCTCATCGTGGGACGGGAGCCGGGCTCGTTAAAAAATATCTATGCCGTGGGGCACGGTGACTTTCTCAGTGAACTCCTGGAGAACCTGGGAGCGGAGAACGCCTATGAAGGCCCCCTGGCCTATCCCCGCTTCAGTGTGGAGGGAATCGCTGCCATGGATCCTGATCTCATCATCGAGATCCTTCCCGACCTGGTGCGCGCCGTGGGGGCTGAAGCGCTCAAAAAGGACTGGGAATCGGGAGCGCCTTTTCTCAGAGCCGTGAGGAACGGAAAGGTCCGTGAAGTCCCCGCTGACTTGAGAGTAGAACCCTCCACTGCGGTGATCCCCCTGGCTCATGCCCTGAAGGAAATGATCTATGCTGATTGAAGCCCGGTCTCTTTTCGTGGAGATCAATACTGCAGCCATCCTGAAAGGGGTGGATCTTTCTGTTATAGAACCCGGCCTTCTGGCTGTGGTAGGCCCCAACGGATCGGGGAAGACCACATTGCTGCGTGCCCTCACAGGGATCCTTCCTTCGCGTGCGGAGGCTCTTTCTTTGTGTAATGAAGCCGTAGAGGGGACACCCCGAAAACGCCTGGCCTCTCTTGTGAGTTATATTCCCCAGATCAAAGAGACATTGCCCGCTCTGGAAGTGCGCCATTTTCTTCTCTTTTCACGGTTTCCCAAAAAGAGTTTTTTATCGTCCTACGGACAGGAGGACTACCGGATCATTGATGAGACAGCCGCCCTTTTAGACTGCCGTGAACTCCTCTCGCGGACTTTGGACACGCTCAGCGGGGGAGAACTCCAGCGGGTCATGATCGCCTCGGCCCTGGTCCAGGAGACACCGCTCATCATGCTGGACGAGCCCACAGCCTTTCTGGATCCCAACCACAGGATCGAGATCTTCGGGCTGCTCCGCAGGATCCAGCAGGAAGCCGGGAAGACCATCCTTTTGGTGACCCACTTTATCGAGTATGCCCTCAATTATGCCATGAGGGTCGTGGCCCTGAAAGAGGGGCGCCTTCTTTTTGACGGAGATCCCGATGAGATGGCCCGCAAAGGGGTCATCGATACCCTTTATGAGATGCATTTCAATGTCATGCATCATGACAAGCGCTATTTCGTCTATCCCGCCGAGGAGAAGAGATGAAAAAGAAGATCTTGCTCATCGGTTCTCTTGCGCTGCTTCTTCTCTTTCTGGCGCTTCTGGCGCTGGCCGGGGGCCGCTTTCTGTCGTTTGCTGCGTTCTGGACTCCGGGACACAGCCAATGGGCGCTTCTCTGGGGGCTGCGCATCCCCCGCGTCCTGGCTGCCTTCCTCGTGGGAGGGATCCTGGCGTCAGGCGGGCTTATCTTCCAGTCCATTTTCAAAAATGACCTGGCCTCTCCCTTTACTCTGGGCATCGCATCGGGAGCGTCCTGCGGAGCGCTTCTGGGGATTACCCTCAAACTCCTCTTTCCCGGGGCCACAGCCCTCTTTGCCTTTGGCGGAGCCCTGGTCTCTGTGCTCCTGGTCCTGGCCGTCGCCTCCCGGGTGCCCCACGGGTCGGTCTCCACGATTCTCCTGGCCGGAATCGCCGTGAACTTTTTCTTCGGGGCGGTGATCCTTTTTCTCCAGTATCTCTCCCCGGCAGGGGACCTGGCTCTCTCCCTGCGCTGGATGATGGGAGGAATCGATGTCTATGGGTTTAAAGACCTGCTCATCCTTCTGCCCTTCTATGCAGGGATCTCTATCATGACGCTTCTCTTTGCCGGACATCTGGATATCCTCCGGCTGGGGGAGGAGCTGGCCTTGGGCAAAGGCGTTTCCGTGAAGAAGACGCGCACATGGCTGTTTGTCTGGACCTCTCTCTTTATTGCCGGAGCCGTCTCCCTGGCCGGGCCCATCGGTTTTGTGGGGATCATTATCCCTCATCTGGCCAAGCTCTTCTTCCCCTGGGGCCATCGACGCCTCTTTCTTCTCTCCCTTGCCGGGGGAGGCCTTTTTCTGGCGTTCACTGATACTCTGGCGCGGACCCTCTTTTACCCGGCAGAGCTTCCCGTAGGCGTCCTGACGGCGGCCGTGGGGGTCCCTTTTTTCCTTTTTAAATTAATAAAACGTTGATATTCTGCAAGTTAAGCAATTTCGGGAGGGGCTTATTTCCTTGACACTCCTCTCATTCTTCATTATCATACTCCGGGTATGCGAGAGTGGCGGAATTGGCAGACGCGCCAGACTTAGGATCTGGTACCTTCGGTGTGGGGGTTCGAGTCCCCCCTCTCGTATCTATGCTGTTTCGAAAGGAATCTTTTGTTAACGATGTAAGGGGGAATGAGACCTATGAAATTAGAAATCAAGAAGAATGAACTGGGCCGCCTGGGATACACATTTGACGTGACTTTGGAGAAAAAAGAGTTCCAGAAGGCTTACAAGAACAAACTTGCCTACTACTCCAACACAATGCAGATAAAAGGCTTCCGGAAAGGGAAGGCTCCTCTCTCCATGGTGGAGAAGAGCTACGGCGAGAGCATCAGAAGCGAAGCCGCCAACGACCTTCTGCCCAAGATGATCGACCAGGCCATGAAAGACGAAAAGATCCAGGCTGCAACAGAACCCGAAGTGAAAGACGTGAAGATGGAAGATGATCTGCAGGTCACTTTCGATGTCTTTGCTCAGCCCGAGATCGGGGAGATCAAGACCACCGGGATCAAAGCCGACCTCAAAACAGAAAAAGTGACCAAAGATGAGATCGACAAGGAGATCCAGGGGATCCTGGAGCAGAAAGTCACCTATGAAGAGATCAAAGACAAAGAGAAGAGCGTTGAAAAGGGTGATCATATCTATCTCGATTTTGAAGGCTTTTTAGAAGACGGGACACCCATCGAAGGCGGAAAAGCAGAGAACTATCTCCTGGAAGCCGGCATGGGAAACTTCATCAAGGACCTGGACGACAATCTTCCCGGAATGAAAGCCGGGGAAGAGAAACGTGTGGATGTCACCTTCCCTGAAGAGTATCACGCCAAGCATCTGGCCGGCGCCAAAGCCTACTTCACCGTCAAGGTGCGCTCCATCGTGGAGAAGAAATATCCCGAACTCACCGATGAGCTGGCCAAGGAAGTCTCCGGGCTGGAGAGTGTCGCTGCCCTGAAAGAGCGCATCGAGACCAACCTGAAAGAGGCCAAAGAGGATGCGGCGAAAAACGAACTCCGCAAGGACGTCTTTGCCCAACTCCTGAAAAAGAACAAGGACTTCCCTCTTCCGGGGAAATTGGTGGACGATGAGCTGGAATCTCTGAAGACAAACAACCCCGAAGCCAAAGAAGAGGAGCTGAAAAGCCAGGCTGAGGATTCCGTGCGCGGCTATTTCCTCCTCCACAAGATCGATTCCGAAGAGAAGATCGACATCTCTCAGAAACTGCAGGAAGAGATCGCAAAATTCTCTCTCTATTTCGGAAAAGATGTTCAGGCGACAGCCAAGATGCTCGAAGAAAACGGCATGCTCAACAAGATGGCCTACGACCTCTGGGAAAAGAGCGCCCTTGACAAAATCATAGAAAGAGTCGAGAATAAAAAGGATGCGCCCGGGAAAGCCGCTTCAGGCGCTCAGACGGAAACAAAGGACTCTGCAGCCAAACCCGCGGCGAAAAAGCCGTCTGCTGCAAAGAGCACAGCCGCCAAGACGACGACTGCGAAGAAGAGCACAGCCAAGACAGACACCAAGACAACAGCTGCGAAAAAGACAGCAACAAAGAGCAGCGAAACAAAGAAACCGGAAAAAGCCTAAGGAGGTTTTATGAATCTCACTCCTATTGTCATCGAAGAGACCAGTAAAGGGGAACGGGCGTATGATATCTACTCCCGTCTTTTAAAAGACCGCATCATCTTCATCGGGTCGCCCATTGACGACTACGTGGCCAATGCCATCATCGCCCAGCTGCTTTTTCTGGAAGCTGAAGACCCTGACAAGGAGATCTTTCTCTATATCAACTCTCCCGGCGGGATCGTGACGTCCGGCCTGGCGATCTATGACACCATGCAGTTTGTGAAACCCCCCATCTCCACCATCTGTATCGGACAGGCGGCGAGCATGGCGGCCCTTCTTCTGGCATCGGGAAGCCCGGGGAAACGCTTTGCCCTGCCCCATTCCCGCGTGATGATCCATCAGCCCCTGGGCGGCGTGGAAGGCCAGGCCAGCGATATCGAGATCCATGCCAGGGAGATCCTGAAGATCAAGGACCTGCTCAACGATATTCTCGCCAAGCATACAGGACAGACCCTGAAGCAGATCCAGAAAGACACGGAACGGGATCATTTCCTCTCAGCAGAAGAGGCAAAACAGTACAAGATCATCGACGATATTATCAATAAACGTTAGGAGAAGAATGGATCAGGAAATCAGATGTTCCTTTTGCGGGAACCCTGTGGATGCCGTGGAGCGGATGTTCCGTTCCAAGATCGACCCCCGTACGCATATCTGTAATGAATGCGTGGAGGAGCTCGGAGACATGCTCTATGAGTTCGAGGAGGTCGAAGAAGCGGGACAGGCCCAGATCAAGCGTAAGGAAGACGAAGCCATCAGCCTGGTGAAGCCCCGTGAGATCAAGGAGGCCCTGGACCAGTATGTGGTGGGCCAGGAAGATGCCAAGAAGGTCCTCTCCGTCGCCGTCTACAACCATTACAAACGGATCAAGCATAATGAGCCCAAAAAAGACATCGAACTGGAAAAGAGCAACATCCTTCTCTTAGGGCCCACGGGCTCGGGAAAGACCCTTTTAGCCAGGACACTGGCGGGGATCCTGGATGTCCCCTTTGCCATCGCCGATGCCACCACTCTCACTGAAGCGGGCTATGTGGGGGAAGACGTGGAGAACATTCTCCTTCGCCTCCTCCGTGAAGCCGATTTCGACCTGGAAAAAGCCCAGAGGGGCATCATCTATATCGACGAACTGGACAAGATCAGCCGAAAATCAGAAAATCCCTCCATCACACGGGATGTCTCCGGGGAAGGGGTCCAGCAGGCTCTCCTCAAGATCATCGAGGGGACCGTGGCCAATATCCCGCCCCAGGGAGGGCGTAAGCACCCCTACCAGCAGTTCATCCCCATGGATACCACCAATATTCTCTTTATCTGCGGAGGAGCCTTCGACGGCCTGGACAAGATCGTCTCCCGCAGGTTGGGGAAAAAGACCGTGGGCTTCATGCGCGAAGGGAAAGTGACCCTGCCCGGCGAGCAGCAGTTCTTGAAACAGGTGGAAGCTGAAGACCTCATCAAATACGGCCTCATCCCTGAGATCGTGGGCCGGATCCCTGTTGTCTCGGTTCTGGATCCCCTGGATGAAGAGGCTCTGGTGAAGATCCTCACAGAACCTAAAAATGCCCTCACCAAGCAGTATCAGAAATTTTTCGAGATGGAGAAGGTGGACCTTGAGTTTACCCCCGAAAGCCTCAGCCTTGTGGCGAAAAAGGCCATGGAGAAGGGGTTGGGAGCCCGTGGGCTGCGTTCCATCATGGAAAGCCTCATGCTGGACCTCATGTATGACCTGCCTGAGATGGAAGGCCTGAGCCGATGCGTCATCGATGAAAAGACCGTAGACGGGAAGAGCGCTCCTGAATTCTTTTACGACAAAAAGGAAGAAGAATCAGCCTGATGGATATTCAGTCTGTTGAATTCCTGACCTCCTATGCCGGCACCGGCAAGGTCCCCGACTGGGGCCTTCCCGAGATCGCCGTGGTGGGACGGTCCAATTCGGGGAAATCCTCCTTCATCAATGCCGTCCTGGGACGTAAACAGATCGCCCATGTGAGCTCAAAACCCGGAAAGACCCAGACGGTCAACTATTTTGTGGTCAATGCCGACTTTATCTTCACAGACCTCCCCGGTTACGGATTTGCCAAAACATCCAAGGCCCACAGGGAATCCTGGAAAAAGACCATCGACAAGTATTTTAATTTTTCCCCCCGGCTCAAACTGGTGATCATCATCACCGATGTGAAAGTGGGAATGACCGAGCTGGATGCTCAGATGACCGCTTATTGCGCCGGAAAGGGGATTCCTTTTTTTATCATTGCCAATAAAGTGGACAAGCTGAATCAGAGCCTGCGGGCCCAAAGACGCAAAGAACTCGATGCCAGTGTGGGAGAGGAGCATTATCTCTTCTTTTCAGCGCTGAAAAAACGCGGGATTCAGGACTTTTTGTCCCTTTTGGAGCAATTCTTGCAGAAATGAGGAGGTAACACATGCCGTCATTAGTTGTGGTGGGAACTCAGTGGGGCGACGAGGGAAAAGGAAAGATCGTCGACCAGCTTGCCGAGCGCGCTGACCTGGTGGTGCGTTTTCAGGGTGGAGCCAATGCAGGGCATACCATCTATGTGGGAGAAGACAAGTTTGTCTTCCATCTCCTTCCGTCAGGGATCCTCCATGAGAAATGTATCGTGGCCATCGGCAACGGAGTGGTCCTGGATCCCGACATCCTCATGGATGAGATCAACACCCTGGAAGATCACGGCTTTTCCGTCTCTCCCGAAAACCTGAAGATCTCTCCCCTGGCCCATGTGGTCATGCCTTATCATAAACGCCTGGATGAGCTTCAGGAGATGCGCAAATCAGACGGGAAGGTGGGGACCACCAAACGGGGGATCGGTCCCTGCTACGAAGACAAGATGGCCCGGATCGGGATCCGTGTCATGGACCTCATCGATGAGGAGCGCTTGTCCAAACGCCTGCGTTACGCGTTGGAGCTGAAAAACGACCTCATCACCAAGATCTACGGAGGAGAGCCCTTCTCCTATGACGAGCTTTTTGAAGAGTATGCCGATTACGGACGGCGCCTGGACGATTTCGTCTATGATGTCTCCTACCTGATCAACGACTTTTTAGATAATAATAAAAAAGTCCTCTTTGAAGGGGCCCAGGCCACCTGCCTGGATATCGATTTCGGGACCTACCCTTTTGTCACTTCGTCCAGCACCACCATCGGCGGAGCAGTCACCGGATCGGGTGTGGCCCCGAAACGCCTGGAAGAGATCCTGGGGATCGTCAAGGCCTACACCACCCGCGTGGGAGAGGGGATGTTCCCCACGGAACTCACCGGCGAGACCGGGCAGCGGATCAGGGATATCGCCGGAGAGTACGGCGCATCCACGGGGCGGCCCCGGCGCTGTGGCTGGCTTGACCTGCTCATGCTCAAATATGCCGTCCGGATCAACGGGATCACCTCCATCGCGCTCACCCGCCTGGATGTCCTGGATTCCTTTGAGACGATCCAGGTGGCCACGGGATACACGCTGGGGGGGGCTGAGATCGAAGAGTTTTCCCCGTTCATCCTCTCCCTGGGAGAGCTCAAGCCTGTCTTCAAGACATTCAGCGGATGGCAGAAGGCCATCACCGAGGTCAAAAACTTTGAAGACCTGCCCGAAGAAGCCAGGTCCTATATCGCTTTTATCGAAGAGTATCTCAATGTCCCCGTTTCCATCGTCTCTGTAGGGCCCAGACGGGATCAGACCATTATCAGGCCCGGATATACCCTCCTGTAGAGGGACAAGAGGGCTGTGATTCGTTCAGGGGCGCTTCAGGCGCCCTTTTTTTTAAACCGGAAATGGGAGATATAGGGGAGAAAGAGGAGGACCAGCA
>CAZNOX010000021.1:0-15778 GCA_964574875.1 uncultured bacterium | reverse complement strand
CCGGCTCCTACTGTCCTTCCGCCTTCTCTGATAGCAAAACGCAGTCCCTGCTCCAGAGCTACGGGATGAATCATTTCAACGGTCACGGTCACGTTATCCCCGGGCATACACATCTCGACGCCTTCGGGCAGGTTCAGTGTCCCGGTGATGTCCGTCGTCCTGAAGTAGAACTGGGGCCTGTACCCGCTGAAGAACGGGGTGTGACGTCCGCCTTCTTCTTTCTTCAATACGTAAACTTCGCCCTTGAACTTCTTGTGCGGTGTGATGGAACCCGGTTTCGCGACGACCATGCCGCGCTCCACGTCTTCCTTGGCGATCCCTCTCAGAAGGAGGCCGACGTTGTCGCCCGCCTGGCCTTCGTCCAGGATCTTCTTGAACATCTCCACACCGGTGACAACGCTCTTCTGGATATCCTCGCGGATACCGATGAGCTGGACTTCTTCACTGGTCTTGATCTTCCCGCGCTCCACACGGCCGGTGACAACGGTCCCGCGCCCTGTGATGGAGAAGACGTCCTCGATGGGCATGAGGAAAGGCTTGTCCACTTCGCGCTCAGGTTCGGGGATGTAGGTGTCAAGAGCGTTGATGAGCTCCATGACAGGATGACAGGCTGTGCAATCGTCTTTTCCGCACCCGCACTGAAGAGCCTTGAGGGCGCTTCCGCGGATAACGGGGATGTCGTCGCCCGGGAACTCGTAAGAGCTCAGCAGGTCACGGACTTCCATCTCGACGAGCTCCAGAAGCTCTTCGTCATCCACCATGTCCACCTTGTTCAGGAAGACGATGATGTAGGGGACACCCACCTGACGGGCCAGAAGGATATGCTCCCTGGTCTGGGGCATGGGGCCGTCAGCGGCGCTGACCACCAGGATCGCTCCGTCCATCTGGGCGGCGCCGGTGATCATGTTCTTCACGTAATCGGCATGGCCCGGACAGTCAACGTGGGCATAATGCCTGGTCTCAGACTGGTACTCAACGTGAGCGGTCGCGATGGTGATCCCACGCTCCCTCTCTTCGGGCGCTTTGTCTATGGCATCGAATTCCATGGCTGTGGCCAGATTCCGGGACGCCAGAACTTTTGTCATGGCACTGGTCAAAGTTGTCTTTCCGTGGTCCACGTGGCCGATGGTGCCGACGTTCACATGTGGTTTACTGCGTACAAACTTTTCTTTGGCCATTACTACTTACCTCCTCTGTCAACTGACAATATCTTCAGCAATGTTAGAAGGAACTTCATCATAATAGGCAAACTGCATGCTGTAGCTTGCCCGTCCCTGCGTCAGCGACCGCATAGTCGTGGCATACCCGAACATCTCTGACAGGGGGACTTCAGATGTGATGATCTGTGTGCTGCCCTTGTGCTCCATGCCTTTGATGCTGCCCCGGCGGCTGTTGATATCGCTTATGATATCTCCCATATAATCTTCGGGAGTGGTGACTTCCACTTCGACAATGGGCTCCAGCAGGACGGGAGAGGCACTTTTAAAGCCGTCTTTAAAAGCAATGGACCCGGCGATGGAAAAAGCCATTTCCGATGAATCCACCTCATGATAAGACCCGTCCAGAACGGTGACCTTGACATCCACGACGGGGAACCCGGCCATGGTGCCGCTGATCATCGCTTCCTTGACACCCTTTTCCACTGCAGGGATATACTCTTTGGGAATGACTCCGCCCACAGTCTTGTCGGCAAACTCGAAACCCATCCCGCGGGAGAGAGGCTCAAGCTCCAGGACACAATGCCCGTACTGGCCGCGCCCGCCCGACTGACGGATATATTTCCCTTCCACTTTGACTTTTTTCCGGATACTTTCCCGGTAAGCGACCTGGGGCTTTCCGATATTCGCTTCAACGTTGTACTCTCTCTTCATCCTGTCCACCAGGATCTCAAGATGAAGCTCGCCCATACCGGAGATAATAGTCTGCCCTGTCTCATGGTCCACATAGGTCTTGAATGTGGGATCTTCATCAGAAAGCTTCTGGATGGCATTCCCGAGCTTCTCCTGGTCGGCCTTGCTTTTGGGTTCGATGGCAACGGAGATGACCGGCTCCGGGAACTCCATGGCTTCCAGAATAACATGATGATTCATATCAGTGATGGTATCGCCCGTAGAGACATCCTTCATCCCCACAAAAGCGGCGATGTCTCCCGCATAGAGCTCCTCACGCTCCTGGCGCTTATTGGCATGCATCTGAAGGATACGGCCGATACGCTCTTTTCTCCCTTTATTGACATTATAGACGTAGCTGCCTTTTTTCAGCATTCCCGAGTAGACCCGGGCATAGACGAGTTTGCCCACAAAGGGGTCCACCATGATCTTAAAAGCCAGGGCGGAAAAGGGAGCATTGTCATCTGCAGGACGGTCTTCCCACTTGTCTGTCTTGGGATTTTTCCCCTCTACGGGAGGGATGTCCAGCGGAGAGGGCATATAATCGACCACAGCATCCAGCAGAGGCTGGATCCCTTTATTCTTGAACGCCGTTCCGCACAGGACGGGGACCGCCTCATTGTTGATGGTCAGTTTTCTCAGGACAGCCTTATACTCCTCCACAGAGACCTCTTCCCCTTCCAGGTAGCGCTCCATGACATGTTCGTCATGTTCAGCCAGAGTCTCCATAAGATGGGCATGATACATCTCGGCTTCCTCCCTGACCTCTTCAGGGATCTCCTCTTCACGGTACTGCGCCCCCAGGTCATCCCCTTCCCAGATCAGGGCTTTCATGGTAAAAAGGTCCACAACGCCCCGGAACGAGTCTTCCGAACCGATGGGGCATTGAACAGGGATGGGATTGGCGGCGAGCTTGTCCTTGATCTCGTCCACAGCACTCAGAAAATTAGCTCCGGTCCGGTCCATCTTATTGATGAAGACCAGCCGGGGAACACTGTACTTGTCAGCCTGTCTCCAGACTGTTTCAGACTGGGGCTGTACGCCGGAAACGGCACAGAAGACCCCCACGGCACCGTCGAGGACTCTCAGGGAGCGCTCCACTTCAACCGTGAAGTCAACATGGCCTGGCGTATCTATTATACTGACCCGGTGATCCTTCCAGAAGCAGGTGGTGGAAGCTGACGTGATGGTGATCCCGCGCTCTCTCTCCTGTTCCATCCAGTCCATCTCGGCATTTCCGTCATGGACCTCACCGATCTTGTGGGTCACGCCGGTATAGTACAGAATCCGCTCTGTGGTCGTCGTCTTTCCGGCATCGATGTGCGCCATGATGCCGATATTTCGCTGTCTGTTAAGCGGTATCTCTCTTGCCACAATGCCTCCCGACTAATACCGAAAATGAGCAAAAGCCTTGTTGGCTTCAGCCATTTTATGTGTATCATCTTTTTTCTTGGCCGCTCCGCCCTGTCCGTTCACAGCGTCAATGATCTCTTTGGCAAAGCGCTTATACATGGCATACTCGTCTTTGCGGTCGCGGGAATAGTTGACCAGCCAACGAATAGCCAGCGAAAGCTTTCTTTCGGGACGGACGGGAATGGGAACCTGGTAGTTGGCTCCTCCCACACGGCGGGACTTGACTTCCAGTTCAGGTTTGAGTGCTTCGATGGCTTTTCTGAACATGGTCAGTCCGTCTTCGCCGGTCCGTTCGCGGATCTCAACCATCGCGGATTCAAAGATATTGCGGGCGACGCTCTTCTTGCCTTCCCACATGAGTTTGTTGATGGTCTTCTCGACGACCATCTGCTCATAATTGTCGTATTTTTTTTCGATCTTTTTACGGATTCCTCTCCTAGGCATATGTCTTTCCCTCCGTTTTATTTTTTGGGTCTTTTGGTCCCGTATTTGGACCGGCCCTGCATACGTCCGTCGACTCCGGCGGTATCCAAAGCCCCTCTCACAATATGATAACGCACACCGGGCAAGTCTCTGACTCGGCCTCCGCGGATCAAGACGATGGAATGCTCCTGCAGGTTATGGCCTTCCCCGGGAATATAAGCAGTCACTTCAAACTGGTTGCTCAGCTTGACCCTGGCGATCTTACGTAAAGCGGAGTTTGGCTTTTTAGGTGTCTGTGTGGTCACCCTCGTGCAGACCCCTCTTTTTTGGGGATTCCCCTGCATGGCAGGAGATTTGCTCTTTTTGACGATTTTCTTTCGCCCTTTACGCACTAGCTGGTTTATCGTAGGCATACTCCTATGTCCTCCTTTTTAATTCGTGCACAAATATTACCAACCTCACCCTGCACTGTCAAGATAATTCAGACAAAAAAAGCCTCTTTCGCCTGAAAATACCATCTGAAAAGATGCAGGCGCCCTGAAAGTCTCTCCTTTCAGGGCGGAAATCTCTCTATTCTTCGTCTTCCACGTCGATCTCCAGGGCATCGGTGATTCCGTTCACCACCATGGAATCGATATATTTATACTCTTTGGCACAGGTCCCCGCGGGGATCAGGTGCCCGATGATGATGTTTTCCTTCAGCCCTTCGAGGGTGTCGTATTTCCCTTCAAGCGCAGCATCGGTGAGGATCCGGTTTGTCTCCTGGAACGATGCCGATGAGAGGAAGGAGTCGGTGTTCAGGGCGGCTTTGGTGATCCCGAGGAGGATGGGCTCCGCCTGGGCGGGCTCTTTCCCCTGGCTGATCAGGTGTTCGTTCTCTCCCATATAGACATTGTGGTCAATGAACTCCTGGGGCATGAAGAGGGAATCGCCGGGATCCTTGATCTTGACCTTTCTTGTCATCTGGCGGATGATGATCTCCAGATGCTTGTCATTGATCTCGACGCCCTGGATACGGTAGACTTCCTGGATCTCGTTGAGGAGATATTCCCGGACGTCGTCCAGCCCTTTGACTTTGAGGATATCATGGGGATTCACATTCCCGGATGTGAGGGCCTCTCCCGCTTCCACACGGTCTTCGGGATTGACGAGGATCTGTTTTCCCAGGGGGACTTTATACCGTTTTTCGTCACCGAATTCGTTTTTGACGATGAGGATCCGGTACCCGTGGACGATCTTTCCGTATTCCACCACACCGTCGATCTCGGAGATGATCGATGTGTCATCAGGCTTGCGGGCTTCAAAAAGCTCAGTGATGCGCGGCAGGCCTCCTGTGATGTCACGGGTCTTGCCGATCTGCCTGGGCATCTTGGCCAGCATATCTCCGGGCTTGACCTCGTCGTTCTCATTGACGATGAGATAAGCGCCTGTGGGAAGGTAGTAGAGGCTGCGCCCTTCCTCTTCTTCGTTTTTCGCGTTCTCTTTTCCTTCGATGATGACCCTGGGATGAAGTTTCTTTGTCTTGTCTTCGATGATGACTCTCTGGATGGTCGCTGTTGATGAATCAAGGACCTCTTCCACCGTCTTTCCTTCAATAAGGTTGTCAAACTTGATCTTCCCCTCTTTTTCCGCAACGATGGGACGGATAAAGGGATCCCACTCAAAGATGATGTCGCCGGCTTTGATCTCGTCACCGTCATTGACTTTCATCATCGCTGCATAGGGGACGTCATATTTTGACCGTTCTTTTCCTTCGGCATCGATGACAAAGATCTTTCCGGAACGGTTGATCACCACTTTATCGCCGTTTCTGTTTTCGATGAACTTCAGCCCTTCGATACGGATGATCCCCTCAAACTTGCTTTTGACTTCAGACTGTTCGATGATACGGGAGGCTGTCCCGCCGATATGGAAGGTCCGCAATGTGAGCTGGGTGCCGGGCTCGCCGATGGACTGGGCCGCAATGACCCCCACGGCATCCCCGACTTCTGCGGGACGTCCGGTTCCGAGGTTGACACCGTAGCATTTCGCGCAGGTTCCTGTCTTTGAATCACAGGTCAGCACAGAACGGACATAGATGTATTCGATTCCCTTGTCTTCGATCCTTTTGGCCAGGTCTTCGGTGATGACCTCATTGGCCTGGACGAGCACCTGGTCGGGATTATCCGGGTCGGAGACATCATAGAGAGAGACACGGCCGCGGATCCTTTCAGAGATGGGGATGATGATCTCTTCCCCGTCTTTGAGATGGCCTACTTTCAGGCCGCGCAGGGTCCCGCAATCCTCTTCCTTGACGATCACTTCCTGGGCCACATCCACAAGTTTCCTTGTGAGGTAACCCGCGTCGGCTGTCTTCAGGGCGGTATCCGCCAGTCCCTTACGGGCCCCGTGTGTGGAGATGAAATACTGGAGGACATTAAGCCCTTCACGGAAGTTCGCCGTGATCGGCTGCTCGATGATCTCACCCACGCTTCCCGTGAGTGTCTTCTGGGGTTTGGCCATGAGTCCTCGCATTCCGGCCAGCTGTGTGATCTGGGTCCGGGATCCCCGGGCTCCGGAATCCATCATCATGAAGACCGGGTTGAACCCGCCTTTGTCATTCTTCATCTTTGTGATCATCTCATCAGCCACCTGCTCCGTTGTATGGGTCCAGGCGTTGATGACCATGTTGTAACGCTCTGTCTCGGTGATGATCCCCTTCCGGTACTGGTTCCAGTATTTATCCACCTGTTCAGTGGTCTTGTCGATCATCTCTTTTTTGATCTCAGGGGTCAGCAGGTCGTCAGACGCGAAGGTGGTCCCTGAGAGCGTGGCATAAGCAAATCCCGTTGCCTTCATCCGGTCCAACGTCTCCACAGCTGATTCATTACCCACTTCTTTCACGATATCGGCGATGGTCTTTTCAATATTCTTTTTATTCATGAGAAGGTTCACATAACGGAATCCCGCAGGAAGCACCTCAAAATTGAAGAGGGCGCGTCCCACTGTGGTGTAGTCTCTCCACTTCTCCACATTCCGGACCTCTTTCTCCGACCAGTCGGCCTTCTCTTTGATCTTATTGGTCCCCATGAGCTTGATCCGCGCATGGAGCCCGATCTTCTTATTGTGATGGGCCACGATGACCTCATCCACGGAACTGAAGATCTTCCCTTCGCCGGGAGCTCCTTTGCGCTCCTTCGTGAGGTAGTAGAGGCCCAGCACCATATCTTTGGTGGGCGTCGCCAGGGGTTTTCCGTGGGCCGGTGACAGGATATTATACTTGGAAAGCATAAGCATGCGGGCTTCGATCTGAGCTTCCAGGGAAAGGGGAAGATGGACACCCATCTGGTCTCCGTCGAAGTCGGCGTTAAAAGCTGTACAGACCAGGGGGTGGATCTTAATGGCTTTCCCTTCCACCAGCTGGGGCATAAAGGCCTGAATACTCAAACGGTGAAGCGTGGGGGCACGGTTCAGCAGAACCGGATGGTCTTTGATGATCTCATCCAGGTACTGCCAGACTTCGGGGGAAGCCTTTTCCAGGATCTTCCGGGCCCCTTTGAGAGTGTCCACCATGTTCTCTTCGATCCTGTTGAGCAGGAAGGGCTTGAAGAGTTCGATGGCCATCTGCTTGGGGATACCGCACTGGTCCAGGCGAAGTTTGGGATCAACGACGATGACCGAGCGCCCGGAGTAGTCCACGCGTTTTCCAAGAAGATTCTGACGGAAGCGCCCGTTTTTCCCCTTCAGCATATCCGAAAGAGATTTCAGGGGCCGGTTTCCGGTCCCTGTGACGGGACGGTTGCGCCGTCCGTTGTCAAAGAGGGCGTCCACGGCTTCCTGGAGCATCCTTTTCTCGTTTTTCAGAATGATCTCCGGGGCATTGAGGTCGATGAGCTTTTTCAGCCTGTTGTTTCTGTGGATGACACGCCGGTAGAGGTCATTCAGGTCAGATGTGGCAAACTTCCCGCCGTCCAGGGGCACAAGGGGCCTCAGGTCGGCCGGGGTCACCGGGAGCACTTCCAGGATCATCCATTCGGGACGGATATCCGAGATCTTCAGCTGATTGAGGAGGCGGAGGCTCTTGATGAGTTTTTTCCTGTTCTGCACCGATTTTGTCGTCTCGATCTCTCCCTGAATACGGAAGAACTCCAGCTCCACGTCGATCTTTTCCAGGGCCTTGCGCAGTGCGCCGGCTCCCATCTCTGCCACGAAACTCTCTTCGCCGTAGCGTTCCACCAGCTCATCATACTCTTCTTCATCCAAGATCCGTTTTTTCAGATTGGGTTTGAGAGAACCGTCTTCAAGAGAGGTCTCATACTCCACCAGCTCGGGGATGTCCCCGGGATCCACGACAAAATACTTGTCGTAATAGATGACAGAGTCCACTTCCTTGCTTTTGAGGTCCAGAAGCAGAGCCATCCTGTTGGGCAGGTTCTTGAAAAACCAGATGTGCGCCACGGGGGTCACCAGTTCGATATGGCCCATACGTTCACGCCGGACACGGGATTCGGTCACTTCCACGCCGCATCGGTCGCAGATGATCCCTTTGTTCTTCTTTTTTTTGTACTTCCCGCAGGCGCATTCGTAATCCTTGACAGGGCCGAATATCCTCTCACAGAACAAACCGTCTTTCTCCGGCTTGAGTGTCCTGTAATTGATGGTCTCCGGCTCTTTCACTTCCCCGTAGGACCAGGAACGGATCTCTTCGGGAGAGGCCAGAGAGATTTTGATAGAATCAAAATCATTGGTCGATTTCGGAAAAACCTTTTTCGGAGATGTCAAAGCTATCCTCCTTATTTATCATTCTTAAAAAATTCAATATTCAGGCAAAGTCCCTTGAGCTCGTTCACGAGAACGTTGAAGGACTCGGGGATCCCGGGTTCAGAGGGATTCTCTCCGCGGATGATGGATTCATACATCTTTGTCCTTCCATTGACGTCATCGGACTTGACCGTGAGCATCTCGCGCAGGAGATGGGCTGCGCCATAGGCTTCCAGCGCCCAGACTTCCATCTCGCCGAAACGCTGTCCGCCGAACTGGGCTTTTCCCCCCAGCGGCTGCTGGGAGACGAGTGAATAGGGCCCTGTGGCCCGGGCATGAAGCTTATCATCCACAAGATGGTGAAGTTTCATGACATAGATCACACCCACGGTGACTTTTTCATCAAAAGCCTCTCCTGTGTAGCCGTCATAGAGGGCCGTTTTTCCCGATTCAGGCAGTCCTGCTTTGTTGAGCCACTCTTTGATCTCTGTCTCAGGAGCACCGTCGAAGACCGGGGTCGCGATCTTCACGCCCAGTTTCCGTGCGGCCCAGCCGAGATGTGTTTCCAGGATCTGTCCCACATTCATACGGGAAGGCACACCCAGGGGATTCAGGACGATATCCACAGGTGTCCCGTCTTCCAGGTAAGGCATATCCTCTTCGGGAAGGATGATGGAGACGACGCCTTTGTTTCCGTGCCGCCCGGCCATCTTGTCTCCCACGGAGACCACCCGGCGGTTGGCCACGTAGACCTTGACTGATTTGATGACTCCCGGGGGCAGATCATCGCCGCGGAGGAGTTTTTTCCACTCTTCATCGCGCCATTTGATGATCTCACGCCGTTTCTCCTCCACGATGTCCGCCAGTTTCTGCAGACGCTGGAGGTCTTCGACGGGAAGGGCTTTCTTCTCCATAAGGACCTTCTCTATGGCCTTGACGGAGCAATGCTCCTCTGTGAGCGCGGTCCCTTTGGGGCCGATGGGCTTCACTTCTTTGGAGATGGCCTTCCCCGGAAGGATCTTCTTCAGGATCTCGATGCGTCTTTTGTTGATGATCTCAAGCTTCAGAGCCTGCTCCCGTTCGATCTTGTCGATATCGTCCTTGCGCTCACGGCGGATGACGGCTTCCATGTCTTCTGTCTGTTTCCGTGTAAAGACTTTGACATCGATCACTTTCCCCTTGACTCCCGGAGGAACACGGAGAGAGGCGTCTTTCACGTCTTCGGCGATCTTTCCGAAGATGGCACGCAGAAGCTTCTCTTCAGGGGTGAGTTCAGTCTTCCCTTTGGGCGTGACTTTCCCCACGAGGATGTCGCCCGGCTTGACGTAGGTCCCGATCTTGATGATCCCGCTCTCGTCCAGGTCTTTGATCATTTCATCCATGACCTGGGGAATATCGCGGGTGATCTCTTCTTTTCCGAGTTTTGTCTCACGGGCGTCGATCTGCAGCTCTTCCACATGTATGGAGTCAAAACTGTTGTTTTTCACAAGGCGCTCACTGAGGACGATGGCGTCCTCGAAGTTATAACCGCGCCAGGGAAGGAACGCCACGAGAAGGTTCTGTCCCAGAGCCAGTTCTCCGCCCTGTGTCCCGAATCCTTCTGTGAGGGGGTCCCCCTTTTTTATCTTCTGGCCCACATGAACGATGGGCCTGGTATTGATACAGGTATCCTTGTTGGACCGGCGGAATTTCTCAAGATAATAGATGTCACGGCCCATATCGTGCCCGAAATCCTTATCCAGGTTGTCGGGGTCCAGCTTATCCTGATCCGTTTTGATCACGATGAGGTTCGCGGTGACCTTTTCCACCACTCCTGAGCGGCGGGCGATCTGGACATATCCTGAATCCTGGGCGATCTTGGCCTCGATGCCGGTTCCCACGATGGGGGAATCGGGATTGATAAGGGGAACGCCCTGACGCTGCATGTTGGACCCCATGAGAGCCCGGTTGGCGTCATCATGCTCCAGGAAGGGGATGAGAGCCGCCGAGACAGAAATGAGCTGTTTCGGGGAGACATCCATATAATCCACACGCTTGGGTTCCACAAGAATGAACTCGCCTGACTGCCGCGCCAGAATACGGTCGGCAGCAAACTGGCCGTTCTCTTTCAATACAGCATTGGCCTGGGCGATGATCTTTCCCTCTTCCTGGTCTGCCGTAAGGTAGACCACATCATCGGTGACTTTTCCCTTGGCGACTTTCCGGTAAGGGGTCCGGAGAAATCCGAAACGGTCGATGGCGGCAAAAGAGGCCAGGGATGTGATGAGTCCGATGTTCTGCCCTTCGGGTGTCTCGATGGGACAGATCCGTCCGTAATGGGTGTAATGGACGTCGCGGGCCTCGAATCCGGCTCTTTCACGGGAAAGGCCTCCCGGGCCCAGTGCCGAAAGCCGTCTTTTGTTAGTGATCTCCGACAGCGGGTTGGTCTGGTCCATAAACTGCGAAAGCTGGTGGCTTCCGAAAAACTCATTGAGAACGGCGGTCACAGGACGGGAGTTCACAAGGTTCTGCGGATTGATCTTGTCCGCTTCGCTGATGTTCATGCGCTCCTGGATCACCCTCTTCATCCTGTAGAAACCGGTATAGAGATGATTCATCAGCAGCTCTCCCACAGCACGGATGCGGCGGTTGCCCAGGTGATCGATATCCCCGGCTTCGACCAGATTAAAGCGAAGCTTCAGAAGATAGGCGATGCTGCCGATGATGTCTTCATTGGTGAGTGTATTTTCCCCGGATTCAGCTTCATTTCCCAAAACGACATTCAGCTTGTACCGGCCCACCTCTCCGAGGTTATAGGTCCGGGGATTGAAAAAGAGGTCATAGATCAGGGACTCGGCCAGCTCGATGGTGGCCGGTGACCCGGGACGCAGGATCCCGTAGACACGGGCCAGCGCTTTTTCCATGGCGTCAAAATTATCTTTTTCCAGAGAAGCGGCGATGATGTCCTGATTCCCCTCTTTGACCACAAAGAGGATGATCTCGTTTTCAACACCCTGCTCTTTAAACTTGTTGAAGATCTCCATGGTGAACTGGTCACCGGGCTGTGCAGCGACCTCATCCAGCTCCGTTTTGACTTTGTTGCCGAAAATGGTGTTCCGGATATAGCCGCGGAGACTCTCTTCTTTTCCCGGAGCCAGCTTGATGTGCCGCTTTTCGGCGTAGATCAGGATCTTCTGGAAATCGGGATGCCCGGCATCCCTCAAATGGCTGATGGCATTCCAGACATCGGCATCCACGCGCTGTCCCAGGCGCCCCACCACAGTCCCCGCCTCGTCCTTGAGGTCACGGGCCAGAGTCATCTCCTGGTAGAAGGTCTCGGGATAGGCTTTCGTGTCGATCTCATACTTTTCAGAGAAGAGGTCCAGGATCTCTTCGTCCTTCTCATACCCCAGAGCCCTGAGGAATGTGGTGATGTAAATCTTCTTCTTACGGTCGATGCTGATGTACATGAGGTCCCTGCGGTCGATGGAAAATTCGATCCAGGAGCCGTCGTAAGGGATCAGGCGGGCCGAATAGGCCTCTTTTCCGGGGTTGTCGTCCACAGAGTCCACAAAGAGGCCCGGTGAACGGTGGAGCTGTCCCACCACCACACGCTCGGCGCCGTTGATGATGAAGGAGCCGTTGGAAAGCATGAGGGGGATATCTCCGAAATAGACCTCCTGCTCCTCACTGACATCGATCTCCTGTTCAGCTGTCCCGGGATTCTCGATCTTCTTGGTGAGACGGAGCGTCACACGAAGATTGCTTCCGTAGGTCAGTCCCCGCTCACGGCACTCATTCGGCGTAAACTGGGGAGGATCGAGGTCATACCGGATAAACTCCAATATATATTTACTCTGTTCCAGGTCCGGTTCCCGGTTCTTTTTTTCATGATTTGTAATGGGAAAGGTCTTCAGGAAAATCCCCTGGAGGCCCTTATCTTCCCTCTTCTCAGGCGGGACATCGATTTGAAGAAACTCTTCATATGATTTTTGTTGCATATCAAGCAGATAGGGGATATCCACCATCTCCCTGATCTGAGCGAAACTGAAGCGTCCCGTTTTCGGTTCAAATTTTTCTTTCAATGAGAAAGGAAATTCTTTCGTTTTCTGGGTCATTGTTTAAAAACCCCCTTGTCTGCAAAAGCCACAGTGAATTCGAGCAAGGCCGTTTATGTCGTTTTGTCGATATCTTTCACAATAAGCAAAATCGGGGTGTGTATGAAACACACCCCTTTTTCTTCATTTAGGTCGCTGTGTTGTGAGATAAGATTACTTAATCTCAACAACCGCTCCGACTTCTTCCAGCTGAGACTTGACTTGTTCTGCTTCAGCCTTGGGAATCCCTTCCTTGATAGCTTTGGGCAGAGAGTCAACGAAAGCCTTGGCTTCGGGCAGTCCGAGACCGCCGATCTCCTTAACGGCTTTGATGACTTTCAGGCGCTGGTCGCCGGCAGCATTGATGACCACGTCAAATTCAGTCTTCTCTTCTTCAGCTGCAGCAGCGGCAGCAGGCATGGCCGCCATGGCCACGGGAGCTGCAGCGCTCACGCCGAATTTTTCTTCCAGTTCCTTGACGAGCTCTGAAAGCTCCAAAACGGTCATCTCTTCGATAGCTTTAATAAGTTCTTCTCTTTTCATGGTGACACCCCCTAGTTATTCGCTTTTCTTGTCCTGAATAGCGCTTAAGACACCCACAAGATTCCTGATATTACCCGCCAGGACATTCACAAACCCGGTGACCGGGCCCTGCATGGTCCTGAGCAGCATAGCAAGAAGCTCGTCCCTGGACGGCAGTTCAGAAAGGGCATTGATCCGTTCCTGATCCACCACCTTACCTTCAACCATACCTGCCTTCACGCTAAATTTGTTGTTTGATTTGGCAAATTTAACGAGGACTTTCGCGGGTGCGACAGGATCATCATAGCTTAAAGCAAAGGCGGTCGGGCCCTTGAGGCTTTCATCCAGTCCCTTGATCTCAAGGGCCTCAAGCGCTCTGTACGCCATTGTGTTTTTATAGACTTTATATTCGACATTGTTTGCTCTCAACTCGCGACGTAACGCTGTGATCTCTTCCACGTTCAAACCCATGTAATCGGTAAGGATCACTGATTTGGCCTTGGACACTTTATCCTTGATCTCGTCGACGACTTGAACTTTTTCAGGTCTAACTTTATGAGCCATGTTTTCCCCTCCTTTCTCGTGATCTATCGGGCTTTTCCTCAAACGGAAGAAAGCCCGACAAAGGTCGGGCAATGATTTTATTCATTGGACCTCTGTCTCGGTAGGCATTTTTAAGCCTGCGCACCCACTGTCTACGACAGGATATCTATTACAAACTCTGTAACGTTGTAATATCCAGCTTAATCGACGGGCCCATGGTGGTCGTGACATAAGCAGACCTTAAGTAGGTCCCTTTGGCTGACGAGGGTTTCGCCTTGATGACAGCCTTGATGATGGAGACCAGGTTCCCGTGCAGTTTTTCGGCATCGAAACTGCGTTTCCCCACAGGGACATGCACAATACCGAATTTATCCACTTTGTATTCCACGCGCCCCGCCTTGGCTTCGGAGACAGCTGTCTTCACATCAGCCGTAACCGTTCCGACCTTGGGGTTGGGCATGAGGCCGCGGGGGCCCAGCACACGGCCGAGCTTTCCGACTTCTTTCATCATATCAGGTGTCGAGATGGCCACATCGAAATCGAGCCAGCCGCCCTTCACCTTCTCCACCAGGTCATCCCCGCCGACAAAGTCAGCGCCGGCTTCCTGGGCCTCTTTCTCCTGCTCTCCGGAAGCGAAGACCAGGACACGGACATCCTTACCGGTTCCGTGGGGCAGGACCACCGTACCGCGCACCATCTGATCCGCATACTTGGGATCGACGCCGAGACGAATATGGAACTCCACTGTCTCGTCGAATTTTGCGGCCGGGATCTGCGCTAAAAGTTCAATGGATTCGTCCAGGGTGTAAAGCTTCTCGGAATCGATGAGCTCCCTGGCGCTTTTCAGCCTTTTTGAGATCTTTCTTGCCATATGCTACCTCCTGTGGTACAACAGCCCGCAGGCCTCCCACATCTTCTGATCAACCTTTGACTTCAAGCCCCATGCTGCGGGCTGTCCCCGCGATCATACGCATAGCGGCTTCCACATCGTTCGCATTGAGATCGGGCATCTTCAGCTCTGCGATCTCCCTGACCTGGGCCTTGGTCACAGACCCGATTTTTTCCTTGTTCGGAACACCGGAACCCTTGTCCACTTTGGCTGCTTTTTTCAGCAGGACCGCCGCGGGAGGAGTCTTCGTGATGAATGAAAAACTCCTGTCCTCAAACACTGTGATGACCACAGGGATGATGAGGTCGCCTTTATCCTGTGTGCTGGCGTTGAATGCTTTGCAGAACTCCATGATGTTCACGCCGTGCTGCCCGAGAGCCGGGCCCACAGGAGGGGCGGGGTTGGCTTTTCCGGCAGGAATCTGAAGTTTGATAAATCCCTTTACCTTCTTTGCCATACTGATCACCTACTCCTTTATCTTCACTATTCTTCTTTTTCAACCTGGTAATAATCCAGCTCCACAGGGGTCTGCCTTCCGAAGATGGAGACCATGACACGAAGCTTGGATTTTTCCGCCATGACATTATCCACAACACCGGAAAAAGAGGCAAAAGGGCCATCGACGATGCGGACCTTTTCCCCCACCCGGTAATAAATACGGGGCTTCAATGTGTTTTTTCTGTCTTCGCTGTCTTCCTTGATCTGCCGGACTTCTTCATCACTGAGAGGGACAGGCCGGCCCTTGGGCCCCACAAAAGAACCGATCCCCTGGACGTTGGACACAAGATGCCAGGTCTCGTCTGTGAGGTCCATTTCCACAAGGATATACCCGGGGAAGATCTTCTTGTTGATCTCTTTTTTCTTCCCGTTCTTTGTGTCAATGATCTTTTCAGAGGGAATATAGATCTCGCCGAACATCTCTTCCATGCCCGACTGTTTGATCTTTTCCAGGAGAAGCTTACGCGCCTTCCCCTCTCCTCCGACTAATGCATTTAAGACATACCATTTTTTCATAACATCAAGCCTTACCCGAAAACTCAGAATACAAGGCCAAGCAAGAAGATAAATAAACGGTCAAATAAACCAAGGGTGATTCCGAAGACCAGTGTTATAAAAATAACGAGCCATGTAGAAGCCCAGAGAACCTGCTTTTTCGGCCAGACGACCTTCTTCATTTCGGCAACGACTTCGTCGATAAACCTTTTAATCTTGTTCATACGCCCCTCCAATGTATCAAAAAACAGGCCAAGAGGGATTCGAACCCCCAACCACCTAATTTGGAG
>CAZNOX010000020.1:0-20584 GCA_964574875.1 uncultured bacterium | reverse complement strand
CCAACGGCCTTCTCATGAAAGAGGCGGGGCATCTCCTGATCCATGAAGTGAAGCGGCTCATTGAGGCTCTCGGGGAAAGAGCCAAAGAGCATAAATATACCCTGGAGATCGGGCGGTCCCACGGGATCCATGCCGAACCCATCACCTTCGGGCTGAAGCTGGCTATCTGGTACGAAGAGATGAAGCGCAACCTGAAACGGCTTGAACAGGCTGTGGCGGATGTCTCCGTGGGGAAGATCTCCGGAGCTGTGGGAACGTTTGCCAACATCGATCCTGAGATCGAGGAGATGGTCTGTGGAAAACTCGGGCTGATGCCTGCCCCTGTCTCCAACCAGGTGGTCCAGCGGGACCGGTACGCCTTCTTTATGACAACGCTTGCGGTCATCGCATCCACTCTGGAAAAGATGGCCACAGAACTCCGGGCTCTTCAGAAGACAGAAGTCCTGGAAGTGGAAGAACCCTTTAAGAAAGGCCAGAAGGGATCATCAGCCATGCCTCACAAGAGAAACCCCATCATCGGGGAACGTGTCTGCGGCCTGGCCCGTCTGATCCGTTCCAATTCCCTGGCGGCCATGGAGAATGTCGCCCTCTGGCACGAGCGTGATATTTCCCACTCCTCCGTGGAGCGGGTGATCCTTCCCGATTCCACCATCGCTCTGGACTATATCCTGGACAAGATGACCTGGGTCATCGCCAATATGGCCGTCTATCCCGAGAACATGATGACAAACCTTGAAAAGATGCGCGGGCTGGTCTTTTCCCAGTATTTCCTTCTGCAGCTGACACAGAAGGGGGTCACCCGTGAAGAGGCCTATGCCCTGGTCCAGCGTAATGCCATGAAAGTCTGGGAAGAGGGGAAAGCCTTTCAGGATGTCCTGCTGAGCGATGAGGAGTTCATGACCCATTTTACGAAGGAAGAGATCGAAAAAGCTTTCGACTACAACTACCATCTCCGCAATGTGGACAAGATCTTCGCCCGTTTAGGGCTGTAGAGGGGTCGCGTCTTGTATTTAGTATTATAGAGGTTTTGGTCACTCACCTTCAAGAGCCAGGTCTATTTGTTGTTTCATTGCTTTTAGCTCCTGGGACTCTTCAATCCTTTTATTGAATGATCTCAAGAGAGGGTGGACGCTGTTATACTTGATATCAAAGACCGATGCGATCTCCTTTAAAGAGAGATTCGTGTATTTTTTCAATGCATAAAGAAATAGAACACGAAAATGGTTGTTTCTTCGTTTGGTCAAAATATGATTTTGAGAAACATGAAATAACTTGAAAAAGAGAGATATAATATCTTCTTTGTTATACGACATGACAGCTTTGTAGTCAGGTATTTCAGAAATGGTTGTATCTTCAAGAGGATAGTCTTTAAGCTTCTTTTGTATTTTTTTCTGAAATTCTTCATCCCCTAATATTCCATTTGTTCCATACACTTTGGTGGAGTCGATATCACGATTGTTCACCTGCCAATGTCTGAGAAACCTTTTATACTCATTTGCTGATCTTCCTTTTAATAATTCATCTGTTTTTAGCCATCGAAAAGGATTTTCTTTTTGGCCTAGATAAACAGGAAGACTGCTCCAGGGGTAAAATGCATCTAAAGAGCAGATGCCAGCTCGAATCGGATTGAGATGGATATATGCTCCTAAGGTCTCAAAGTAATTTTCTTTTTCGACAAGTATAGCTTTATAGCGCCCCTGGAACACTGATCCGATGAGGTTGTGCCGAGCTTTGAAAAAGTTTGAGTATGCTGTGTTTAAGAAATGGATAGCTTCGGACAGATTAGGCAGAGGGGTCTGGAGGAGGAGGTGATAATGGTTTCTCATCAGAGTATAACAATGAGTCACAGTCGAATATTTTAAGCACATCTCATTAACCAATTCCATAAAACGCCCTCTGTCTCTATCATCATAATAGATGTCCTCTTTTCTCTCTCCACGGGAAAAGACATGATATAAAGCATTCGCATACTGAATTCGTAATGGTCTTGCCATACTGCTATCATAAAAAAAAGGTAAAGAAATTGTCAAGGGAGAATTTTGAAAAAATAGAGAAATCTTAACTATAATACTAAATACAAGACGCGACCCCTAAAATTAAAACTTTTGTTCTATTGAATTTGTCCTGTAATGAACGAAAATTAATACAGGTTCAAAGGAGGATCTATGAAAAAATTCGTTGTCCTTATGGTGATGACACTTCTTTTTCTCGGAACAGGAGGGATGCTTATGGCTGCAGACGGTCCCCATGTGGAGAAAGTGAACGACAACCTCTATGTGATCCAGGGGCTTGGTGGAAACATCACTGTCCTTATCACTGAAGAGGGCGTTCTGCTCATCGACGCCGGGAATACCCGCAAAGACGGCGAGACTGTTCTCAAGGAGATCGCCCAGCTCACGGATCAACCCCTTAGGGTTATCCTGCTCACCCATTATCACAGTGACCACTCCTACGGCCTCTCTGCTATGCCCGCAGATGTTCCGGTCATCGCCACAGAGATGACAGCTGAAAACCTGAAAAACATCGAAGAGGTCAACAGGAAGCATGTCATCGAAGTGGGCTATCCCAAGTATTTCAAAGAGATGGAAGAGTATATTGCTCAGAATGAAGGCGTCAATGACGATGAAGTGAAAAAAGCCAGAGCACAGGTGGAAGCAGCAAAAAAGAGGCTGGAAGCCTACAAAAGCGTCACTCTCCGTTATCCCGACGAGACGTTTGATAAAGAAAAGGTCATCCGGCTTGGGGGATACACCGTCCGGTTCTTTTTCCCCGGCCCGGCCCATACCAACGGAGAAGCCATGGTGTTCATCGAAGAGATGAACGTTTTAATCACCGGTGATAATCTCTTCAGCGGGATGTTTCCCTATATCGATATCCGCTCAGGCGGCGATGCCATGAATCTCCTGAAAATCGTCAAAGACGAGAGTGAAAAAGATTATGCTGCGGTGATCCCCGGTCACGGCCCTGTGGTGAGGGGAACAGAAGGCCTCAGCGAATTTGCACGCTATCTTGAGTATGCCCGTGATGAAGTCGCCAAAGCCAAGAAAAACGGGATGACAGAAGAGGAAGCCATCGAAAAAATCACTCTGGAGAAATACTCCGACCTGGCTGTTCCGCAATACCGGGAGTTTACAATCAGGGCTTTTTACAGGGCCCTTTAGGGGTCGCGTCTTGTATTTAGTATTATAAAATGCTTGGTCCCTTAAGATGAAAAGATCAGAATATGCTATTTGATGTTGAGATCTAACTTTTTTCAAGCTTTTTATAAATGATGAAATACAAGTTTCTTCCCATAGAGGAAAACGTTAAAGACAAAAAGGCGAGATCTGAGTAAAAAAAATACAAAAGAGGAGAATAAACCAAGTGGTTTGATGCTCGTTTTAGACTCGACTGAGTGATAAGATAAAAGATCATAATCTATAATACTAAATACAAGACGCGACCCCTCTGCCGTTTGTCGGCCTATAGTGGCCTTCTGTCTGAAAATCCTTGAAAAGAGGGTTGCCCATTTTAACCTGAAGATATGCATAAAGGCGTCTTTCTCATTATTACTCTGTTCTTGCCCCTGTCCCCGCTCTTTGCTCTCACTGTCACAGAAGTGATGACAGACCCCGACTCTCAGCCGGATTTCAGGCTGGAATGGGTGGAACTTTATAATAACACCTCCTCTCCCCTGGCCATGGACAACTGGTCGGTGAACGGAGCCCCCTTTTCCATGACCCTTGATGCCTACTCCTGCGGAGTGATCGTCCGGCAGGCTGAAGGGGAGGACTCCTTTGCCACAGTCTACGGGAACCGCAACGGGATCTGGGGGGATGTCCCGGAAGAAGAGTATCCGTGTGTTGAAGCCTCCCTCTCCCTTGTGAACGGAGGCGGATCTCTGATCATAACAGACAGCTCGGGCACGGCGGTTCTTGAACAAGCCTATCCCTCCGACGGAGGAGAGACAGAAGACAATACCATCCGGCTCTATTCCCGGGGAGTCTGGGAATACGGGGCGGCTCCCTGGGGGACTCCGGGTGAACCTCACGTGATGATCGCACTTGATTTCAGCGATTCAGCTGTCAAGGAGGGGACCCTTTACCGTGAAGGAGAAGCTGTGCTCAGAGAGGCCTGCACAGGGCTGTGGACGGTCATCGGTCTGGAAACCGGGCTCTCCTACAGAGTGGAGGTCTCCTTTGATGGGGATCTCCTTTACAGCCGGGCCCTCCTTCTCAGAGAGGATTTCTGTGAAGATGTGGAGCTTGAGCTGCCGGATCCGTTGCCGGTGACGTTTCAATTGTCTGACAGTGAAGGACTTCCCGTGGAACAGGCGGAGATCACCATTGTCAGCGAAGGGACGCAAGTCTTTTCCGATACAGTTACAGACAGCTCTTCTGTTGATCTCTACCCGGGGACCTACGCGATCTATGCTTTTGCTGAAGAGTTTATCGGGCGGTATCAGGAGTTTGCTGTCTCAGAGCCCGGGGAGGCCTCTCTGTCGTTTCCCTGCCCGGACAGCATCCTGATCTCGGAGATCGCCCCCTTCGGAGAGACCGAATGGATCGAGATCCGTTCCCTCTCTCCCGGAGAGGTGACTCTTCGCGGGATGTCCCTGGGGGATAATGCCGGGACGGAGCCTCTTGGGGTTCCCCGTGTCCATTTTTCCGGTTACCTGGTTCTGACAGAAGACCTGGAGACTTTTGAATCTCTTTGGGGTGATGACCTCCCTGTTACGGTGATCTCTTCTTTTCCCTCTCTCAATGACACCGGGGATACGCTCTCTCTTTTTCTGGAGGAGGCCGTGTGTGACCGGGTGGATTACGGAACAGACTGGTATTCAGGTGAACAGCCGGGCTCCTTTGAACGGATCATGCCCCTGGGCCCCTCCTCGCGTGAAAACTTCTTCAACTCCAATAATCCCACCCCTGGAATGGTCAATCGTGTGGACGGGATGCTGAACGGAGAGCGGAGGATCATCCTTCGTGAGATCTCTCCCTTTACTGAAGAGGAGTATGTGGAATGCCTGGTGCTGGAGGACGGGACGGAAGGGCGCGGGGCTCTCTTTTATGACTATACCGTGACGGATCTGGATACAGACGCGGCTTTTCAAAAGAAGATCTTGACTCCGGGAGAGTCTCTTGTGATCAGGGAGCTGTCCCTGGGCAGCCGGGGGGATCAGGTCTGCCTCCGGAACGGGGAAACTGTCGTGGCTGCCTTTTCATGGCGTGAAAAATACACAGAGATGAGCCCGGATGAGAAAGAGGATTTCGCCTCCTTGGAAGCAGCCGGTATCAGCCCTGTTCTTTTTGACGAACCCGACCCCACGCTCTCTTTCCATTATCACGAGGGGACGTGGATCCTGGATAAGGCCACTCCGGGAACCGGAGAGGAGGCCCTGAAGAGGCTGAGGCTTGCTCTCCCGGAAGCTGTCTCCATGGAAGAAGGGGCCCTCTCCCTGATGTACTCTCTGGATTGCATCACCGAGGTGACCGTCTTTCTTTTTGACACAGCAGGGTTTCGCCTGCTCACAAAAGACCTTCTCCTTTGGGGAGAAGGCAGCGTCTCCCTGGATATCCCGCATAAGAGGGGACGCTATATCTTTATCGCTGATTATCGGAGGGGAGAGGAAAAGGGACAAGCCCGGCAGACTTTTATCGTTTATTAAAAAAGAAAGGAGTGATGATGAAACCCATCGAAGAGTATGATCTTTTCAAAAAGGCCCACAGGCTCAATGTAAGGCTGATCAAGGAGAAAGAGGATTCAACGGGAGAAAAAGGATTTCTGGTGAGTGAAGCCCTGAAGTACGGAACAGGCGTGAATATTGCTCTCATCGAAGGGGCTTACACGGGAAAAGGAGAATTCCGCCCCGCTCTTGACCGGGCCTTTGCCCGGGCGGCAGGGGCCAAATATTTCATCGGGCTTCTTGAAGAAGCGGGGATGTTCGCTAAAGACAAGGGGGCGTCCCTGGAAGAGGACGCTGTGGGGGTCTGCAAGATGATCTCCGGTTTGCGGAATAAAATCGATCAGGATGTTCAAGACAAAGAATGAGACGTCCGGGCTGTCTCCTCGTCTGGATTCTCTTCCTGGTGTTTTCCGCCCATGCCTTTTTCCTCTATGCGGATGAAGGGGCTTCAGGACTCACGGGACGATGGGGCCCCCGTGCCTCGGCGGCTGTCTTTCGTGATAATCCGTCTCTTCTCGGGAAAAAGAGGCGCCTGGGCGCTCTTTATGCAAAAAAGTACGGTTTTGACGAGCTTGCTTTGAAGACCCTGGCCTGTTCGTTCGGCTCCGAAGGATTACGGTGGGGGATCCTTGTCCGCCAGTTTCAGAGCAAACCCCTTCAGGAGAACGAGGCCCTTCTGGCTCTGAGCTATCCCCTGGCAGAGGGGTTTCGAGGCGGGATCAGCGTCAAGTGCCTCTACGGGATCCTTTTGGGTGAATCGTTTCCGGCCTTTTCCTGGGATCTGGGTTTTGCCTGGACCCATGGATGCCTGGGAGCTCATGTGAGTCTTCTCAACGGAGAACATCCCATGGTCAGGGAGGAGATCGCCCATACCATTGTCGCCGGTGCTGCCTACCGCAAGGCTCCGCTGCATCTCTTTATCAAAGGGGTCTCGCAACAGGACGGCGTCTCTTACGGTGTCATCTCCTTCTTTTACGATCTCACCACTCTCTTATCCATGGGGTACGGGGTGAACACGGGAAACGGGGAGCATCGCTGTGTGGTTGATATCACCCATGGCCCCTTCTCCCTTGAACTGGCCTATGTCGTTCCGCGTATCCTGAACCATTATGTCTCCACCGAAGTGAGTGTCACATGGTAAGACGCCTTGCTCTTGTGTTGTGGATGGCGGCGAGCCTCTTTTTAGGCAGGGTGTCGGGGTTTCCCCTGCCTTATGAACTGGACATCAGGAGTGAAGAGGACCTGATCCGATATTACGACGAGGGATATTTTGAAGGAGCCGTTCTGGAAGATCTCCTCTCCCTCTACAGGGATAAGGTGAACCTGAATACAGCATCTCTTTCCGAGCTGGAATCTGTTCCCTATATGAATGAGAAAGCCGCACGGAGGATCCGTGAGTTTTGCAGGACAAGGGTCCTCTTTTCCCTGGACCGGCTTTTATCAGAGAAGCTGGTCTCACGGAGAACCCTTTCGCTGATCCGTCCCTTTGTCAGAGCAGGCTGGATCCGTAAAGTGAAAGGGCGTATTAGGACAAATGCCGCACCGGAGTCCGTCTCGTCGCGGACATCTCTCTCTGTGGGCCCTCTGAAAAGCGAGGCCCGGGTGGGGTACCGTGACCGGGCGGAATTCCTCCCCGGTGAGGAATACACCCTGAGTGGCGTCTCGCGGACTGTCGCTGTTGAAGACTGGTTTGTCAGCTGGAAAAGAGACGGTTTATCACTTACGGCAGGCTCCTTCAAAGCTCACTTCGCTCAGGGATTGGCGGTATGCGGGGGGAGTCTCCGTTCACCCGATGGTATCAGGGGCGAGGCCGGAAGCCGTGAATATTTCAAGGGGGCGGCGCTGGAATACTCCGGGCGCTCTTTACGCGGCAGGGTCTTTGTCTCCCGGTATAAGCAGGGGATGAGGATGCCCCTCTCCATGGTAGAAACAGAAGAGTATGAGACTTTTGACTGTGCGAGCCTGATTCCTGTCCAGAGTATCGGAGGGGAGCTCTCCTGGGGAAGGGAAGGTTCCGGAGCTTCTCTCATCGGCCTCTACCATGAGCGGGACGGCGAGGCCTTCCGGATCGGCGGAGCAGGATGGACCTACAGCCGGGAGGGCTTCTCCTGTGAGGGTGAAGCCGCCACAGACGGAAAACACTGGGCATGGCAGGCGTCCCTTTCACATACGGGAGACGATTTTGAAGGCCGGGTCCTCTTTTATGAAAACAGGGGGGTGACTCTGCCCTTGGCGGATCCGCTCAGAGAGAGGCTGGATTCCTATTGGGAAGGGACTGTGAGACAGTCCATTCCCAGGGGGAGGATCGCTCTTGCCGTGCGTTCCTACAACGGAAAAGACGAGGACGATGATAACATGAAGTATCGTCTTTCTGCACGCTGGTCTCCCTGGCCGGGGATCTCTCTTGAAGCTCTGCGGTACCATTATCAGAAAGACCTCTATTATACATCCCTTGAACTCCGTATGAAAAAAGGACGCTGGCGGCCTTCAGCGGAGTACCGTGTCTATTACAGCCGGGCTCAGAAGATCTATCTGGGGCTCAGTTACAGAAAATACCCGTTACGTCTGAATCTTGACCTTCGCTACGGCGGGGCTTACGGCTGGGACAAGACAGCAGCTGTATCCGGGTCGTATCATCTGGGCCGGCATCTTTTTCTCTCGGCCCGTTACCGCTATGACTGGCCCGGCGACGATGAGAGAAACCGGTGGAGTGTTTATCTGCGGACAAGCCTGTAAAGAAAAGCACACGGAGACTAACATAATTGACAGCGTCTTTATCTCCGCTTATACTTGAACATAAGCAAAATAAGGAGGAAAAATGACCGCAAAGAGGGCTTTGATCAGCGTTTGGGAGAAAGAAGGGATCGTTCCCTTTGCACAGACTCTCGCAGAACACGGGTGGGAGATCATCTCCACCGGGGGGACGTTCCGGCTTCTGGAAGAATCCGGGATCGCCTGCACACCGGTCTCGGAGATCACCGGGTTTCCCGAAATCCTCGACGGACGGGTCAAGACTCTCCATCCCAAGATCCACGGAGGGCTTCTGGCTGTCCGGGAAAAAGAGGAGCATATGGATCAGCTGAAAACCAACGGGATCAGCCCCATTGATATGGTCATTGTCAACCTCTACCCCTTTGAAGCTGTTTCGGCCCGTCCCGATGTCTCTGAAGAAGAGGCCATCGAGATGATCGATATCGGAGGGCCGTCCATGATCAGGTCAGCAGCAAAAAACTATCATGATGTCATCGTTCTGTGCCATCCCGGGCAATATGAAGAGATCGCATCCTTTATCCGGGAGGGCCGTGACCTTCCGCAGGAGAAGCGGCGTAAGCTGGCGGCCGAAGTCTTCAAAAGGACCTCAGCCTATGATTCCGCCATTGTCCATTACCTGGAAAAAGAGGACTTTCCCGATGAACTTCTGATCAAGGGAGAGAAGGTCCAGGAGCTCAGGTATGGAGAAAATCCCCATCAGAAAGCGGGCGTCTACCGGCTGAATCCGGATGACACCTCCTCCCTGGTCAATGCCGATATCCTCTGGGGCAAACCCCTCTCATATAACAATCTCATGGATGCTGAAGCGTGTCTGAACCTCACCTACTCTTTTCATGAACCCTTGTGCACCATCATGAAACACAGCAATCCCTGCGGTGTGGGGATCCATGAAAAACCTGCTCTGGCCTATAAACGGGCCCTGGCCACAGACCCCATCTCGGCATACGGAGGGATCGTCGGATTCAACCGCGAGATCGGTGAGGAGGCTGCCCGGGAGCTGTCCACGGCGTTTGTGGAAGTGCTCATTGCTCCGAGTTATACCGGGGAGGCCCTGGAGATCCTCAAGAAAAAGAAGAATCTCCGCATCATCCGTGTCCCCCTGGATGATTTCGGACGGTTCAAATATATGGAGTACCGCAGTATCCGCGGCGGGCTTCTGGTCCAGGAGATCGATGACTATATCGTCTCTCCGCAGGAACTGAAGATCGTGACAAAGAAAAAGGTGGATGACCATGAGGTCAAAAACCTTCTTTTCGCCTGGAATGTGGTGAAGACAGTCAAATCAAATGCCATCGTCCTGGCGGATGAGACCGGAACTGTGGGAATCGGGGCCGGCCAGATGAGCCGGGTGGATTCTGTGCGGTTTGCCATGGAAAAAGCCGATCAGGCGGGGCTGAAGATCAAAGGATGTGTTCTGGCTTCAGATGCCTTTTTCCCCTTCAGGGACAGTATCGACGAAGCCCATCGGGTGGGGGTGAAGGCCGTGATCCAGCCGGGAGGGTCTATCCGGGATAAAGAAGTGATCGAGGCTTGTGATGAGCACGGGATCGCCATGGTCTTTACGGGGATCCGCCATTTCAGGCACTGAAAGGACAAATATGCGTATAGCTGTCATCGGGTCCGGAGGGCGCGAGCATGCCATTGTGGAGGCCCTGGCCAGAGAAAAGAGTCATGAGATCCTTGTGTTTCCCGGTAACGGGGGCACGGCATGTGCAGCAAAGAATATCCCCCTCAGTGGAGAGCACAGTGATGAGATCTTCAAAGCGGTTTTGGAACAACATTGTGAAATGGCTGTCATCGGCCCCGAAAAACCTCTGGTGGACGGGCTTGCAGACCGCTTTCGTGAAGAAGGGCTCATCGTTCTGGGGCCCGGTGCCCAAGCAGCTCAGATCGAAGGCTCAAAAGTCTGGGCGAAACGGTTTATGGAGCGGCACGGGATCCCCACTGCAGCACACCATGTCTTTGATTCCTTTGACAAAGCACGGGATTATATCAAAAAAGAGACGGTCTACCCCCTTGTGATCAAGGCCGACGGGCTGGCTGCGGGGAAAGGCGTGATCATCGCATCGTCAGCGGAAGAGGCGGAGCAGGCCCTCCTGGATATCATGGTGGAAAAACAGTTCGGAAAAGCCGGAGACCTGGTGGAGATCGAAGAGTTTCTCCACGGCACAGAGACCTCTTACCTGGTCTTCTGTGACGGAGAGAGTTTTCTGCCCATGGCGACCTCAAAAGATTATAAAAAGGTCTATGACGGGGACCGGGGGCTGAATACCGGAGGAATGGGGACCTTTTCCCCTTCTCCCCTGGTGGATGCCCATTTGGAAAAGACCATCCAGGAGACGATTATCAGGAAAGCCGTCGACGGATTCAAAAAAGACGGGATCCCCTTTAGCGGGATCCTCTATGCGGGCCTCATGCTCACAGAGCAGGGGCCGAAGGTCCTGGAATTCAATTGCCGTTTCGGAGACCCGGAAACACAGGTGATCCTCTCCCGCCTGAAAACCCCGCTGAGCCGTGTGATCCGCGCTGTCCATGAAAAAAAACTGCATACGATGACCCTGGAATGGGACAAGCGGGCTGCTGTCTGTGTCATTGCAGCTTCGGGGGGATACCCGGGGACCTATCAGAAGGGAAAACCGGTCATGGGCCTGGAAAATGTCAGGCATGTGAGCGTCTATCATGCCGGAACCCGGAGACTGGATGGGAAAGTCTATACCTCCGGAGGCCGGGTGCTCGGGGTCACAGCTCTGGGAGATTCCCTGGAAGAGGCGCGCGATACGGCATACCGGGAGCTGGAAAAGATCACCTTTGAAGGGATCTACTACCGGAAGGATATCGGTTCTCTTTAAGCTTTATCATACACCGGGAGAAGCGCTCTGCCGGGTGTTAAGGATGGATTGTGCTTTATAACAAGAATGAGATCGGCCGGATCGTGGAGATCCTTGGAAAGGGCGGAGTCATCGCAGCTCCCACGGATACTGTCTTCGGTATCATGGGAAAAGCCGGTGACCCGGGGGTCCTGAAAAGGATCTTCGATATCAAAGGCCGGCGTGAAAACAAAAAGATCCCCTTTCTGGCTTCCGGCCGTGAGATGGTTCACCGTTTTGTGCGAGATCCCCTTCCTCCGTTCCTTGAACAGTCCCTGGAGAGGCTCCCTGCAGGCCCTGTGAGTTTTGTGGCTCCGGCATCAGCTCACTGGAGGGCGTTTGGCGCTTCTGACGGGTCTGTCGCTTTCCGTATTCCCGAAGACCCTTTTCTTAGAGCGGTAATGGAGGAACTTGGCTCTCCTCTGACGGCCACATCAGCGAACTTTTCCGGACATCCCGTCCTTGAAGAGGCCCAAACTGTGGAGAAAGAGTTCGGGGCCCTCCTGGACGGCGTTGTGAAGGGATCTCCCGGAGGGGAAAAACCCTCGACCATCATCTCTTTTATGGAAGAGACCCCTTTCCTTGTCCGCCTGGGGGCTTTGCCCAAAGAGGAGATCAGGGGGGTGATCCCCCTTCAGACCCTTGTGCTTTTCGTCTGTACAGGCAACACGTGCCGCTCACCCATGGCCGAAAGTTATGCCTCAGTGAGACTCCATGCCCGGAGCCTCTCTGCAGGAGTGAGCACCATGACGGGCCTGGAACCCTCGCCTGAAGCCATGAGGATCATGAGCCGCTATACGGAAAAAGAGAAACGCTCGCTCTTTCTGGATCGGGAGCTCTTTGACCGGGCAGACCTGATCCTGGCTATGGAACGGGAGCATGTGCGCATCATCCATGACCAGTACGGAGACGGAAAGGTCTTTCTCCTGGGTGATTTTGCCCTGTCGAAGGGGAGCACAGGAGAAAACGGGGTGTGGAGAGTCGCGGAAGAGACGGGGAAAGGGCGTGATGTCCGTGATCCCTATGGAGGGACACAGGACGATTATGAGGAGGCCTTTACCCTGATTAAACATTATATCGACCTGATAGGGGGCGTGAATGAAGAAGTGTAAGCGGCCTGTTCTTCTGACCCTTTATGTGACAGAACGCTGCCAGGCCAGGTGCGGTTTTTGCAATATCTGGAAAAAAGAGGATCCCCGTGATGCTGACCCGGCCCTGTTCAGGGACATCCTGAAAGAGGCCCGCTCACTGTTCGGGCCCATTTTTGTCGATTTCACCGGAGGAGAGCCTCTTCTTTACGAGCCTCTCCCGGAGCTTCTGAAAACAGCCAAAGAGCTTGGGTTCAAGACATCGGTGACAACGAACACTCTGCTCTATCCCCGGCGGGCAGAAGAGATCGCAGGACTGGTCGATTTTCTCCTCTTCTCCCTGGACGGGACACGGGAGTTTCACGACCGCAACAGAGGGATCGCAGCGTATGACCGGGTTCTGGAGAGCCTGGACAAAGCCAGAAGCCTGGGAGAGTGGCCTGATCTTCTCATGACCGTGACACACGACAATATCAAAATGATCCCCCATGTGGCCTCTGTGGCTGCTACTTTTGACCTGATCCTCCAGATCAATCCCGTCTTTTCCTACTTCGGGAATGAAGGCCTTTCGCTTGATGATATCAGCCTGGTCAATGAATATGCTGTCTACAGCAAGATCTACATGAACCGCGCTCAGATGAGGCTCATCGCATCAGGAGGAAACCGTTCCATCGACCCGCGGTGCAGGGCCGTCTCCTCACAAGTGGTCATCAATCCGGAAGGAGAGATGCTTCTCCCCTGTTATCATAAAGCCGTGGACTCGATCCCTGTGGCCGGTTCTCTTGAGAAAGCCTGCGGGTCTTCACTGAGGCGCTGGTACGAAAAGAGACAGGGGTCTTTTGATTTTTGTGAAGGCTGCACCATCAACTGCTCCTTTGACCCCTCATTTGAATATCATCTGGACAGGCTCATGGTCTCAAGCCTTTCAGGACGGGCCAAATATGCGTGGCTTCGATATGGGCTCCGTCCCTTGAAACAGTTTTTCAACCGCCTGAAGAGAGGACGGTAATATGTTTATTCCTGTGATCGGATATGCTGAAGTCCATCATCACCGCGGAAAGCTGCCGAATTTTCTCTGGCAGAATGAGCCTGAGATCTTCTGTGATTTTCCGCGGAGGATCGAACCCGGGACGCGGGAGTTCCCTGTGGTGATCTCTGTCAAAGACGCCCACCTTTACCCGGTCTTTATCGTTGAAGTGACATTAAAATTCCTTTTTCCCCGTACAAAACATGAAGAGACCCTTTTCAAAGGGAAGATGCTCATCAACAAACCGTTGAAACAGCTTCTGTTTGAATCCCCTCTTCCCTCCTCATTCTCGGGGGAAGTGCCTGTGGCCGTGGAAGTGCGGTATTTTATCGGCGGGCGGGAAAAAGTCATCACCAACCATAATTATGCAAAGATCAGGCATGAACTCTGGATGACCCGGTTTGCAGAAGAGCCCCGTCCCCTTTTCCCCGGGTGGTTTGCCGGTGATATCCATTGGCACTCTTCCTTAAGCTGTGACGATGTGGAATTCGGAATGGATGCAGAGCTGGTGCGTCCTCCCGCCTCTGCCATGGGGCTGCACTTTATCGCCGTGACAGACCACTCCTATGACCTGGATGACCTTTACCAGAATCACCGGGAGAAGGATGATCAGCTGGCCAAATGGACGGATCTCCAGAAAAGTGTGGACAGAGTGAACCAAAAGAATGTTGATTTTACCCTGATCCGCGGTGAGGAGGCCTCCCTGGGGAATGCCGGGGGGAGGAATATCCACGCCCTCATCCTGGGCCATCATCACTTTGTCCCCGGGAGCGGGGATTCGGCAGAAGTCGCTTTCCGGAACCGCCCTGATAATACTCTCCAGGCCGCCCGGGACGAAGGCCATTTTATTATTGCCGCTCATCCCTTTGAAGGGGCTCATCTTCTTCCCTACCTCTTCCTGCGGAGAGGGACATGGAGTGATGACGACCTGGCCTTGGCAGACGGGATGGAGTTTTATAACGGCTGTCGGGGGAAAGGCTATGAGAAGGGAAAGAGAAAATGGATCGAACGGCTTCTCAAGGGTCAGAAACTCTATACCTACGGGGGAAGTGATGCCCATGGTGATTTTATCCGGTATTTTAAAATCGTGATCCCGTTTTTGAAGATGGGATCATCGGAAGAGCATCTCACCGGGTCTGTCCAGACTCATGTCCAATGCCGCAAAACACCCAATGAGGCCATTCTCCTGGAAAACCTCAAAAAAGGACACTGTTATGTGACCGACGGCCCGGCTCTGACACTGGAGGTGAAGGGATCTCCTGATATGGGGATGGGGGATACCGTGGAGGCCGCCGAAGGGGTGATCCTGACCGCGAAGGCTCTTTCCACAGCTGAATACGGAGCCTTCTCCCGGTTGGCTCTCCTGGGAGGAAAACGTGACGGGACCGGGGAGATCATCCTCAAAGAAGAGAACCCCGGGAGTTTTTCCGCGCTTCTCGAAGTGCAGGCGGGACAGGACCTCCTTTATGTCCGGATCGAAGCGGAGACAGAGACGGGAAAGATCGCGTTTTCCAACCCGCTTTTTTTCACCTGAAAGCGCCCGGTATGACACAGGCGCGAAAACAAATCTTCCTCACCGGATACTATCTTCCCCGGGAACAGTGGCCCGGTAAACGGCCCTGCACCAAAGAGGATCAGGATATCTTCCTCTCCACCATGGATTACCCCCGGGCGGTGTTTGCCGCAGGGGGGATGCCCGTCCTCTATCCTCCCATCAATGACCGGGACTATATCCGGAGAGCCGTGGATGTTGCGGACGGCCTTATTCTCACAGGCGGGGCAGATCTTCATCCTTCCCGGTATGGGGAGGATTCTCTTCCGCGCCTGGGGCGTGTGGTTCGCGAGAGGGATGACTTCGAATGGGCTGTGTTGGAAACAGCTCTTGAGGCCGGGAAGCCTGTCCTGGGGATCTGCCGGGGATTTCAGCTCATCAATGTCTTTTTCGGGGGGACTCTCTATCAGGATATTGAGAGCCAGGGGGCAAGTGCTGTGAGGCATTGGGGGAAACGGCCGAAAGAGGAGACAGTGCATGATGTTCATCTTCTTCCGGGGAGTCATTTGAACAGGGCTTACGGGAGAGAAACCCTCCGGGTCAACAGTTTTCATCATCAGGCTTTGAAAACACCAGGACAGGGACTTTGCATCACTGCGACATCTCCCGACGGGCTGGCCGAAGGCCTGGAAGGAGAGAGTAAAAATCTGCTTCTGGCTGTGCAATGGCACCCGGAGATGATGTTTGAAACCTGTCCGGAACAACTCAAACTTTTTTCTTTTTTTGTGCAATCCATCGGCAGAGAGAATTGAAAAGGAGGATGAGATGCCCCGAGAGATATTCACTGATTTTCCGAAGATCGAAGCGGTCCTCAAGAGAAATTATATCTGCACACTGGCCCTTGAAGACGACGGGGCTCCTTACCTGTTTGCCATGAATTACGGATATCGGGAGGGCGTCCTCTACTTCCACTCCTCTCCCCGGGGGAAGAAGGCTCTTCTTTTCCGGGAGAAGAAAAGGGCGGGATTCTGGGTCCTTGATCATGCTGAGCTTTACGGGGAGCGTGAGAACCCCTGTTCCATGACCATGCATTATGAGAGTGTGACAGGGAAAGCAGAGATCGTCATCGTGGCCGACAGGCGCGAGAAAAATGAAGCGCTGAACCTGATTACGGCTCAGGCCGGAGGGAGAGACGGAACCGATTTTTCTCCCGAAAGCCTTGACGGGGTCCTTATCCTTAAAGGGATGATCATTGAATCCAGCGGGAAACGGAGCTTTAAGTGAAACAAAACAGCCCTCTGAGTGTTCTTATAGAGAAGATCAAGGAGGAGATATGAACCCCCAACATTGCCGTCAGCTCATCCAGAAGATGGCGACCGGCACTCCCGCAGAAAAAGAAAAAGCCAGAGAGAAGTTCCGCCAGCTCCCGTTGAACGGCTATACAAAGACACTGCTTCTCTGTGAAGCTCCCTATTTCAACGATGCGGCTCTCATGGAGGCGGCCCTTGAAAAACTCTCCTGCTGCTCCCTGAGTGTCAGGGACCATGTGAGGCTGGAACGGGCTCTGCATCACTGGTCACAGACAGAACCCCGGGCGCTGAAAGGGTTTTCCCGTTATCTGGATGTTATCCGAAGAAATAATCCGGGCCCTGTCCTCACGGTTCAGTAGAAACCGTCAACTGCGTATGATCTCTTTTATCAAAAACAATAAGGCCTTCAACCTTCGTGCCGCAGCCCTTATCAGGCGGGGGGACGAGACTCTTTTTCACACGGTCAAAGGAAATGATTTCTGGGTCCTTCCCGGGGGGCGTGTCCATCTCGGCGAAAGCACAGCCGAGGCCCTTGTGAGGGAGATCCGCGAAGAGATGGGAGCGGCGATCAAAATCGTGCGTCCTTTGTGGGTTGTGGAAAACTTTTTTATCCATCAGGGCACGAAACATCATCATTTCGGGATCACTTATCTGGCTGAACTCACAGGCCCTGAAGCGCAACCCTATGATCACCTGGACGGGATACTGGAACGGAGAGAGGGAACCGAAACCCTGCTCTTTCGCTGGATGTCCCCTGAAGATGTCGCGCGTGAGGAGTGCTACCCCTCTTTTCTGAAAGAGAAACTCTGTCACCTTCCGGATTCTTTCGAACATCTGATCCATTATGACGAAGTCCCCCCTGAGATTCAGGCGCGGGGATTAGAGTAAAAAAAAAGGGGGAAGAGTTCTCTTCCCCCTTTTTTATAGGTATCGAGACGGGACTATTCGGTCATCCCTTCATCGTTATCTGTTGTTCCACTGTCATCTCCCGGCTCCATGATCCCTTCTTCTTCTTCCGGCACCTCATTGGGGTTTTTGGAAAAATCGACGGTGATCCTGTCTCCGCCGCTCACAGGAGGAGCGATCTTGACAGACATGGATTCGAAGATCTTGTAGACCGCTTCTTTGAGGTTTCCCATGTCTCCCACAAAGGTCAGCTCATACTCAACGGAATTCCGTGTGGAATTACGCTGCATGAGGTTTTTCACGCCGTCGGCATCTTTCAGCTTGGCTTTAAACTCCATGAGCATGGAGAAGTCGGAGACATTGAGAAGTTCCAGGGTCACGGCGCGCCCGGAGACAGATTCCGACTCCCACCGTTTGATGAGTTTTTCAGAGATGAATTTTCCGATGGCTGTGCCGCCCTTGCGGCCTGCTTTTTTCAATGCGAATTCAGCCGAATCCTTATCGATGCCGGTGGCCTTGAAGGTGTCCGCGGCATAGATCTGGGCGCTGGATGTGTTGATGATCTTTGCTGAGATCATCACGCGCGCCCGGTAAAAGGTATTGGTCTTGTTCTGGGGCTGGGACTTCACATTGAAGACCAGGATATACTCGGCCTGATTGTTCAGCCCGAAACCCACAGACTCTTTATAGATCTCTTCAGAAGAGGCGAATTTCCTCAACGTGAACTGGTCGGCGATGCGTTTGCTCACAACGGGGAACTCTTTTTCGGTGAGGTACTCGATGATCCCGTCATAGGCTTCAGCCACCACGGGGTTTCTGGGATTGTCCAGAGAATCGCTCACCGTGGGGTCGTAGAGGACGAGGATCCGGGGATTTCCCATCTTCTCGCGCAGGATCCCCAGGGCGTTGAGATCGTTTTTCAGGTCTCCCTGGGAGACAGTGGCTTCGATGGTAACGGTCCACGTCCCGTCCACTTCCTGTTTTTCACTGAGGACTTTATAGTTTTTCACATATCCGCGGGCCTTGGAGAGGATCTTGTCTTCCACGAGCATGAAGTTCTGAGTCAGAGACTCGGAATCGATCATGGTCCCGATCCCCTGCTCCACAGCTGCGCGCTGGGCGGCCATCTCGGCATCCCGTTTTGTGGTGCCGATACCGGAGGCTGTGACCACTGTCTGGGCGGCCGCTGCCGCTGTAAACAGAACGGCGACGATAAGGATAAGCAGTGTCCGTTTCATACGTTTCCCTCCCTTTTATTGGGCTTCCCTGAAGAAGCGGATGGTGTTCCCCAGGACAATGGGGTCTTCCTTCAGGTTGAGCTCCATGCGGCCGGGGATCTCAAAGAGGAGATCATCCAGCTGGCCGTCATACCACACCGTGAAGGATGTGACATTGCCGGCTTTTGTCCCGAGTTTGATCTGATTGGTCATCTCTTTCAGGACACGGCGGATGGAACCGATCTCGCCGAAAGAGTAGTCGTAGAAGACCAGTTTGTAGGGACGGCCGTCGGCCACATAGTCTTTCCAGAAGAGGCGGAGTTTGTTCATGATGTCGCCCATAGCGCTGTTGATGGCCTCTTCCATCCCCGCAGAGATGGAGGCATCTTTGGAACTCAGTGTCAGGGGACGGGAGTAACCCGTCTGTGACGCGATGTTCTCACCGGTCATGACGGTATAGGCGCTGATGGAGATGCTGACTTTGACAGCACTCATCCCCTGGGAGACGGCCTCTTCCACATCGCCCACGACTTTGATATAGAAGTCGGCGTTGGTGTTCCGCGCCAGGGTGAGCATCATGTCTTCTTCACCGGTCTCCATGGCGCCTGCACTCTTCTCCAGGTTGATGAGCTCTTCATTGGCTTCGATCTCTTTGATCTCCTGTTCCCCGATGAAGGGAATGTGCTGGTTCTGCAGGAAAGAGCCGATCTTGGCATAGGCCAGGTCTTTTCTCTTGTAGAAGGCCGGGTCAGATACTTTTTCATCCACATAGGGCATGATGGAGAAATTGTCCAGCTGTTTGCGCAGATCCTTGGATGATGCGATGATCCCCATCATCTCCAGGTCTTTGCGGATCTGTTCGGTGTTCAGCTTGAAGGTCAGAGTCATGCTGACTTTGAACTTTTTCCCGTTGAACTCCTGAGTCCGTTTGGCTGTGATCTTACCGTTGATCTTGGCTCCGCCCACCTGATAGTTCAGGGAGTTGGCCAGGACGGCCTCTTTGTTGGTCTGGTATTTCATCTGCTCTTCGGTCATGGTGAGCATGTCCAGGACCACGCTGTCCACGGCATTGACCAACGCATCGGTCTTGGCCTCTTCGGTGTTCATCCCGCGCCCTGTAGAGCGGACTTCCACAGTCTTCTCATCGATGGGCGTGATCTGAGCCACGGCGAAGGAGACCGCCATGAAAAGAGCCGTCATCAGAATCAGTGTCTTTTTCATTGTATCCTCCTTTGCATAAAAAAACGCAGGGGGAGCATGCTCCGCCCTGCGTCTTTTGTTTGTCTCGTCTTAGAATGTGATGCCGATCCCGAAGGCCATCCCGACCCCGCCGGCGTTGAAATCTTCAAGCCACATGTCGTCCATGGAAAACGTATCCCCGGAAACCTCTTCAGTGATTTCTGTGGGGTTTCCCAGGACATCATAGGTGAGCTGGCCGAAGGCGGTGAATTCCGGTGTGATGAGGATCTCGGCTCCGCCGCGGACGGTCATCCCCATGGAGTGCGCTGTGTACTCCCAGGTTTCATCATCTGGGGCCCATGAGTAGGAGGAGTAGGTCCCGGAGAGGCCTGCGGTAATGGCCAGCCGGGAGAGGTAGAACTTCTTCATAAGCCCCACGTCGATGGTGGCCACGTTCATGGTCCAGTCGTCAGGTACGATGTCCTCGAATGACGGAGCGGAGATCCTGGCGTTGGCGGTGAGGTAGAGCTCCGAGATGTTCAGAGAAGAGGCCAGGTTGTACTCGGCCCCGGCCAGGAAAGCCGCATGCTGCCCTTCGATGAGGGCAGGGCCACCATTGATAGGAGCAAGTTTAAAGGGCACAAAGGCCATCCCCGCGTAGATGTTGAGCCCCAGTTTGGGGTCTTCCATGATCTGGTCGCCCTCTTCGCTCCGGCCGATGAGGACCTGGGCTTCAGAGTAGTTGGCGTCGATCTTGCGGATCTTGGCAAAGGCGGTCATGTGACGGTTGCCTTCAGCATCATAGGTGTAGGCCTTGTAGCGCTGATCCATGCGGATTCCCGTGTCTTTGCCCATATCGAAGCCGATGGAGCCCGCTGTCACCGTGGAGGCCACGGTTTTGATCTTGAATTCCGGAAGGGCGCGCATGTCTTTTTTCAGGACAGTGAGGAGTCCGCTCACGGCAGCGTTGAACTGACGTGTCTTCAAAGCTTCCAGCTCATCTTCTGTCTTGCGGCTGTCGTCGTTCACCAAAGAATCACCCACACTGGAGAAGAGCATCC
>CAZNOX010000019.1:2331-24360 GCA_964574875.1 uncultured bacterium | reverse complement strand
CTGCTTTCAGCGGCGATAAAGATGCTTCTGCGACATTCTACAATATATCCGAAATCGGGGATACGACTGGCGTATCGATGTTTTATGCCCGTCAGAGCCTTTATGAGGATATGTTTTTCTTGGATAATATCGCAGTGAGTACAAAGGTCAGCGAACGTATGGGTATAACGTTCTTTGCACAATACCTATCTACGGACCCCATTGATATTACGACTCTGGAAGAGCCGGAAGGGACCGGAGCTACATATGATTTCTCATCAATTGCAATGGGAGCAGGGTTTGGTATGCGTGTGACAAAACGTTTCTCCATCGGCGCAAAATTCAAGTATGTCCAGGAGTCTATTAAAGACACGAATGCTTCAGCGATTGCTGTTGATATTGCGACTCTCTACAGGCTGAATTTCCTGAATGCAGAGATCGCAACGGTCTTTAATAACTACGGACCTGATTCAAAGTTCGGTGGGAATGATCTGTGGAACACCCTAGATCCTACCCCTGATGAGGGAACTAATATTCCCCCCGAGGATGTGACTGATATTAATCAGCCGTATAGCTTGAATACCAAAGAGTTTGCTCTTCCGATCAATATTGCCGTGAGCGTGAAGATGGATCTCATCGGTGAGAATAGCTTCATCGAAATTGACGATAATGTCTTCTCATTCTATACAGCAATGGTCAAGAGCAATGATTCAGATGAGACGTTTAGTTTCGGTGGCGAGTATACTTACAGTGGCCTCTCTAGTTTCGATTTCGTGCTTCGCGGAGGGTATAAAGTTTACCAGGAGGAAGACTGGGATAACAAAGCCTCATTCGGTGCTGGAATTAAATACAACTATGGAGAGAGCAACAGTATTTTCATCGATTATGCCTATGCGAATCATGTGGATCTGGATGCGACACATTTCTTTTCTGTAGGATTTAATTTTTAAATCTTATTGACAGAAATGTTCTAAAAGGGGGAGGTCCGCTCCCCCTTTTTTTTGTAAATGGAGGTGCCCTGTGAAAAAGTTGAAAGTACTGAATATTCTTGCATTAATTTTGATTAGTGTGACATTATCAAATTGTTCAAACAAAGTTGTAATCGGTGAGTATAAAGGTAAAAAAATCAGAATTGATAAAAAGAGTGATTACAGGGAGGCCTACATTACGATTTTAACACTGCTTGTGGATAAAGATACGGTGTTAAATGTTGATAAATATGCTTATCTTCTCTATGAAGAGGAAGAGAAGATGAAAAAGGACATTCTTTTCAAAGAAAAGGTGCTCAATCAAAAAAGAAGTTATCAAAAAGAGTATGAATTTATTGTCAACCATCAAGCTGATATCCAGCATATTTATGTTCTTCATGAGGAGACTGTTCAAAAAATCATGTCTGATCCTAAAATTAGCAACGAAGTAACATTCAGTGAATATGCAAAGAAATATTCCATAGAAACCGGAACCAGGAACGAAGGTGGTTTTTTAAAAGGTGTTGCCGTTGGGGAAAAGATTACAGAAACACTCGCATTTCAGCTGTTGAAAACAGACCATACCCCGGGAGAGATTCTGGTTCTGAAAGATTTTCATGGATTTCATATTATTCGAATCATTAGTTTTACCGAGCGCAATCTACCAGAAGATTCCCCGCTTTATAACAGCGCTCGATATGGACAATATTTATATTTGCAAAAAAGAATGACGGAGTTGAACACCAAGATCTTTTATGAGGCCATGGCGACAGTTTGGGAGCATGATAAAGAATATGTTATTTTTGAAATCGATGGAAACAAAGTGACATCAGAATATATCAAAAAGTATGCAAATGAAAATATGAGTCCTGTTGCTGTCGCTCAATTAAAAGTCCAATTGAATGCCCCCTTGATAAAAGAACTGATAGGAAATTACATCGTGAATAAGGATATTAGCACCATCACTTTGGATGAGGAAGAAAAAGAGATTTGTTGGATAAATGTCCGGAAACAATATGTTGTTGAATGGATACGGGAAACAAAAAAGAAAGTAGAGCTTGAACAAAGCGAGAAAAATATCATTCAAAAAGAATTTGAATCTGGTAGGATGATGAAGCCAAGGAGCATGTCCGTCGTCTTTATTCGATTTGCTGATTATAATACAGCAAACCAGGCCTCGGAAATCATTAGAGGCAAAAAGGAGTTTCAAAAATATATTAAAATGAAAAAACCTGAATACTCAACTACTCCGTTGCTTATTGAAGGGCAACCATCCGCCTACGATGCTTTCTATCCCTATTTCAATTATAAAGAAGGCACAATATTACCTCTCGTTGAGCACAAGGGGAAATATCTTCTTGGTATGGTGGGAGAAAAAAATGAATCAGCGCCGATGTCATATGAAGAGTTTGAAAAAATCAGGAAGCCATTCTTTATCGAAGTTAATTTTCAGGAGAATTTGATCCATTACTTTGAAGAAGAACCTCGATTTACGTTTGACAGAGGATATGTGAAGAAATGGAAAGAAGATCTCCAAAGGATGAAAACAGGGGAAATCGGAGGCTTGTTGAAGCAAAATAAAAATTAACTTGAAATAATTTCATACTATGGTAATAATTGCTTAGGAAAACAAATTTAGAAAGGAGTCAACATGAAAAAGATCTTGTTTGTTCTTTTAATCATGTTATTTTCTATCAACCTTCATGCTGAAGAAGTGACATTTAAAACTGCTGAAGAAAAAGAGAAGAAACTGGCAGAGACAGAAGCGCGATATCTAAAATCTATCAATAAATATCATATGGATGGTAATATTGATGCTTATTATCAACTCTATGATTATATGGGGAAGGGTTATATCAAATTGAGTTTTGATATTATCCTTCAGATCAAGAATATTGAATCTCTTAAAAGTGAACGTTTTGAACTCTCTCTTCATGCAACAGATGATATGGGCTTTACGTTCAACAAAAAATTTAAGTTTAAAAAAGAGGAAATCTATAAGACCCTCGAAGGAGATAGTATTATCGTTCTGAATACATCCATTGAAAAAGGAACATACAATGAGATGAATATTAGTTTAACTGGAAATAAAGGCGAGTCTGCTACAGTCATAATTCCCCAATACCAGACCATGAACCTTAGTGACCTGTTGACAAAAATAACAGAGCCAATATTCATCTATAGCTTAAATCAGGTTCGTGAAGAAAGATTTTATCGACGCGGTATGTTTGTTATCCCCACAATCGATAAATATTATACGAAAAGTAAGACTGTCGGATTTTACTTTGAATATTATCACTTGAAAACGGATGTACTGACTGAGCAGGGCTCTTATACTATGAACTATAAATTGATACATGACTTGTCTGACATTCTCATCTATGAAGATACCGTTGTAAAAGAGACAGCTCCTCCCAACGGCAATCAACAAGTCTATTTGGATCTTTCAACAGCGACACCCGGGATTTACAGGGTGGAGATCATCTTTACAGATATGTTGTCCGGGAAATCCTTTGAGATGAAAGAATACTTTAAAATCGGAAAAGAGGCTGACAAGGAAAAAATAGACGAAATTTCAGACTCAACGCAAGAGTAATATGGGAAAGCGCACAATATTTTATCTGTCTGTTCTTTTGATCTTTTCTTCCTGTCTCTCTTATAGAGGGGTCTACAGTGATCTAGAAGAACAAACAGATAAGACGATGTTTACATATTTGGTTTATTGGAGAAGCCCTGAAAGGATACAGGAGATCATGAACTATCCTGTTGACAAAAGAAGGGTTGTTTATAATGAAGAAATTAAAGCTATCGCTGGCGAATTAGGACTGACTGGAAATGAATTTCTTCGGCAGCAGTCTGAAAGAGTAAGAGACGTCAATATGCGCTTTGGGTATGTTGTCCGCGGTATGTTCACAGATAAGGGAAAGATCTGGATAAAATACGGAGAACCTGAGCGCGTTGATGAAAATTATGATCACGATTTATATGGAACAGTTGAAGCCTGGGTTTACACAACAAAGGATAAAGTATTCTATTTTACAAAGGGTGAGCAACGGATTCCACAGTTGTTGAATCCCGCTGCTGATTCAATCATCAAACGATAGGGGGAGGCGGCTGCCTCCCTTTTTTTATCATGAGAATAATCGCAGGGACACTCAAAGGACGAAAGATCATATCTGCTCCCCTGTCTCATTTACGGCCCACTCTCGGCCGTGTCAAAGAGACTCTCTTTGCCCTCCTTGAAAATTACGTGACGCTGCAGGACGCCCGTCTTCTTGATATTTTCGCAGGCACAGGAAATCTCGGGTTTGAGGCGTTGAGCCGCGGAGGGCAGTCTGTGGTCTTTGTCGAAGTTCATCCTGAAAGCCTGAAACTCATTGCTGAAAATGCTTCCCGTTTCCATGTGGAAGACCGTGTCCTCTCGTTGCGGGCCGATTGCTTCAGGGGTATCGAGCTTCTGGCCGCTCAGAACAAGACATTTGATGTGATCTTTATGGATCCCCCTTTTCGCAAAGACTATATGAACAGGATCCTGGAAGAGAGCCGGATTGGCGAGCTTCTCGCCCCCGGAGGGGTCCTCTTTTGTGAAACGGAAAAAAAGCATGAACTGCGCCTGCAGGAGGGGTGGGACCTGTTGCGGGAACGACAGATCGCTGACAGCTGTCTCTATTTTTTAAAACGAAGTGAGGAGGAGAAGAATGAAAAAGGGCCTGTACCCGGGAACATTTGACCCGATCACACGGGGGCATATCGACATTATCCAGAGAAGCCTGAAAATATTCGACCATCTGATCATTGCTGTCGCCCGGAATGAAAAAAAACGCCCCTTGTTTACCGTAGAAGAACGGGTGGACATGATCCGCAAGACTTACAAAGGGGACCCCCGCATCACCGTAGAACCCTTTGACGGCCTGCTTGTCAATTTTGTCAAAAAGAAGAATATCGATGTCATTATCCGGGGGATGCGCGCCATCTCCGATTTTGAATATGAGATGCAGATCGCATTGACAAACAGGAAGATCGACGAGGATTTTGAAACGCTTTTTCTTATGCCATCCATCGATTATATCTATCTGAATGCCAGTGTCGTGAGAGAACTGGCCTCCCTGGGGGCCGACCTTCAGACTTTTGTCACACCCTACGTGGAAGACAAACTGCGGGAGAAGTATCCACTGACGCGGTAAACGGCCTTCCGCCTGTTCCCGTATTGACGCTGAATTGAATTTAGGATAAAGTTAAGATGTGGTAAGGAGGAGATGTCTTGGCGAAGGAGTATAAGGTCGTCATCGGATACGGACGTTCGGCACAAGACCGGGAGACCATCCGTACGATCGTGGACGCCTTTTCAAAAAAACGGGAGAATATCCGGTTTACGGTGACCGCCTCAAAAGAGGAGGCTCTGGAAGAGATCCGGGATGCCCATATCTTTTTCGGCTTCCGCTTCGGCCCTGAGCTGTTGGAAAAGGCGCGGGAACTCTTATGGGTCCATTACTCGTCAGCGGGCGTGAATCATGCCCTCTATCCCGAGCTTCTCCGCTCTCCTGTCCTGCTCTCCTCATCCAAGGGGCTCCATCCGCCCTATATCACCGAACATATTCTGGCGGGGATCTTCTATTTTTATGCAGGATTTGACCGTATTGCCGATCTGCAGAGGCAGAAAAAGTGGGATAAAGCAGGTATTGTCAAAGAAAAGACGCTTCTCCGGGGAAAGCAAGTCCTCATCCTGGGGTTGGGGCATATCGGGAAATCTGCGGCCCTTCAGCTGACTCATCTGGGAGCCCGGGTCCACGGGATCAAACGGCATGTGGAAGAGACTTATGCAGACGGGATCTCCCTTCATGGCATGGAGGAGCTTGATACCCTGCTTCCGGATTCGGATATCGTCATCGATATTCTTCCCCTGACCCATGAGACCCGGCAGATCATGGACAGGACTTTTTTCGGCAGGATGAAAGACGGCGCTCTTTTTATCAATGTGGGTCGGGGAGAGCATGTGAAGGAGGAGGCTCTGCTTGCTGAAGCTCCCCGGTTTCGGGGGATCCTCCTTGATGCGACGACCCGCGAGCCGTTGCCGGAAGAGTCTCCTCTTTGGGATCTGCCCAATATCCTGCTGACCCAGCACACATCGGGTGATTTTGCTGATTACACAGAAAAGGCGACTCTCTTTTTCCTGGAGAACCTGGAACGGTTTCTTGACGGAGAGGAGCCCGAAGGATTGATCGATAAAAAAGAAGGATATTAAAAGGAGGAATTATGCCTGAGATCATTGAAATAATTGCACGGGAAGTCCTGGACTCCCGGGGGAATCCCACTGTGGAAGTGGAAGTCTATACAGAAAGCGGAGCCTTCGGCCGGGCTATCGTCCCTTCAGGAGCCTCCACGGGAGAGCATGAGGCCCTGGAAATGCGTGACGGGGATAAAAACCGTTATTTGGGAAAAGGCGTTGAAAAAGCCGTCTCCAACGTGAACGAGGTCATTGCGCCCGAGCTCATCGGAGTCGATACCACGGAACAGAGGCTCATCGATACGCTTCTTCTGGATCTCGACGGGACTGAAAACAAATCCGTTCTGGGGGCCAATGCCATGCTGGGCGTCTCCATGGCAGCCATGAAAGCCGGAGCTGATTTTCTCGGTCTTCCCCTCTACCGTTATATCGGAGGGATCGGGGCGAAGTTGCTGCCGGTTCCCATGATGAATATCTTTAACGGGGGGAAGCATGCGGCCAACACTGTGGACATGCAGGAGTTTATGATCGTCCCCGCAGGGGCTCCCACCATGAAAGAGGCGGTCCGTTACGGGGCTGAAGTCTTCCATACCTTCAAAAAGATTCTGGAGGAGAACGGGTATTCGACTTCAGTGGGAGACGAAGGGGGATTTGCACCCAACCTCTCCAATAACCGCGAACCCCTCGAGTATATGATGAAAGCCGTGGAAAAAGCCGGGTATCGTCCCGGGGAGGATATCTATTTCGCCATGGATCCGGCTTCATCCGAATTTTTTAAAGACGGCCTCTATCATCTTCAGGGAGACGGAAAAAAACTGAATTCCGGGGAAATGGTCGATTATTATGAGAAGCTTGTGAAGGATTTTCCTGTCATCTCCATCGAGGACGGCCTGGCTGAGGATGACTGGGAGGGATGGAAGGAGTTGACCCGGAGACTGGGCAATCGGATCCAGCTTGTGGGAGATGATATTTTTGTCACCAACGTGAAGAGGCTTCAGCGCGGGATCGAATCCCGGTGCGCCAACTCCATTCTCATCAAAGTGAATCAGATCGGCACCATGAGCGAAACGCTGGACACCATCGAACTGGCCAAGACTCACGGGTATACCTGTGTCGTTTCGCATCGTTCAGGAGAGACAGAAGACACCACCATTGCAGACCTCACTGTGGGCCTGAATTGCGGACAGATCAAGACAGGCTCTCTTTGCCGGACGGACCGTGTGGCCAAATATAACCAACTGATCAGGATAGAAGAAGAGTTGACTGATATCGGCTTTTACGGAGGGAAAAAGGTTTTTTTCTCTTTATAAGTGAAGGGAGAGCCATCTTTGGATGAGAAAAAAAAGATGAAAGTCCTTGTCGTCGATGACGAACTTCCTCTTTTAGAAGTCATGCAGGATATCCTCAGGGAACTGGGGTACCACTGCATCGGGGCCAGCGACGGCCTGGAAGCTCTGGATGTGGTCCGTTCCACACCGGATATCGATATTGTGATCTCTGATATCAAGATGCCCCGACTCAGCGGGTTGAACCTGGTCAAGACCTTGTCAGAAGAGCGGCCCGATATTATCACCATCATCATGACAGGCTATATCGATTCTGATATCCTTGTCTCGGTTCTCCGGGCCGGCGCTTATGATTTCCTTCCCAAGCCGTATGATGCACGGGCCATAACCATGATCCTGGAAAGGTCTGTGGAAAAGAGACGTGTTGTCCTGGAAAACGAGCGCCTTCTTGAGGAGTTGAAAAAAGCCAACCGGAAACTGACAAAACAGCAGAAGATGCTGGAGCAGAAGGTCCTGGCCAGTGATAAAACCCTCCAGAAAAAGTACCAGGAGCTGCGTTTTATCAATGATGTGATGAAGACCATCAACTCCTCTCTCGATTTCAATGAGACCATCCACTATATTCTGGAAGTCGTCCGGGAAGTCCTTTCCGCCACGACCGTTTCAGTGATGCTGCTGGATGATGAAAAACGGTATCTTACGGTGATCGACGGGATCGGAGACACCACCGGGTTTATCGGAGAGCGTGTCCGCGTGGGAGAAGGAGTCGCCGGGTGGGTGGCCAAAAACAACAAACCGCTCCTTGTCAAAGACACAGGGGATGAGGGCCTTCCAGTGGAACTTCAGAGTGAACGGAATTCCTACTCAGCCTCTTCGTTCATCTCGATTCCCCTGGTCACGATAAAAAAAGGCGTGATTGGAGTACTCAACGTGACAAACAAAGAAGACGGCAAAAGCTTTAATGAAGAAGAACTTGATGTCCTGAAGATCTTTTCAGAACAGGCGGCTATCGACATTGAAAACACCATCATCTACGAAGAACTGGAGAGCTACTACCTCCAGACGGTCCGTGCGCTTTCAAAAGCCATCGAGGCCAAGGATGTCTATACACGGGGCCATTCAGAGAGAGTGACCATCTTTGCTTTGGAGCTGGCCCGGGAGATCGGATACAGCGATGAGCAGCTTCGAAACCTCGAACTGGCCGGGATCCTTCATGATATCGGGAAGATCGGGGTCCCTGTCCATATCCTGACCAAGCCGGGGAAACTCACGGATATCGAGTTTGATCAGATGAAGCGTCATCCTGTCATCGGAGAAGAGATCATCAAGGATATCAAATTCCTCGAATCATGCCGCATGATCATCCGAAACCATCATGAGCGTATGGACGGCCGGGGATATCCCGACGGAGTCCTGGGAAGTGAGATCCCCGAGGAGGTCAGGATCATGACCATCGCCGACGCCTTCGATGCCATGACATCGGACCGCCCCTACAGAGCGGCCCTGCCCGTGGATGAAGCGGTGAGGCGCCTGCGTCACGATTCCGGGACGCAGTTTGATAAAAAACTTGTGGAGATCTTTGTGAACAATGTCGTTCCCAAGATGCATTAAGATGTGTTGTCTGTTTAGTCTGTGCAGGCTTTATTAACAGAGGTATCACATGATCTTACTTGGCCTGGATTGGGGGAAGCAGCGGACCGGGGTCGCCGTGAGCGATTCGTTATGGGTCATGGCTTCGCCTCTTCATGTCCTTGATACACGGTCCCAGTGGACCCGTCTTGCCGTTATTGCACGGGAGCACCAGGTGCAGCGTGTGGTTATGGGATATCCTCTCTCTCTTTCCACCGGCGAGGTGAACAAAGAGTGGGGCGGGTTTCGCTTCTTTGAAAAGGTGAAACCGCTTTTGCAGTGTCCCTTTTCCTGGGTGGATGAGACATTCACCACACATGAGAGTTATGAGCGTCTCTCTGTGGAGGGAATCAGATATAAGCAGAAAAGAGAGAGTGTGGATAAGATCGCGGCTTCTCTCATCCTCAACCGGTTTATGGAGGAGAGGCGACGCCGGAAGAATACCATTGTCGCTGTCACAGGGAACCTGGGAAGCGGGAAAAGTTTTGTTGCCCGGAAGATGGCGGAACAGTGCGGGGGGATCTTTCTCTCCGCGGACACCATCTCCAGGAGATTGACGGCCCCGGGCCGGGAAGGGGCTCTTCTGATCGAAGAGCTTTTCGGAAAAGAATTTTTTCTCCCGGGAGGAGAACTGGACAGGAAGAAGCTGGGAGAGTTTGTCTTCACCCGTTCATCAAAACTCAAGGAGTTGAACAACGCCCTCCATCCTCTGATCCGCAAAGCGCTCCTGGAAGAGACGGAAAGACGAAAGGGAGAGATCATTTTTATGGAGATCCCGCTTCTGGCTGAAAACCGTCTCTATTATCTCTATGATTTTTCTCTCTTGACAAAAAGCTCCACTGATGTGATAATAGCACGGGTTAAGGAGCGGGATCGCCGTTCTGACAGAGAAATTAGCCACATTTTGAAACAGCAGGCTCCCCCGCATGATGTTGAAAGTCTATTCGATTGTGCCGTTGATACGTCTCACGGCTGGGAATCCTACAAGGAAGAAGTAGACAAGTTCTTGAAAGAGGTCATTTCATACCATAGGGAAATCATGTTCAAAGGGAAGTAACGAGGAGGTGTGATGTTACTGGAGGATTTGAAAAAGAAGGATATCAACGACCTTCTGAAAGATCTCTCTGATCTGGATAGAGGGATCGATGAAGAAAGTCTTTTGGGTTTTCGGCGGCACGAGGTTCTCTTCCGCATTGTCGAAAAAGTGATCGATAAAAATGAAGAGGTGGCAGGACAGGGCGTCCTGGAAGTCCTCAGCGACGGATATGGATTTTTGCGCGCAGAAGAGAACAACTACCTGCCGTCACCGGAAGATATTTATGTCTCTCCCAACCTGATCCGGCGGTGGCGTCTGAAAACAGGAGATACTCTCGAAGGGACCATCCGTGCCCCCAGGGACAATGAAAAGTATTTCGCATTGTCCGACTTGAAGAAGGTCAACGACGATGTCCCTGACACCTCAGTCAGCCGGAAATTCTTTGATACACTGACTCCGTACTATCCCACAGAAAAGATCGGTTTAGAGATCGATCCTAAAAATATGTCCACCCGGATCATGGATCTCCTTGTTCCCCTTGGGAAAGGACAGCGAGGGCTTATCGTGGCTCCGCCCCGTACGGGAAAGACGATCCTGCTTCAGCAGATCGCCAATGCCATCACCACAAATCATCCTGAAGTCCATCTCATCGTGCTTCTCATTGATGAGCGCCCGGAAGAGGTCACCGATATGAAACGGACTGTGAAGGGAGAGGTCATCTCCTCCACGTTCGACGAACAGGCGGAAAAGCATGTCCAGGTGGCTGATATGGTGATCCAGAAGGCCAAAAGACTCGTGGAATACGGAAAAGACGTTGTGATCCTGCTGGACAGCATCACGCGTCTGGCCCGGGCCAATAACACCGTTGTCCCCCATAGCGGAAAGATCCTCTCCGGCGGCGTGGATTCCAACGCTCTCCATAAACCCAAACGGTTTTTCGGGTCAGCCCGGAATATCGAAGAAGGGGGAAGCCTGACCATCATTGCCACGGCCCTCATCGACACGGGAAGCCGTATGGATGATGTCATCTTTGAAGAGTTTAAAGGAACCGGAAATATGGAACTGGTCCTGGACCGCCGGCTTGTGGACAAACGTGTCTTCCCGGCCCTGGATATTGAAAAGAGCGGGACCCGTAAAGAAGAACTTCTCATCGATCAAAAGACGCTGAACCGTATCTGGATCCTGCGTAAGATCCTGGCTCCCATGGGAGTCGTGGAGCGCGTTGAATTTTTAATTGACAAGATGTCCAAGACAAAGAGTAATCAGGAGTTCCTGGATAGAATGAATTCATAAGGAGGATACCATTATGAAAAAAGGTCTGCATCCGGAAATGCATGAAGTCACGATCAAATGCGCCTGCGGAAACGAGTTTACCACTCTTTCCACCAAGAAGGATATCAAAGTGGAAATCTGTTCACAATGTCATCCCTTCTTCACAGGTCAGCAGAAGATCATGGATACCGCCGGCCGCGTTGACAAGTTCAACAAGAAATACGGCAAAAAAGAGAAATAATCCGTTTGACAGGGGCCTCAGGGCCCCTTTCCCTTTCTTTCCTATTGCAATGACCCGGATCAATCAGAGGAGATGAGATGCTGCTGGAACGTTTAAGTGAGATTCAGGAGAAGTTCCGCGATATTGAGAAGCGGCTGGCCCAACCCGATATTGTCCAGAAACAGGAGGAGTATGTGCGTCTCACGAAAGAGCGCTCGGCTCTTGAGCCTCTGGTGGGGCTCATCGGAATATACAAAGATGTCCTGGCCAATATTGAAGAAGCTGAAAAGATGCTTCACTCCTCTGATGACGAGATGCGCGAACTGGCTGAAGAGGAGCTGGGAAGCAGCCGCGGCCGTGCTGAAGAGCTGGAGCAGGAGATCAAACTCCTTCTTCTCCCCGGAGACCCCAATGATGATAAAAACATCATCGTGGAGATACGAGCGGGGACCGGGGGTGATGAAGCGGCTCTCTTCGCCGGAGACCTCTACGGGATGTATACCCGTTACGCGGAAAAGAACGGCTGGAAGTATGAGATCATCGATGCCAGCCCCACAGGGCTGGGCGGCTACAAGGAGATCATCTTCATGGTCCGCGGGGATAAAGTCTACAGCCGTCTGAAATTCGAAAGCGGCGGGCATCGTGTCCAGCGTGTTCCCGAGACAGAGTCAGGAGGGCGGATCCATACGTCTGCAGCCACTGTGGCCGTTCTTCCCGAAGCCGAAGAGGTGGAAGTGGAGATCGATCCCGGTGATATTATCGTGGACGTCTACCGGGCTTCCGGGGCCGGAGGACAGCACGTGAACACCACAGAGTCGGCAGTCCGGATCACTCATAAGCCCACAGGGCTTGTGGTCATGTGCCAGGATGAAAAGAGCCAGCATAAGAACAGAGCCAAAGCCATGAAGGTCCTTCTTGCAAGGCTTTTTGACCTGAAGCAGCGGGAGCAGGAAGATGAACTCTCCTCCACCAGGCGTTCTCTGGTGGGCAGCGGTGACCGGTCCGAGAGGATCAGGACCTATAACTTTCCGCAGAACCGGGTCACAGACCATCGGATCAATTATACCACCTATCATCTGCAGGAGATCCTTCACGGGGATATGGATGAGATCATCGACAAGATCATTACAGAGGAACAGGCTAGAAAACTTGAAGAGGCTGATCTTTGAGATGCAGGAGACCTGGACCGTCAAACGGCTTCTGGAGTGGAGTGAACGATACCTGAAAGAGAAGGGGGCCGAAAATCCCCGCTCTGACATCGAGATCATGCTCTCCGAGATCCTCGGAACCGACCGCATGGGTGTCTACCTGAATTTTGATAAGATCGTGACCCCTGATGAACTGGGGCATTATAAAGAGTATCTGCTGCAGCGCCGTGAGGGGATCCCCGTTCAGTATATTATCGGAAAGGCCTGGTTCTACGGCCGTCCTTTTTCAGTCCGTCCCGGATGCTTTATCCCGCGTTTTGCAACAGAAAACCTGGTGACTTGTGTCCTTGACACTTACAAAGACAAGGACGGGGAGATGCAGCTTCTGGAGATCGGCGGAGGTTCCGGCGCTGTGAGTATCACCCTGGCCCTGGAAAATGAACGATTCTCCATTGATGTTGTGGAAAAAGAGACAGCCGCCTGCGAGATGATCCAAGCCAATATCGAAGCTTATGACGTTTCTGCAAGAGTGACGCTTCACAAAGGGGATTTTTTTTCACTCACGCCTTCAAAAACGTATGATGCTGTGGTCTGTAATCCTCCCTATGTTGTCCCGGGGGATCCCTGCCTGGAAGACCGTGTGCGGGATCATGAACCCCCGGAAGCTCTCTACGGAGGAGCGGACGGGCTGGAATTCTACCGCAGGTTGCGGGGGAGCCTGGAGGCCTGGGGAAAAGGCAGTTGGATTTTTCTGGAGATAGGGTATAATCAGGCAGAAGAGATCACCCGTCTTTTCGCCCCGGCCGAAGTCACGTTTCAAAAGGATCTGGAAGGATTCGACCGGGTGGCTTATTTTCATTGGGACTAGAGGAGGGATGATGAAGCATATCTTTACACCAAAAGAGACGATAGCTTTTCTTGATCAATATATCATCGGACAGAAAGAGGCCAAACGAGCCGTTGCCATCGCGTTGAGAAACAGATGGAGACGCAAACAGCTCCCTGAGGAACTCCAGGCTGAGATCCTGCCGAAGAATATTCTTATGATCGGACCCACCGGCGTGGGAAAGACAGAGATCGCACGTCGTCTGGCTCAGATGGCTGATGCCCCTTTTATCAAAGTGGAAGCCTCAAAATTTACAGAGGTGGGCTATGTGGGCCGTGATGTGGAATCGATGATCCGTGACCTGGTCCGGCAGGCTGTGAGCGACCTGAAGGAGGAAAAACGACGGGACGTGGAAGACCGGGCCCGGACAACAGCGGAAAACAAGATCCTGGACCTTTTGGTTCCCGCCGTTCCCCAACGCGAGGAGCGTGAGGAGGACGAAAAGGAGGAGAGCGGAGTTCTTGAGGCCGCCGAAAACGGGAAAGTGCGTTTTCAGAATACCCGGGAACGCTTTCGGGAGATGTTCCGATCAGGAAAACTTGATGACAAAGAGGTGGAATACCAGGTCCAGGCTCCGGCGATCCCCCAGGTGGGGGTCTTATCGAATATCAGCATGGAAGAGATGGGGATCGATTTTCAGGAGATGCTTTCCGGGCTCATGCCCAAGAAGAAAAAACGGTCCAGGATGAAAGTCCGCGATGCTTATGAAAAGATCCTTGATGAGGAGATCGAAAAGCTCATCGATACCGATGCCATCGCTGTGGAAGCCAAGCATCGTGTGGAGGATGCCGGGATCATCTTCATCGATGAGATCGACAAGATCGCCGGACGGGAGTCCAAAGGCTCAGGCCCCGACGTCTCCCGTGAAGGAGTCCAGAGAGACCTTCTCCCTATTGTGGAAGGGTCCAGTGTCTATACAAAATACGGTTTTGTGAAAACGGATCATATTCTTTTTATTGCCGCCGGGGCCTTTACAGTCTCCAAACCCAGCGACCTGATTCCTGAACTGCAGGGACGTTTTCCCATCCGCGTGGAACTTCAGTCTCTTTCGGAAGAGGAGTTTGTCCGGATCCTCAGAGAACCCAAAAATTCGCTGATCCGTCAATATACTGCTCTTCTTGAGACAGAAGGTGTCTCACTGACATTCAGCGGGGATGCCATCACGCGCCTGTCTCATTATGCCCACAGGCTCAACACCGAAGTGGAGGAGATCGGAGCACGGCGTCTCTATACTGTCATGGAGCATATTTTATCGGATATCTCCTTTGAGGCATCGGAAAAAGCCGGGAGCCATATCGAGATCACAGCAGCCGATGTGGATGAGAAGGTGCTTCCCCTCATCGGAGACAGCGATTTGAACGCCTTCATCCTGTGAGGACTCTGTGAAAAGGATTCCGCTCCTTCTTGTTGTTCTCCTGGTTTTTGGATCGCCCCTTTTCGGGACGGATATCAAAGTCCTTTTGTCCGTGGAAAAGAGAGCCGTCTCCTTAAACGGAGAGGCCTTTTCTTTCGGACGGTACTCCATGGCGCCCCGGAGGGTGTCAGCGGTTGACGGCAGGATCTTTGTGGACGGGGTGGATACGGGCAGCTGGACCATCGAACTGGTTCCCCGGTCCGGGGTCTTTACAGTGAACGGCTGCTCCTATCGGGGGACTCTCGTGGTCGCCACGGACTATGTTCATCTCTATGTCATCAACAAAGTGGATATTGAGTCGTATCTTCAAGGGGTCCTGCCCCGGGAGATCGTCTCCTCATGGCCGGAAGAGTCTCTCAAAGCCCAGGCTGTCGCCGCACGGACCTATGCTTACCGCATGATCAAGGACAACGGGACGAAACTCTGGCATCTTGATGCCAGTCACCTGTCCCAGGTCTACGGAGGCCGGTCGGGAGAGACCGAGGCCACCAACCGGGCTGTGGACGAGACCCGGGATATTGTCCTGACCTTCCGCGGGGACCTGCTGACGGCTTTTTATCATGCGTCATCAGGAGGAATGACAGCCCGTCCCTCTGATATCTGGCAGATCCGGGACGGGGAGTATCCCTATCTGCAGAGCTTCAAAGACCCCTGGTCTCTCGGGACACCACACGACAGCTGGGAGTGCCGCTTTGAGATCACGGATCTGGCCCGCCTTTTTAACACGGGCCCTTTGAAAAAGATCCTCGTGGAATATTCTCCCACAGGCCGGGCCCTGAACCTTGAACTGGTTTCCTCCGTCCGGACATTGAAAGTCAGCGGGAATGATTTTCGTCTCCGCCTGGGCGCCTCTCTGGTCAAAAGCACTTTTTTCAAAGCCTCCATCCAAAACGGAAAACTCATTCTCCGGGGCAAAGGGTTCGGACACGGAGTCGGACTCTCCCAGTGGGGGGCGCGGAATATGGCTGAAAAGGGGTATTCTTATAAAGAGATCCTGACATTCTACTACCGCGATGTCTCCCTTTCAAAAATCAGGTGGTGAAGGGTGAAAGTCAGCGATTTTGACTTCTATCTCCCCCAGGAGCTCATCGCGCAGAAGCATGCCGAAAAAAGAGAGATGTCCCGCCTTTTGGTCTATCATACTCAGAAGAGGGTAGCTGAAGACAAGAGCTTCACTGATATTAGCGGATATTTTTCTCCGGGCGATCTCCTTGTCATCAACGATACCAAGGTGATCCCGGCGCGTCTTTTCGGACGAAAACCTTCCGGGGCCCGTGTGGAGTTTTTGCTCACCGGAGAGCGTGAACCGGGGCTCTGGGAAGCCATGGCCAGGCCGGCCAAGCGGCTTCACCCGGGAACCCGGGTGGACATCTCAGGGACAGAGATCCTTGTCGAGGAAAAGCTCGACTGGGGGGGTGTCACTGTCCGCTTTCCCGGGCGTGTCGATGTCCATGATTTTCTTCAGATCCATGGACACATGCCTGTCCCTCCGTATATTCACAATGATGACGAGACCTATCTGCGGCAGCGGTATCAGACAGTCTTCGCCCAAAGGAGCGGGTCTGTGGCCGCTCCCACAGCGGGGCTCCATTTCACTCAGGAGTTGTTGGATCAGCTGAAAGAGAAGGGAGTCGTCCTTGTCACCATCACCCTTCATGTGGGCATGGGGACCTTTCTTCCTGTGAAAAGCGATACTGTGGAAGGGCACAAGATGCACAGTGAGTTTTACGAGATCAGCGAAGAGGCCGCCGAGGCCATCAATAAGAGGCAGGGGCGTCTCTTTGCCTGCGGAACCACGGTCACACGGACTCTGGAGTATGCTGCCGATGAGGAGGGGCTCATCACAGCCGGCAGGGGATGGAGCGATCTTTTTATCTATCCGGGTTATGCGTTCCGGATCGTGGAAAACCTCATCACCAATTTCCACCTTCCGCGTTCCACCCTTCTCATGCTGGTCTCTGCTCTCGCGGGTCAAGAGGAGACGCTCCGCCTTTATAAGCAGGCCGTGGAAAAGAGGTACCGGTTTTTTTCCTTCGGAGATGCCATGCTCATCATCACAAAGGAGGCTCATGCTGACTAAAAAAGAGTGGAACATGGTGAGGGCACTTCATCAGAAGAAGACCCGCTATGAAGAGAGACTGATCCTGGTCGAAGGCCCCAATGCCGTGGAACAGGCTTTGGCAGCGGGACTGGATGGCCGTCTCCTCTGCCGGTCAGAAGAGATCCCTTCTCTTGCCGGCTGTGTGGATCCCGGGATCATCAGGGACTGCACAGAAGAGGAGATGAAACGGCTGTCCACCACAAAAACAGGGTATGCCGTCTGTGCGCTTTTTGCCATGCCTGATGAAAAGAAGCGCGTTCCCCCGGGGGACCTTCTCTATCTTGATCATATCCAGGACCCGGGAAATGCCGGAACCCTTGTGCGCTCGGCGCTCTCCTTCGGGTTTGCAGCTGTCCTTTTCTCCCCGGGAAGCGTGGATCCCTTTTCGCCAAAAGTCATCCGCAGCAGTGCCGGGTTTCTCTTTTCTCTCCCTCTCTTCCAGGCCCCTGAAACCGTAGAGAAAGCCTTAGATGGCGGACGGCAGCTCCTCCTGGCTGAGAAAAACGGTGCTCCCATGGCTCACTTTACCGATACCCGGGAGATCATTCTCTGCATCGGAAACGAGGGACACGGGTTCTCATCAGATCTTCGCCAAAGAGCGGAGGGAAGTTGCGCCGTTCTTATGGAATCCCATGTGGAATCATTGAACGCGGCTGTGGCCGGCTCTATCCTCATGGCCGAACGTTATCAAGCCGGGAGGGGAAAGCTGTGAAGCGCCCCGCTGTCTTTCTGGACAGGGACAACACTCTGAATATCGATCCGGGATATCTCTCTGACTCCGAAGCTGTCGAGCTTTTCCCCGATGTCCCCGAAGGACTGGCCAGGTTAAAGGAGAGAGGGTTTCTTCTCATTGTCTTGAGTAACCAGTCGGGGATCGGACGGGGCTATTTTACCCGAAAAGAGGTGCTCGCCGTCAACGGGAAGATCAATGCCCTTCTTCCGGATAAAGCCGCCATCGATGCCTTTTACTTCTGTCCCCATACCCCTGAAGCCGGCTGTTCCTGCCGTAAGCCTGCCCCGGGCCTTCTCGAAGCAGCCTGCAGGGATTTTGAGATCGACCTTGACCGCTCCTTTATGGTCGGGGACAAGGAGAGTGACATCCTCCTGGGCAAAACGGCCGGTCTGGTATCAGTCCTTGTGAACAGGGGGACTCAAAAGATAGACTCACAGGCAGACAAAGAAACGGCGTCATTCAGCGAAGCCGTGGCGTGGATTCTGTCCCGCTGTTCCGGTGAAGATAATTCTTGACCCCGTTTTTCGGAGTGTTATCATCTCTTTTGTATCAAAGGAGGTCGCATGATAAAAGTGGCTGACTATATCTCTCTGGAACGGACCTTTCTCTTTGAGGAAGAGAAAGATAAAGGCGCAATCATCCGAAAACTCTGTGAATCCATTGCCCGGTCTGAAAATATTACTCATCCCCAGAAGTTTACTGACGATATCCTGGAACGGGAAAAGATCATGAGTACGGGGATCGGCCTGGGGATCGCGATCCCCCATACAAAGAGTGAACATGTCAAAGACATCACCATCGCCCTGGGGGTGTCACGAAAGGGGATCGAGTGGGATGCCCTGGATGGGAAACCTGTCCATTTTGTTGTGATGATCGCCGCTCATATCAGCCAGCACAATGATTATCTCAAGATCCTGGCAAAAGTGGCCCTTGTCCTCAAAAGCGAAAAGAAGAGAGACCTTCTTATCCATGCGGGCAGTCCTGATGCCATCTACGAGGTCTTTTCCACGTTATGAATACCCTGCTTCTTTTGGGGATCGTCCTGGGAGTCGCCGTCCTCGGAGAGGGGCTGGCCCGGGTCACCCGTCTTCCTCGGGTGACCGGGTATGTCATTCTCGGTGTGGTTTTCGGGCGCTCTCTCATGGGTGTGTTCGACTCTGCTTTTATCACGCATACAGCGATTGTGAATGAACTGGCTCTTGCGGCCATGGCCTTTGCCATCGGGTCGGAGTTGAAAGGCGAACTCTTTAAGAAGATGGGGCGCTCCATTGCCTTTATCGTCCTGGGAGAGGCCTTTCTTGCCTTTACTTTTGTCACGCTGGGGATGTATCTCATGCATCCGGACAAACTCTACCAGGCCCTCGTGCTGGGAGCAGTCGCTTCGGCGACGGCCCCTGCGGCCACAGTGGCGGTCCTCAGCCAGTATAAAGCCCGCGGCCCGCTCACATCGACGATTTTAGCTGTGGTGGGGATCGATGATGCGATCTCCCTTATTATTTTCGCCTTTGCGACGACAATAGCCAAGACTATCCTTGGGGGGGCTCACCTCTCCATGGGGGAGTTGGCGTTGAAACCCCTCATCGAGGTCTTCGGAGCTGTGGCTGTGGGGATCGGCGTGGGATGGCTCTTCAAACTCCTCTTCGGAAGAGTCCGTCATCCCGACGAACTGCTCATCCGTCTGGGGGCCTCTCTGTTCGTGATCCTGGGCATCACCACACAGCTGGGTTTTTCAGAACTCCTGGCGATCATGGCGTACGGAGCCTTCATGGCCAACACCGACCCCATGATGAGTCACCGAAGCCTGAACATCATCAATACCCTGGCTCCGCTCTTTTTTGCCATGTTTTTTATTTTAGCCGGGGCCCGGCTGGATATTTCCCTTCTCCCCGTAGTGGGGCTCATGGGCCTGGTCTATACACTGCTTCGCATGACAGGAAAATTCACCGGAGGGACCCTGGGAGCCCTTATCGGGAAAGCGCCCGCCGTTGTCAAGAAGTATGTGGGCATGGGGCTTGTCCCCCAGGTGGGAGTGGCTGTGGCCCTGGCGATCCTCGTGGACAGGAGCTTCGGTTCCGGAGCCTACGGAGAAGCGGGGAAGAACCTGGCCAGTGTCGTCATCAACATCCTGCTCTTTACAACGATCATCACAGAAGTTGTCGGCCCTATATTAACGCGATTTGCCATTACTCAGGCCGGAGAACGGCATGATAATGAGACTTAAGGGGGAGTGAGCCATGTACTATTTTGTCATTCAATTATTCAAGGAAGAATTTTTAGATGATATCATGCTGGCCCTGACCACAGCGGGAATCGATAACGGAACCGTGGTCGACGGAGTGAATATGGACAATATGATGAATCAGCGGATTCCCCTCTTTGCAGGATTGATACCCAACGGGGACCAGCGGTCCCGATATTGTAAAGTCATTTCCAGCATCGTTCCGGATAAACACCGGATTGAGGCCTTTCTCCAAAGCCTGGATGACGCCGACATTGATTTTGAAAAAGAAGGGATGGGACGGATCATCCTCATCCCGGCTGAAGAGGTCATCCAGGGCAAAGAATAGGGAAGGCCATGTCCCGGGATGCTGTCCTCTCTTTTTTGCGGTATTACCGCGTTGAAAAAAATGCCTCGTCCCATACTGTGCGCAGTTATGCCGATGATCTCAAGCGTCTCTCTTTCTGGGCCCGTGAACGGGAGAGAGGGTTTGCGGACTTCACACGTCAGGATCTCCTGGAGTATTTTCAGTGGATGAGAAGTGAAGATTACGCTCCGGCCACGGTCTATCGGACCTATGCCTCACTCAAGGAGTTTTACTCCTTTCTTGTCCGGGAAGGCCGTCTTGAAGCCTCTCCCATGGAAAAGATGGACAGCCCCAAACGGCTCAGGACACTCCCCGAGGTCCTTTCAGAAGCCCAGGTGGAACGGATCCTGGGAATCGTGGATGTTGCATCCGGTAAAGGAATCAGAAACAAAGCGATCCTTGAGTTTATGTACGCCACAGGAGCCCGCGCGTCAGAAGTCATCACATTACCACTCACCTCGGTGCTCTGGGAGTACGGGGTCGTCCGGATCCTGGGAAAGGGAGAGAAGGAGCGTTTTGTCCCCCTGGGTGATTATGCCATTGCGGCGATCCAGTCCTGGCTTCCTGTGCGCGCAGGGCTCCTGGGGCTGCGGCAGACAGAAGCCCGGCTTTTTCTGAATATGAAAGGCCGCCCTCTGAGCCGGTCAGGGTTATGGCGGATCCTGCATGACTGTTTTCTCGCCGCGGGGATACCAAAAGCACATCCCCACACATTAAGGCACAGTTTTGCAACACATCTTCTGAACCATGGAGCTGATATCCGGTATGTCCAGGAGATGCTCGGGCACAGTGATATCTCCACGACGCAGATCTATACCCATATCACAGGAGATGAGATGAAAAAGGCGTATCGGGCCTACCACCCAAGGGCATAAAGCAATTGCACATGAACAAAAGTTATGTTACATTCTTAGTTAATGGAGGGATTGTTATGGATGTGAATTTCGATTTTCAGTTCAGTCAGGAAGACCGGGCTCTGGTCATCCAGGTGGGGGATGTCTCCATCCGGGCCACGAAACCCGATTCCTGCTCCATCCGGATCGAGTACCCCGGCCGTGAGCGGGAGATGGCCATGGAGATCAAGGAGAGCAGCGAGACCTCTGATTTTCTGGCGACTTATGTCGTCGCTGAAGTCTTTAAGCACATTATGGATCTCAACAAGAACGTGAAAAAGGACCGCTTGATGGAGATCTATGATTTTTTCAATCAGCCCCGCTGCCGTGAGCTGGAAGAAGCCCTGATCCATCTCTCTGCCTGAATATTCCTCCCCCGGGTCTCTTGTTTCAAGGGGGAGACGCGGCATATTTTAAAATCCTCGGAATTCTTTTCGGCCTGACGGCACTGCTTAAACCTGTTGTCTTTCATCTCATTCCTTGGGATGAACATGCCTTTTTTCAAAAAGCCTGCTTCGCCAGGAGGCTGGTGTGGACATTATTTTTCCTGTCAAGAGGGTTTGTTATGGAGAGGAGCGGCCGCCCTGTAGCAAAAGGCTACGGCCCCTAACCCGGCATTGAGGGCGACTCCGGAGGAGATCTCCATGATGAAGAG
>CAZNOX010000019.1:0-2231 GCA_964574875.1 uncultured bacterium | reverse complement strand
CCGCGGATCATGGTCCTGAGATTATCCAGGGCGACGATGATCCCCGTCTTCTCCCGCTCGTCCTCCAGGAGGGTTTCCACTTCGCTGAAAGAGCGTCCCTGTTCGATGGCTTCAGCAGCGCGGATGACCAGAAGCCCCTGGGCTCCCGAATTCAGGCGGGTATCCACAACGCGGACAGGGATGGAGAACTCTTTTTCGATCTCTTCGGCGGCGGATACAAACGCGTGATAAGTGCCGCTGAGCTCTTTAGCCACAGAGAGGACGAGGATGGCTCGATAATGCCGGGCCAGAAAAGCGAGACGCTGCCTGACGGCCTCCACAGAGGGCTGCGAGGAGGAGGGAAGCTCCGCAGGGGATTCCATGAAGGCATAAAGCTGCTCCGGGGAGAGAGTGAGCTTGTCCTGAAAAGAGACCCCTTTATAAAGGATGTTCAGGGGAATCATATGGATCTGATAAAAGTCTGCCAACTCCCGGGGGATATCCGCCGCCGAATCCGTGACAATGGCGACCTCTGCTTTTCTCCGATGGTTCACATCGGCTTCCCGCTGCATATCATCCACCTTATGGCTGAAGACAGTCCCTCGCTCAACGAGAGTCCCCATGACCTCCCAGGGGGTATTGGTGTGAATATGAAGACGGTAACGCTTCTCTCCGCCGCGATGATGAGAGAATCACCCATGGGCCGGAGAAGCGCGTGGAGACGGGCCGGCTCTTCAGAGGAGGAAAAATAGATCTCTGTGCAATAGCGGTAAGGGATATCGTCTGTGATGATCTCTTTGTCCTCAAGAAGGGAATCATTCACAGGCGCTTCCTGGAAAAGAAGAGGGCCCTCGACTGATGTTTCTTCAAACGCTCCGGCCATGCCTTCCAGAAAAAGATAGAACCCCAGGGCTCCCGCATCCACGCTCTTTTTCCCTTTGAACGTGTGAAGGAGGTCCTTTGTCTTGTCCAGGGATTCTTTGGCCTGGACGAGAGCGCTTGCGAGGAGAAGGCGGAAATCATCCATACGGCGGCTGAGAGTCTGAAGAGCTTCTCCCCACTCCCGGATCAGCGTGATCATGGTCCCCTCCACAGGATCTTCCACAGCCTCATAGACAGCGGGAACGGCTCTGGAGACGAAATGGGAAAAGTCGCGCGTGGAAACGTGAGGGACTCCGGTGCTCACCTCGTGAAGCCCCTGGATGAATTGTGCCAGGATCAGGCCGGAGTTTCCCCGGGCGGAGCGGACCACATGCTCGGCCATGGACGCCAGGGTTCTGGAGAAAGAGGCATCTACTTCCACAGCCCCAAGAGTACCGCTGAGGGTTACCGTGAGGTTATTCCCGGTATCGCTGTCGGGGACAGGAAAAAAGTTGAGCGTGTTCAGGGTCTCCCGGTTTTTAAAGATCGTCTCGGCGCCTTTTTTCGCTGCAGAGAAAAAGAGAGGCCCGTCCAGTTTCTGTATTTTCATATTGTAATCGCTCCAATCTACTCTTGATTATAAAATAATCTCACCGAGAAAGCAAGCTGTGAATAAGTGTCAACCCTTGACACTTGACATAAAGAGGCGTATGATAAGGGCACATCAGGTGAGCTTCTCCTGATCTCAGTCACCGGGGGTGATATGGGTTCGACGGGGAGAGGTGTAACTTGGGATGCATGCCGGTTCGCCGGAACCGTATAAACGGCAACAAAATGTAAATGCAGATGAAAATCTCGCATACGCTGCTTAATTAATTTTAAGCGGCTGTCCTCTCACCCCGTGCCTGCGGGGGTGATCCAGGGCATCATTTGAGCGGGCTCTTCCGTCTTTCTTCGCTCCGGGGAATGACGGAGAACCTCACGGAGCTCGCCCTCCTCCGGTTGGGACGGTTTCCACGGGGTGGGCTAAAACCAAAACCGCCCTAAGCATGTAGATTCCCTCGGGAGCCCTCTTCGGACGCGGGTTCGATTCCCGCCACCTCCATCATCAACAGAGTGATCTCTCAAAGCACAAGATGTCATCTTTGAGTTGTCTGTCATTGCCGTTTTTTCGCATCTTTTCACTTTTCATCATTGTTATCGAGAACCTCTTTTCTCCTTTCCCCGATGAACTTCAATTTATTATCAATAAACTGCTGTTATTTCTATTGATATTCCATTAAAACGGATTATATTTAATCATAAGGAAAGTGTTTTTTATTACAAGGGCTCACTGACGAAAGGAGAGTGTCATGGCGGGTAAGGGAAAATTCGAGATGTATCAGGACAAA
>CAZNOX010000018.1:0-24908 GCA_964574875.1 uncultured bacterium | reverse complement strand
TGCTCTACCAGCTGAGCTAGCGGCCCTCCCCAAAAAAAAATGCCGCCGCTTTGCTACTTTCGAGCTCAGCGCCAACGAAAAGGAGTATAGTGAAGTCACTGTGGGGTGTCAAGCACTTTTTGAAAAAAAAGAAAATTAATTCTACCGGGTTATCCGTCCGTTTTAACTTCCAATATGTCTATCAGTTCTGCCAGTTCCAGGCGGAATCGGGACCCCTTTCCCTCATAGAATCCGTGGGCCCAGATCATGTGGATATGAAGATCGGTAAAGGTCACTTCTTTTTTCTTCCTGAGGTTCCTCACGGTGGTGTTCACCTTCCCGAAGATCCCTGGATCGCCGAAGGGGCAGGGCAGTTTCCCGCGGACCGAATCCACCTTCACTTCCAGAGAATCTTGAACGGCGATAAACTCTCCCAGCCCGGCCTCTCCGGCCTGCTTCAGATCCAGCATACGGCGGGCGATGGACTCGTGGGTCACCCCCAGGCGCCGGACCTCAGCATCATCCTCGATGAGGATATCCACGAGCTTCCGTGTGTCCGTCCCTAAAAACCCCTCCAGAGTGATGACCCCCCGGTGCATATTGGCCTGGATCTTGTCCATCTGGACAGTCTGTTTCATGCCTGACTCCTCTCATGCGAATTTATCATAAAAGATAAGCTCTTCCGGGATTCCTTTTGCTGTCAAGACTTTGATACAGGCAGCGATCATTCCGGGGCTTCCGCACAGGTAAGCCTCGGTCTCGACTCCCCCCTCCAGGCGTTTTTCGATGACATCGGTGATGAGGCCCGTCTCTCCCGTCCAGCGGTCCTCTTCGGCGGGTTCCGAGAGAGCGGGAATATAGGTAAAATCGTCCAGTTTCTTTTCGAACGAGGTCATCTCCTCCATTAAAAAGAGATCTTTTGTGGTCCTGGCACCGAAAAAGTAGAGGGCTTTGCGTCCGTTCTTCTTTTCTGCCATATCAGAAAGGATGGATTTGATCGGGGCATTTCCCGATCCCCCGGCGATAAAGACGATCCTCCGGTCTGAATCCCTGAGGAAAAACTCTCCGTAAGGCCCGTTCAAAGTTACCGTATCCCCTTCCTTCATATAGTCATGGACATACGTGGTGCAGATCCCGTTGGGGACACGCCGGATCTCCAGCTCCACCGTATCTTTCAGGCTGGGGACAGAGGAGACAGAATAGGCCCGATAGACAGGCTCGTCAGCCAGCTCGTATTCAGGTGTCTCCAGCTGGATATACTGGCCTGCTTTAAAGGAGATCTCCGCCGGTTCCAGAAGCCTGATGGTGACTTCTTTGATGTCATAGGTCAAGTCCCTTATCCCGGCCACGACGCCGCGAAACTGTTTCACATTGAAGAGTTCTTCCGGGATCTCGATACGCATGTCCTTTTTGACTTTCAGCTGGCAGGAGAGCCGGATGCTGCTTCGGCGCTCCTCCTCTGAGAGATGGGGAAGCTCTGTGGGAAGGATCTCTCCCGCTCCCTCAAGGACTCTCACTTTACAGAATCCGCAGGAGCCCCGGCCTCCACAGGCGGACGGGATGAAGATCTCCTCGTTCATCAGCGTGCTTAAAAGAGTGCTCCCGCCCTGGACGGCGAGCTTTTTCTCATCATTGATGGTGACAGTCACCTCACCATAGTTGGCGATGGTCCTGTCGGCGATGACCATGAGAAGGGAAAGGGCTGCCGAAATGGCAGAAAGGATTCCCACAGCGGACAGCAGTTCGTTCAGCATATTCTCCCCTTTATCCTATGGTGATCATCCCGGAAAAACCCACGAAAGCCATGGCCATGATCCCGGCGATGATGAGTGTTATCCCGGCCCCTTCAAGGCCCCTGGGAACAGGGCTTCTGGCGATCTTCTGGCGGATCCCCGCCATGGCGATGATCGCCAGCATCCAGCCCAGACCACTCCCCAGCCCGAAGGCAAAGGACTGGAGGAAGGAGTACTCCCGGATGACCATGAAGAGGCTGACGCCCAGGATGGCGCAATTGACCGTGATGAGAGGAAGAAAGATCCCCAATGCAGCATAAAGGACGTCGGACACCCGCTCAATGATCATCTCCACGATCTGGACAAAGGCCGCGATCACCACGATAAAGACGATATAGCGCAGATAGACCAGGTTCGGGACAAGAAGGTAATGGTAGACGGCCCAGTTGATAGCGCTTGTGAATGCCATGACAAAGGTCACAGCGGCTCCAAGGCCCACCGATGTCTTCACTTCACGGGAGACAGAGAGAAAGGAACACATCCCCAGATAGTTGGTCAGAAGGATGTTGTTTGTGAAGATCGCAGCGAAAAAGACCGCAAAAGCTCCAAGGAAAGTCATGCGTCACCCCTCTCTCTGAAAACGACGCCTTTCATGATCCAGATGAAAAGCGCCAGCATGAAAAAGGCTCCCGAGGCCATGACCATCATGGTCCATTTGACCCACCAGTCGCCCAGGACCTGGATCCCCCAGAAGGTGCCGTTCCCCAGGAGTTCCCGGACAATGGCGATGGAGACCAGGACATAGGCATATCCAAGCCCGGAAGCGACCCCGTCCAGGAAGGAGGGCCAGGGGGGGTTGGAGATGGCAAAGGCCTCTGCGCGGCCCATGATGATGCAGTTGGTGATGATCAGTCCCACATAGGGGCCAAGCTGTTTGGAGATATCCCACAGATAGGCTTTCAAAACGATATCGACGATGATGACAAAGGAGGCAATGATCAGGACCTCCGCCATCATCCTCACTCGGGAAGGGATCGCCTTGCGCAGAAGAGAGATCGTCAGGTTGGACAGAGCCACGACAAAAAGCAATCCGGCGACCATCACCACCGTATTTTTCACACGGTTGGTCACCGCCAGCGTGGAACAGATTCCGAGGATCTGAATAAAGACGGGATTATTCTTCAACAACCCTTCACGGAACAGTTTTTTTGTATTCCCTTTCATCGCTCCTCCTCGGGCACAGTTCTCAGGGCGTCCACACGGTTTCGGATCACGTCATTCAACATGGACTGGACGGCAGCAGACGTGGCCGTCGCCCCGGTGACCGCCTGGAAAGAGGCCGGAGAGTCCCCTGAAGCCTCTTCTCCTGTCACAATCTGAGTAAACGGGCCGCTCTTTCCCCTGAACTGATCCTTGAACCAGGCTTCGGTGATCCTTCCTCCCAGTCCCGGAGTCTCGTTCTGTTTTAAAATATCAAAGCCCGTGATCTCTGTCAGGGTCGCGTTGTAACCCAGCACACCTTCGATCTCACCCCACAGCCCTCCTCCCCGGAAAGGGAACACATAAGCTGTGGTTCCGTTCTCGAGAGCCACCTTATAGTAGAGCCCCCTGCCTTCAGGGAGCTTTTTTTCACGGACAGATGAGTCAAACAGGGCGATGACAGCGTTCCGGTCCGCCCCGCTCCCCCCGTCTCCTGCGGCATGAAGGATCGCGCTTTTGAAATCATAACTCTCATTGACCAGGATCCGCGGCCGTGTCTTGAGAAAGAGGGCGGAGAGAAGTGAGATAAAGAGAGCGGTGAGAAATGTCATAAAAAAGATCGTATAGAGGCTCGTTCCCCAGACACTTTTCTTCTCAGGCATGACGGCCCTCCTTTCTCTTCTGTGCAGAAAGGGCATAATCGATGATGGGGGCAAACATATTGCCGAGAAGGATGGCGAACATGATCCCTTCGGGCCAGCTGGAAAAGACGCGGATCAGCACGGCAAGGATGCCGATGAGGATCCCGTAGATCCAACGCCCTTTATTCGTCTGTGCAGCCGAGACGGGATCTGTGGCCATGAAAAACGCTCCCAGAAGGAACCCGCCGGCCAGAAGGCCCCGCAGGGGATCGAAGGTCAGCCCGGCCAGCCAAAGGCTCCCGTTCATGACCAGGAATCCTGACAGGACTCCGGCGACAATACGGTAATTGGCGACCTTTTTCCAGACAATATAGACGCCGCCCAGAATCAGGAGAAGAGCCGCCGTATCACCGAGACATCCGCCGGTCCGGCCAAAAAAGAGGTCCTGCACCGGGACAGAGCCGCCTGAAGCCAGGATCCTCAAAGGAGTGGCTTCACTGATCGTGTCGAGAGTGAAACGTCCCAGCCCCCCCGGAAATCCTCCCGCAGGATCGAGCCAGGCCCCCTGCCCTGTCATGGCGGTTCCAAAGTTGATATAGAGGAAGATCCTCCCCACAAGGGCCGGGTTGAAGACATTGCGCCCGAAACCGCCGAAGGCCAGTTTCCCGAAGAGAAGGCCGAAGATGATCCCCAGGGCCGCCATCCAATAGGGTAATGTGGGCGGGAGAGAGAGCGTGAAGAGAAAACAGGTGACAAAAACGGCTTCGCTCACAGGCTTATTGTAAAACCTGTTAAAGATGTATTCTGTCAAAAAGCCGAAAAAAGTAACGACCCCGAGAAGCACCAGGCTTCTCCATCCGAAATAATAGACAGAAGCGGCCACAGCCGGGGCCAGGCCTATCAGGACTGTCCTCATGGGCTTCTGCTTCTGGATAATCTTGATTCCTTCAGCCATCCCGTTCCCCCTTAAAAAGATTGAAGTTTCCTCCATTTTATCAGGGGATTGTAATCATGTCAAACAGTATACATGACGTCAGTCATCAAAAAACATTCCGGGCCAGGGGAGACACAGAAGCCCGGCGGCTCCTCTCTCCTTTGATCAATCCGCTGATTTCTTAAAGCGGACGATGCTCACAAAAAAGATGATGAGACTGAGGACTCCAAGGGACAAGGCCGGACCCCAAAGCTCCCTCATCCCGGCTCCCCGCAGGAATATCCCGCGGATGATCTCCAGGTAATGTTTCAGGGGGAAGAGCGGAGTCACAAAACGGATCACCCCTGGCATATTATGAACGGGAAAGATGAAGCCCGAAAGAAAGACCATGGGTGTGATGATGAAGAAGACGGCTGTCAGCATGGCCTGCTGCTGTGTCTGTGACACAGTGGAGATGAAGAGTCCGAGCCCCAGCATGGACAGGAGATAGAGAAAAGAGAGGGACAGAAGAAGGAGTAGACTCCCCTTGAGAGGGATCCCGAAGAGAAGGCCGGCAGCACCGATGACAAGCAGAATATCCACGATTCCGATAAGAGTAAAGGGGATCAGTTTACCGAGGATGACTTCCCAGCCCTTCACAGGAGTCACCATCACCTGCTCCAGAGTCCCCTTCTCTTTCTCTTTGACAATGGCCAGCGAGGTCAGGACCATGGTGATGATCATCAAAACAAGGCCCAGAATACCGGGGACAAGAAAATGACGGCTTTCCAGGCTCTGGTTATAGGTGACCCGGACCCGGGGCACGACATAGCCGGCGGGGGTGATCTCCCCAACAGACGACGGCGTCTTCCGGTGCATCTCTGAAAACCGCCTCACGACCTCTCCCGAATAGAAAAGTCCCGATGTCGCTGTATTGGAATCGGTCCCGTCCACGAGAGCGGCTACTTGGGGAGACCGTCCCGCTTCCATCTCCGCCTGGAAGCCCTCTTCGATGACAAGCGCCAGGGCAGCCTGCCCCTGATCCAGGCTCTTCACCAGCTCCGCACGGCTTCGGATGGGATCCAGGACCTGAAACGCATCACTGGCCTGAAACATGTCGATAAAAGAGCGGCTCAGGGCAGTGCTGTCCCGGTCCCAGACAACAGTGGTAATATGAGTGATATCAAAATTGGCTGCATATCCAAGGATGATCAGCTGCAGAAGGGGGGAGAGAATGCTCATGGCGAGCATTTTGGGGTCTCTTCTGAACTGCAGAAACTCTTTCCTGATAAAGGCAAAAAGACGCTTCATTTGTCCTCCTATGATAAACGTGATCTCAGTTTTCGGGTACTGATCATGAGAAGCCCCACCGCCATCAGAGTCATGACAGAAAACTCCTTCCAGAACGCCCCGAACCCCACGCCCTTGATATAGATGCTACGGATGATCTCTGTAAAATACCGGGCGGGAACCAGGTAGGTGATCCCCCGGATCACAGGAGACATGTTCCGGATGGGAAAGACAAAACCGGAAAGAAGCAGCGTGGGAAGGACTGTAAAAAGGACAGATAGAAGAAAGGCGAACTGGCGCGTATCAGCCACTGCGGAGATGAGGATCCCCGAAGCGACCCCCACCATGAGGAAAAGGGCCATGCTGACAAAGAGCAGCAGAAGGCTTCCTTTGACCCCGACGCCGAAGATAAGATACCCGAACAGCAGGATGGAAAGGGCACTCCCGAAAGTCAGCCCCATGTAGGGGATCACTTTCCCCAGAATGAGCTCCATGGGCTCCAGAGGAGAGACGATGAGCTGTTCGATGGTCCGCTCCTCTCGCTCACGGACGATGGTGAGTGAGGTGGAGACCACGGTGATGATCATGAGGATATAGACGATAAGCCCCGGGATCAAAAAGACCCTGGAACTGAGCTCGGGATTATACCAGACCCGCGGTCTGAAGTCGATCCCCGGGGAGCCCTGAACTGTACCGGCTCTCTCACGGTTATAAAGCGCAACGATATTTTCAGCATAACTCATGGCTGCTGTGGCTGTGTTGGTATCGACTCCGTCCACAAAGAGACCGACTTCACTCCCCCGTCCCTGTCTCAATTTCGTGCTGAAGTCACAGGGAATATCCAGAATAAGAAGGGTCTTTCCCCGGGCCATGGCCTCCATGGCATCCTCTTCCTCCGGTGAAAAGCGGCGGACTTCGAAATATCCTGATTCCACGAACTTATCGATGAGGAGGCGGCTTTCATGGCTCTGCGACCGGTCGACCACGTCCATGGGCACATCTTTCACATTAAAATTCAGGGCAAACCCGAAAAGGATCAGCATAAAGAGGGGAATGACCACAAGAAGGCCGAAAGACCGCCTGTCCCGGATAATATGTTTCATCTCCTTTTTCACCACCGCTCTGATTCGTCCCATGACACACTCCTTATTTGATCAGGTGGATAAAGACATCTTCAAGGGTAGGCTCCACGGGTTCCAGGGACTCCACCGGGATCTTCTCCTTTTTCATCAGATCCAGGACCCGTTTTTGAAACTGTCTCTCGGGGAGAGGGGTGAGAAGGTTGATCCTGATCCCCAGAAGAGAGACCTCCGAGACTCCTTCCATAGCCCTGAGAAGGGGGATGGCCCGGCCGGGCTCTTCGGTCTCCATCTGAAACATCCGTTCGGTGATGACTTCCCTTTTGAGCTCTTCAGGAGCCCCGGAAGCGATGATCCTTCCCTTGTCCATGAGCCTGACAGAATGACAGTATTCCGCTTCATCCAGATAGTGGGTGGTCACAAAGACTGTGACCCCCTTGCGGGCGATCTCCTGGATCACTTTCCAGAAATTTCTTCGGGAGACGGGATCCACACCTGCTGTAGGCTCATCCAGAAAAATGATCTCGGGATCATGGAGAAGGGCTGTCCCCAGAGCGAGCCTCTGTTTCCATCCGCCTGCCAATGTGGAGGTGATCCGCCGTTCCATCCCGGCCAGTCCGGCCCACTCGATGACTTCACTCTTTTTATCATTCAGTTCCCGGGGAGACAAGCCGTACATCCCGCCGAAAAACATGATATTCTCCTGAACCGTAAGATCCTCATAGAGAGAAAACTTCTGTGACATGTACCCGATCCTGGTCTTGATTCTTTCTGTTTCTGTCATAATATCAAACCCGGCGACCTCGCCCTCTCCGCCGGATGGGCGCAGAAGGCCGCATAACATCCGGATCGTCGTTGTCTTCCCTGCTCCGTTTGCTCCGAGAAACCCGAAGATCTCTCCTCTCCGGACAGTAAAACCGATATGATCCACAGCGGTGAAGGATGAAAACCGCTTTGTGAGTCCTCTGACAGAGACAGCTGGGCCTTCCCTCATTTTTCAAGCACCCCCATGACATTCAAGACACGAAGACGGGCAAGCTCCCTGTCGACCTCTGCATTCAGGACTCTCATGCGGGCCTCAGTATAAGCCGTTTCCGCATCAAGGACATCCGAATTGACCGCCATCCCTTCCTGATAAAGGGCCCGGGTCATCCTGAAACTCTCTTGGGCCTCGTCGGCGTTTCTCATGGCGGCGTCCAGAGTCTGGCCCTGGGCCTGATAATCCCGGTAGAGAACCCTCACGGTGCTGTCCAGGCTTTGACGGGCTTTCTCATAGAGCAGTCGGCTTCTGTCGGCAAAAAGAGCGGCTTCAGCCGCCCGGGCGAACTTCTTCCCCCCGGAAAAGAGGTCAAAAGAGAGAGAGATCCCCACCTCCCAGCTTTCCTGATATGTGTCCTGCAGAGGCTGAAGAGAGGTGTTGGGCCTATCATAATGGTAGACAGCGACCAGTGCCGCTTTGGGAGAAAAGTCTCCCCGGGTGATCTTCTCTTTGTAGCGGGCTGCCTCCACAGAGAGCCTGGCCTCCATAAGGCGGTCATTCCCGTTCAAGGCTGTCTCCACACAACGGTTTTCGTCGGGAAGTCCGCCGGTGATCCCCTCGATTTGCGAGACCGGGACAAAGTCATCCTCACCCCTCAATCCGAGGATATCCTTGAGCTGCATCGCTTCTTTTTCCCGCCGGTTCCGGTTTTCAATGATCTCCAGATCGATCCGGGAGAGACGCTCTTTGACCCTGAGCAGATCCACTCTTGTCGCCAGCCCCTCGGCGTAAAAGGTCTCCACATCGCGTTGATGGGAGAGAACCAGTTCCCGCGTCTTTTCCAGAACTTGCTCTCCATTATCCAGCTTGACGACTGTCCAGTAGAGCTCCTGGACTTTCAGGATCAGATCCTGGGCACTTCCTTCCAGCCGCCGGGCCGCCGCTTCTGCGCCTGTCTTGTACAAGGCCTTTTTATTGATGAGGCTCCCCCCGTAAAACAGGGGCTGAACCAGGGTGATGCTGTTTTTCTGGATCCTGTCCATCTCAGGTGCGATGACCACCTCCCCCGGAGACAGAGGAAGAGTAAGGCTGTATTCCTCTTTGTCATCGGTAAGGAAGAGAGAGGATTCCAATGTCAGAGAAGGCCAGAGGTCTCCTGACGCCTGCCGGGCTTGTGCTTCACTGATCCCGGCCTCTTTCTGAGCGGCCCGGTACTCCAGGTCGTAGGCAAAGGCCTCGTCAAGAGCCTGCCCGACGGTGAGCCTGGCTTCTCCTGCTGAGATCGCGGATGTGAAGACGGCGGCCATGATGACTAAAGACAGCGTGACTTTCATTTTTCCCCTCCCTTATTGAGATAACTGATAAAGACATCTTCCAATGAGGGGGAGAGATAGCGCCCTCCCCGCCCGGATACCTTCTGCTCCTGCAGACGGGTGTTCAGGACTTGGGCAGAAGGAGCTTCGTCTTTGAGAATATAGAGATGAAGCCTGTCCCCGAAGGCCTGGACATCACGGATGAGAGTCCACTTTTCAAGAAGAGAGCGGGCTCTTTTACCGTCAGGTGTCAGCTCAAAGACGGCATAAGGAAACCGGCTTCTCAGAGCTGAAGGATGATCCACGGTGAGCAGCTCGCCCTTATCCAGCAAGGCGACCCGTGAACAGCGTTCGGCTTCGTCCATATAAGGCGTGGTCATAAAGACTGTCACGCCCGTATTCAGCAGTTCCGACAAGATCTCCCAGAACTCCCTTCGGGACACAGGGTCTACGCCATTGGTCGGCTCGTCCAGGAAAATGATCGAAGGGGCATGGATCAATGTACAGGCCAGAGCCAGCTTTTTCTTCATCCCTCCCGAAAGAGCTCCTGCTTTCCGGTTCCCGAAAGGGGCCATCCGGGTAAAGGAGAGGAGCTCCTGCCTGCGGTGTGAAAAATCTTTGATCTGATGAATCTCAGCGAAAAAGGCCATATTCTCCTCCACAGTCAGATCACTGTAAAGGCTGAAATCCTGTGACAGATACCCCAGACGGGATTTGATCTCATCGCCATGGGTCTGAAGGCCTTTCCCAAGTTCCCTCACCTCTCCCCTGTAACCTTTGAGGATCCCGCAGAGGACTTTGATCATTGTGGATTTCCCGGCCCCGTCCGGGCCGATCAAACCGAACATCTCGCCCTCGCCCACTGTCATGGAGACTCCGCCGAGGGCCCTCACATTCCCGTAACTGAAGGCGAGATCCTTTATCTCAATGACTGTTTTCATCATCCTCCGTATCGAGTGAGATCACCACGTCTCCGTTCATCCCCGATTTCAGCTTTCCGTCGCTGTTCCGGACTTCAGCTTCCACTTTGTAGACGAGCAGGACACGCTCATCTTTGGTCTGGACACTCTTCGGGGTAAATTCCGATTCCCGGGCCACTGTGGTGATCCTCCCATGATAGGAGATACCCGGCATGGCATCCGGGATGATGTTCACCGTGGCGCCGACCCGGATATTCTCCAGATCCTTTTCCGGGACATAAAAGCGGATTTCCAGAGTGCTCAGATCGGCTAATGTCAGGACCACGCTCCCGGCCCTGACAAACTCTCCCGCTTTGTAAAGGACTTCTGTGACCGTCCCCGGCCGGGGAGCAGCCACGGTACAGTCACTGATCTGCTTTTCCAGCACAGCGATCTCTTTTTTGACTCGTTCAGCATCCATGAGAGCTCCCTGAAGCGCGCTTTTTGCTCCTACGTAAGAGGTTTCAGCCTCATCGTAACGTGCTTTAGAAAGGGCCCCCTCCTGATAAAGACGGCTCACCCGTTCAAAGTTGACCTCGGCAGTCTCCCGGCTCTTTTCAAGGCTTTTGAGCTTCTCCTGAAGGGAGGCCAGTGCAAAACCGGCCTGGTCCCTCTGTAGAGAGAGAAGCTCATGGTCCACGGCGAGTAGAGGCTCTCCCTCGCCCACCTCATCACCCTCTTCAACAAAGATCTTCTCGATCATCCCGGTTCCCAGGACACTGATGTCCACCTCTTCAGCTTCCATGGTTCCTGAGTAGACGGCCTTCTCCGGCCCGGCGCAACCTGCCAGGAAAAAGAGCCCTGCTGAGAGTATAACGGCGATTTGTCTCATGCCTCCTCCTTCACTGTTTCTCTTTTTTCCATGATCCCGTTCATGAGGATATCCAAAGTCTTCGGGGCCAGTTCAGAAAGCGAATGCCCCGAGTAACGGATGAAATCAGCATCACTGATGACCCGGATATTCCGGTAGAGCATCTCCACCACAAAGGGGAGATCGATTGACTGCCTGATAAAGCCCTGCTCCTGTCCCTGCCGGAAAAGAGGGGTGACCCCGTCAACGAAAGTGGTATGCCGCTCCTCATCGATCATCGTCCAGAGTTCCCGTTTGTTCTGCTGAAGGTCTTCGATCAGCCTGTTGGTGAGGATGCCTGTCACCCGCGTGATGAGGGACATGAGTTTTCTGAATTTAAACGGAAAATCTTCTTCCGCATGGGCCAGTCGTTCAATCTGGACCCTGATGTCAGCGATGAACATCCGGAAGACCTCCTTCTCCAACTCTTCTTTTGAGGAAAAATGGTTATAAAGAGTCTTTTTGCTCACTCCTGCATAGGAGGCGATCTCCTCTGCTGTCACTCGGCTCACGGTATGCTTGATAAAGAGCTCCCGGGCAGCCGTCCTGATCTTCTCTTGCGTTCTTTGCTGACGATCCATACTCCTCCTTTATACATATTACACTTATTACGTGTAATTAGTTTCCTTCTGTGTGTATCTTACTGCCCCTGGGCATGATGTCAAGAAGAAAAATCAGTCTGAGAAATCTTTTCCGGTACCGGATCCGGCAGCGGTCAGCGAAACATCTCCCCTGCACACAGGGGACATCCATTGAGAAAATCTTTGAAAGACATGGCCCGTTTACACTCCATCTGAAGATCGGTAATATAGAAGACTCCCGTTCCGCAGGCGACTTTGATCCCTTGTTCAGGATCGACTCCCAGGATCGTGCCGGGCTCAGCATGATGCTTTTCTTCCGCGGGGAAACCGCCCAGGATCTTCACCGTCTTCCCGTTCAACGTGGTATAAGCTCCGGGCCAGGAAAAATAACCCCGGACCCGGCGGTCCACGATCCCGGCCTCATTGTTCCAGGAGATCCTGGCGTCCTCTTTGGTGATCTTCATGGCGAAGGTCGCCTTCTCATCCTCCTGGGGAAGAGGCGTGATCTCATCAATACGGGCCAGGGTTTCAGAGAGGGCATCGGCAGAAAGGAAACGGAGTTTTTCCCAAAGAGACGAGGCTGTCTCGCGCTCATCCAGGGAGATCTCTTTTTTGAGAAGAATATCACCGGCATCCCACTCCTCATTAAGACGGAAGACGGTGACTCCGCTGATCACCTCTCCGCTGAGGACGGCCGCATTCACAGGGGACGAGCCCCGGTATTGGGGAAGAAGGGAGGCGTGGGCATTGAGAGCCCCGAATGATGGAATATCAAGGATCTCGCGCGGGATCTTCAACCCGTAGGAGACAACGGCAATTGCATCGGGGGCGATCTCACGGCATCGGGTGATCTCACGGTCATCCAGGCGCGAAGGGGTATAGACCGGGATATGGTGCTTTTCCGCCCACGTTTTGATGACCCCTTTGTTCACTTTCATGCCCCGATGGGCTGGCTTATCCGCCTTGGTAAAGACGCCCGCCACGTCATGCTCCTGAGCCAGCCTTTCAAGTGACGGTAAAGCGAACTCGCTTGTCCCCATGAAAAGAAGGCGCATTAAACGGTCTCCGCCATTTTTTTGATTTCGGCCAGTTCTCCGGAGACTTCGATCCTTTTTTCCGGCGAGACCCGGTCGATCATGAGGACCCCGTTCACATGGTCCACTTCATGCTGGATCACCCGGGCAAAATAGTCTGTGGCCTCAAACTGAAGCGACTCTCCTGTGAGTGAAACCGCTTTGACGCTGATGCTCCTGGCCCGCTCCACGGGAATGTAGAGTTCGGGGAAACTGAGACACCCCTCTTCCATCACCACAGTCTCCTGCCCCGTTTGGGTGATCTGCGGATTGATGAGGACCAGGATATGGTCTCTGTCTTCACCAAAGGAGGTATCGATGACCACGATCCGTTTATTGATCCCCACCTGGGGGGCTGCGAGCCCGATGCCGTTTCTTTTGAACATGGTCTTTATCATCTTTTTGACGATCTTTCTGATCCCGTCGTCGATCTCCTGAACATCTTTATTGTCAGAAACCAGACGTTTATCTCCGTAATAGACGATTTTATACATCTGCACCCCTTTACAAGATTCCTTTTTCTTTCATCTTCCGTTCTGTCTCCCCGATGAGGCTGGACCTCTCTTTTTCTCTCTCTGCGAGAAGGGTCTTCTTTCCCTGACGATACTCCTCCATCCATCTCCGGGCAAACCCCCCCTGTTCGATATCTTCCAGCCAGCGGTCAAGGCGTTGGTCGAATTTTTTGTCAGGAAGTTCCTGTGATGCGGCGTAGGAACCGAACTCTGCTGTATCGGAAATAGCGGACCGCATCCCCTCGATGCCCTCTTTATAGATCAGGTCCACAATGGCTTTCATCTCAAAGACTGTTTCAAAATAGGCCATCTCCGGGGAATACCCACCCCGGACCAAAGCGGCAAAGGCCCGCTTCATAATATCGATGGTCAACCCGCACAGAGAGACCTGTTCGCCGAAAAGGTCGCAGACTGTCTCCTCTTCAAACGTGGTCTCAAACAGCCCCCGTTGAAGAAGTCCGATAAAATAGGCATAGCTCACAAGAGTCTCGTACAGAGTCCCGCTGAAATCCTTTTCCACAGCCATGACCCCTGGAAGGCCTTCTCCGCTGAGGAAACGTTCCCGGAGTGCTTTCCCTGGCCCCTTGGGAGAGACCATGCCGATATCCACGGGATACTTTTTCAGCTCCAGTCCTCCGAAAACAAAGGAAAAGCCGTGGGCAAAGACAAACGCCTGAGCCTCTCTGATCCTGTGGTAGATATGCTCTTTGAAAAAATCGGCCTGGGCTTCATCGGGGATCAGGACCACGAAAAAATCACACGTTTTCATCCCCTGTTCGGGGGTGAGGACCCGGAGACCGTCTTTGCGGGCTCTTTCTGCCGAAGACGACCCCTCTCTGAGCATGACAGAGACATCCACCCCGCTCTCTTTCAGGTTCAACGCCTGGGGACGTCCCTGGTTCCCGTAACCGATGACAGCCACTTTGCGGCTTTTAAGGATGTCACTCTTCTTATCGAGAGTAATCATCTTCAATACCTCGAAGAGAGCTCATCCATGATCCGGACATACTCTTCCAGCAGACGTTTCCGGCTGGGATGTTTGAGCTTTTTCAGGGCCTTCTGCTCGATCTGCCGCACACGTTCACGGGTGATCCCGAACTTTTCCCCCACCTCTTCCAGGGTGTAGGATTTTCCTTCGATCCAGGAGTAACGCAGACGGAGGATCTTCTGTTCCCTGTCTTCCAGAGTGAGCAGGAGATCGTTGAGTTTCTCCCGGAGCAGCTTGAGCTGAACGATCCGTTCGGGGGATTCGATTCGGGTATCTTCCAAAAAATCGCCCAGCTGACTGTCTCCCTGGTCTCCCACAGGAGTCTCCAGAGAAACCGGGTCGATGGCGATCTTCTTGATCTGGTTGATCTTGGATTCAGGCATGTCGATGATCGCTGCGAGTTCTTTGTTCGTGGGTTCACGGCCGTTTTCCTGTTTGAAGATACGCATGGTCTTGTTGATCTTGTTGATGTTTTCGATCATATGGACGGGAATACGGATGGTCCTGGCCTGATCGGCGATGGCCCTGGTAATAGCCTGCCGGATCCACCAGGTGGCGTATGTGGAGAATTTATAGCCCTTTTTATAGTCAAACTTCTCCACGGCCCGCATAAGCCCGATATTCCCTTCCTGGATCAGGTCCAGAAACTGCAGGCCACGATTGGTATACTTCTTGGCAATGGAGATGACCAGCCTGACATTAGCGCTGATGAGATGCTTTTTTGCACGCTCCACGATGCGTAGGCCTTTGTTGACTTCCAGAAGATAGAGCTTGAGCTGATTCCGGTTTTCCCCGAGGACCTCTTCAGTGGACCGGATATACTCTTCGAGTCCCTTGATCTCAAATTTTTTCGCTTTTTTCGAGTTCTGGAGTTTCTCCAGATCATTTTCCGTCTTTTCCAGGCTTTTCACAAGGATCTTGAACCGCGTGGCCAGAGAATCGATCTGGGGATAATTGAGGTCCAGTTCATCCACAGCCACCCGTAGGCGCTCTCTTTTCCCTTCCAGAAGGACATGCAGTTTTTCTTTCTCGCCCTTCTTTTTTGTTGTTTCCGCGCTCTTCTGAGTCTCTTTGATCTCATCGTAGATCCCCTGGATCTTGGAGAACTGAAGATAGACCTTTTCCCGGCACTCTTCCTGTTTTTCGGAGTTATTGATGTCGTTGTACTCCATATTGATGACATCTTCACAATGGCGGTCTTCACATCGCTTGATGCGCTGGGCCAGTTCAGGGACGACAAAATCAAGTTTGAAGACATGTTTTTTGATTATTTCATACCCTTCTTCAATGCGCTTGGCCACTTCGATCTCGCCGTCTTTGTCCAGAAGCGGGACTTTCCCCATCTCTCTCAGATAAAGGCGCACAGGGTCGTCCAAAGTGTTTTCGTTGAGTGCATCTTCCAGAATGTCGGAATCCAGCTCCCTCCCGCCTTCTTCTTTATCCTCCACCAGGAGCCCGTTCTTCTGCAGCTCGGCAATGATCTTTTCGAAGAATTCGGGGGAAACCACTTCATCGGGGATCAGGTCGTTGAGCTCTTCATAACTGATCCCGTTTTTCTTTTCGGCTTCCCGGACGATCTGTTCGATCAGCTCGCCCTCATTCCAATTCTTTTTCAAATATTTCCTCCTTCTTTTTTTCCATGGTGATGGTCTGTATCAGATGAGTATAAAAACGGTCAAACATCTCCTCATCGGGAATGAACGCCTCCCGAAGGACAAGGGCGGTCATCTCCTGTAAGAGGAGAGGGTCTTCCACAAATTGTTCATACTTTCCTCTGCCGTGGACAGATCCTCCCTGCTCCAGAGCATCATAAGCCGCTGCAAGCGCCTCGTGGATCCGTGCATCGGTGATATAGTAATGCCAGTCCCGGACAAGCTCTGCCAGTCTCCGTGCAAAGCTCTCTTTTTCCAGAAAGTAGAGGAGAAAGAGGATCTCATCCTTGCGGAAATCACCTTTGGCAGACATCCTGCTTTTTTTCCCTTTTTTCCGCACGATCCCCGTGCTCTTCCTTCCGAACCGGTCATCAAGAGCCTGGAGGAAAAAGGTGCGTCGCTCCTCATCTCCCAGCCGGGTAAAATCACTTTTCAGCTTCTTGTAGACATTGGCCTTCTGCTCGGGGTTGTCCATGTCCGCTTCCGAACTGAAATAATCCACATAAAAGTCAAAGCCCGGAGTGGCGTTTTTCATCAGTTTTTCAATGAACGCGCGCCCTCTTGTCTTCACCGTGTCATCGGGATCCTTTTCAAGGCTGTTCACCACGACCCAGGTGTTGATCCCGGTATTGAAGAGCTGCTCCAGAGAACGGATGGTGGCACGCTGCCCGGCTTCATCATTATCAAAAAAGAGGGTGATATCATCCACCCTGTTTTTCAGCAGGTCGGCATGCCCCGGGGTAAAGGCTGTTCCCAGAACGGCGACCACGTTTTTGATTCCGTGCTGATAGAGAGCCAGCAGGTCCATATACCCTTCCACCACCACAGCAGACCTGGACGCAAAGATCTCCCGGCGGGTGAGGTGCAGGCCGTAAAGGGTGTGAGACTTCTTAAACAAAGGGGTCTCTCCTGAGTTCAGGTACTTGGGCTGCTGCTCCTTCTGCAAGGCCCTCCCTCCGAAGGCGATCACATTCCCCCCCGGGTCACAGATGGGAAACATGACACGGTCTCTGAAAAGGTCATACGGCCCGCTTTTGCCTACCCGGGCCAGGAAGAGCCGGTCCATCTCCTCCACGGAGGCCCCTTTTTCTTTGAGCTTCCGACAGAGAGGGTTCCCTGAAGCCGGGGCATACCCCAGACGGAACGCTTCGATGACATTTTTGGAGACTTTTCTCTCCTTTAAATAGAGCCGGGCCTGCCTGGCCCCCTCAGAGGACATGAGTGTCTCAAAAAAGAAGTCCGCCGCCTCTTCATTGAGCCGGTAAAGCCGGTCCCTTGCTTCGTTTTTGGGCCGGTCACGGAGGGTGACCCCCGCTTCCCGGGCCAGGTGTTCCAGAGCCTCCTTGAAGGGAATATTCTCATATTCCATGAGGAACGTGATCACATTCCCGGACTTCCCGCATCCGAAACAGTGGAAAAGCCCCTTGTCATCGCTGATGGACAGGGATGGGCCGCGGTCATTGTGGAAAGGACAGACGGCCATGTAGTTTTTGCCTGTCTTTTTCACAGGAATATAACGCCCTATAAAGTCAGCGATGCTGATTTTCTCTATAATCTGGTCAATGGGATTATTTTCTTTCACGTATGTATAGATGCAAAGAAAAAGGAAAAGTTTCTCGAAATTTCAAAAAAAAGCGGATCTTTTACGATTTTTCTTCTCAATACCCCCTTTTTTACCCCTTGAGGGGCTCAAAATCCATTTCCATGCTCAGATCCACCGCCACAGCCGAGTGGGTGATGGCCCCTGTGGAGATAAAATCGATATCCAGGCGGGCCAGGGCGGAAAGGCGCGGGAGGGTGATCCCCCCGGAGACTTCGATCTTCACCCCGGGGTCTTCCTTTCTGATGAGGCGGGCACACGATTCTATGGATCCATTGTCCATATTATCCAGCATGATCACGTCACACCCGCATCGCACCGCTTCCAGGGCTTCTGTCTCACTCTCCACTTCCACTTCCAGGCGGATCCCTTTTCTGCGGAGGGGCTGCGCCATTGTTATAGCAGGACTCAGGCCCCCGGCTGCTGCTTTATGATTATCCTTGATCATCATCATGTCATAGAGCCCCATGCGGTGATTGGTTCCCCCTCCCGCCAGGACAGCATACTTGTCCAGAAGGCGGTGGCCGGGACAGGTCTTTCGGGTATCCAGAAGTTGAACACGGCTCTCTCCGAGAGCCTGAACATAACGCCGCGTCATGGTGGCCACTCCGCTCATCCTCTGGATAAAATTCAATGCTGTGCGTTCTCCCCGGAGAAGAGAAAGAGCGGCTCCTTCCAGGCGCACCACAACATTCCCTTTGCTCACGGACGTCCCCTCTGTGACACAGGCCTCGACCCGGACTGAGGGGTCCAGCTGACGAAAGACTTCGCAGATGAGGGGAAATCCGCAGAAGACAAGCTCTTCCTTGGCCAGGATCACAGCCTTCATACGGTCTTTGGGCTTGAACAGGAGGTCCGATGTCACATCTCTTCGTCGTGTCCCCAGGTCCTCTTCCAGGGCCAGCCGGACGAGCCGGCGGACAAGCCTCTTCTCCTGAATCGATTCTTTTTTCATATCTTGATCCTCTCTTCGAATTTTTTACGGAGCTGGAAGATCGTATCGCGGACTTTGGCAGCCTCTTCAAAGAGAAGCTGTTCGCTTTTTGCTTTCATAAGCTCCGTGAGTTCTTCGATCACCTCGGGAATAGCATCGTAGGGAACTTTTCCCGTATCAAAGGAGAACCCTTTCTCCTCCCTGTCCCGTCTCTTTTCCTGAAGAAGGGTGGAAAAGCGGATCTCTTTTTTTATCGTTCTGGGCGTGATCCCGTGTTCGTCATTGAAGGCTTCCTGGATGGCGCGTCTCCGGGCTGTCTCGTCAATAGCCGCACGCATACTGTCGGTCATGGAATCGGCATACATGATGACATGTCCGTTGACATTCCGGGCCACTCGTCCGGAGATCTGGATAAGGGACCGGTAGGAGCGCAGAAAGCCTTCCTTGTCTGCATCAAGGATAAAGACAGTGGAGACTTCAGGAAGGTCCAGCCCTTCACGGAGAAGGTTGATCCCAACGAGGATATCGAAATCGCCCATACGCAGGCTGTTGAGTGTCTCAATGCGTTCAAACGTATGGATCTCTGAATGGAGATAATCGGCTTTGAAGCCCTTCTCCTTGAGGAAAGCCGTGAGGTCTTCGGCCATCTTCTTGGTCAGGGTCGTGACGAGGATCTTTTCACCCCGTCCGATGATGGAACGGGCTTCCTCCATGAGGTCATAGATCTGGCCTTCCGTGGGACGGACTTCGATGGCGGGGTCCAGAAGCCCCGTGGGCCTGATGATCTGCTCCACAACGGCGCTGCTGGACTCTTTTTCATAATCGGCAGGCGTTGCTGATACAAAGAGGGTCCTGTCCAGCATGGATTCGAACTCACTGAAATAGAGGGGACGGTTGTCCAGCGCCGAAGGAAGGCGGAACCCGAAATCCACAAGCTTCTGTTTCCTGGCACGGTCCCCGTTATACATGCCCCGGATCTGGGGAAGCGAGATATGGCTTTCATCAATGATCATCAGGTACTCATCGGGAAAGTAATCCAGAAGCACATAGGGGCGTTCGCCCTCTTCACGTCCGGTGAGATAGCGGGAATAGTTCTCGATCCCCGAGCAATACCCCAGGTTCTCCAGCATCTCCAGGTCGTATTTGGTCCGCATCTCAAGCCTCTGGGCTTCCAGGAGCTTCCCCTGTTCTCTGAACAGAGAGACCTGGGCCACCATCTCTTTTTCAATAAGGCTCAGCGACCGTTTCAGGTTCTCCTCAGAGGTGATAAAATACTTGGCCGGAAAGATCTCCACCTCATCCAGGGCGGCGACGGGAGATCCGGTGAGGTTTTCGAATGTATAGAGGCCGTCGACCTCGTCTCCCCATAACGCCACCCGGATGGGGTTGTTCTCATAAGGAGGATAGATATCCACAATATCGCCTTTCGACCGGACATCCCCTTTATAGAACCCGATGTCATTGCGTTCATAGAAGATGGCGATGAGGTCCCGGAGAAGGTCCATCTTGTCGATGCGGTCTCCCTTTTTGATCCGCACAGACGACGCCTTATAATCCCTGGGGGATCCCACGCCGTAGATCGCAGACACACTCGCCACCACGATGACATCCCGCCGGGTCAACAGGGAGGTGATGGTCTCCAGGCGCATGCGGTCGATATCTTCATTGATCGAGGCGTCTTTTTCGATATAGGTATCACTCTGGGGAATATAGGCTTCAGGCTGATAGTAATCATAATAGCTGACATAATAGCAGACTTTGTTTTCCGGGAAAAAACCCGTGAGTTCTGTATAGATCTGGCCGGCCAGGGTCTTGTTATGGGTAATGATCAGGGTGGGCACTCCCATGCGCTCGATGACCTTGGAAAAGGTAAAGGTCTTCCCGGATCCCGTCACCCCCAGGAGCGTCTGGCTTTTCCCTCGTCCGGCTTTGAAATTGGAGACCAGGGCCTCGATGGCTTCGACCTGGTCTCCCATGGGACGGAAAGGCGAGACGACCCGGAAGGGCCTTTCCTGAAACGCCGGATTCATTTCAACTCGTTTAAAAGCTCCATGATATCCTTCTGGCCGGGGTCGATTTTCAGTGACCGTTCAAAGGCCTCGGCCGCCTTGTCATCCCAATCCAGGGCTTTATAGAGGATCCCGAGATTGTTCCAGGCATGGGCGTTGTCAGGGTTCAGCTCTGTGGCTTTGAGATAATTCTTGATGGCGTTTTCGAAAAAATCCTCTTCATCCGTCTTGTCTTCCCACAGCTCCTCCCGGGCGACATCCGCCAGGGCCAGTTCCCCGTAAGCCACTCCGAGATTATAGTAGATCTCCGCATCATCGGGGAGCATGGCCGAGGCTTTTTCAAAAAGATCCACAGCTTTTTTCAGATCGCCCTGTTGTGCGGCATCATAGGCTTCGTTTTTCAGTGTCATTGCGTCTTTACTCATATCGACCTCCTTCCTTCCATATTACCATCTGTCCCTCTTTTCGTCAATCGGATACCACCCGGGCTGTCTTGACTTTTCCTGTTTTCGGGGTATGATTCTGATATGCCATTGATTCTTTTTTTTATTTTCCTTATGGAGACGACCCAGCCGGTCTGGACCATCCCTGCTCCGGTGGAAGAGTCCGTAAGGCGGGAATGCACCTATGGTGAGGAACTGGTCCTTGTCTCTCTCTTTCCCGAACAGCCTCTCAAAGCGGCACCCGCGGAGGATAACCGCCATACGGCTTATGTGGCTGTAACCGGAGAGCGTCTCTATGCATTCTGGAAGGATACTGAGGGGCAGCCCTGCGGAAGCCGTTTCTCCATGCCCTCTGAAGCCCCCTTCACCCTTGATTATTCCCGTTTCCGCCTGGTGAAAGAGGGGATGCACCGCCCTGAGCTGGCCTTTCTCTACCTTTTCCACCGCCAGGCTCTCACCGAAGCACGCCAGAAGACTCCGCAGGCTCTCTATGCCGCCCTCTTCCCCGACCGCCCTCATCCGGCGGTCTCCTATCCCTCACTGGACGACGAGAAGCTTTCCGCCCTCTCCCGTTCGGCGGATTTCATCAGGCGTTACGATCAGCCCCTGTTTCTTTCCCTTCAGAAAGAGATCAAGATTTTTATCGATGAAACGGCTCCTGTCTATGATTGAGAAAAACGTCTCTCTTCAGTGCCTCAACAGCTACTGTCTTCCCGGGACAGCCGAATATTTTTACCAGTACTACTCAGAAGAAGAGCTCGCTGATATCCTCCGTTGGGGCAGGCGGAAAGGCTTGCCCGTGCACATCCTGGGAGGAGGGTCCAATATTCTCCTCACCCGCCCTCTCATCGAAGGGCTTGTCATCCATATGGGCCCGCTCTTTCTATCGCGAAATGGAGAGACTCTTCTGGCCGGAAGCGGAGTGGACACATCTCTGGCAGTGCTCCACGCGATGCACCATGGATTAAGCGGAGCCGAATTCCTTTACGGCCTCCCGGGAAATCTCGGAGGGGCCCTTTTTATGAACGCACGGGCCTACGACCGTTCGATGTCGGATATCATCGTCTCGGCCAAAGTCATGGATGAGACAGGCACCGTCTTCTGGGCGGACAAGAGTGAGATGGCCTTCGGCTATAAGGATTCGGTTTTTCAGCACCGCTCCTGGGTCATCCTGACCCTGCTGCTTCAGCTTCAGAGAGGAGACCGGACGGAGATCCGGGAGGCCATGGCCCGCTCCATCAATATCCGGCGCGACAAGGGCCATTATGATTTCCCCTCCTGCGGCTCCGTCTTTAAAAACCCCTACCATGCGGGGATCCCTGCGGGGAAACTCGTGGAGGAACTCTCTCTCAAGGGACGGCGCTCCGGCGGAGCCGAGATCTTTTCCAAGCACGGCAACTTCATCATCAATAAAGATTCCGCCTGCGCTGACGATATCCTCACGCTCCTTGAGCTGATCCGTGATGAAGCCCGCCAAAAACGGGGGATCATCCTCACCCCCGAAGTCGATATCTGGTAATTCTCTCATTTTTAACATTCCCCTCATGTTATCTTCATCCTCCCGCCTTATTGTCATGGAAACGACATAAGGAGGTACTGTTATGAAAAAAGGTTGGATTGTTCTTTTGGTGATGGCACTCATCCCCTTGTGTGCCGGAGCGACAGAGTTTTCATTCAAGGGTGAGATGAGGACGAGGATGAGTCTCTTTACGGATACAGAAGAGACAGGAATGGGAGGGGCTGATGAGATCAGTAAGATCGATTCCCGTATCCGGTTTTATACCAAAGCGATCTACAGCGAGGCTGCGGCCTTTACCCTCGGCATAGAGATCGGTGACTTCGACTGGGGAAGAGAGGGACATAATAAAGACGAGAAGATCATCGAAGTCAAACATGCCTATATGGACCTGACACCTGACTTTTCCCGCTCCATGAAGTTCCGGTTAGGGCTTCAGGGATACAAGGACCTCTTCGGGCAGGCTATCTTTGACGAAGATGCGGCGGGGCTCCTGTTCATGCCTGAGATGACAAAGGTTCAATTGCGCACAGGATTCTTCATCCTTTCCGATGACGAAGCAAAAGAAAATACCGATAATTCCAGAACGCTGGCACTCGTGGATGCCGCTTTTCAAAGCGGAGCCGCCACATGGAAAGGAGCTCTCTACTATGATGATGCCCGCCATGAAGCGGCAACTCTCTATCTCGCCGGGGGCGGAGATTTCCAGCTGGATTCACTGGGTTTCGGAGCTCAGGCCGTTTATATGACCCGGAGTTTCCATGAAGAGGGCCTGGACAATATCAGCGGCCTTTTCGCTCACTTCTATACCCGGTTCAAAAAGGATAAGTTCACTGTGCAGGCTCAGCTCGGATATTCTCCTGCCGGAGAGAACGATTACTTCGAGGGTATCGAAGAGTATGCCGATCTTTACGGACTGGAATACGCTTATAAAGGATCCGTCTATGACGGCCAGAACCTCCTTTCAAGCTACGGAGGAGAAGCAGGGCAGATGGTCCTGGCCCTGAACCTCGCCTATGACTTTCTCTTCGCCAATGCCGGCCTTATCCGGGCGACCCGAGACGACCTGGAGGAAAAAGCCCTGGGAACCGAGTTTGATCTCGGCTTCAAGGCAAGTCTGACAGAAAAAGTCGACTTTACCGGAGTCTATGCCCTCTTTATGCCCGGGAAAGCCTTCGGAGAATACGATAAAACAGCTCATGAGCTGGCAACACAGCTCAAGTTTAAATTCTGACGTTCTATCACCCTGAGATGATGAAAAAAAAGCGGATTAACCTCCGCTTTTTTTTTGTCATTCTCCATTTTTTATGCTATATTTAGGAAAATCATTAAAGGAGGTTTTTGATGAAACGAGTTGTGTTGATTGTATTACTGATGATTCCGTTAGCTCTGAGCGCCACGGAATTCTCCTGGGACGGAATGTTCCGCACCCGGACCGGCGATTATACCGAGAACCATTGGTATAATGTGGGTGCCGAAAACCCTGATACGCAGACCCTGAGTGATTACAGGATGCGTCTCTTCACTCACATCGGCTTCAGCGACAGCCTGAGCGCTGTCTGGGGGATCGAAGTCGACGGAACCTGGGGTGACGAGGACCAGAACCGTGATGAGATCAATGTGAAGACAAAACATCTCTACATGGATTTCACTCCCGATTTTGCCGAGATGCTCACTGTCCGTATCGGCCTTCAGCCTTATAAAGACCCCTTCGGAAGCGCTATTTTCGATGAAGACGCCGTGGGCCTCTTCCTCCTTCCGAAATTCGAGTCTTTCACCCTGAAAGCCGGATGGCTGCAGTTCCACAACCAGGATATTTCCGAAGACCGCGATGACAACCTCTTCGTGCTCGAAGGAAGCAAGGATTTCGAATCCTTCACCCTGGGCGCAGCCTTCCTCTATGACATGGGTTACAGGGATCCCAATATCCTGGCAAGGGCCATGCACCAGATGATCATGGTCTTCCCTTTCGAGTACGACAACATGTGGCTTGGCTTCTACGGGAAATACCACACAGAGAAGATGGAAGCAGGGGGACATTTTGTCTACAATTCCTCCAAGTATGCGGAGAATTTCATGATTTCTGCCGAAGACACCACCGGCTTCTTTGCCTATCTCTACGGAAAATACAACTTCTCAGAGAAGATGAACGTGAAGCTCCACTTCGGTTATACCCCCGGAATGGATTATGACTCCGATGATTACACCTTCTTCACAGCCATCAAGCCGCAGACCAACCTCTACGGCCTGGAATACTTCTTCTACGGCCCGGTCTTCGATAAAGCCACTATGCTCAACACCTACGGCGACTATTTCGGCCAGACCGTGTTGGCCCTGAACATCAACTACAGCTTCCTCTATCTGAACGCCGGTATGATCAAAGCAAACTTTGACAACTACATGACCGATGAGAAAGAGTTCGGAAAAGAGATCGACCTGGGCTTCAACTATCCTGTGACAGACGGCCTGACCCTTTCCGGTGTCTATGCCCTCTTCATGCCCGGCCAGTTCATGGAAGATTTCTACGGATACAAAGAGACCGCCCATGAGATGGCCTTCAAACTGGAATACAAATTTTAACATCTAAGGAGGAATCATAATGAAAAAAACACTGATCGTTCTTATGCTGCTTCTCATCCCGGTGATGGTCTTCGCCGTGGATCT
>CAZNOX010000017.1:0-41876 GCA_964574875.1 uncultured bacterium | reverse complement strand
AATGACGAGGAGGAGATATGTCTGATTATCGTATTAAGGAACATCCGGTCCTGGATATTCCTCCCAAACAGGAGATCCCGTTTTTTTGGGAAGGACGTGAGATGAGGGGGCAGGAGGGGGAAATGATCTCTGCTGCACTCTTTGCCAACGGAGTCCGCACGTTTTCTTATCATCACAAGGACGATGCTCCTCTTGGGCTCTTTTGCGCCAACGGGCAATGCGGCCAATGCACGGTCATCGTCAACGGAAGGCCTCTGAAGGCCTGTATGACACCATTACGCCGGAACATGCGTATCGAACCGCTGCGGGGGCTCCCGGCTCTTCCTGCTGAAGAAGAGAGCGGCACATTCCATGAGACCGACGATATTGCTGTGGACGTCCTCATCATCGGAGGGGGGCCTGCGGGGCTCACCGCTGCTATTGAACTGGGGAAAGCCGGGATCAGGACGCTGCTCATCGATGATAAGGACAAACTGGGGGGGAAGCTCGTTTTACAGACACATAAGTTCTTTGGATCAGTGGAGGATTCCTTCGCCGGGACCAGGGGATTCGAGATCGGAGCGCTTCTGGAAAAAGAAGTCCGGAGCCTCTCTTCTGTGGAGATCTGGCTTGACACAGCAGCAATTGCCGTATACAGCGATAAAAAAGTCGGAGTTTTGAAAAATAATGAGACCTATGTCCTGGTGACGCCCCGGATCATTCTCAACGCCACCGGCGCCCGTGAGAAGAGCCTCCCGTTTCCGGGGAACACTCTTCCCGGGGTCTACGGGGCCGGGGCCTTCCAGACACTGGTCAACCGTGACCTGGTCAGGGCTTCTGACAGACTCTTTATTGTCGGCGGAGGCAATGTGGGCCTCATCGCCGGGTATCATGCCCTCCAGGCGGGAATCGACGTGGTGGGCCTCATCGAAGCTCAGAAAGAGGTGGGCGGTTACCGCGTCCATAAAGATAAACTCATGCGCATGGGTGTTCCGGTCTATACGCGCCATACTGTAGTGAGCGCAAACGGCAGCGATGCCGTGGAGAGCGTCACCGTGGCCTCTGTGGACGAGCGCTTTCAAGTCATCAGGGGAACCGAAAAGACCTTTCCCTGCGACACCCTTCTCATCGCCGTAGGGCTTGACCCTGTCAATGAGTTCCATCTCCAGGCCCTTGATTTCGGGATGGAGAGTTATTTAGCCGGAGATGCTGAAGAGATCGCAGAAGCTTCTGCAGCCATGTTCAGCGGAAAGATCAAGGGATTGGAGATCACAGGAAAAGTCAAGAATGAATCAAAGGCCATCCCGGCAGAATGGAAAAAGAAGATGGAGATCCTGAAAAGCCGTCCGGGAAAAGATGTCGAGCCGGAAAACGAGCGACAGAACGAAGGGGTCTATCCGGTCTTCAACTGCGGCCAGGAGATCCCCTGTAACCCCTGTACGTCCGTCTGCCCGAAGAACGCCATCTTTATCGATCCGGATAATATGATGGATGTCCCGGTCTTTCTGGAGGAGAAAGGCTGTATCGGCTGTATGCAGTGTGTTGCCATCTGCCCCGGCCTGGCCGTGACCCTTGTGGATTTCAGGAAAGACGGAGAGAGGCCCACCATCACATTACCCTATGAGTTCGGGGACAAGAGCCTGGCTGTGGGGGATAAAGCCGTAGTGACGGACAAAGAAGGCCGTCCTCTGGGCGAATATGAGGTGATCAGCCTCAAAAAAGCCGGGAAAGTCAGCAATACGTATCTTGTCCAGTTCAGCCTGCCTGCTGAAGAAGCCAAAAAAGCTGCCGGACTGATCATTCAGGAGGATCACACCATAACCGATGCCCTCACGGACTATATCCCCGAGATCAGGGATGATGAGATCGTCTGCCGGTGTGAGCGCGTCACAGCCGGTGAGATCAGAGCTTTGATCCGTAAAGGCGTGCGTGATATCAATCAGCTGAAAGCCATCACAAGGGCCGGAATGGGAGCCTGCGGAGGGAAGACCTGTCAGAGTATTATTCTGCGCCTCATGCGTGAAGAAGGAGTCGATATCTCCGAGATCACAAAAGATACATTACGGCCGCTCTTCTTTGATACGCCTCTTCGCTATTTTGCCGGAGTAAAGGACGGTGAGAACCATGAATAATTATGATGTGATCATCATCGGAGCAGGAAGTGTAGGAACACCTCTTGCGATGTATCTCGGACGTGAAGGCCGAAAGGTCCTTGTCATCGATGAAAAGCCCTCTCCGGGCCAGGGGCAGAACAAACGTGCCATCGGCGGAATAAGAGCCACGCATTCCGACCGTTCCAAGATCCTCATCTGTCAGAAGAGCCTTGAGATCTTTTCCACATGGGAAGAGGTCTACGGCGACTCAATCGAGTGGGAAAAGGGCGGGTATTCCTATCCGGCCTATACAGAAGCCCATGAGAAGACTTATAAAGAGCTCCTCGTCAAACAGAAAGAGTACGGACTCAATATCGAATGGTATGACCGTGACGATTATCTGAAGATGTTCCCCATGATCAATCCTGAAGGGTTGAGGGGCGGAACCTTCTCGCCTGATGACGGTTCGGCATCGCCCATGAGGTCTGCAAATGCCTTCTATTTCAATGCCCTGGAAAACGGTGTGACATTTCAATTCCGGGAAAAAGTGACCGCCATGGAGAAAAAGGGAGCCCGGATCACTGGAGTCACAACGGATAAGGGGACTTATCACGGAGCTGTCGTGGTGAATGCCGCAGGCGGTTATGCCACAGAAGTGGCCCGGTTGGCGGACATCGATGTCCCGGTGAACCCTGATTCCCATGAAGGGGGGATCACGGATGCTGTCCAGGACCTTCTCCCCACCATGATCGTTGATATGCGTGAAGCGCCGGGATCGAAAAACTACTATTTCTATCAGCACAAGACAGGGCAGTTTATCTTCTGCATCACACCCTCTCCTGCTATCGTCGGGAGAGATGAGCGCCCCACATCTGTATTCCTTCCCCAGATCTCCAGGCGTATGATCGATCTCATGCCCGTACTCAAAAATCTCAATGTCCGCAGGACCTGGCGCGGACTCTACCCCAATACGCCTGACGGATTTCCCATTGTCGGATTTACACGGGACGTGGAGAACTACTACAACATGGTGGGGATGTGCGGCCAGGGTTACATGCTCGGACCCGGATTAGGCTACTATGCGTCACGGGATATTCTGGGGGAACTCACAGGACGGGACAAGGAGATCCTCAACGATCTGACACTCTATCGTGATTTTTCAGGCCAGGAAGCCTTTAAATAGACACCGGGGCAGGCTGCGCGTCTGCCCCTTTTCCTCTTTCCCATTGGCAATTGACGAAAAGTGTGATATTTTTGTGGGTAACAGTGAGGATAATATGAATTTTCAGGAAGCCACAGCCTATCTCAACTCCTTTATCAATTATGAGATCAAAAAAGATGTGCAGTATGATGAGTCTCATTACAATCTGGAGTCTTTCCGCGCCCTGGCCGGGCACTTCGGCCATCCCCAAACAGCTGTCCCCTCGTTTCACGTGACCGGGACCAAAGGGAAAGGCAGTGTGGTGGAATTTCTCAAAGACATGCTCATGGCCGGGGGGTTTCGTGTGGGGACATTCACATCACCGCATCTTTATAATGTCCGTGAGCGTATCAGGATCAATGATGACTGGATCTCCGAAGAGGAGTTCGCTGCTCTTGTGGAGAGGATCAAGCCGGTGACATCAGAACGTGAAAAGCGCTACAGGACTTTTTTCGAGTTGATCACGCTGATGAGCTTTCTCTATTTTCAGGATAAAAAGGTCGATTGGGCTGTTTATGAAGTGGGGATGGGAGGACGGCTTGACAGCACCAATATCGTCATGCCCCGATGTGCTGTCATCAATACCGTCGCTTTGGACCACACAGAGACGCTGGGCCCCACTCTGCGTCATATCGCCCGGGAAAAGGCGGGAATCGTGAAACCCGGGATCCCTGTGGTCATCGGCCCGCAACAGGAGGATATCGCAGCCTATCTGGAAGAGCTGGCCGGGGATGCCGGGGGAAGGCCGCTTCTCTTCGGAAGAGATTTTTTAACAGAAGGGCCGGTCCTTGTCATGGGACAGGACAGATTCGGCCCGCTGAAGCTGGCGATGAGAGGGGAACATCAGATCCGCAATTGCGCCTGTGCCTTTCAGGCTCTTCTTGCCGCTGATGCTGTCACCGGAGAGAAGGAGAAACAGCTCAGGGCGGCGGAGAAGACCCTCTTAGGCGGGAGGATCGAAGAAAGGATCTTCAGGGGGCGGCATGTGATCTGTGATGTGGGGCATACCGTGGAATCAGTCCGGGCGCTGTATGAGGCCCTGGAAGAGAAGTACCCCGGGCGGGGGTTTGTCTCCGTGGTCTCTTATTCCCACGGGAAAAACCTGGCGGGGATGCTCGCCCTTGACCAGGCGCATTGCCGGAGAGTGATCCTGACTGAAAACTCTTCTTTCCGGTCGGCTTCAGTGGAAGACCTGCGTGACGCTGCACCGGATAAAGACGACCTCATGGAGGAAAAAGAGTTGAAAAAGGCACTGGAGACCGCCATGGCCGAATCACAACCCTCTGAGCTTATTCTGGTCCATGGTTCATTTTACCTCATGGGTGACCTGTATGAAATTATGGAAAAATATCAAGACCAGTGATGACCTGCAGCAGATGGATGAGAAGGAGCTCATCCGCCTTGTGCAGAAGGGTGATGTGAAGAGTTTTGACGAGCTGGTGCGGCGGTATACTCTTTTTGTCATGAAACATATCCGAAAACTGAACAGTGATGAAGAAATCATGGAGGAGCTTTTTCAAAATGTCTTCATTACGGTATACTATAAGATAGAGACATACAAGGGAGAGGGATCTTTTTCGGCATGGCTCTCCACTGTGGTGTCCAATGAATGGAGAATGTATCTTCGGAACCTCGTGAAGCGTCATTTCATCCCCAATCCCGAAGAGGAGCTGGAGCGTATGGAAAGGGGCGCACGGGCCACCATGGAAGAGACCATGGAATACCGTGAGATCTCGCGGGCAGTGGAAGAAGCCATCGGAGACCTTCCGGCCCATTACAGGAAAGTCATCGAAAAAGCAGCCCTGGAAGGGAAAAGCTATGAGATGATCGCCGAAGAGCTCGACCTCACCAGCGGACAGGTCAAGAGCCGTCTTTTCCGGGCGCGGAAGATGCTGGAGGAGATGCTCAAAGACTATTTCGAAGAGTGAACAGGAGGGGAGATGTTTGAAAAATACGGGTTCCAGAAGCAAAAGATCAGGCAGATGGCTCTCTTATCCCGAGGGATATTGGCCGTGATGGCCGTTATCGTGGGGGTCTATCTTGCCTGCAGGCTCGGCGGGGGATACGGGATCGCTCCCGATATCCTCATTTTAGGCGCTTTTGTCCTGCTCTTTCCTTTGATGAAATACAGCCGGCTCTTTATGAAGATGTCGTCCACCCGGTTTCTTCTGGATGACAAAAGCCTGACGAAACTTTCTCCGGGCGGGAAGCGGGAAGAGATCCTCTTGACGAGGATGGAGTCTGTGACACAGTATGAAAACGGTGTCCTGATCCGGGGTGAGGGTCATGAAATGGTGGTCCCCTCGGCGATAGAAAAATATGACGATTTTGTTCAGAAGCTCGAGTGTCTTATGAAGAAAAAAGGAGAGGTAAAGATATGAAACGTCTGTTTGTGATCTTATTGATGACTCTTGTCCTGGCCCTGCCGCTCTTTTCCATAGCGGGAAAGGTCTCTTATATCGAGGGACAGGTCATGATCAATTATGCTATGGCAGAACTCCGTCAGGAGGTGCGCGAGGGGGATTTCATCTCCACTCAGAAAGGGAAACTGGAGATCACCCTGGATGACGGGACTCTTGTCCGGGTGGGCCCCGAGTCGAAAGTCTATATGGAAAGCCTGAAGGAAGAAAAAGGCCGGAAAAAAGTCTCTATTAAGGTCGCTTTGGGGCGGTTCTGGACAAAAGTGAAGAAACTTGTGGCCAAAGACGAGTATAATGTCAGTTTCAGGACAGGGACAGCCGGGGTCCGCGGGACGGTGTACAGGATCGACCAGTATGCCGATGATTCTGCTCAGCTCTTTGTCTATGACGGGAAAGTGGAGGTCCGCGGTGAAAAACCCTCGGGAGGGACGGATCAGATGCCTGCGGTCGCTGCCGAGATCGACGGCCCGGTGGAGATCGAAGGGCCTCAGGAGGTCAGTATGGAGGAGTGGGTGAAGATCGTGAAACGGTTGAACCGGATCGCCATCTCCCCCGAAGGCGTCCCCACCGATCCGGCTGAATTCGACCTGGAAAAAGACAAACAGGATCCCTGGGTCCAGTGGAACCTTCAACGTGACGGGATGAATGACTAAAAAAAAAGGGGGAGCACAGCTCCCCCTTTTTTTGATAAACCCCTTGCAGTCTATTGTTTAGGCTGGTTCAGGTACTCATAGTATTGAGCGCAATACTGTCCTGTCTTGTCTGAGTAGGTCGCCCCCTGTTTATAATAGTCCAAAGCCGAAAGATTGTCTCCGTTTTCCCTGCAGATATCACCTAACAGGGCGAAGTATTTGGAGTTCTGGCTTCTGTTGATCAGTTTGCGCCCGTAGCCAAGAGCCTCATCATACTCATGGAGTTTAAACAACGTGCGGGTCAGGTAATAGAGGGCGTCAGTATGAGCAGGATCCAGGGTCACCGCTTGCATGAAAGCCTCTTTGGCTGTCTCCATCTCTTTACTGAAATAGGCGTAACGTCCCTTGAAATAGAAGGTCTCAGGCTCCGCCTTGATCTGAGCAGCCTGGTCCAGAATGGAGAAACAGCGTTTCAGGTCGTTCTTGTCCTTACCCTGTTTGAAGTCCTGGTAATAGAGAGAGGCTAAAATACGGTAATCGCCGGTGTCACGATTCCCGGCTTCAAGTGAACGTTCAAAAGCTTTGATGGCTTTGCTCCCTTTGTCAGCCCGATAGTAGGCGTTTCCGAGAAGGGAAAGCATCTCGGGCCGGGGATCTGCGAGGGACAGTTCTTCGAGAATTTGAGCGCTTTCTTCGTATTTTTTGAGCATATACTTGACTTTTGCCAGCATATCAAGGATGGCGGGGTTCTCTGGCGAAAGGTCCCGGGCTTCTTTGAGAGCGATTTCGGCATTTTCCCACTGTGAGAGTTTGAAATAAGCCTGGGCCAGGCCGAGACGCGCTTCAAGGTGAGTGGAGTCTTCGATGGCGGCCCGTTTAAACTGTTCCGCCGCTTCCTGGTATTGTCCCTGGTTGAGAAGAGTGACGCCTTCGTTGTAGAAGGCGGCTGCATTTTGAGCGGCCAGGATGCTCCAGCCGGCCAGGATCATGAGAGTCATCAGTATCATGCGTTTCATAACATCCTCCTTAAGCTTAATATCTTGACAGTTCCTCTGATTATAAATAAAATTGTATCAGTGTCAAGGAGGCACGTTAACAAGGGAGGAGTTGTCTGTGAAAACTGAAGATATGCTGAAGGCCCTCACGGAAGCCCCGGGTATTTCCGGAGCTGAAGATGATGTGGCTCACCTTCTGAGGAATTACTTTGCCCGTCTGACAGATGAAGCGGCCATTGATAAGTTTCAGAATGTCATCGGTGTGAAAAAGGGACGGACATCCGGCGGAAAACTGATGATGGCGGCTCACATCGACCAGATCGGTTTTATCGTCAAGACCATTGATAAAGGAGGTTTTCTCCGGTTGGCCGCCGTGGGGGGACATGATCCCCGTGTCTTGCCGGGACAGAGCGTGGTGATCACCGGCAGGGAGCAGATCCGGGGGATCATCGGGACCACGCCGCCCCATCTTCAGAAACCGGGGGATGCATCCAAAGTGACCTCTCTGGACGATCTCTACGTGGATACCGGCCTGGAAGAAGAGATGGTCAAAAAAAAGATCAGGATCGGGGACCCCATCCTTTTCGACAATGTCTGCACCAGGCTGCAGGGGGGGCTTTATACCGCAGCTGCGATGGATAACAGGGCAGGCGTCCTGGTCCTCCTTGAGACATTGAAGATCCTTGAAAAGATGAAGCATGACTGGGATATCTATATGGTGGGGACTGTTCAGGAAGAAGTGGGGACCAGGGGAGCCGCCATGACGGCTTACGAGATCAGCCCTGATGTGGGCGTCGCCATCGACGTGACATTCGGTGATTTCCCCGGGATCCCTGAACGCGATACAGCAAAACTGGGAAAAGGCGGGGCCATCGCTGTGGGACCGAATTTTCACCCCGGCCTGACAGAACGACTCATGAAGCTGGCGGAGGAGTGGGAAGTCCCCTTTCAGAAAGAGTTCATCCCCCGTCCCGGGGGAACAGACGCCGTCTCCATGCAGATCGCGGCCCGTGGAGTCCCCATGGTCCAGGTGAGTATTCCCCTGCGCTATATGCATACCACAGTGGAGACACTGGACGTGAAGGACATAAAACGCTCGGCCAGGCTTCTGGCCCTCTTTTCAGCCCATATCGAGCAGGCCCACAGGGAGGTTGTCGGATGATACAGATATTGGAAAAATATTCGAATGCGTGCGGTGTATCGGGACATGAAGATGATATCCGAAGCCGGATCGAGGAGAATGTCCGGGACCACGTGGAGTCTCTGTCCAGGGACTTCATGGGGAACCTCTATGCGTTCAAACCCTGCGGGATCCAGAACGCCCCCCACATCCTTCTTGTGGCCCATATGGATGAGGTGGGGCTCATGATCAACAGCGTGGAAAGCAACGGCATGCTCCGTTTCGTCCCCGTGGGAGGGCTGGATCCCCGTCTGCTGGTCTCCAAGCGGGTGATCCTGGGCAAGGAACGGATCCCCGGAGTCATCGGAGCCAAGCCCATTCATCTCCAGAGCCGTGATGAATGGAAATCTCCCATCCCCCTTTCGGGCCTTTACATCGACATCGGCGCATCGGATGAAAAAGAGGCTGCCGCCAAAGTCCCTCCGGGGACCACAGGGACATTTCAGACGCGGTTTGAAGCCCAGGAGGATGTCGTCTTCGGGAAGGCCTTTGACGACAGAGCCGGATGCGCATTGATCACGGAACTGCTCATGACCGAGGAGGATGAGGAGTATCCTGTGGATATCACCGCTGTGTTTACTGTTCAGGAAGAAGTGGGATTGCGCGGAGCTTCTGTCCTGGCTGAACGTGTGCACCCTGATTTTACCATTGCTTTCGAAGGGACCACGGCAGGCGATGTGCCCCGTGAGAATTTTGCGAGTCCCTCGACAGAGATGAGAAAAGGGCCGGCGATCAGCTTTATGGACCGTTCGGCGATCGGAGCGCCCCGGCTGATCAGCCATTTTAAAGCGACAGCTGAAAAGAAGACGATCCCCTTTCAGATGAAAAAAACTGTCTCCGGAGGAACGGATATCGGCGTCATCCATACCAGGGGAGGGATCCCCTCCATGGTGATCTCGGTCCCCGTCCGCTATATTCACGCACCCAGGGGAATCCTGGCTGTGGACGATTACAAGAATACTTTTCGCCTGGCGAAAGCTGCTCTGATGAATTTTAAGGAGGTCCTATGAAGGCGTTGATGAAAAAAGTTGTGGAAACATTCGGCCCGTCAGGGCGCGAAGATGCGATCAGACAGGTCCTGCTTGAGGAGATCACACCCCATGTGGACCGTGTGTTCACGGATAATATGGGAAATCTTCACGCCGTCAGGGAGGGGAAAGGGGCCCGGGTCATGGTCGCAGCCCACATGGACGAGATCGGTTTCGTTGTGACTCATATCGACGACAAGGGTTTTTTGCGCATATCCCCCGTGGGAGGGGTCGCCCCGATCCGCTGCCTCTACCAGAGAGTCCTCCTGGAAAACGGGATCAAAGGTGTCGTGGGTGTTGAACATGTGAAGAATCCCAATGAGATCGATTTCACGAAACTCTATGTGGATATCGGGGCCCGGGACGAAAAAGAGGCCAGGGCCATGGCTGAAGAGGGCCTTTTCGGAGCATTCCTCAATGAGATGAATGAGATGAACGGCCTGGTGACGGCGAAATCACTCGACGACCGCGTGGGGTGTGTCATCGCTGTGGAAGCGGCAAGACAATTGAAAAAGAGTCCCAATGAGGTTCATTTTGTCTTTACCGTTCAGGAAGAGGTGGGACTCAGGGGGGCGACAGCAGCCGCTTTCAACATTGAGCCCGATCTCGGTATCGCCCTTGATGTCACCGGGACCGGAGATACCCCGGAGTCGCCCAAGATGCCCATGAAACTCAGAGAAGGGGTCGCTGTCAAGATCAAAGACAACTCTCTCCTCGTTCCCAGGCGCGTCAAAGATTTTTTCATACGCGTCGCCGAAAAGAATAAGATCACATATCAGCCCGAGATCCTCACCTTCGGCGGAACGGATGCCGGGGCCATCAATCTTTCCCGGTCGGGAGTCCTGGCCGGCTGTCTCTCTATTCCTACCCGGTATATCCACTCGGTATCCGAGACAGCGGCGCTCAGCGATATTGAAGAGGCGGTGAAACTTCTGGTGAAGATCCTGGAGAGCGATGTTAAAAAAGAACTGGAATGACCGGAGCGGGGGGGCGTCTTCATGGTGAGACGCCCTCTTGCCCTTATCGGGGTCTCCCCGGCCCTTCGAGATGTCCGGAAGCTTATCAGGAGAGTGGCCTCTTTTGACAATACCGTCCTCATCAGGGGGCCCAGCGGTTCCGGTAAAGAGCTGGCAGCCCGGTGGATCCACTATCTCAGCAGACGTCGGGAGAAGCCTTTCGTGGCGGTGAATGCCGGAGCCTTTCCTGAAAAACTCATCGAGTCCGAGATCTTCGGATATGAGAAAGGGGCCTTTACCGGGGCCGAAACCCGCAAACCCGGCAAGATCGAGACAGCGGAAGGAGGAAGTTTTTTCCTTGATGAGATCGGCGACCTTCCTCTTCCCCTTCAGGTGAAGCTGCTCCGCGTCCTTCAGGAAAAGACCTTCGAGCGCCTCGGAGGGGTCACTCCGCTGGAAGCCGATGTCCGTTTTATCGCTGCCACACACCGGGATCTGGAAGAGATGATCTCCCAGGGCCTCTTCAGGGAAGACCTCTATTACCGGCTGAATGTCATTACCATCACCATCCCCCCTCTCAACGAGCGTCGGGAAGATATTCCTTATCTGGTCCGGTTCATCATCCGGCAGGAGCTGGGGACGATTCCCGAGATCGATGATGATCTTATGGCGGCTTTGCAGGAGTTTGAATGGCATGGAAATATCAGGGAACTCTACAACAATATCCAGCGGATCCTCATCTTCTATCCCGGGGAGGGGCCTCTTCGTCTGGATGATGTCCGCGAGCATATCCGGCCCATGCACCTTCTGCCGGCCCATAAAGACACAGAACTGTTCACCCTTCCTTTTAAGGATGCTCAGCAGGAATTTAAAAGGAGATATCTCCGCTTCAGACTGGAGAAGAACCATTGGATGCAGCGAAAGACAGCCCGGGAGATGGGGATTCAGCCCAGTTATCTGTCACGGCTGATCAAGGAGCTGGGACTTGACGGGAAGAAGAGAAAGCCTTAATGATGCCGAAGAAGGGACTCGAACCCTTACGAAGTTAACCTCCACTGGATTTTGAATCCAGCGCGTCTACCAATTCCGCCACTTCGGCATAAAGGCGGTTGAATTATAGTCATTCCCCTCCTGCTGTCAAGGGAAATCAAAGGGAAAGGAGAAGCATGAGATCCTACCGGAAAGAGTTATGGTTTCATACCGAAACACGGCTGGCTTTTATCAATATCACCTCACAGGTGGAGGAGGCCCTCAAAGAGAGCGGTATCAGGGAGGGGTTATGCCTTGTCAACCCCATGCATATCACAGCCAGCGTCTTTATCAACGATAATGAAGCGGGACTGCACCGGGATTATGCCCGGTGGCTGGAGGAGAAGGTCCCTCACGATCCGGAAGCGTATGACCATAACCGGACCGGAGAGGAGAACGGTGATGCCCATATCAAGCGGCAGCTCATGGGACGTGAGGTCGTGGTGGCGGTCACAGACGGAGCCCTGGATTTCGGCCCGTGGGAGCAGATCTTTTATGGAGAGTTCGACGGCCGGCGAAGAAAACGGGTCCTGGTGAAAATCATCGGTGAGTAGGCGGTCCTTCCCTTGTGAAGCGCCCTTTTCAGTGATATGATTTCTATAGAATAACGAACCGGAGGTCGATATGAAAAGGAGAATGTTTCTTTTTGCCATAATTGTTCTTTTGACTGCATCAGCAGGGGCCCAGGAGATCGGGCGCGGTGTCATCACAGCTCTTGAAGGAGAGGCTGAAAAACGCCAGGCGCCGGAAGCGGACTGGCTGGAAGCCGCCCTGGAGATGGATATCTATTCCAAAGAGATGGTGAGGACTCTGCCTGAATCTTTTGCAGAGATCTCACTTTCCAGAGGCTCTGTGATCCGTCTGGCCCCGAAAACCACCGTCAATATGAACAAACTGTATGAAGAGGCCGAAGACAAGATCGTCACCAATATCGAAGTGGCTGAAGGGGAGATCTGGGGAAACGTGAACAAGACAGGAGAAGATGAACTCTTCTCCGTGGATTCCACAGCGGTCTCTTCCTCCATCATCGGGACGGTCTTCCGTATTGATACAGGAGAGGACGGGACTCTGATCAAAGTCTACCGGGGGAATGTGGAAGTCTCCGGGAAACCGGCTCCGTCAAAGGATGAGCCCGCAGCTGACCAGCCCCGCGAGATCGAAGGCCCCACCGAGGTGGAAGGCCCCAGGGAAGTGACATTGGAAGAGTGGACGGTCATCGTCCGTGAGATGATGGAACTCAAAGTCGATGCCCAGGGGCGCATCGTCCGCATGGACAGCATCAATACAATGAGCGCCGACGAACAGTCTGCCTGGGTGAAGTGGAACCAGAAGAGAGATATGAAAAGCCCGGTCAAACATTAAGATGAAGATTCTTCTTGTCAATGACGACGGGATCTATTCCGACGGGATCCATGCCCTGTGGAAAGCGTTGAGTGAAGACAATGATGTCACTGTGGTGGCCCCTCTGGAGGAGCAATCCGCTACGGGCCACGCGATCACGCTTTTTCATCCCCTTCGCATCGAGACGGTCCGGAGACGGGAGGGATTTTCCGGCTGGGGTGTGACAGGAACCCCTGCGGACTGTGTCAAGATCGCCCTCTCGCATATTAATGACGGGCCGCCCTTTGATGCTCTCATCTCCGGGATCAACAGGGGGTTCAACACATCAAACAATATCCTCTATTCGGGAACGGTCTCCGCAGCAGCCGAAGGTTATATGGCGCGGATCCCGTCCCTGGCTGTTTCCACGGCATTTCATTACAACCGTTCACCGGAGATCGCCCGGTTCATCTCTCTTTTCCTTCCTTTCTGGTCGGAGAGCCCCTTTTTTAAAGAGAAGCTGGTCTTGAACATCAATTATCCCGACCTCCCCCTGGAGAAGATCTCCGGCATCAGGTTTACACGTCAGGGGAGCAGCTTCACCCACACACACCTGGTGGAGAGGACGGATCCCATGGGCGAGAAATATTACTGGTTTTCAGGAAAGATGATCCCCGATGACGAGGGAACAAGCGATGACGGAGCGTTGATGAACGGGGCCGTCTCCATCACTCCTCTGAAGTTTGATTTGACAGATTATCATGCATTGGATAAAATGAGAGCATTGGAGGAGCCATTGTGGAAAAAATTGAAATCCTGAAACAGACTGACCTTTTCAAAGGCCTTCCTCTGGCCTTTTTCCCCACGGTCATCTCTCTTTTCGAAAAAAAAAGCTTCGATAAGAGAGAGACCATATTTCATGAAGGAGAGGTGGGTGAAGATATCTATATCCTGGGCGCGGGGGGGATCAGTATTATCCTGAATATTCCGGGAATCGGAGAAGAGGAGGTGGCCATCCTGAAACCCTTTGATTTTTTCGGGGAGATGGCCATCATCGACGGAGATGTCCGGAGCGCCACAGCCATCGCCCATAAGGGGACTGAAGTCCTCAGGATCGACCGGAATGATTTTCTTTCTCTCATCGATGAAAAAGCCCCCTATGCCACGGCGATCCTGGAAAATATCATTCTGAAGCTGAGTATCCGTATCCGGTCCACCAGCGACAAACTGAACATGTTCTATCTCATGGATATGGGGGTCTGAAATGATTGAAAAATACTATCTCTTTTCTCTTCTCGATACGTCGGAAGCCGCTCTCATCGAAAAAAGGCTTTTTCTCAAAGCCTATGATTCCGGGACAATGATCTTCGAAGAGGGGGAGGCGGCGGATGCCTTTTTTATCATCCAGAAGGGAGAGGTGGAGATCTTCCGGTATATCCGTGAAAAGCCGGCGCAGACGGTCATGACATTCAAAAACGGGGATTTTTTCGGTGAAGTGGGGATCATCGACTCCAAAGGGCGTTTTGCCAATGCCCGGGCGAAGACCGACCTTGAACTCCTGGTCCTCCTGAGAAGTGATTTTGAACGTATCCTCGGTGATCATGACGAGATCCGTTATAAAGTCTACAGGTCTTTCATCCGTGAGATGGTGATCCGCCTGCGGAAGTCTGACGAGACCTTCAAAACATTTTTTAAAGATGTCCTCCACAGAGAGCAATGAGAACGATCAATTTTTTTTCACGGTTCAAGATCTACTTCAATGATGATGCCTATAACTTTTTCAAGGATGTCTTCGGGGTCTTGAAACACACATACGGTGTGGACTCTCTCTTTCTTCTGGACATGGATCATCAGAAATGCCTTCATTACGGGCTGGATAAAAAGGGGTATGAGATCGAAAAGTGGATGGGGCCCTATGTCAGGGAATTTGCCCAGCAGGTGGATGTCCACTACTCCCTGGATGCGTCATCGGACCCGTTTTTCAAAGATGTCTTTGAACGGACAGGCAGCAGGACATCCCTGTTCATCCCGCTGCGGATGGAGTTCAGGTCAAAACCCGCATTTCAGAACAGGGAGTTCTATTTTGACCTGAAAGATATCATGCATATCGGGTTCAAGCGGGCCAATGCCATCACCGAGACGGAGATGGTCCAGCTCTCTCTCCTGGTGAACCAGTATGCCATACGCTACAGTGCTTTTGGCGCACTGCGCTCTTTTGTCAACCTGAATGCGGCTCTCTATGAAGGGATCCCTTTCGGGCTCATGTCGGCAGACCAGAGCCTTCTGGCCAACATCAATTCAGCCGGCCGGAAGATCCTGGGGCTGGGGGAGCAGAAAGGGATCATCTGCACGGGGATGGGGATGTGCTATTCCTGTAACCGGACCCGCTGTGTCTACCGCGGAAAACACCTGGTGGACCTTCACGATGTCTTTGAGAAACAGACACTGGACGAGCTTGAAGAGGCCATCGGGAAAGCCATCACCACTCTGGAGGCCTGCAGTGTCAAGTTCTGGCATAAGGGGGCCTATCTGCAATTTAAGATCGTCCCCTTCATCTCACGGCTGGAAGACCTCAAGCGTTTTTACGAAGGGGAGGCCCACTCGTCTCTGGTGAGCACCATCATCTCCTTTGAAGACCTCACCGAGACCATTGAAAACCAGAGGATGAAACGGGAGATGGAGATCGCAAAAAAGATCCAGATGGAACTGCTTCCCCGACGGAACCTCTCTATCCGGGGGCTGGATATCAAGGCCGCCTATATTCCCTCCATGGTGGTGGGCGGAGATTATTACGATCTTGTCTCCCTGGGGCAGAACAAATACGGGTTCGTCATCGGGGATGTCTCGGGGAAGGGGGTTTCGGCAGCCTTCTTTATGGCGGAGCTTAAAGGCGCGATCAATTCGGCGTTTTCCTTTGAAAACGATATCGTGGACGTGGGGCTTTTTATCAACAACTATTTGAGAAAGACAAAGAAGCGAGGCTTTTTTGTCACCATGATCATCGGAGTCATCGATACCGTTCACGGTTATTTCGACTGGATCCGATGCGGTCATGATGAACCCCTCCTCTACCGGGAGGAGAAGGGAAAAAGCAATTTTCTCGTTTCCCGGGGGATCGGATTCAATCTTCTGGAGAATCCCTCTTTCGGAGAGTTCACCGAAAAAAAGAGGTTGTGGCTCTCTCCCGGGGATCTTCTCTTTTTCTATACAGACGGGATCACAGACCGCATGAACAGTGAAGGCGACCTTTTCGGAAAAGAGCGTGTCAAAGAGGCCGTGGACCGCTACGGCTCTGCCGGAGTCATCGATGTGGTGAAAAAGATGCTCAAAGAGAACAATGAGTTCAGCGGCAACGGGCCCCGCAACGATGATATCACTCTGCTGGCTATTCAATATTTTCCCCGGGAAGGAGAGACATGACGTGTGATGCGGTTGTCGTGGGTGCCGGGGTCGCCGGTTGCACCCTGGCCCGGCTCCTGGCCGAGAAGGGGCAGAGTGTCCTGCTCCTGGAGCAGCGCCCGCATATCGCCGGGCAGGCGTATGATGAAAAGGATGACCATGGTGTCCTTGTCCATCGTTACGGGCCGCATCTTTTCCATACATCAAACCGCCGCACCGTGGAGTTCCTCTCCCGTTTTACCGGGTGGCACCCCTATGAGCATCATGTCATGGCCTCCATCAACGGCCATCTTGTCCCCCTCCCCTTCAATTTCGACTCGCTGGAAAGACTTTTCCCCTCCAAAGACGCTCTACGCCTGGAAGAGAAGATGAACGGGGCTTTCGGAGAAGGGGCACGGATATCCATATGGGAGCTACTCAGTGCACAGGAGGAAGAACTCCGCGAACTGGGACGATATATCTATGAGAATGTCTTCTACCACTACACCACCAAGCAGTGGGGCCGCGAGCCGGACGAGTTGAGCCCCGATGTGCTGAGCCGGGTCCCGGTGGTCGCCGGGCGGGACGGGCGCTACTTTACAGATCCTTTTCAGGCCATGCCCGATGAGGGGTATACCCCTCTCTTTACCCGGATGACCACCCATGCGGGGATCACACTGGAAACGGAGACATCGTGGAAAGAGAGGCTCTCTTTTTCCCGCGGAGAGATCGCCCTGGACGGGAAGCCCTATCCCGGTGCTGTCTGTTTTACGGCTCCTCTTGATGAGCTTTTCGATTTCTGTTATGGAGAACTCCCTTACCGGAGCCTCTCCTTCACGTTTTCACATCTTCAGACAGCACGGTTTCAGCCTGTCTGCACAGTCAACTATCCCAACGAAGAGGCGTACACCCGGATCACCGAGTTCAAACATTGCACCGGCCAGGACGTGCCGGGAACTACCATCGCATATGAATATCCCCGGCCCTGTTCCCTGTCCCGGGGGGATATCCCCTATTACCCCGTCCCGGGGGAAGAGAGTGCCGGCCTTTATGAACAGTATGCCGCTCTTGCCCGTTCATACAGGAGGCTTTTCCCCGTGGGACGGCTTGCCGAGTACAAGTATTATAATATGGCTCAGGCCATGGACGCCGCATTCGCCGTCGCGGAGACGATATCAGCGACATTGTAAAGGAGGTCTTATGATTTTATTGAAGAATGGCAAAGTTCTGGACGGTTTGGGAAACACCAGGGAGAAGTGCGATATCCTTGTAGAGAAGGGAAAGATCAAAGAGATCGGCTCCGGGATCACGCCTCCCGGGAAGTGCCAGGTCGTGGACTGCACAGGAATGACCGTGACTCCCGGGCTTATCGATGCTCACTGCCATGTGGGGATGTGGGAGGAGAGCAACGAGTGGGCCGGTTCAGACGGCAATGAGATGACCAGTCCTTCCACACCCCATCTGCGGGCCATCGATGCCATCAACCCTGATGATATTGCGTTCAAAGACGCCTGCAGAGCAGGGATCACCTCTGTCTTCACAGGCCCGGGAAGCGCCAATGTGATCGGTGGCCAATCCGTGGTCATGAAGACGGCCGGCTCTTCTGTGGTGGATGAGCTTGTGGTCAAAGACCCCGCCGGGTTGAAGATGGCCCTGGGAGAAAACCCCAAACGTGTCTATGGAGTGGGGAAAAACCAGTATCCCTCCACACGCATGGGCAATGCCGCTGTCATGCGGGAAGCTTTTTTTAAAGCGAAAAACTATCTGGAAAAGAAGAAAAAAGGGGAAAAAGATCCGGATAAAGCCCCGGAGTTCGACCTGCAGAATGAGATCCTGGCCTCTGTCCTCGAAGGAAAGCTCACGGCCCGCTGTCATGCTCATCGCTTTGACGATATCATCACGGTGATCCGTATCCAGAAAGAGTTCGGGTTCAGGCTTCGTGTGGAGCATTGTACCGACGGCCATAAGATCGCCCCCTATCTTGCAAAGAACAAGATCGATGCTATTATCGGGCCCTCCCTGAGTGCCCGGGTGAAAGAGGAGCTGAAGGATATCACCTTCTCCACGGCGGGGGTCCTGGAAAAAGCGGGGGTGAAAGTCGCCATCATGACGGATGCTCCGGTGATCCCCATCGATTATCTGCCTCTCATGGTGGGGCTGGCCAGGAAAAACGGCCTTTCAGAAGACGGGGCGCTCAAAGCTGTGACCCTCCATGCCGCCGAGATCTGTGACTGCGCAGACCGTATTGGCAGCCTGGAGACGGGGAAAGATGCTGACATCGCTGTCTTTGACGGGGATCCCTTCGAGATGAAGACTGTCTGCCGGATGACGCTGATCGACGGGAAAGTGGTCCATAATATTCTTTCCTGAACAGCGAAAACCTGAGGAGATGTATGGACGCTCTTTTACAGTATGATCCTGTCCTTCTGGCTCTGGCCGCCGGCCTTTTTACCTGGGTGATGACCACCCTGGGGGCGGGGACAGTCTTTTTGAGCAAAAGCGTGAATATCAAGCTTCATGACGTCATGCTGGCCTTTGCTGCGGGAGTCATGACCGCTGCAAGCTACTGGTCGCTTCTGGCCCCTGCCATAGAGATGGCTGAAGAGCTTCCTGTCCCCTCCTGGCTCCCTGCGGTCTCAGGGTTTTTAGCCGGTGTCTTTTTCCTGTGGGGCCTGGACCGGCTTCTTCCCCATCTTCACCCGGGCCTTGACATGAAGAAAGCCGAGGGGCTCCATACAGGGTTGAAAAAGAGCATTCTCCTTGTCATGGCCGTGACACTTCATAACATCCCCGAGGGGCTTGCCGTGGGAGTCGCGTTCGGAGCTCTTTCCCAGAATCTTCCCGGGGCTGTTCCTGCCGGGGCGGTGGCCCTGGCGCTGGGGATCGGGATCCAGAACTTTCCCGAAGGGGCTGCCGTCTCTTTTCCCCTGAGGCAGGCCGGCGTCAGCCGGAGAAAGAGTTTTTTCTACGGACAGCTGTCGGGGCTTGTGGAACCTCTTTCGGCTGTGCTGGGTGCGCTTGCTGTGGTCGCCGTCAAACCGCTTCTCCCTTTTGCCCTGGCTTTTGCTGCAGGAGCCATGATCTTTGTGGTCATTGAGGATGCGGTCCCTGATTCCCAGCAGCACGGAAACGTGGACCTGGCGACCATGGGGTTCACGCTGGGATTTACCGTCATGATGCTTCTTGACGTTGCTCTGGGCTGAGACCACTTTCCCTTTTGTTTGACATCAAAAGGGGATATGATATGATGGGCTTATGGACGAGATCGTATATTCCCGAATCATTTCCGTTCCGAAGGCCTCCGGGGGGGAGACAGCCCGGCTTTCGGTCACAGCGGGGGCGGATTCACCTCTGTTTCCCTCTTCCGGGCTCTCCTCTGACCAACTCGTCCATTGGATCACCTGCTATCTGGAGACATTCAAAGACTCCCTGGAATCACTTCCCGGCAGGATCATCGGCTATCTGGCGGAGAGGATTCCCGCAACCCGATGGGAAGCAGAGATACACCTGGGGATGCCGCAGGGAGAACGATGCCTTCTCAGGAGTGTCCGCCGTTTTCATGGAGTGGTCCTGGCCCTGGGAAGCAATGTGGGGAAAAGGGAAGAGAACATCACTTCAGCCGTCCGGAAGCTGACAGAGGCTGAAGGGTTTTTCTGCGACCGTTTTTCCTCTCTCTATGAATCGGCACCGGCAGGGTATACCGCCCAGGGACCGTTCATCAATATGGCCCTTCTGGGCCGGACAGCTCTTTCTCCCCGGGCTCTTTTGGACACGGTGAAGGAGATCGAGGTGGAGATGGGGAGAACGTGGTCAAAACGAAACAGGCCCCGTCCCATTGATATCGATATTATCTATTATGACCGGGAGATCCTCCGGGAGGAGTCTCTGCAGATCCCCCACAGGGAGAGGCTGAAAAGGGATTTTGTCCTTCTCCCTCTCACAGAACTCCTGGGGGAGTTCAGGGACCCCGAGACCGGAGTGAAAATAGAACCCGGCCCGGGCAAAGGGATCGGCCGTATTAAAAGTTGGGGGGACGTATGGAAAAACGATTGACCTCTCAGGACATGATCAAAATGAAAGCCAGGGGAGACCGGGTGGCGGCCCTGACAGCCTATGACTATTCCATGGCACAGGCCATCGACCGTGCCGGAGTGGACATGATCCTCGTGGGAGATTCCCTGGGGATGGTGGTCTACGGGGAGGAGAACACGCTGCGTGTGACCATGGATCAGATGATCTCCCACGGGGCTGCTGTGGTCAGGGGATCCCGCCGGGCATTCGTGGTCGTGGATATGCCGTTCATGTCGTTCCAGGTCTCTGTGGAAGAGGGGATCAGGAATGCCGGGCGGCTCATGAGCGCCACAGGGGCGTCGGCGGTGAAGTTTGAAGGGTCTCACCTGGAGCTGGCGAGACGGCTGGTGGAGTGCGGTATCCCTGTTGTGGGACATTTAGGATACACGCCACAGTCTGTGAAAGCCTTCGGCCGCGAGATCGTCCGTGGCCGGGCCATGGATGAGCGGGAGCGGATCATGGAGTGGTCTCTGAAACTTGAGGAGGCGGGGATCACGGCACTGGTCCTGGAGTCGGTCCCCGAATCATTGGGGAAGCAGGTCTCGGCTGAACTCCATGTCCCTGTCATCGGGATCGGGTCAGGCCGTTTCTGCGATGGGGAGATCCAGGTCTGTTATGATATTATGGGCCTCTATCCCGACTTTGTCCCCAGGCATACCCGTATTTTCAACCATGTGGGACGGACGGTGACACGGAGCGTAAAAAAATATGTCCAGGCAGTCAAAGACAAGACATTCCCCGGCGAAGAGAATGTCCTGCGGCCCTGAAAGGAGACTATGGAAAAACTCACCACACTGCAAGAGATGAGGACCTTCCGGGAGACTCTTCAAGGACGCGTGGGGCTGGTTCCCACCATGGGATATCTCCATGAAGGACATCTTTCTCTCATCCGGAAAGCCGCCGGAGAGAATGATCATGTGGTCGTCTCTCTTTTTGTCAATCCGTCCCAGTTCGGCCCGGAAGAGGATCTGGACCGGTATCCCAGGGACCTGGAACGCGACGCTGCGCTGTGTGCCCGTGAAGGTGTGCGGGGACTCTTTATCCCCTCAGCCGGGGAGATCTATCCTGACGGTTATCAGACTTATATCGAAGTCACCCGCCTGACACAGCATCTTTGCGGCCTCTCACGGCCCACGCATTTCAGGGGAGTCTGTACCATCGTGGGCAAGCTTTTCCACCTGGTGCGTCCCGGGAGGGCCTATTTCGGCCTGAAAGACTATCAGCAATACAAAGTCATCGAACGGATGGTGAAAGACCTCCACTTCAGCGTTGATGTGATCCCGTGCCCCATTGTCCGGGAAGACGACGGACTGGCCATGAGTTCCCGCAATAAATATCTGTCAAAAAAAGGACGCCGTGAGGCGCTTGTCCTTCAACAGGCCCTGGGTGAAGCCCGTCAAGCCCTGGATCACGGAGAACGCTCGGCGCATCATCTTCAGGCGGTCATGGAAGAGACTGTGGCTTCGGTTTCCTCTGCGCGGCTCGATTATGCCCGTGTGGCCGATGCAGAGACTCTGGAACCTTTCGAGGGGGAGATCAACCCCGGGGGCACACTCTTTGCGTTGGCGGTTTATGTGGAAAAAACAAGACTCATTGATAATATGGTATGGAGTAATGGTCAGTAAAGTCTTATCAGCAGGCGTAAACGGAATCATCCCTTATGAAGTCACCATAGAGTCGGGGGTCTCTCCCGGACTGCCCAGTTTTACCGTTGTGGGGCTGGGAGATACGGTCACCAAAGAGAGCCGTGAGCGCATCAGGGTGGCTTTTACCCATTGCGGTATCCGGCTTATGAACAAAAAGATCGTCATCAATCTGGCTCCCGCCGATATGAAAAAAGAGGGGGCCCATTATGACCTCCCCATGGCTGTCTCCGTCCTGGCTGCGCTGGATCTTGTCAAAGGAGACCTGTCCCGTTTTCTCATGGCCGGAGAACTGGCCCTGGACGGCTCCATCAGAAAGATCAAAGGGATCCTTCCCCTGGCTGAATGGGCTGTCAAGAACGGCCTCCATCTGATCTGTCCCTCTGAAAATGCATCTGAAGCCTCCTTTGTCAGGGGGTTGAAGATCTTTCCGGTCTCCCATCTCGGGGAGGTCATGGCTTTTCTCAACGGGACCCGGATCGTCTCTCCTCTCACAGGCAAGGAGGGGCCATTGGAGCCTGCTGACGACGACGGATTCCCTGATATGAGTGAGGTCAGGGGGCAGGCGGTGGCCAAACGCGCCATGGAAGTCGCTGTGGCGGGACGGCATAATATCCTCATGGTGGGGCCTCCGGGAACGGGAAAGACCATGCTGGCCAGACGTATTCCTTCCATCCTTCCTCCCATGAATCGCAGAGAAGCTCTTGAGGTGACGAAGATCTACAGTGTGAGCGGATTGCTTTCGGAAAAGGACCCGGTGAAACGCAGGCGGCCCTTCAGGGCTCCGCATCATACCATCAGCGATGTGGGACTGGTGGGCGGCGGGCACCGTCCCCGGCCCGGTGAGATCAGTCTGGCTCATAAAGGGGTCCTTTTTCTCGATGAGTTTCCAGAGTTCAAAAAAGGAACCATCGAAGTCCTTCGGCAACCCATAGAGTCGAAAGAGATCCACATCACCCGCGCTGCTTATGCTGTGAAGTACCCCTCTGATTTTCTTCTTGTCGCGGCGATGAATCCCTGCCCCTGCGGTTATCTTGGAGACAAGGAGAGGGAATGCCGGTGTTCTCCTTCGGATATCTACCGGTACAGACGAAAGATCTCCGGCCCGCTGCTTGACCGTATCGATATCCATGTTGATGTGCCCCGGGTGGAGTATCGGGAGCTCAAAGGGGAGTGGCAGGAGGAAGGTTCCGCTGCGATCCGCCGGCGTGTGGTCCGTGCCGCTGCTGTCCAGCGGAAACGTTTTCAACACAAGCCTCTCTCTTTCAACGCGGAAATGCCGGCAGCCCTGGTCAAAAAATATTGTCCCCTGACAGCGGAAGCTGACCGTCTTCTGGCAGGAGCTGTCCGGGAATATGCGCTTTCGGCGCGTTCATATCACAGGATTTTAAAAGTGGCCCGTACCATCGCCGATTTGGATGAGCGGGAGATGATAGAGGATGTTCACATCGCTGAAGCTGTCCAGCATCGGCGAATCATGGATGATGTTTGAGAAAACGAATAAGGGGGGCGTATGAAGATTTTAACCATTAATCCCGGGTCGACATCGACCAAGATCGCTGTTTTTGAAGATAATACCGCATTGTTCGAGGAGACCATCCGTCATGACGCCGGAGAGATCGCCGGTTTTCAACGGATCGTGGATCAGTTTGAATTCCGTAAGGAATTTATCACAAAAGCCCTGAAAGAGCGGGGGATGACTCTGGGGGAGCTTGATGTGGTGGTGGGCCGGGGAGGACTCATGAAACCCATCGAGGGAGGGGTCTATGAAGTCAACCAGGCCATGCTGGACGACCTGGCCGATAAGAAGATCTGGGGACGGGAGCATGCCTCCAACCTGGGAGCTTATCTGGCGAAATCCATCGGGGATGAGGCCGGGATACCCGCTTTTATCACCGATCCTGTCACCGTGGATGAGATGTGCTCCCTGGCGCGTTTTTCAGGTGTCCCGGAGATCAGAAGGAAATCCCTGTTTCATGCGCTGAATGTCCGGGCCTGTGCGAGAAAAGCCGCTTCCGAGCTGGGAAAACCTCTGGACAAGTGTAACTTTGTCGTGATCCATATGGGCGGGGGGATCTCCGTGGTGGCTGTCCGGGAAGGGCGATGCATCGATGTCAACAATGCCCTTTTAGGAATGGGCCCTTTTTCCCCTCAGAGAGCCGGAGCTCTGCCCATCGGAGACCTCATCCAGATGTGTTTCAGCGGGGAGTACACACAGAAGGAACTGGAAGGGAAGTTTGCTAAAAAGAGCGGCCTCATCGCCTATACCGGGACCGACAACGGGTCGGAACTGGAAAAAAAAGCTTCTCAGGGTGATGAGACAGCCCTCTCTGCACTCAAGGCCATGGGGTATCAGGTCATCAAGGAAGCCGGGGGAGCTGCCGCAGCTCTGAAGGGTAAAGTGGATGCCGTTGTCTTCACCGGCGGACTGGTCTATGCCCAGACGATCCTTATGCCTTTTCTAAAAGAGCATTTGAGTTTTCTGGGAAAACATATAGAATATCCGGGTGAAAAAGAGATGGAAGCCCTGGCAGATGCCGGCCGGCGTGTCATGGCAGGGGAAGAAAAGAGCAAAACATATAGCTGATCGGGAACGGAGGTCATGATGATTACCAAGTTAGAACAGATGTTTGATGTCTTGAGAAATGAGCAGAAAAAGGTGCTGGTGGCGGCCTGTGCCAATGACAGCCACACCATCGGGGCTGTTCACCAGGCCAGGGAGATGGGCCTTGTGGAGGGAGTCCTCGTCGGAGATGAAAAAAAGATCCTGAACATATGCAAAGAGGAAAAGATCGATCCCTCTCTCTACCGGATCGTCAACGAACCGGATGATGTCCGGGCTGTGGCGCGAGCCGTTGCCCTGATCAATGCCGGAGAAGGTGATCTTCTTATGAAAGGGCTGGTCAATACTGACAAGTATATGAGAGGGATCCTGAACAAGGAAAACGGACTCATGGAGAAAAAAGCCGTCCTCAGCCATGTGACTGTCCTGGAGAATCCCAATTACCATAAACTTATGATCGTGGGAGATGTGGCCATTATCCCTCTGCCGGACCTGGAGCAGAAGGTCGCCATCACGAACTATCTCATCCAGACTGCGCATGCGTTGGGGATAGAGAAACCCAAAGTCGCCCTGTTGGCCGCGTCTGAAACGGTTACGCCCAAGATCCCGGCTAATGCCGATGCGGCTGTGATCACAAAGATGGCGGAGCGGGGCCAGATCAAAGGAGCTCTCGTGGACGGGCCTCTGGCCATGGATCTCTGCATCGACCCTGAATCGGTGGAACTGAAAGGCATCGTCAGCGATGTCGCCGGTGATGCCGACTGTATCCTCTTCCCCAACATCGAATCGGGAAATGTCTTTTATAAGACCAATACCAAGCTGGCGAATGCCAACCTGGGCGCCGTGGTGGTGGGGGCACGGGTCCCGGCGATCCTCTCGTCCCGGGGAGACAGTGTGGAGGTCAAGATGGCGTCCATCGCTCTTGCGGCTATGATGTCGCGGGGAAAAGCATGAGGCCCATAAGGAAATTATCAGAGATCGCGCCCTTCCTGAAAGAGAAGGGCGTCTTAAAAAAGGTGGCTGTGGCCTGTGCAGAGGATATGAACACCATGGAGGCTGTGGGGCAGGCAGCAAAAGAGGGGTTGATCGAACCGGTTCTCTACGGGCGCGCCGATCTCATGGAACAGGCGGCCCGTGAAGCGGGGGTGGCAACCGGCTCCTTCGATGTCATAGAGTGTTCAAGCGAAGGAGAGGCTCTTGGACAGGCTGTGGCCGCTGTGAAAAAGGGCCGGGCGGATATCCTCATGAAAGGGCTCGTTGGAACGGACAAATTTCTCAAAGCTGTTCTCCACAAGGAGAACGGGCTCATGAGACCCAATGCAGTGATGAGTTACACCTGCGCCCTTGAACTGCCTGCATACCATAAGCTGCTCTTCGTGTCTGATACGGCTGTGCTGCCTTTTCCCGACCTGAGTCAGAAATCGGCAATGATCACCTATTCCGTGGAGATGGCGCATAAATTCGGGATCGAGACTCCCCGTGTGGCCCTCATCGGGGCTTCCGAGAAGGTCTCACCCCACTTTCAGAACTCCATTGATTATGCCCTGTTATCCAGGATGAATGTCCGCGGTCAGATCACCGGCTGTCTTGTGGACGGGCCCCTTGACCTCTTCTGTGCCTGCGATCCCGAGAGCCTGGCCATTAAAGGGGTCTCGTCTCCCCTTGAGGGGGATGCCGATATTCTCATCTTTCCGTCGCTGGAAGCCAGCAATGCTTTCTACAAAGGGCTCATGCGGTTTGCAGGCGGGGAACTTGCCGGCCTTATCCAGGGAACGGAAAAACCGGTGGTGGTCATGTCCCGGAGTGAAACGGCTTTATCGAAATTTTACTGTATGGCTCTGGCCTGTCTCGTCGCCGAAAGCTGACGGGACAGGTGCTCCGGGCCGGGGCATCAGAACTTTTCACTTTATTTCAGAAGAAAAGCTGATATAATCCCTATGAAAAAAAGAGAGGATAACCCTTTTTTTATTTATCCGCTTTCTGACATTAATAAGGGGGTTGATGAACAATGCTTAATACCTTGAGGTCAAAACAAAAATCAATTCTATGGTTTCTGGTCATCATTATCACACCGGCTTTTATTATCTGGGGAGCCGGGTCAGGATCCAGAGATCACGGGGCGCCCGGAGTGGCCGCCAAAGTGAACGGGGAGAAGATCCCCTATGAAGAGTTTTACCAGTCCTATTCCCAGTCGTATGAGAGAATGGTCAAATTCTATGAGAATTACTACGGTATGGTGACCAAGGACCAGAAGGAGGCCATCAACGAGCAGGCCAAGAACCAGGCGCTCTCCCAGGTGATCAACAATCACCTCCTTTTGCAGTATGCTGAAAAAAACGGGTTTACGGTCACAGCTCCTGAGATCAAAGAAGCGCTTATGCAGTATGATGTCTTCAAGACCGACGGCCGGTTCGATGAAGAGAAATGGAACACATGGATCAACAATATGCCTGCGGACAAGCTCGCCGAGATCGAAAATGCTTTCTCCAAAGAGATCCTCGCGCAGAAAGCCATGGATTTCATGAAGGAGAGTATCATCGTGACAGATCAGGAGTTGGAAGATTACTACCTGGCCAACAATCTCCGTATGAGTTTCAGCTATGCTTCCGCCGATATCAACGATTTTACCGCGGGGATCACGCCGTCCGAAGAGGACCTCCAGGCTTATTTTGATGAGAAGAAGGAGAACTGGCGGCGTCCCAAAAGAGTCACATTGAAATATACCGCTGTCAGCCCGGCAAATCTCGCGGGACAGTATACTGTGGATGATGACGAAGCCAGGAAGTTTTTTAACGCGCACAAAGAGCAGTACCAGAGGGATGAAGAGGTCAATGTGGAATATGTCAAGATCCGCACAGCCGATTTTACCCAACGGGTCGCTGTCTCTGAAAAAGAGATCCGTGACTATTACCGCGACAACCAGGACAAGTTCGACCAGGGACGCCGCATTGCGCTTCAGTATGCCGTTCTCGAAGGGAGCTCCCTTCAGAGTGAGGTCACCGTAACGGATGATGACATCAAGGCTTATTATAATGCGCATAAAGAGGAGTTCAAGGTCCCCTCACGCGCCCGGGCCCGTCATATCCTCTTCACTCTTCCTGTGAACCCCACAGAAGAGGAGAAAAAAGCCGTTGAAGCTAAAGCCCAGGATGTCTTGAAAAAAGCCCAGGCAGGGGATGATTTCGCAGCCCTGGCCAAAGAGTATTCTCAGGGCCCCACGGGTCAGGCCGGAGGAGACCTGGGTTATTTCAAACGGGGGGATATGGTCGAGGCTTTTGATAAAGCCGTCTTTGAAAAGATGAAGGTGGGAGAGGTCTACGGCCCTGTGGAGACCCAGTACGGATATCATATCATCAAGCTGGAAGACCGCGAAGAGAGCCACTATCCTTCTCCTGAAGACTCCTCTGTCAAGACGAATATCACCAAAGCTCTCAGAGAAGAGAAGATCGCTTCTCTGTTGAATGTGAGGGCGAAAGAGGTGGCGAAGATGGCTGAAGCCGGCCTTTCGCTCCAGGAGATCGCCGAAACAGCGGGGATGGACGTCCGTAACGCCGGATTGGCCACCCAAAGCGAGATCCAGCAGAGTGTGATCTCTGATCCTGAGATCGTTTCCACTCTCATGTCAGCTCCGCTGAATACCGTGGCAGGACCGTTCAGCACGGATGATGCCCTGGTGGTGGCGAAGGTCGTGGATGCTTCAGATCATGATATCCTTCCCCTGAGTGATTCCCGTGTGCGTCCCAAGATCACCGAACAGCTCAAGCGGGAGAAGGCCTCCTCTCTGGCCGAAAAAGCTGCATCCGGGTATCAGGCAAAACTGGCTCAAGCCGGGCCTGAGGAGTTCCGTGATGCCGCTAAAGAGATGGAGATGATCCCCTTCCAGACAGGCTTTTTCGAACCCGGATATCAGTCTTTTGTCCCCGGCTTCGGATACGATATGTCTTTCAAGAGAGCAGCATTTGCTCTGAAATACGGCGATGTCTCAGAGCCGGTCCCTGTTCAGGACGGCTATGTCATCATGCATCTTGTGGAGAGACGGAGCGGTTATCTGCCTTCTTTTGAAGAGGCTAAGGGCCGGGTCGTCGATGACATCAAATACGCCAAGGGGATGAAGGATCTTCGCGGAACAGCCAAAGAGATCGCCAAAGACGCTGAAGACGGCGAGATCGGTCAGGAGATGCTCTCCAGGTATAATATCCGTATTCAGACAGCCGACGGCGTCAACAGGGATAACATCCCGTCATTCCTGCAGCAGATCAGGGATCCTGCTGAACAGGAAAAGGCTGTGAACAAGATCCTCAAGAGCAAAGAAGGCGATGTCCTGACTCCGCTCCGGATGGGGGATGCCTATATCGTCATGTGGCTCTCACGGGTCGAAGAGAGCTTCCTGCCTGAACTTGAAAACGTGAAGAACGAAGTGACCCTGGCTTATGTCCGTGACAAAGCCAAAGAGGCGGCCTACGAGGACCTTCTCCGTGAACCTCCGGTACGCCTGGATAATGTGGTCGTTTCAGATAAAGCCGGCCCCTTTACATCAGAAGATCTGAAGACGATCTCAAGGGCTGCCGAAAAAGGGTCCACCTCGATTGAGAAGGGGAATGAGATCTATTATGTGAACAACATCAGGATCGACACCACAGTGGTGGAGACCATGTCAGAAGACGAACGCATCAAGGCCCGCGAAAGCCTGCATAATGAGAAGTTCAGGGAGTTCTTCTACACCTGGATCGAAGCAAAGAGAAAAGAGAGCAAGATCAGGGTCTACATCCAGTAGGATCTCCTCTATACTGATAAGCCAAAAAAAGGGCGGCCGTTGCGTGCCGCCCTTTTTTTATGGGTGTTACGGGGTTGGATGGGAGTGGTTAGTGGAGTTCCAGTGAAACAAGGTTCTCTCTTAACAGCTTGAACGCTGTGATCTCATTCTGACGCACCGCTTCCGAGGAGATCCCCAGGAGGTCCCCGGTCTCTTTAAGAGAGTGTTTGTCGCCGTCGATAAAACCGAATCGGTATTTGATGATGAATTTCTTCTTCTGGGGAAGAGATTCGATGGCTTTATGGATCAGCGTCAGAGATTCTTCACGCATGAGGTTGTCCTCGGGAGAATTCTCCTCAATGGTGAGGATATCTCCCAGAATCGAATAATCCTCTCTGTTTTTCAGAGGGGAGTCAAGAGAACAGTAGGAGCTCGGAATCTCCTGCTCCAGTTTTGCTCCCTTCTTTTTCTCAAGTTCTGTGAGTTCCTCAGGGTTGTATTTGTATTTAAAATAGGAATGCATCTTGTTCAGAGGGACGCGGATAAGGTTCTTCTTATTGTAAATCGCTCTCTCGATCTGGTTGCGGATCCACCAGCAGGAGTAGGTGGAGAACTTATACCCGAGAGAGGGGTCGAACTTTTTGGCCGCCTTGATCAGGCCGATATTCCCTTCCTGGATCAGGTCTTCGAAGGAGATCCCGCTCTTCACATATTTCTTTGCGATGGAGATCACCAGTTTCAGGTTTGACTCCACAATACGGTTATAGTCCTTCTCTTCAACGGAATCGCTGATGAGTATTTCCTTCATCTCTTCGAATGTCATTTCGTCTTTGGTGGATACATCCCGGAAATAGTCTTTTATCATAATTCTCCTTTCCGTTTCACAGTATACTATTAAGCATTCATCGTGCCAAAAATATGTCACACCTAACTTATTGGCTGGCCTTCAAATGCTGTTTACAGTGAAAAACAGAATGTTTCATAAAAGATAAGAGGTTATAAATAAGGATAACTTCTTTATAATGAACAGCGTTCATTTTTTTAGTGAAAACCCTACTTTTCGCTTGACAATAGATAGGGTTATCTATACTCTTTTCTCTATGAGAATTGATCTGGGAAGCGTAAAAAAAGAGGCAAAACACCTTGAGGAGACTTTCGACCCGGAACTACCCGAAGTCGAAGGCGCGACAGCCTTTCAGGGCGAGATCATTGAAATCTCCGGCGGATATGAGCTGACAGGTTTCCTGAACGGGACTTATCGGCTGAACTGCTCCCGTTGCCTGGAGCCGTTTACACGCTCATTTCATCTTCCGGTCCGATTGATGCTGAAGCCCCGACCCGAGTTCACTGAACCGGAAAGGGATCTCGCTGCTGAAGAGCTTGATCTTGTTTTTTACGATGACCACGTCATTGATATCGGAAAAATTTTGAGGGATGAAATCGTCGTGAACATGCCCTTGAAGCCTGTCTGTGATGTGAGCTGCAAGGGGTTATGCCCGCAATGCGGACAAAACCTGAACAAGAAAGACTGCGGGTGTGAACCTGAGACAGACGGCGGGGCATGGAGTGCCTTGAAATCAATAAAAAAGGCAATATACGGAGGTGAGTAGAAATGGCAGTACCAAAGAGAAAAGTATCAAAACAGAGGAAACATAAAAGAAGGACACACTGGAAGCTTTTTGCTCCCAAGCTTGTCAAATGCGAACAGTGCGGCGCGTTCAAGAAACCCCACACTGTCTGTGATGAATGCGGGACATATAAAGGGAAACAAATCGTCGTCACCGGAGAATAACAATGCCCTACGCAAAGATCATTGCTACGGGCGCTTTCCTTCCGGCGAAGGTGGTAACGAACTTTGACCTGGAAAAGGTCGTCGACACCACGGACGAATGGATCAGGACGCGCACGGGCATTCGTGAGCGGAGGATTTCAGCCCCTGATGAACCAAGTTCAGTTTTGGCGGCCAATGCCCTGACAGATGCTCTTGACTCCATCGGCATGGACAAAGAAGATCTGGATTATATCATCGTTGCGACGGTGACCCCGGACACCATGTTCCCGTCCACCGCCTGCTGGCTTCAAAAACATCTTCATATTACCCATATCCCGGCTGTGGATGTCTCGGCCGCCTGTTCAGGATTTATGTACGGCCTCTCCATGGCGCGGGCCTATATCGAATCAGGGATGTACAAGACCATCGCCGTGATCGGGGTGGAAGAACTCACCAAGATCACCAACTGGGAAGACCGCAGTACGTGTGTTCTCTTCGGCGACGGAGCCGGAGCAGCCATTCTCCAGGCCACCGAGGACGAAAAGGGCGGGCGGATCCTGTCCAACTATCTCGGAGCTGACGGACGTTACGGAAATCTTCTCGTCAAAGAAGCCGAAGGCACATTACATCCCGCCACACACGAGACCATCGACAAAGGGATGCACTATATCACCATGGAAGGGCAGGAGACGTTCAAACACGCTGTGCGTGTGATGAAATCCGCTTCTGTGGAGGCCCTGAAGAGAGCCGGCCTGAAAGAGGAAGACCTTGATCTTGTGATTCCTCATCAGGCGAATATCCGTATTATCGATGCCCTGGCCAACCGCCTGAAGGTGGACTATGAAAAGGTCCAGATCACCATCGACCGCTATGCCAACTCCTCTTCAGCGACGATTCCCATCGCGCTGAATGAAGCCAACCGGGACGGAAAGATCAAACCCGGGGATGCCATCCTTATGGTCGCCTTCGGGGGAGGATTGACATGGGGAAGCGTTGTGGTGAGGTGGTGACATGAAAAAAGCTGCTCTTTTTTCAGGACAGGGTTCCCAATATGTGGGTATGGGGCAATCACTGTATGAGACAGAACCCTCGTTTCGGGACCTCTGCCATCAGGCGAACGACCTTCTGGGGCGCGACTTGACGGCTTTGATGTTTCAGGGGCCGGAAGAGAGTCTCCGCTCCACGGAAAACGCACAGGTCGCTCTTCTGACCATGGATTACGGAATTTTTCAGATCCTTTCTCAACGGGGGCAGGATTTTCATTTTACCGCCGGCCACAGCCTGGGGGAATATGCCGCGTTGACCGCTTCGGGAGTCTTGCGTTTTGAAGATGCCCTGGCGATCGTCAATGAGCGCGGAGCCCTTATGGCCCGGGCCGGAGAGATGGAGCCGGGAACCATGGCGGCTGTCATCGGTATGGATTTCAAGACGGTGGAGGAGATCTGCCGGAGAAACGGTGCTGACATGGCGAACTTTAATTCAGCAGAACAAGTGGTTATTTCCGGACGGGTCAGCGCCGTTGAAAAGAGTATGGAAGAGTGTAAAGAAGCCGGAGCCAAGAGGGTCCTTCCTCTGAATGTCTCGGGCGCATTCCATTCCAGGCTCATGGCAGCCAGCGGTGAACAGCTGGCGGACGTGATCCGTTCGATCCCGTTTCACGCTCCCCGGATCCCTGTGGTCATGAATGTGACAGGGGAGGAGGAGAAGGACCCGGAAAAGATGAAAGAGCTTCTCATCGCCCAGGTCAGTTCACCGGTGAAATGGATGCACAGCATGGAATTTATGCTTCAGCAGGGTGTAACGCATTTTGCTGAATGCGGACCGAAGAACGTGCTTTCTGCCCTGGTGCGCCGGATTTCAACAGATGCCGTATCTGTCACTACGGATACAGCCGAGGGAATCGGGAAAGCTTTGGAGGTATTGTCATGACAAATCTTGAGGGACGCGTCACTCTGGTGACCGGGTCTGCCCGGGGCATCGGATACGCCATCGCTGAAGCACTGGCACGGGCCAAAGCCCGGGTCATCATCTCCGACATCAACAAAGATGATGTGGACACAGCCGTTCAAAGCCTCAAAGACCAGGGATACGATGTGCTGGGGATCCCCTGCAATGTGACATCTGAAGAATCCGTGAGCCAGGCTGTGGAGCAGATCAAAAACGAAGCAGGCCCCGTGGAGATCCTTGTCAATAATGCCGGGATCACCAGGGATATGCTCTTTATGCGTATGGACAAAGAGAAGTGGGACAGTGTCCTCACAGTGAACCTCACAGGCGCTTATCTCACATCGAAAGCTGTGATCCGTGATATGGCCAAGAGCCATTTCGGGCGGATCATCAATATCTCATCTGTGGTGGGACTCATCGGCAATGCCGGACAGGCCAACTATTCGGCATCGAAAGCCGGCCTGTTGGGACTGACAAAGAGCCTGGCCAAAGAATTCGGGCAGCGTAATGTCACGGTGAACGCCGTGGCTCCCGGATTTATCGAAACCAAGATGACCCATGTCTTAAGTGATGACGTGAAAAATTCGTTTTTACAAAATATTCCCATGAAAAAGATGGGAACACCGGAAGATGTTGCCAATGTCGTTTTATTTTTGGCATCGGAGCTGGCGTCCTACATTACCGGACAGGTAATCAACGTGGACGGCGGCATGGTTATGTGATTGTCTATAAGGAGGTGTGGATAATGAATGCAGAAATCCTGGAAAAAGTAAAAGAGATCGTTGCGAGCCAGTTGGGCAAAGAACAGAGTGAGATCACCGATACGGCTTCGTTCATTGATGATCTTGGCGCTGACTCTCTGGATACCATGGAACTCGTTCTGGCTTTGGAAGATGAGTTCGGTATCAAAATCGAGGATGAAGATGCCGAGAAGATCAAGACAGTAAAAGACGCTGTTGAGTATATCGAGAAAAATAAATAATCTCACCCGGCACAAAGGGGCTCCGACCCCTTTGTGCCTACGCCAACTTTCTAATCGGAGGAGTCATATATGGCAAACAGAGTTGTAATCACGGGTATGGGAGTTGTTACCCCGCTCGGAAACGAGATAGAGACTCTATGGGAAAATCTTTTAGCCGGGAAATCCGGTGTCCGGCTCATCGACCGCTTTGACACGGAAGAGTTTTCATCGAAGATCGCAGGGCTGGTCAATGATTTTTCCATTGAGGGTTATATCGACGCGAAAGATGCCCGGAGAATGGATCAATTTGTTCAATATGGTCTCGTTGCCTCTTGTAAAGCCATTGAGGATGCCAAATTAACCATTGATGAATCCAATGCCCACAGAGTGGGTGTCGTTGTGGGATCAGGGATCGGAGGAATGCAGACCCTGTGTGATCAGCATTCCATCCTGGTGGAAAAGGGGCCCCGCCGCCTTTCCCCTCTCTTCATCCCCATGATGATCCCCAATATCCTGGCCGGGCAGATATCCATATATACAGGTGCCAAGGGCCCCAATTTCTGTGTTGTGACAGCGTGTGCTACAGCGACCCATTCCATTGGTGAAGCCTTCAAGACCATTCAGAGAGGACAGGCGGATGTCATCATATCAGGCGGAGCAGAAGCTCCTGTCATCCCTCTGGGTGTGGGCGGATTTACGGCGATGAAAGCCCTTTCCACCCGAAATGATGAACCCCAAAAGGCGTCCCGCCCCTTTGACAGGGACCGTGACGGGTTTGTCATCGGAGAAGGAGCCGGGATCCTGGTTCTCGAAGAACTGGAGCATGCTCTGAAAAGAGGAGCAAGGATCTATGGAGAAGTCGTGGGATACGGGGCGTCCGGAGATGCCTATCATATTACAGCGCCGGAAGATAACGGCAGCGGGGCTGTCCGCGCCATGCGGGCTGCAATCAAAGACGCGGGTATCACCCCTGAAGATGTGGGGTATATCAATGCTCACGGAACATCGACAGAGTTGAATGATGTCATTGAGACACGGGCGATCAAGGCGCTTTTCGGAACTCATGCCAAAAAGCTGCTTGTCAATTCGACCAAATCCATGACAGGACATCTCCTTGGAGCAGCCGGTGCTGTGGAAGGGATCGTCACGGCTCTCTCTCTTCAAAAAGGTCTTTTCCATCAGACCATGAACCTGGAAAATCCCGATGATGAATGCGATTTGAACTATATTCCCGGAAAGAATGCAGAAGCGGATATCACTTACGGCTTGAGCAACTCTTTCGGATTCGGCGGACACAACGGTGTCCTTCTGTTCAAACGCTATGAAGAGTAAAGAGGATCTTTTTCAAGACCATTTTTCCATGACATTTCAGAATCAGGGCCTTCTGCGGAGGGCCCTGACCCATCGGTCCTGCCGTGACGAAGAGAACGGAAACAATGAACGGCTGGAATTTCTCGGTGATTCTGTCGTGGGCCTGGTGATCACGGAGTATCTCTTTTCTCATACAGAGCTCCCTGAAGGGGAGATGGCCAAGATCAAGGGAAAAGCTGTGGGCCGCGAGGTCATGGCTGAGATCACACAGAATATCGGGCTGGACAGCTTCATCTATTTGGGAAAAAGTGAAGAGACACGGAAGACAAAGAAGAAAAACCTCTATGCCAATATCCTGGAGGCTGTCATCGGGGCCCTGTATCTGGAAAAGGGGCTTCCCTTTGTGAGGGATTATATCATGGAGTTATGGACGCCCTATCTGAAAAAGATCTTTGAAGGAGAGTATTCAGATTCCAAATCCGAGCTTCAGGAGTATCTCCAAAAACGGGGGGAAGAGCTCCCGGAATATCGCGTGGTCTCAGAGACAGGGCCGGATCATGACAAAGTCTTCCTCATCGAATGTCTGGCCCGGGGCCGGGTTCTGGGCCGGGGACAGGGACGGAACAAAAAATCAGCCGAGATGGCGGCTGCTGAAGTGGCTCTCGCTTTTTTGCGGGGTGAGGAACCGTGAAACACTATATTATCCCTTTTTTTCTCACGTTTCAGGGATGCCCCCACCGCTGTATCTATTGTGACCAGAAGGCGATTGCAGGCGAGCCTGCCGAAGAAGTCGCCTCTGTCATGGAGACTTTCCTCAAATATCACGGCTCAGAAGACTATACAGCAGAAGTCGCTTTTTTCGGGGGGACCTTCTCGCTTCTTCCTCAAAAAAGACAGCAGGAGTTGCTGGAGAGTGTCATCCCCTATATCGGAAAGAAACAGGTCCAAGGGATCCGTTTTTCCACTCGTCCCGATGCCCTGGATGAAAAAATGCTGGCGTGGTACCGCAACCGCCATGTCACCCATATCGAACTGGGTGTCCAGACCTTTCAGAAAAAGTACCTGGATCTTCTCAGGCGGGGATATCCTCCCCAGACAGCCCGTTCTGCCGTCTCTCTGGTCAAAGAGAGCGGAATCGGAGTGGGGATCCAGCTGATGCTGGGTTTCCCCGGACAGGACAGGGGGGCTTTTTTCAAAGATATCCAGGAGATATTGACTCTTCACCCGGATGACTGCCGACTCTATCCCCTCTCTGTGATCAGCGGGACACCCCTCGAAAAGGAGTATCAGAACGGGGAGATGAATTTCATCTCGCTGGAGACCGCGGTGGAGTGGGTTGCTGATGCCGTGGAAGTCATTGAAAAAGAAGGGATCGGGATCCGCCGTATCGGGTTGCCCCATTCTCCCGAGTTAGAGGAAAAGATCATCGCAGGGCTTTATCATCCCTCTTTTGCCGACAAAGTGCGTTTTGAACTGCTCCGCCGCTCTTTTGATAAAGCGGGAGTGGGGCAGGGACAGACCCTTGTCGTCCATCCGGCCGATCTCCAGTATACGTACAGGATCGCCAGGATGAAAAAGAAACAGATCCATGTGGTTCCCGACTCGTCTCTGAGGCGGAGCACAATTCTTATTCAACAGTAAATTCCAGGGTATCCAGGTCGAAGGTGACTTTCAGTGTCCCGTGAAAGGGAATAGACGAGGTGCCGGTAAAGACAATGGAGCCGGAAAGATTCAGGATATCCCCTGTAAAATAGTATTGGGCTGAAACATCGATATCCCATCGCTCTTTGATCTCCGGAGGAAGAGTCATCCCCAGGCGTGACTCCAGATCAGCTTTGGTACAGGAGAGCTGCATGGACGGGCCGGTGTTGATCTCCCCGGTCCCCATATAGCCGTAGCGTGTCAGGTTGCTTTTCAGCTGAAGGACAATACGGTCGATGTTCAGTTTGGCTTCCGCCATCCGGGCTTCCTTGACGTGGGAAAAATAGACAGGGGTTCCCACTCCGACTAAAATGCCGAGAATGACCATCGTGATAACAAGTTCAAGAAGTGTGAAACCGTTTTTTCCCATAATCAAATTATATCGGTTGTTGAGATAAAATCAAGCCCGTTGATGCTTTTCATTCACTGAAAGAGGGCTTATAATACAAGATGAAAGAAAGAAACGAGGTGATGACAGATGCTGAAAGAGTTATTGGAAAAGAGACGGGCATTCAGAGCCCTGGATCCTGTTGAGATCACCGCTGAGGATCTTGAGAATTTAGCCGGGGCAGCCTCACTGGCTCCCTCCTGCTTCAACAATCAGCCCTGGAGATATGTCTTCGTCACAGACAAGCATGTTCTGGAGGCCCTCCACGACACTTTGGCCGAAGGCAACTACTGGGCCAGAAGAGCTTCTCTGATCATTGCCGTCTCTACCTCGAAGGAGCTGGATTGCGTGATCAAAGACCGGACATATGCCGCCTTTGACACAGGGATGGCCACGTTCTCTCTCATCATGGCGGCCACCGAGATGGGGCTTGTGGCTCATCCCATTGCGGGATTCAGCCCTTCGAAAGTGGCCGGCGTCCTCGGAATCGAACCGCGCCCTGATTTTATGGCGCTTCTTATCGTCGGGAGACACAGCTCAGACCAATCTCTTCTGAAAGAGCATCACCGCTCCGAAGAGAAGCATCGGCCTCCCCGAAAGGAAATGAATGAGTTTGTCCGTTTTATCTGAAGGAAGGGAGGAGAAGATGAAAAAGGGAATGATCCTGGTTCTCATCGTATCGATGGGGATTCTTTCAATGCATGCGCATCCTGCCCAGGTGGTTCAGATGGCTTATAACAGTGAGATGAAGACCTTATCCATGGATGTTATCCATCCTGCAACCAATCCCGAAGGACATTACATCGAACAGGTGACATTGACGTTGAACGGAGAAGAGTGGATCGTCCAGAAGTTTCGGGCTCAGACAGATAAACAGGGGCTGCGTTTAAGCTACTATATTCCCGGGCTGAAAAAGGGGGATGAGATCAAAGCGACAGTCAGATGCAATAAATTCGGAAACAAAGGCGGGCGTCTGATCATCGGCCAATGATGTGATTGGCGCGGAGAAAATCCAGAAGGGCGGTTTTGAATGCCCGGGGATTTTCCAGCATGGGGAAGAAGGCGGCCCGGGGGATCGTTTCATAGGAGAGGCCGTTACGGGTGCTTCCTGCTGAGGCAGGAAACCAGACATCGCTCTCTCCCCGAAGAAGAAGACGAGGGCAGGGAGCGTCTTTCAACAGGCCTGTCTCATCTGCGGTGTAGTATGAAGAGGAGTAGAGGTAGGGGAGCATCTCCTTGACAGAATAACCGGGGAAAAAAGCTCCTGTCCTGAGGAGCTTCTCCACACTTTTCCGTGTCTTTTTTCCCACAGGCTGATAAAAGGTGAATTCGGGGAAGTTTCCCAAAAGAGAAAAAAGTGTCTCAGCCTCTTCAGGGCCCGGAGCGGTCATGCCGTGAAGGCGGGACAGGCGGTTCTGCTGTTCCAGGGCTTTCAGCCCGCTCACTGAATTTTCATTTTTTCTTGTCTCATAAGCCTCATCAAGATGATGAGCCAGGCGGGTCAGGTCATCAGGATAATCGATGCGCGGGCTGACACCTGCGAAAAAGAGGATCCGTTCAGGAGCTTTTTCCAAAAGCCGAACTCCCACAAAAGCGCCGAAATCGTGTCCCAGGACCCCGAACCGCTCTATCCCCAGGGTTGTCATGAGAGAAAGAATGAGGTCAGCCTGGTCAGAAGGGGTGATCCCTTCCAGGGGACGGCGGTCATAGAGAAGAGGACGCTCTGAAGGAAGGGAGCGGCCGGAATAGTAGTAATCGATAAAGACCAACCGTATTGTCCCTTCAAAAAGAGGCGGCAGGCTCTCTTCCAGGTAACGGGAAGAGGAGCCGGGGCCGAAAGGGAGACAGATCATCGCCGGTCTTGTCTCGTCTTTGCCGTAAACAGCGATGTAAAGAGGCCTGTCGTCGATGCTCATCACTCCCTGATAGAGCGGCCCTCCCCAGAGGAGTTCTGGGAAGAACAGGAGAAAGAGAAGAAGCGCAAGCACAAGCCGATGTCTTTTATTGTCCATAAGACAAGTATAGGGGAGCGGGTGAAAAAATAAAGGGAAAAGGTGCCGGAAGCGCCGGGAATCACACGGGGCCTTTCTCTTGAAATCCCGCGTTGTTCGTGTATGATAAGATTATCAAAAATGAAGGGAAACACCTATGGATGACAGACTCTGTTTTGTATGCGGAGAGAAAAACAAGCAGGGGATGCAGATCACTTTCGAGACAGATCCTGCAGGAAAAGCGCGGGCTGATCTGGTCATCTCCCCGCAGTACCAGGGGTACACGCAGATCACCCACGGAGGGATCGTGGCGACACTTCTGGATGAGGCCATGGCCAAAGCCTGTCTTGCTGCGGGCCTGGATGCTTTCACAGCGGAGATCACCGTGAAGTTCCTCAAACCCCTCCCCGTGGAAAGCCCTGTCCGGGTGGAAGGACAAGTCCATGAAAAAAGGCATCGTCTTGTCACCACAACGGCTCTTCTCCAGGTGGAGGGAGAACCCTATGCAACAGCTGAGGCGAAATTCTTTGTGCGGTGAGCGATGAGGTGGACATTCATTGTCGGGGCCCGGCCCCAGTTTATCAAGCTGGCTCCCCTCATCCATGAACTGCAGAGGCATGAGACCTCCTTCGAGGTCATTCATACAGGACAGCATTATGATGACAATATGTCCCGCCTCTTTTTTGAAGAGCTGAACATCCCCCGGGCGGATATCAACCTGAATGTGGGATCCCTGAGCCATGGGGCCCAGACGGGAGAGATGCTCGCACGTATCGAAAACACCCTGGAGAAGAGCCGCCCCGGTATGGTCTGTGTCTTCGGTGATACCAACTCGACCCTGGCGGGAGCTTTGGGCGCATCGAAACTGAAGATCCCCGTGGCCCACGTGGAAGCGGGGCTCAGGAGTTTCAACTTTTCCATGCCCGAGGAGCAGAACAGGATCCTCACGGATCATCTGTCCACTCTTCTCTTCTGTCCCACTGAAAAAGCGGTGGCTCAGTTGAGAGAAGAAGGGCTCGAGGACGGGAAAACATATGCCGGATCTTATCTCAGGGAGAGGACCGTCGTCTTAAGCGGTGATATCATGGCTGATGCCCTCTTTTCCTTTTCCCTGAAGGCTGCTGAAAAGAGGACAGCTCAGGCCCTGGGCCTGGATGAGGACGGATACGCGCTGGTGACCCTCCACCGGGCGGAAAACACCGATCCTCCCGGCAGGCTGAAAAGCATCATCGATGGATTAGGCCATCTTCCCCTGCCCCTTCTCCTGCCTCTTCATCCCCGGACAGCACACGTGATCAAGAGAGAAAGAATAGATCTTCCGGAGAACCTCCGTGTCATTGAACCTCAGGGTTATCTGGATATGATCAGCCTGGAGCGTTCGTCCCGGTGTATCATCACCGATTCGGGGGGGATCCAGAAAGAGGCCTATCTTCTCAAAGTCCCCTGTGTTACCGTCCGGAGCGAGACCGAATGGCCTGAGACCCTGACACACGGCTGGAACCGGCTGGCTGACAGAGACGGGACCCTCGTTGTGAGTGAAACAGTCGAAGAGGCATTGGCTCTGAAAAGAGAGCAGGCCCAATGGCCCGCCTGTTACGGGGACGGCCATGCAGCGGAAAAGATGCGGGAAAGTGTGGAGTCATGGGAAAAGCGTTTTTTATAGTCTGTGAATCCTACGCGAAGACAGGTGTTGAGAAGAAAGTCCGGGGCCAGGCGGCAGCCCTCGAAAGCGTTGCCGGCCTGCAACCACTCTGCTTCTCCCCTGTCCGGTGCTGGGACCGTCTTGTGGCATCACAGCACCGGGTGATCAGAGAAGCCCGTGGAGCCTCGTTTCTCTATTACCGTTATGCGTCTTTGAACTGGCTGATCCACCTTTTTTTACTGAGGAAGATGAAAGGCCGCTATCTTTTGGAGATCAATACCATCAACCGGGAAGAGCTGAGAAAGGAGCGGGGAGGGAAGGGCCTTCTGAAACGCATGTTGAATTCTCTTTTCGAAAAACGGCTTTTGAAACATTCCCGGGCGGTCCTGGCCGTCTCTCCTCAGATCAAAGAGGATGTCCTCTCCCTCTCTCCGGGATCAGAGGTCCGTATCATCGAAAACGGATATGAGAAAAGGCTTGTTCCGGCTGTGGTGAAGGATCATGTGGCGAAGAGGGTCAGGGAGTGGAGGGAGAAGGGTTATCTCGTGGCGCTTTTTGCGGGGACCTTTTTTCCCTGGTCAGGCGCTGACCGTATTGTGAACGGACTCAAGGAGCAGACCGGGGTGGCCCTGATCATGGCAGGATCCGGGCCTGAGTTGAAGACGACCCTCGCGGCTGTGGAGGGAGGCCTTCGTGAGCGTGTCCTGTATGTAGGAACGCAGACAGAAGAAGAACTTGCCGGGCTTTATGAGACGGCGGATTTCGCGTTCAGTTCTCAGGCTCTGGACCGCATCGGGATCCGGGATGCCCGTCCTCTCAAGACACGCGAGTATCTGGCGTACGGCCTTCCCGTGGTGTGCGGATACCGGGAAAACCCGGAGCTTGTGGAAACGGGTCTGATCCTCCCCCCGGATATTCCCATG
>CAZNOX010000016.1:14186-44864 GCA_964574875.1 uncultured bacterium | reverse complement strand
TGAGGATATGGCTTAACCCGATCCGGACCGAGGGGACGGGAAGAGTCAGGGCCATATCAAAGGCATTGAGCAGGATGGCCATGGCCGTCAGAAGGGCGATGAGCAGAAGCCGTCTCAGCATCGTCCTTTTACCGTGTGATGACATCATACCCTTCCTCGCGGGACGGACGGACGATGAAAGCTGTCCTGTTGGGAGCGCAGATGATCACTCCCTGGGCGACCCACCCCTGTTTTTCGCAAGTCTTCAGCGGACAGCGAGCCTCTGTCACGCGCACTCGCCCCGCTGATATCTCCACGGTATGGGTTCCGATGGAAAAGCTGCGGTCCCTGTCCAGGGAGTATCTCAAAGTCTGCCCTGGACGTTCGATGACAAGCTCTCCTCCTGAGGGTGTAAGATGTCTTTGCCTCTCTGCTGATGCCGCCCATCCCAGGAGGATCATGAGACTTGCCAGGATCACAAAGAAGAGAATGTCGTTTTTTTTCACCAGGGTCATGTCCCCCCGCTCCTTCCGGAGAGCGTGACAGCCACCCGTTGTCCGCAATGCGGGCAGTGGTCTCCCTCGACAAGGCGGTTCTCCACGGCATACCCCGCTCTTATGATCACAGGATGGCCGCAGGAGGGACACCGGGTGTCCTCCTCCCCTGCCATATTCCCTCCGTAGACATAGGTCAGCGAACGGGCAGCCTCTTGAAGCACCTCCTGCATGAGTAACGGGCTTGTGGGGGGTTCGTTCCACTTCCAGGCGGGATAGTATCGGGAAAAATGGACAGGAATGTCAGGCGAAAGGGTGTCGGCCACCCATCGGACAAATGAACGGATCGCCTCACGTTCGTCATTGACTCCTGTAACGATGAGATAAGTCAGCTCCAGATGGATCCCTGCTTCATGGATCCTCCGGGCATTATCCAGGATCACCTGAAGTCCCGCCCCTGTGGAACGGCGCAGGATGGTGTCGTCAAAAGCTTTGATATCCAGATTCACCGCAGTGATCCGCTCCAGGATCCCCTCCAGCGGGTCGGGATTGATGTATCCGTTGGTCACAAGGACAATATCCGGGGCTCCCTCTCTCCACAGATCCGGAGACGAAAAGTCCATGATATACTCATACCACATGAAGGGTTCGGTATAGGTGAACGCGATCTGTCCCGCTCCGCGTTCCTTCATGAGCCCGGCCAGGCTTTCCGGCAAAAGGAGCTGTCCCTCGGGCCGTCCCTGAGAGATCGTCCAGTTCTGACACCAGGGGCAATGGAGATTGCATCCGTAGGACGCTACAGAGAGGATCTGAGACCCGGGGTTATAGTGAAAGAGGGGTTTCTTTTCCACGGGATCCATGGAAAGAGCGACAACATGGCCGTAATTTTCAGCCTCGAGGATCCCGTCCCGGTTGATCCGCGTCCGGCACAGTCCCCGTTGTCCCGGTGACAGGGTGCACAGATGGGGACAGAGGAGGCACCGGACCTTCTGGTCAGAAAGCTCTGAAAAATAGGCGGCCTTTTTCATCCTTCTCCTCATTGAGGTTCCACGCTTTGATCTCTCCGTCGTGACGAACCCATAAAATATGGTTCTTTTTCGATTCCGTTTCAAGCATTGTTTCCATCTCACCAGCACCTGCGAAGTAGGCTGTTGAGAGAATATCGGCTTCAAGCCCTGATTCTGCAATGACCGTGACGCTGATGGCCCCGCGGCCCGGGTATCCGGTGAGCGGGTTCAGAATATGACAATACCGGATCCCCTCTTTGATAAAAAAGCGCTCATAATCCCCCGAAGTCACGATAAAAAGGAGGGTTCCTCTTTTTTCGATCCAGGTCAGGATTCCATCGTCCCGGGGATCCCTGATCCCCACTTTCCAAAGCCGGGGCCTGGACGAGAAGAGAGCCACATCACCGCCGAGATTGATCACTGCTTCGCGAACGCCTTCTTTCCGGCAGAGGTCCGTGAGACGATCGAGAAGCCATCCTTTGAAGAGTCCTCCGAGATCGAGAGAGAGTCCGCGCGGCAGAACCACTGTCTCTTCTCCCTGTAAAGAAAAAGCGGATACAGCCAGATCATGCACAGCCTGCTGCAGCTCTTGTCTGTCCGGCAGCCGGCCACCCCGGGAAAAATCCCAGAGATCCATGAGATGCCCTGTTTCAGGACGGAAATACCGGCGGACGATGTCACGTTCTTTGAGATAGCGTTCCAGGAGTGTAAAGAGCACTTTGTCGTCAAGATGTCCATCCCTGTTCAGACGGCTGATTTCGGATCCGGGCCGATACCGGGAGTACGCTTCATCCATGGCCCGGATCTCAGTTTCCATCTCCTCAAGAAGACCCTGGTGAGCGGGATCGATCTTCAGCGAACAGTAGGTATCCAGGGCAAAGAACGCCCGTTCCTCAAGGGATCTGCGGCCGGTTTTCGTGATCGAAAAGAAAACAGCCGCCAGAAGAACCGCAAGAAGACTAATGGACAGAACGGTAAATAAGGGGATCTTCTTCATATTCTCTGTCACCGATCATAATCGATTTTTCAAGAAGCCCCATGACCGAGGCCTTTTTTGTCTCATCTGCATAGAAAAGTGTGAGGAGAGGATCTCCCACCCGGACAACATCGCCTTTTTTGATATGAAGCTCCATTCCCACCCTGTGATCGATGGGATCATTCTTTTTCAAGCGTCCGCCTCCCAGATAGATAAGAGCTTTCCCCATGGCAAAGGTATCCATCTCCAGCACACGGCCGTCTTGTTTGCTCCTGATCTCGATCATCTTCTCAATAAACCGTCCCTCTCCGATCTCTTCCAGTGACCGCAGGTCCCCTCCGGCATCGGTGACCATCCTGACAAAACGCTCATAGACCTGCCCGGACCGGAAAAGCCTGTCACAGCGATGATCAAAGGCCTCCCTCGCCTCGTCGGAGTAGAGGGAATGGAGTTCATAAGCCAGGGCGAGAGTCACCTCCTGAAGCCGGGGGTCCATGCGCTCGCACCGCAAAAAGAGGAGCGATTCCATGACCTCCAGGGCATTCCCGATGGTGTATCCCAGGGGCTGGTTCATGTCTGTGATCAAGGCCCTGGCTTTCAACCCTGTCCTGGAAGAAACCCGGACCAGTGATTCAGCCAGGGCCAGGGCCTCTTGAGACGTTTTCATGAAAGCGCCGTTCCCGCATTTGACATCATAAACAATGGCGTCGATCCCTTCGGCCTTCTTTTTGGAGACAATGCTCGCTGTGATGAGCGGAATAGATTCCACGGTTCCTGTCACATCCCGAAGGGCATACATTTTTTTGTCCGCCGGGACGATCTCGTCCGATTGTGAAAAGATCACTGAACCGCTGCCCTGGAGACGCCGGGGGAGGTCGTGGGAAGAGACTTCGCACTGATATCCCCGGATCGATTCCATCTTGTCGATGGTCCCTCCGGTATGGCCGAGTCCCCGCCCGGCCATCATGGGATTGCAATACCCCAGTTCGGCCAGCAGAGGTGCCAGGATGAGAGAGACCTTATCACCCACACCGCCGGTGCTGTGCTTATCCACTTTAGGCAGGGAAAGTGATGTCAGGTCGATCTCTTTTCCCGATCCCATCATGATCTCTGTGAGATAGGCGGTCTCTTTGACAGAAAATCCCCGGATCACCCCGGCCATAAGAAAAGCCGACATCTGTTCATCGCGGATATCTCCGGCCACATATCCCCGGATCAGATACTTCAGCTCCTGACGTGTGAGAAAAGCTCCGTCGCGTTTTTTACGGATCAGCTCCACCGGATCATACATACCTGATCACATCGCCCTGTTGCATCACCTTGATGTCAAAACCCTCCACTTCGATGCGTGCGATCTCCTCTTTGAGCTTATCCTCGTAGAGGGGTTTCATGTGGTAGATATAGACGTCCACTTTCGTTTCTCTTTTTTTGAGTTTTTTCAGCTCCTCCCCCATCATCTCAGGAGTGAGATGTTTGGAGGCCTGAGCCAGCCCTTTCATCTCATTGGGAAAAGATGTCTCCAGGAAAATCGCCTTGAGATTGGGTTCTTTATCGGCCATAGCCCAGACTTCCGTTGTCTCGCCGGTATCACTCACATGAAGCAGGGTGCTCTTATGGTCACGGATAAAATAGGAGAATGTAAAAACCGGATGAGGGACCTGGACAGGCAGAAAAGTCAAACCGAAGAGTTCAAACTCCTTCTTGTTCTCGATCTCCCTGTATGTATAGACGGGGTTGTCTTTTGTAGGGATCTGTGTAAAATCCGGCCAGAGGCTGTTGTTAAAATAGTGGTCGGACAGAGCTTTCAGTGTCCTCTTCTCCCCGATAATGGAAACGGGATTCCCTTTCCGTCCGATAATATTGTCTCCCAGAAATCCCAGGTCTTTGATGTGGTCGATGTGGGAATGGGTCAGGAGGACAGCATCCAGCATAAGCTGTTCATCAAGTTCCAGTGTCGAGGTCAGGGAACCGGCATCAAGGGCAATGGCTTTGTTGATCACAAAACTCGTTGTCTTATAGCCGGGAAGCTGATTCCCGTAGCATCCTAATATCCTTATTTCCATACAGTCCTCCCTATTTTTCTTTCATGACAAAAGATCCGTCCCACTCCGCCGGAGGAGGCGTGATCCGGAACATCTCCGTCCGTTCCAGAAGAAGGCGAGCAGGGCCGTCTCCGGGCTGGATATCCAGAGTCTCCCGTAAAAGCCTTTCCGCTTCGTCCCAGTTCTGATTGCGGTAGGCCTTGAGGGCTTCGTCGAATTTGATGAGAAAGATGTCAGGGTAAGGCTGTTCCATGACCTCATAGATCCGTGCGGGTTCGTTCTTTCCCTTGACTTTGACCAGGTCGATCTCCCTGCAATGGTTCCGTGTCCGTTCAAGGAGATTGTAAGTCTCTTCCGTAATAAGAATATTGACTTGATAAAAACGGGTCAGTCCCTCGATCCGGGCGCCGAGATTGACATTATCTCCGATGACTGTGTAGTCCATCTTCTTTCCCTCGGCTCCGATGTTTCCCACGAGCATCGTTCCGCTGTTGATCCCGATTCCCATATCGAGGATATCCTGTCCCCGGCTTCTCCACTTCTCATGAAGCTCTCTGATCCTGCTGCGCATGCCCAGAGCCGTCTTTACGGCACGTTCGGCATGGTCGCTGTAGGCCAGGGGAGCTCCGAAAAGAGCCATGATCTCATCACCGACGAATTTATCCAGAGTCCCGTCATGAGACATGATGACATCAGTCATCTCATGAAGATACTCATTCAGCCGCTGGACGACCTCCTCGGCGGGATGCTCTTCGGTAAACGTCGTAAAACTCTTGACATCGGAAAAGAGGACACTCATCTCGCGTTTCTGTCCGTGCAGAGTGGCCAAAGCAGGATCTTTGAGAAGCGCCTGGACAATGTTGGCGGAAAGATAGGACGAAAACATGTCTCTGATCATCTTCTTCTGGAGCTCTTCGCGCAGATATTTAAAAAAGGTGACCCCCAGGAAAATCACAAAAATAGCAGAGAGGGGTTCGGCCATGCGGATATAGATGGAATGTCTGTAGAGGATGAATCCCGCTGCGAAAAAAGCGCCGAAAAGCAGGCCGGCCATGAGGATATTAAGCCAGCCCCGGCTCATGCGGGAAAAAAGGGAAAGGAGAAGGGCGATGGCCAGGATGATAACGGTATTGACCCAGGCGGGGACACTTCTGATAAAGCGCCCTTCAAAGATATTGAGGGTCGCATTGGCCAGATACTCCATCCCGGGCATCTCTCCCACAGGAGTCATCTTGATATCTTTGGCGGCTGAAGCCAGGCCCCGGGCTGTCATCCCCACAAAGGCGATCTTGTTCGTAAGGTCGATCTGCGCATGCCCGCTCATGATGTGTGCAAAAGAGATGTGGCGGAACCGGTCATACCCCCGGTAGGAGCTGTAATAATCCACAAGCCGGCGGCCGGAATCATCCAGAGGGATGATCCTCTCCCCCACGGCGAGGTCTTTCCCCTCAAGGTGAAGCCTGTCTATGGGGATCCCCTTGTACTGCATATAGAGGACCACAGGAAGCGAGGGATAAAGGTAGCCGTCGAGGATGACATATTCCGTGACTTTTCGGAAGACATTATCTTCATCAGCCATCATCCAGTCGTGGCCCAGAAAAGCGTGGTCGGAAATCGGAGAGACTGTGGGCAGGATCCGGCTGACGCCTGCAATGTTCGGAGGAGCATCCACGGGGACACCCCATCGCCTGATATTCGCCAGGGTTACAGGGTCCACGTTATAATCTTCAGAACTTCCCTTCATAAGGAAATTGTAGACAAAACCCACATTTCCGGCTTCTTCGGCGGCGCTGTCCAGAACGGGGTCTTCGGGAGATGTCTCCGGATAGTAGATATCGATAAAGACCAGCCTGGGATTCATCTCCCCGATCTTTTGAATGAAACGGGCCATGATCTCCCTGTTCCATGGCCATCGCCCATACTCCTGCAGAGACGTGTCATCGATATCGATAAAGACAAACGTGGAGAGCAGAGAATCCATCTGCTCCATGGTGACATCGACGCCCTCCATCTTCTCACGTCCGGTCTCCCGGATAAAGAGACGGGCCCGAAGGTCGTGGAAGATGGCTTCCACGCGGTCCCATAAGGCCGGGAAAAGGAGAGCTGATACGATGATCAGGAAAGCCAGGGCCAGGGAGAGGAGCGTCGTCTTGTAGCGTTCCATCTGTCAGGCCCCGGTATAACGTTCCTTCAGTTCCAGGTACTCCATGAATTTCCCGAGGTCTTCTCCTTCACGGATGATATATTTCCCGTCCCCTGCTACAGCGATACGGCTGCGGACCAGGATCTCCAGGACCTCCATGACCTTTCCTATGGGCAGGGCCAGGCGTGAAGAGATATCCTTCTGCAGTTCGCTGTAATCAAAGACATACCCCTCATCCTCCCTGGGAGCCTTGGAGATGATCATTTTGAGTGTTCCCACAATCCGGGAGACGATGTCCTGGAGCATGAGGTTTTCGATCTGTTTGTCTGTATCGCGGATCCGGGTGCTCATCTTTTTCAGGATCTGCATGATGATCTTGGGATTGGTCTGTATCTGAGACTCGAAGACATCCCGGTCGATGACGATGAGTTTGGTGTGGTCCTCTTCCACAATGGCCGTGGCGCTTCTGGGGTAATCATCGATGATAGACATCTCCCCGAAGAAATCTCCGTCGGAAAGGATAGCCAGTGTCGTTTCCACATCCCGGGATTTTTTTGTGATCTTCACTTTCCCTTTGAAGATGATGTACATGGTCTCGCCTTTTTCCCCCTCGTAAAAGACGATATCCCCTTTCATGTACTCGCTTCCGAACTTTTCAAAGACTTTTTCACTGACATTTACGCCCAAGGCCTACCTCCTTTATTTATTCCACCGTCACACTTTTTGCCAGATTGCGGGGCTGATCCACATCGCATCCCCGTTCCACAGCTGTGAAATAGGCTAGCAGCTGTAATGGGATGGCATTGATGATGGGAGTCAGCGCCTGGACTGTAAAAGGCACATACAGCACATCGTCCACCAGCTCCCTGATCTTTTTATTTCCTTTTGTGGCAATGGCCACGACTTTTCCGTTGCGGGCCTTCACCTCCTGGATATTCGTGATGACTTTTTCATACATGATATCATCGTCGTTGGCCAGGACCACACAGGGCATATTCTCGTCGATGAGGGCGATGGGCCCGTGTTTCATCTCAGCGGCGGGATAGCCTTCGGCGTGGATGTAGGAGATCTCTTTCAGTTTCAGAGCTCCTTCCAGGGCCACGGGATAGTTGATATGACGCCCGAGAAAGAGAGCGTTTTCGGCTTTTCTGAAATAGGCTGCGACCTTTTTCACATCCTCTTCATGCTGAAGGAGTTCAGTGATCTTTTCCGGAAGAGCCTGGATCTCCCGGACCATGCTTTTCCCCTGGCTCAGAGAATAGTCACGCCGCCGTCCCAGGTAGAGGGCGATGAGGACCAGGACCATGACCTGGGATGTAAAGGCCTTTGTCGAGGCAACACCGATCTCCGGCCCCGCATGGATATAGACCCCTGCGTCGGTCTCCCTGGCAATGGTGGATCCCACCACATTGCAGATCCCGAAGACACGGGCTCCTTTTCGTTTCGCTTCCCTGAGCGCAGCCAGAGTATCAGCTGTCTCTCCTGACTGGGAGATCACAAAAAGAGCGGTCTTCTCCTCGATGATGGGATTACGGTACCGGAATTCACTGGCATACTCCACTTCCACGGGGATCCCCGCGATATTTTCGATGAGATACTCTCCGATAAGAGCCGCATGCCATGATGTGCCGCAGGCCGTGAGGATAATGCGGTTGACACCGCGGAAAAAGTCCTTGTAATCGGCCAGGCCCTGGAGAATAGCGTCACCGTTTTCCGCATCCAGACGTCCCCGGATCGCGTTGAGGATGGTGCTGGCCTGCTCATGGATCTCTTTCAGCATAAAATGGGAATAGCCGTTCTTTTCGATCTCCGTGAGGTCCATATCGATGGTATGCACTTCCACCTTTTTTTGACGGTTATCTTTGATATCGGCAAGCTTGATCCCTTCCCGGGCATCCACAGCGACGATCTCTCCCTCTTCAAGGAAGATCACATCTTTTGTGAAGCGGACGATAGCGGCGACATCGCTGGCGACAAAATACTCGCCGGCCTCTCCCTTGGCCACGACAAGAGGGCTGCCAAGCCGCGCGGCGATGATCCGTCCGGGATTATCCTTTTCGATCACAGCGATCCCGTAAGTCCCCTCCACATTAAGGAGCGCTTCCCGCACCGCTTCAAAAAGATCCCCTTTGTAGTACTCCTCAAAGAGGTGCGCCAGGACTTCTGTATCTGTTTCAGTGTAAAACTGGTGTCCCTTCTTTTCCAGGTAGATCTTGAGTGAACGGTAATTTTCGATGACCCCGTTGTGGACCACAGCCAGTTTTCCGCTGCAATCCAGGTGGGGATGGGCATTGATATCGTTGGGAGCCCCGTGCGTCGCCCAGCGGGTGTGGGCGATCCCCGTCCCGGAATCGTAATGCTTTTTTTCGATCTTGCGGCTGAGCATATCCACTTTCCCGGCCACTTTGTCTATGATGATGTCATTTTCTCCCAGGATGGCGATCCCCGCTGAGTCATATCCTCTGTATTCCAATCGCTTCAATCCGTCAAGAAGAATGGGAACGGCATTTTTACTGCCGGTATACCCGACTATTCCACACATAAGATGCTCCTTTACCGCTTCAGTATATCATATAGAAAATACCACACTTTTCAGATGATTTCAAGGTCGGCGTCATGAATCTGCAGGGCCGGACCGTGTCCCCGCTGTCCCGGGATCATATCAGGGTATTTTTGACATAGAGCCGGTAGATCTCTTCGGCCTCTTCATAAAGGGCCATAAACGAGGAAACCAGCCGTCCCGCGTTTCCGTACTCTTTCCGATCCAGGGAGAGCTCGATCTCCGATGCCATGCTGAGTGCAGACCTGCGGTCTTTGAGCATCAGCCGTCTCTTCGCCTCAAAATCCTTCCACAAGCGCATATCACGGCTCTCTTCCCGTTCCGGCTGCCGCTGACAGGATGACAAAGCCTGCCTGACGCCGGGAAGAGTCTTTTCACGGATCTCCACGATCCATTTGTTCAGTGATGCCTTGAGTGCCGACTCGATGATCTCCTCCCGGAACGGGGTCTGCTCCAGGGGAGAGCGGTCAGCTCCGCGGAAAGCCTCCAGGATCTCCCAGACTGTCTCCGGAGTCTTGCCGTAGAGACGTTCCCTCTCCTCATGGGTGAGGAAGGAAAAGATATTCTCTTCGGAGACATACTCCCTGTGCTGCTCCAGGTAGGCTGAGGGTTCTCCGTACTTTTTTGTGAGCTCGCCGTGAAGCTCTTCTCTTTTTCTGGACACCGCATATCTCATTCCGTCAAGCATGGCCAGATAAACGGCGCCGGCTGCAAGGTAGGTATTGGTATGGGGATGAGGAGCCCGCAGCTCAAAACGTGTGGAGAGAGGGTCGCCGGAACGGATGAGTCCCGCCAGAACGGTCCTGTTCCTGCCGGGTGACCGGGGCGACTTCCCCAGAGAGGCCACAATAGAGACCGGAGCTTCATAACCCGGTTTCAGGCGGTTCAGGGCATCGATGGAATGGGTCACAAAAGGATTGACCAGAGGCCAGTGTTTCAACAGTCCCATGAGAGCCCCGTATCCCATCCGGGACATATAGGAATCGGCTTCACCGGGAGAGAAGAGATTGACCTTCTCCCCGCTGCGTGTGACGATTCCCATGCCGAAATGCATATGTTCACCGCTGCCGGCGATACCGCGCATGGGTTTGGCGTCAAACGTGACTTCAAGGCCGTTCTTCCGGAAGATCTCTTTGATGAGGATGCGGGCATACAGCTCTTTGTCCGCAGTTGCCAGAGGGTGGTCGTAGCGCCAGTCGATCTCCAGCTGCTCCATGATCCCGTGAAAGGAGCCGTCCGGAGAGAGTTTCGCTTTGACTCCCCCCACCTCTTTATGGCCCATCTCCACGTCATACCCGTAACCCTCAAGCACGAGAAGAGTCTCTTCCAGAGCGCTTCTCACCTGGCCTTTTGTCCTTTTCCAATAACTCTCCTTGAGCATCTGGCTCATGGAGAGCTCCTGAAGGGAGACATGCTCCGCCGGTGTCCTCACCCAGAACTCCAGCTCAGTCCCCAACGTCAGATAAGCGTGTTTGATCTCAGACGCGGGAAAGCCCCACTCCTCCTCAAAGAGAGGATCGCTCTGAAGGATCTCACAGATCCGGTCTTCAGTAAACGCGGCTGTCTCCTTGAGAAGTGAACGCGAACAGAATGTCTCCTCCCCGTGTTTAAAAAAGGCGGGGATGCGCAATGTGGAAAGATAACCCCCGTTGTCCAGGGGATATTCACTGTTCATATCCACAAACCATTCACCTTCAGCATCCACGATAAAATCGATCTTGGCATCATTGAGTGTTGCGATCCCGGGAAGATTCACCGAAGAACCGTCTGTCTGGACACCGCCGTCCATGATTTCGTGGACATGGTCAAGAAAATAAGAGACAGGGATCCGTTCATCTGTGTCATTGCCGAGAAAATCCACTCCCACAAGAGAGATAAATCGGATCTCCGGGCGGTTTCTCAGAAATTTCGGCAGATCGGCAGGATTTTTCATCTCTTCCGGAACGATATTGATTTTTCCCTTTTCGTCCATCATCTCCCCCTCCGTATTAAAAAACATAGTCAAATGTATCACAAAAAAGGGCCCGTTCAATGAAAAAAGACGTTTTCAGTTGACCTTCGCTGATCCTTGCCTAAAATCCCCTCAAAGGAGACGACATGAAAAGACTCTATCAAAGGTTTGCCGTTTATCTGGGAACTCTCGGGGCCATGTTCTTCTGGGGGATCTCTTTTGTCTGGACAAAGATCGTCTTTGAATATTACGGGCCCTTCACCACTCTTCTTCTCCGTCTTCTGATCTCTTCAGCCCTTCTGACTCTTTATGCCCGCCTGTCGAAACGGAGTGAGAAGATCCGGCGGAGAGATTGGCCCTTCTTCTTTCTGCTGGCCTTTCTGGAACCCTTCTGTTATTTCATCGGAGAGAGTTTCGGCCTGCTCCTTGTCTCCTCCACCCTGGCTTCGATCATGATCGCCCTCATTCCTGTGATCTCTCCTCTTTTTGCCTATCTCTTTTACAGAGAACGCCTGGCTTTGGTGAATATCATCGGGCTCGTCGTCTCCTTTTTCGGGCTTGCCCTCTTTACAACCACGGGAGATGCCCGTCTGGAGGCTTCTCCGCGGGGACTGCTGCTGCTGCTTTTTGCTGTGGTGTCGGGAATCGGCTACAGCATCGTCGCTAAACGGCTTTCTCACCGTTATCGTCCCCTCACCATCGTCCGTGTCCAGAATATGATCGGCGGCCTCTACTTTCTTCCCTTTATGGCGCTTTTTGAATGGAAAGCGACTCTTTCGGCGACTCCGCCTTTTCATGTCCTGATGAACCTGGTCATGCTTGCTCTCTTCGGCTCTTCTCTGGCCTTTATCCTGGTCACGATCTCCATCCGGGAGATCGGGATCAGCAAGACCAACATCTTTACAAACATCATTCCCATCATTACAGCCGTTTCCGCCTATTTTCTTCTGGGAGAGGGCTTTTCCCAGCGCAAACTGCTGGGGATGGGGATCATCATATCAGGCCTCTTCCTCTCCCAGTATCAGAAGAGGATCAAGGCAAAAGTGATCCATGAACGGTAGCCGGTCTATCCTTTGACCACGCCGAGAGGCTCCAGCCTGGCCACGATCACCGCCAGCCCCTCCTGCTCCAGGACAGCCACCACCCGGGAGACATCTTTATAAGCCTGGGGAGCCTCCTCGGCCAGTCCACGGGCTCCGCTCCCGGCAATCATGATCCCCTTGCCCGCCAGCGTCTTCACCAGGTCGGCCGGATCGACTCTGCGTACGGCTTCTCGCCTGGAAAGGACCCGTCCCGCTCCGTGACACGAGCTTCCGAACGTCTCTTCCAGCCCCTTCTCCGTTCCCCTGAGGATATAAGAAGGACTTCCCATGGATCCCGGGACGAAGACAGGATGGCCGGTCTTTTCGAAAGGTGTCCCTGTCATCCGTGATGCCGGGAATGCCCGGGTCGCCCCTTTCCTGTGGACCATACAGGAGATGTCCTTCCCTGATACAGAATGGATCTCCTCCCTCGCCATATTATGGGTGATATCGTAAAGAAGCCGGAAGTCACAGTCCAGGCGGGCCTCCTCCCAGAGGGTCTCGGAAAGGATCCGGGAGAGGACAGCTCCCAGGATATGCCGGTTGGCGTATGCGAAGTTGGCCGCAGCATTCATGGCGTCGATATAGCGCCGCCCTTGTGGAGATTCTGCAGGGGCCCAGGCCAGTTCCCGGTCAGGGTACGGGCCCTTTTCCTGTTGAAAAAGACGGACATAATCACTGCAGACCTGATGCCCCAGCCCCCGGGAACCGCAATGGATCATGAGGGTCAGCTGTCCCGGAAAGAGTCCCCATGCGCCTGCAGCTGTCTCATCATAGACTTCTGATATCTTTCCGATCTCCAGAAAGTGGTTGCCGCCTCCCAGGCTTCCTGTTTCAGAACGGCCGCGTTCCATGGCCCTGGGGCTCACAGCCCCTTCTCCGGCCTGGAGATGTCCCCTGTCTTCACAATAGTCGAGGTCTCGGGATGTCCCGAACCCTTCTTCAACAGCCGCTTCAGCTCCGCGAATCAGAAGGCGGCGGAAACTCTTCTCCTTGAGATCTGTCAACCCCCCTTTTCCGCCCCCTCTGGGACAGCACGAGGCAAGACGGCGGGTGATCTTTTCGAGAATGTCCCGGGGAAGGTCTTCACGGGAGGACCCGGTGAGCAGCCGGACTCCGCAGTTGATATCATAACCCACTCCGCCGGGGGAGATCAGCCCTCCGCTTTCCATACTGAAGGCCGCGACTCCTCCGATGGGGAATCCGTAACCCTGGTGAATATCGGGCATACCCAGAGCTGCCGTAACGATATGGGGAAGCATGGCGACGTTCATGAGCTGTTCCAGCGAACGGTCAGAGGGAAGAGGCCCGGCCAGGACATCATCCGCATAGATCCGGGCCGGGACATGCATCCTCCGGTCCGCTGTCACGGGAATCTCGAGACATCCGGGGGAGCGTCTTACAAATTCAGAAGGCATATCCGATTATAACGACAAAGAGTCCCATTTTCCAGACGTCTCCCTTCTCTCAAGGCTTCTCTTCCATGACGAAAACGGCAACCGCTTAAGACAGACTGTGGTCAAAGGATTCGGCGCCCCATGACCCTTCTGATGAACTGACGGGCTTCACTGATCTCTTTTTCACCGGGACACCCTCTGGCGATCCCGCCCAGCCACTTGAGGGGGCCGTAGGTGTCATACCCTTTGCAGGAGAAATCTCCAAGCAGGTGATATCCCTTCTCTTCAAGAGCACCCGTCAAGCGTCTGTTGTATCGTTTTGCCCCTCGCCCGGATGTGGAGAAGACAAAGGCCGGACGCCCGTCTTCGGGAGGAAGAAGGCCCACAGCTCTTTCCACAGCTGAGTGGAATTTTCCAAAAAAGATGCCTGACCCGAACCCCATACACTCATAATCAACGCTCAGCGCCGGATCGAACTCACGAGCCTTCAGGACAGCCCCGCCGCATTCTCCTGACATGGCATGGACGATCTTTTCCGTGTTTCCATGATGTACTGATTCATAGACGAAAAGGATTTTCACACCGCCTCCTTCCTTTCCTCTATTATACATGACCTGAAGGCTCTCCTTCAATATGTAAAATAGAACGAACAAAAAGCGATGTATCAGCAAAATATTGCAAAAACCACTTGTTTTTCATAATAAACGAGCGAAGATGAGCAAAATAAAATATAAAAAAACAAAATCTTGACAATTTCATGAAATTTTGCTAAAATAACCTCATGCAAAGATTATCTGACCAGAAATTTGATTTTTTCCACTAATTCGCTGACTCATATACGGAAATGTGACCTAAATCAGACCGAGGAGGTTGTTATGCATCCCTTGACCGATGAGCAGAAAAATATTGCCAAACGCTTAGATATGAACGGAGAGCTCAACCAGTGGAGAGACTGGAGATGGCAGCTGAAACACTCTGTCCGCGATATCGACACGCTGGAAAAAGTGCTGGATATTACCCTCTCACAGGAAGAGAGAGAGGCTATGGCCGAGACCATGAAAAAGTTCCCTTTTTCCGCGACACCCTATTATCTCTCACTCATCAACCGTGAAGATTACAAAAACGACCCGGTTTTCAAGCAGGCGGTTCCTGACCCCAGAGAACTCGTCATCAGCAAATGGGATATGCGCGATCCGCTCCATGAGGACAAGGACAGCCCCGTTGAGGGGATCACACACCGCTACCCCGACCGTGTCCTCTTTCTCATCAGCAACAAATGCTCCATGTATTGCCGTCATTGCACAAGGAAAAGAAAAGTGGGAGATGTGGATCACATCCCCGACAAAGCGACAATCGAGAAAGGGCTGGATTATATCCGCAAGACCCCGGTGGTCCGTGATGTCCTCCTTTCCGGAGGTGATCCCCTGCTCCTCAATGACGACTACCTGGACTGGATCCTTTCAGAACTGGACGCTATCGACCATGTCGAAGTGGTCCGCCTCGGTTCGCGGACTCCCGTGGTTCTTCCTTACAGGATCACCGATGAGACCGTGGCCATGCTGAAAAAGCATCAGCCCCTGTGGTTCAACACCCACTTCAATCATCCCCGTGAGATCACCCCGGCTTCGAAGACGGCTCTGGCCAAACTGGCGGATGCCGGCATCCCCCTGGGGAATCAATCCGTCCTTCTTGCGGGAGTCAACGACTGTCCCAAGATCATGAAACGTCTTGTCCATAAGCTGGTGGCCAACAGAGTCCGCCCTTACTACCTCTATCAGTGTGATATGTCCGAAGGGCTCAACCATTTCAGAACCCCCGTGGGGAAAGGGCTGGAGATCCTGGAAAGCCTCATCGGCCATACATCAGGATTTGCAGTCCCGACCTATGTTGTGGACGCTCCCGGAGGAGGGGGAAAGATCCCTGTGATGCCCAATTATGTCCTCACCTGGTCCACCAATAAAGTCGTCCTGAGAAATTACGAAGGGGTCATCACGACCTATAAAGAACCCGACAGTTACGAACCGATCTTCTGCGACAGGAATTGTGATGAATGTGACCTGCAGCTTAACCTGGACGAGGGGCAGGAGGTGGATGCTGTGGGGATCGAAAAACTCCTCTCAGATTATGACAAGACCTACTCACTCACCCCGCAATCCAACGAACGCTATACAAGGAGGGATCATGGCAGACAAGATTGAATTATTACACGGTTCACTGGTTCAGCACGGGACGGTCAATGACCGTGTCTATGTTTTAAAAGTCAATACGGAACAAGTCCAGGAACTCATCAATGACATCAAGAGGCTGGCCAAGAAAAATTCTTACGGGAAGATCATTGTCAAGACTCCGGCCAGTGTCAAAGAGCACTTCTCCATGAGAAAGTTCAGGGAGGAAGCCCATATCCCTCATTTTTTCACATCCGGGGAAGACCTCTTTTTCATGACCATGTGTCTCAAGTCGGAACGGGCCATGGAACCCAATATGAGTAAACTCAACAGGATCCTGGAGACCGCACTGGAAAAGAGTGAGGATCCCGCCCCTGATTCTGTCGAGGGATTTGAGTTCAGGAAGTGTGTCCCCGAAGACAGCAAAGAGATCGCAGCTCTTCTCTCCCATGTCTTTAAAAGTTATCCTTTCCCGGTGAATAAACCGGCCTATATCCAAAAGACCATGGAATCGGACAATATCTATTTCGGGGCATGGAAAGAGGGGCGGCTGGTGGGAGTCTCTTCAGCAGAGATCGACCCGTCCAACAAGAGTTCGGAAATGACCGATTTCGCCACTCATCCTGAGCACCGGGGCCTGGGAATCGCCGGGGTCCTCCTGAACCACATGGAAAAAGAGATCAAAGCCGGCGGATATTCCACAGCCTATACCATTGCAAGAGCCGAGTCCTTCGGCATGAATATCGCTTTCGCCAGAAACGGGTACCAGTACGGCGGCCGTCTCATCAAAAGCACACAGATCTCCGGAGGATTCGAAAGCATGAACATCTGGCATAAAGAGATCTGAATCAGGGGTTTCTTTGTGTTCCTTTATGAAAAGGGGGCTGATCAGCCCCCTTTTTTTATTGCGAGACTTTCGCCCAGGTATCTTTCAGGCCCACCACCCGGTTAAAAACCGGCTTTTCAGGTGAGGTATCAGGATCACTGAAAAAATACCCCAGACGGAGAAACTGGAAATGACGGCCGCTTTCGATTCCCAGAAGGCCCGGTTCGATGACGGCATCATCCAGGATCTCCAGAGAATCCCTGTTGACCAGTTCGGAGAAATCCCCTTCGCCGTCATGGATCAGAGGCTCATACAGACGGACTTCGGCACGGGCGCCATGGTCTGCTGAGACCCAGTGGAGAGTTCCCTTGACTTTACGCTCGTCTGGAGTCCAGCCTCCCCGGGAAGCGGGATCATAAGTGCAATGGATCTCCCTGACAGCCCCCTCGTTGTCTTTCACCACATGTGTACACGTGATGTAGTACGCATGTTTTAGACGGACTTCCCGGCCCGGAGAGAGCCTGAAGTACTTTTTAGGCGGGTCTTCCATGAAATCGTCCTGTTCAATATAGACCTCGCGGCTGAAAGGGACTTTTCGCGTTCCGGAATCGGGGTCGTTGGGGTTATTCTCTGCTTCCATCCATTCCACCCGGCCTTCAGGATAATTATCAATAATGACTTTCACAGGCCTCAAGACAGCCATCACCCTGGGGGCTCTCCTGTTCAGGTCATCCCTGATGAAATAATCCAGCATGGCGGAATCCACGACACTGTTGGCTTTAGCCACCCCCACCGCCTCAGCAAAGGCTCTCATGGACTCCGGGGTAAAACCCCTGCGCCGTAACCCTGCGATGGTGGGCATGCGGGGGTCATCCCAGCCGCGAACAGTCTCCTCTGAGACAAAAGAGAGGAGTTTGCGCTTACTCATCACCGTCCTGGTGACATTCAGCCTGGCAAATTCGATCTGCCGGGGATGATTTTCAATGGAGATATGGTCCAGAAACCAGTCATAAAGAGGGCGGTGGTCTTCGAATTCCAGTGTGCAGATGGAATGGGTGATCCCCTCGATGGCATCGGAGATGCAATGCGCGAAATCATACATGGGGTAGATGCACCAGGCCTCGTTCGTCCGGGGATGGGAGGTGTGTTTTATCCGGTAGATCACTGGATCCCTCATGTTGATGTTGGGAGACGCCATATCGATCCTGGCCCGGAGGACTTTTTCCCCGTCGCCGAACTCCCCGGCTTTCATGCGTCTGAAGAGACTCATGCTCTCTTCGGGAGTCCGGTTACGCCAGGGGCTTTCTTTCCCCGCTTCAGTCAATGTCCCCCGGTACTCCCTGATCTCTTCAGCACTCAGGTCGTCCACGTAAGCCAGGCCCTTTTCGATGAGCTCTTCGGCATACCTGTAAAAGTCTTCATAATAATCGGAGGCATAATAGAGATGCTCTCCCCAGTCGAATCCCAGCCACCTGACATCGTTCATGATCGCATCGATATACTCCTGCTCTTCTTTTTCCGGGTTGGTGTCATCAAAACGGAGATGACAGCGCCCTCCATACTTTTTGGCGATCCCGAAATTCAGACAGATGGATTTGGCATGTCCGATATGGAGATATCCGTTGGGTTCCGGAGGAAAGCGGGTGATGACTTGCCGGACTTTCCCCCGGGCCAGGTCATCATCAATGGCTGCTTCGATAAAATTCCGTGCTTCTTTCTTTTCATCTTCCATATGTCACTCTCCTTTCAGAACCGTATTGACGTGATATGGGATTATAACGTCTTATCTCTTTTTGAAAAGGGAAAAAGAAGAAGAGCGTGTTTTCAGGGGATCGCAAAAGAGAGGGTCGGGCTCTGAAGATACTCCACTCTGCACTCCGTCCCTGTATAAAAACGGAGCTCCGTTGAATAGCTTCTCGGAGAGACAGCACCGGCATCGTAGACCGATGTGATCACAAGATCGATGGAAAACTCACTGTCATGCAGAGGGACAAAATACTCCCGCTCCAGGCCCCCTTCGTCTATCATGACAGAAAACGCAGCCGCATCCGTCTCTCCTGAGAGATGAAGCCAGACATACCCCCTGTACAACTCTCCGGAGATCTGTTCCACAGTGGTATACCAGTCTTCCACCCAGACCTGATAGGGTTGATCGGATGAATCCCAGCAGCCGGCCAGAAAGATCAGAGATACAGCTAACAAAAGAATCAAGTTTTTCATGACATCTCCTCTCTCTGATAATTATATTTCAAGTGTTTGATTTTTCAAGGTGTCACAGATCGAAAAGGAGAGATCCCTGCCAGAAGTCCCCATTGAAGCTGACAGAAAGTCCATGCCATGTCACACCCTTCACGGGAAGGCCGTATCCTGAAAGAAAAGGGGAGTAAAGTGTCAATACCGTTTCGAGAGTGCCCTCCGTCCAGTGAAGAACGGCGGGATAACGGATCTTTCCGTCCCGGGACTGACGATAGAGGATCTCTTCCAGGAGAAGGACAAGACACTCTTCATCGGATTCTCCCCGGAAGACAGCCCTCTCTTCTTCTCCTGTCCGGCTTCCATAATAGGCCCCTGTCATAAAAGCCAGGCCCCTGGCCGCTTCCCGGAAAAGGGCATCTCTTGACAAAGCTGTGACCTCCAGTGAGAGATCGGAACCGTGGGGCCTTTCCCGAAACATCAGACCACCCCCTCACCGTAGAGCCCGGTGGTGTAGGGCGCCATGGCCTTCAGGGCCTCTTTTTGCATCCGGGCCGGTTCCCCGGCCTCGACTTTCCGGATCAGCTCCAAATAGAGGCTGATGCGTTTGCGGAAGATATCAGGAGTGTCCCGGCTTCCGTCATAAAGGATCCCCGCTGTCCTGTTCCAGAAAGAGGGGAAATAATCCACGGCCAGAAGCCTTTTTTCATTATAGAGACGGGAGGGGGACGATGAGGCATCTCCTATAAACACATGCCCCTTCTCATCCCTGTATTCTCCCCCTTCCATGGGGTATCGGCTCCTCATCAGGGGAAGGGGACCGTCACAAAAAACGATCCCTCGGGCTCTTGAAGCGTTCCTCAGGATCTCCTGGTGTTCCATCTCCACAGAGAAGACGAACCGCGGAAACGAAGCCGCTGACAGAGAGTTGAAGATGTTGAGAGTCCACCAGGGAACGACGTCTTTCTCTTGGGTGCGGAAATAAGCATAATGGTCCCATGTCTCCACCCAGAAGACGTCCCCGGGAGGGAGAGGGCCGGTCCCGGGACGAAAAGAGGGATCCACCTTCCGATGCACTCCCCTCTCAGGTGAATCCTGCCCCGTAATGATGCAAAGGCGGGGATGAGCCTCCTCCTCAGGGGAGATCCCCTCAGGAGCAAGGGCATAGAGAAGGCTCTCAACCCGGGCCTTTTGCAAAGGAAATCTCATGGCGGGGCGGCGTCTGTAGGCAAAGGGTTTCCCGGGCGGCCTCACGATCTCCTCCCCGGCCCATTGAAACTCGGTTTTCAGGGACACATCGCTGTTTTTCCAGACGGCCTCCCCTTCCCGGCCGCTCATCCCGGGAGGAAGAGGGATGTGCTCTCCCGGCATTCCGCCTTTGACCAGGGTTCCTCCGGTCCCGGATTCCGGCAGTGCCACCCCGTCTCCTTCTCGGACGTCACGGGTTAACCGGATCTCCTGCCGCCCCTCTTCGTTTCCCCGGATCAGGCCCACAGGACGCCCCCGGTGATTGATATAACGGGGATTGAGCATATCAGGATCCTGAAACATCCCTCCGGTGGTGTATTCCCGGTTATAGATAAAATCAAGGAGCTCTTCTCTATGGACGGAAACCCCGTCGATGATCTCTTTATAAAAACGGACAACGGCTGCGGTGTACTCTTCTCCTTTTGCCCGTCCTTCGATCTTGAGATAATCCAGGCCGAGAGAGAGGACCCTCTTCATCTCAGGATAGAGAGAGAGGTCTTTACAGGAAAAAAGATGCCCGGCCTTCTCCTCATGACGATAGATCCTCCGGCAAGGCTGTCCGCACAGGCCGCGGTTTCCCGAACGGCCGCCGATAAAAGCACTGAAATAGCACTGCCCCGAAATGCTGTAGCATAACGCGCCGTGGATGAAGGCTTCCAGATGAAGACGGGGGAAAGCCTGCCGCCAGCGTGAGATCGTGTTCACGTCAGCCTCCCGGGGAAGGATCACACCTTTGACCCCGAGATCCTGCAAAAAGGAGAATCCGAAAGACCCGTCAACAGCGCATTGTGTGGATGCATGAAGCGTCATTTCAGGAAACTCTTTCAGAAGGAGGAGAAGGAGTCCGTAGTCCTGGACAATAAAGAGATCCGCTCCCGCTTCTGCCACAGCAGTGACCGCCTTCATGACTTTTCCCACCTCATGGTCCTTGATGAGGATGTTCACGGCGCAATGGAATTCGGCCCCCTGCTCCTTTGTGTAGTGGAGCAATCCTAAGTAATCGTCCATGGAGGAGAGAGAAGATTCCACCATCCTCCGTGCGTTAAAACCCGGGAGTCCCGCATAGAGCGCATGAGCTCCCGCTCTGAGAGCGGCGGCTCCCTGGGAAAAGCTTCCCGCAGGGGCCAGGATCTTATTTTTCCGGGAGGAATTCATGACTCCAGGGCGTCCTTCCATCGGCAGTAGAGTGTCGACGTTTCAAAAGGGATCTTCTCCTGCGTGTTCATTTCTGCGGCATAATAACGGTCTCCGAATCGATTGACCACGCCCATCTCTTCGAGGATCAGGAGACGATTCTCCGTATAGCGGGAGTCGTCCTGGCGGATGAGGTCATCAAGGGGGATCCCTTTGTTTTTGTGAATTGTCCTGAACAGGCCGACAAACCGGCTGCGCTCAAGGCCGCCACTCTTTTGAAATGTGTTGGACCAGTCTTTCAGGCGAAACTGAAGGGATGTCTGGCCGTTGAACTCGTTTTTTTCAAGAAAACCTGCAAGGCTCACCGGAGAGTGAAGCCGTTCCCTCTCCCGTCCCATGGAAAATCCGATGACGTGAACAGGGCCCTCCCCCCCGGGAAAACGAAATCTCATATGGTCCGCCCCCACAAGAGCGGGTCTTTCATCCAGGCGGACATCATCCACGACAAACAGCGGCCTGGGATTCTGAAGCCCGAAGGGCTGCATCTTTTCAAGGGAATCGATGATCCCCCAGGTGAGTTGTCCCGGCGAAAGCCTGATATCGGGACGGAGACGCGGGACCAGAAGGCCTGCCCCTTCCTCTCTGACAACGGTGTTGATCCGCTCACGCAGTCTCTTCAGGTTCTTCACGGGCAGAGAAAAACCCACGGCCTGGCTATGCCCTCCAAGACGCTCAAAAAGATCTCTTTCATGGCGCAGCAGTCCGAGGAGATCGATTCCGGGAAGACTTCTTCCCGATCCCCGAAGCAGGTTCCCCTCCCGGTTCATCACAAGGACAGGTCGGTGAAATTCATCACAGATCCGGGAGGCCACGATTCCCAGGACACCATTGTGCCATCCCTCTCCCGCGATAGTAAGGAAAAACGACTCTTCAAGGGGCATCTCTTCAACCTGACGCCGGGCCTGGAGGGTGATCTCCTTTTCCAGCCCCCGGCGCTCCGAATTGACATCATCCAGGAATGTGACCTCCTGGTTCAGACGGGAGGGGTCTTCTTCCAGAAAGAGAGAGATGAGATCCCCTGCCCGGCCCAGCCTTCCCACGGAATTGATCCGGGGAGCCATCCGGTATCCGATATCATACGAGGAGAGCCGTGCGGGGTCAGCCCCGGCTTTTCGGGCGAGTGTGATAAAAAAAGGAGATGTCATCTCTTTCAACCCCAATGAGACGATCACCCTGTTCTCCCCCACAAGAGGGACAATATCGGCAACGGTCCCAAACGCTGCCAGCGCCAGAGCACTCTTGTCAAGCCTTCCTTCAAGGGCCTGGGCAAGTTTCATGGCAACCCCCACTCCTGCAAGGTCACCGAAAGGGTATCCCTCCCTTTTCGGATTGATCACAGCCTGGGCCTCAGGGAGTTTGTCTTCGGGAACGTGATGGTCTGTAATGATCACGGCCATCCCCTTCTCTCTGGCCTCTTTGACAGGCTCAAAAGCCGTGATAGCGCAATCCACTGTGATCACAAGGGCGACGCCCTGTTTGTGAAGATACCGGACCGTCTCTGTGCTCAATCCGTACCCCTCGTCCATACGGTGAGGAATATACCACGTGACATCCCCGCCCATGGCGGTGATGCACGTCACAAGGAGGACAGTGGCGGTCATCCCGTCCACATCATAATCCCCATGGACACAGATCTTTTCTTTGTTTTTCACGGATGTCCTGATCATCTTCACAGCTTTCTCCATATCCGGCAGAAGGAACGGATCATGGAGGTGTTCGAGCCGGGGCTCGAGATACTCCTCGGGACTCATCCCGTTGTTCGCGAGCCTCTGCGAGACCAGCGCAGCGACCACAGGGTCCAGCTTATAGGCCGAGACCATGTGGGATACGATCTCATCCGGAAAAGGAGCTGTCTCCCAGACGTATCTCACAGCCAGAACCCCCAGGCCATAAACAGGAGAAGAATAAAACCCACACTGTACTTGAATGCCGTGGAGATCACCCGGCCCAGGAGAGTCCCTGCACCGGCTTTCAACCCTTTCTGAACGCCCTGACGGACCAGAAAGGATTCCACAAGGAACGTGAAGAGAAATCCTCCTGCAAAGATCCCCAGGAGAGTTCCGATCACGGGAATCAGGGCTGTCCCGATCACAGCTCCGATGAGGCTTCCGGCAAATGCCGCTGCCATTCCCCATTTTGTGGCCCCGTAACGCCTGGCGCCCATGACCCCCATGATGGACTCGACTCCCTCTCCAAGAAGAGCGAGGAGGAGCCCGCCGAAGATAAAAAACCAGGAGGCTCCGTCATGAAAAATGAGCCTGTGGAGAAGAAGAAAACCAACAGCCATAAAATTACCGGGAACGCCGGCTGGCTGGAGGAATATAGCGATCACAGTGATGATAAATAAGAGGATTTCTATGATCAGTTCCAGTGTCATATTGAGAAAAGGGGGATGCAGCCGTAAACGGCTGCATCCTTTTTGCTATTTCTTCGTGCCGACCCTTAAATGGGCTTCGATAAGGATAGGGCTGGCAATAAAGACCGATGAGTAGGTTCCCACGATGATCCCGATGAGGAGAGCAAAGGAGAAGTTTCTCAAGACCTCTCCGCCGAAAAAGAAGAGGACGATGACAACAAACAGGGTCGTGAGTGAAGTGATGACTGTCCGTGAAAGAGAAGAATTGATCGCTCCGTTCACGACTTTTTCATAATGTCCTGTGGAACGGGGCCTCTCGATCCGGATATTCTCCCTGATCCGGTCAAAGACAACGATGGTGTCATTGAGTGAATATCCGATGATGGTGAGGATCGCTGCCAGAACAGGAGTGTTGAATTCATACTTAAAGAGAGCGAATGCGCCCAGGGTGATGAGGACATCATGAAAGAGAGCGGCGATGGCACCGATGGCATACTTCAGCTCAAAACGCCACGAGATGTAGATGAGGATCCCCACCAGAGACCAGAGGACCGCCCAGAAGGCCTGGTTTTTCAGGTCACGTCCGATGGAAGGGCCCACAGTCTCTTCACGGCGGATATCGGCTCCCTCCCCATACTTCTCCGTCATGATCTTCTTCAGATGCTCCACATCACTGCCTTCACTCAGTTTCATCACGACTTCCTTGGGGCTTCCGAATGTCTGGATAATGCTTTTCCCCAGTCCGGCTTCTTTAAGGACATCGCGTAATTCATTGAGAGGCGGGCGTTGTTCAAATTTATATTGAATGATCGACCCGCCGGCGAAATCGATGCCCAGGTTGAATCCTCCTCCGATGATATAAGAGGCGATCCCGATAAGGATCAGGATCCCTGAAAAGAGGAAGGCCCCCCGCCGGACATTCTTCGATACAAAGTTGATATTTGTATTTTTAATGAGTTCCATATTCTTCTCCCAACCTTAAATACTCAGTTTTGTCACATTTTTACGGGCCAAAATCGTCTGAAAGATGACACGGGAGACAAACAGGGCCGTAAACATACTGGCCAGGATCCCGATCATCAGCGTTACGGCAAACCCTTTGATGGGCCCCGTTCCGAAATTATAGAGGACCACAGCGGTGATGACTGTGGTGATGTTCGCATCAAGGATGGTGATAAAGGCCCTGGCAAACCCGTTCTCCACGGCTTTCCCTACGCTTTTGTTGTTCTTCAGCTCTTCACGGATCCGCTCGAAGATGAGGACGTTGGCATCCACGGACATTCCGATGGTGAGAATGATACCGGCCAGTCCCGGCAGAGTCAACGTGGCATTAAACAGGACCAGGACTCCCAGGATGATGATCAGGTTGAAGATCAGGGCCATGTCGGCGATGACTCCGGAAAGGCCGTAGTAGACCATCATGAAGATGATGACGGCGATGAACCCGATGACGATCGCTTTGATCCCTGCGTGGATGGAATCGCGTCCCAGGGATGCTCCCACAGTCCGTTCTTCGGCAATATTCAATTTCACGGGAAGTGCTCCGGTTTTCAGGATCAGAGCCAGGTCACGTGCAGACTGGGGTGTAAAACCCCCTTCGATGACTCCTTCACCCGACGGGATCTCGCTGTTGATCCGAGGAGCAGAGACAACGACATCATCCAGGACAATGGCCAGGCGGCGTCCGATATTACTTTCAGTGATACGGGCGAATTCACGGGCTCCTTCAGCATTGAGCCTGAATCCCACCACATACTCGGCATTTTTGGTGGTGACATAGGCATCTGTCAGCGTAGCCCCGGGGACGACCTGGTCTTTCACCAGGAGATAGGGGATCCGGCTTCCCGTCTCTTCATCTTTTTCATACCGGAGCTGCAGCTGTGCCGGGATCTGTTTCCCCGGAAGCGGTTCGCCCTTGTCATCAAGGTACTCTGACGGATTGACATCAGAGACAAGTTTGAACTCCAGGTAGGCTGTCTTCCCGACGACTTCTGCCACACGCTCGGGATCCTTGACGCCGGCCAGCTCCAGAATGATCCGGTCGGTTCCCTGACGCTGGATCAGAGGCTCCGTGACGCCGAACTTGTCAATACGGTTTGTCAGGATCTCCATGGCCCGGGCCATAGCTTCTTCAATATCATTTTTCTTCAGTTCCTGATTCCGTTCTGCATATTTCTGTCTGAGATCATCGACATCAGCTTCAAAGACCACATGGGTCCCCCCCTGAAGATCGAGTCCCAGGTTCACTTTGCCAGGGAAAAACCTGGCGATCTTCTCATCCTTAATCAACCCTGCCGAAGGCAGAGAAGTCAGCAGCATCAGGATAAAAACGAGGACAATCAAAACCCATTTCCACTTTTCGACTCTCTTCATTCGTGTCACTCCTTTTCTTAGGCCCAGGCACCATACAGCGTGCAATCTGCCTTCGATGATATCGTTTTTTGACTTATGATACCGTTTTTTGAGCCTTTTTCAAGATAAAAACTCAATTATAGAAAAACCATCGAAGATAAAAGGTCATTTTGCGCCCTGACTCTTCCGCGTCATTCTCCGAGACAAGAGGTTGATCGAAGATGTTTTCCACGGTCACATCGACTTCTGTATTGACAAGCGCCAGGGCAAGGAAAAAATCGGTGGAAAATGACCCGTCGGAATCTTCAGAAGGCGTCAGAATCGTATTTCTGAGAAAACTTTTGACCGTCAGGTCTCCCTGGAAAAAGGAAAACTCTGTATAAAGATAATTTCTCAAAGTACTCTTCTCTTCTTTTGTAAAGAGGAGGTCCCCTTCGGCGATGATCATGAGATGCTCTCCGGCCCTCACCGGGATGTTGTAGGCCGCCCCGGGGATAAAGGCATTGTCGTAACTGTAGAGGGGATGAGTCATATGGTCGGCATAGCGCAGGAAAAGATGCCCGGTGGATCCCGCTGTCAATCCCGCCTCGTAATAAACGGTCTCGTACGGAGCCATCCAGTCGTAGCGGGCTCTCTTCTTCAGATACAACGCTCCGCGTTTGAGGTCCATGTCCACATCCAGGGAGTCCTCACGGAGAAAAGGGTTGATGCGGATCTCTGTTTTCCCCGCTTTTCCCCGGTACTCCACTCCGGCTTTGAACCGGTCCTCTTCGGGGATAAAAGCGCCGGAACACGAGAATCCTTTCCAGGCGATCCCCCCTTCATACAGCGCCAGTGAGTGGTCATCGGTTGTTTTGATGTACTCTCTTTTCCCGTGAACGGCGACCCCTCCCACCTCCGTCTCATACCGGAAGAGGCTGAAGACATATTCCCGTGTATCGTCTTCACGGATGAGGTCGTGGTCTGAAATGAAGAAAAAGACCTTCTGGGTTCCCGCCTCATACCGGGCCATGTAGTTCTTTCCTTTCCAATAACCGTCCCTCACTCCGAGGTGGGTGTAGTAGTCTCCCAGAAACGAGGTCTTGGTCTTGTTGAGAAAGAAGAAGTAGTTCTCATAGCTGTCTGCAGCCTCCACTCCCACGAGGCTGTTGTCCACAAGCCGGGAGCCCGAAGGGAAAAAGAAATCGACGCCCTCTTCACCGGGAACAGCATTAAAGAGGATATTATTGAAGATCACAGGGGATGCTCCTGCATAGATAAGCTCAAGGGGGATCCCTTCCAGCCTGTAATCAGTGAGCCCGCGTGAAAACGTATACATCATCTCCCCCTGGTTGAAAAAAAGAGGGCGTGCCCAAGACACGCTAGCGGAGATGAAGAGCAGCAAGAAAAGGAGCCACTGATTTTTGGGGTAACTGAAATCCATATGTCCCGTAGTGATAATCACTTCCTCCTGTTGCGAGCATATGATACTTTTGTGCAAGATTCAAGTAGTACTTTGTGATGAGCGGATCATGAAACGGGTAATAGGCTTCCAAAGCATCCAGGCCGCGCCCGGCGAGTTTTCTGATCAGCTCGTCTTTTTTTGTGCGTTGGGGATGGGCAAAAGAGACAAGGGCTCCGCTCTCTTTCAAGAGGTCCAGCCCTTCAGTGACATCCAGAAGACGAACGGGTTCATAGAGCGGTTTTCCCTCTCCCAGATACCGGGCGAAGGCCTCCCGCATGGTTGTGACGGCTCCGTACTGTTTCAGAAGCCGGGCCATGTGGTAGCGCCCCGGAGCCCTGGTGCTCCCGAGAAAAGAGAGATCGGGGTCGTCCCTGAACAGATTCAGCCCCTTTCCCCTTGAGACCATCCGGAGGAACCGATCCCTGCGCTCATTGCTGATCTCTTCAAGAGCCGAGAGGAGACGGGGTGATTGCGGATCGGGACCATAACCCAGCAGGTGGACTTCACTGTTGCTGAAGGTGGTGCTCAGCTCGATTCCCCTGATCCACCGGATGGAAGAGGGGCCTTCCGGCGAAGGGGTCAGGCAATCATGGTCCGTGACGGCTGCTACAGCAATATCACGGCCGCTGAGAAGAGAAGCCAGCTCATCCGGAATCAGCTGTCCATCGGAAAAACGTGTATGAAGATGCAGATCGGCAAAGGTCATGTCACCGCGCTGTGGTGATCATTCCCAGATCCACCAGCGTGTTGTTGACAATACGGTTATTGATGACTTCGGTCTTCTCGATAAATCCTTCGAGAAGGGCATTGTCAGCGATGGTGTTGATGAGCCGCGGGATCCCGCCGGAGTATTTGTAGATCATCATAATGGCATCCTGGTCAAACATCATCCTCTTGGCTCCTGCCACGATGAGACGGTGCCGGATATACTGGATCGTGGTCTTCTCATCCATGGGGCGCAATTCGATGGCCGTAGCAATTCGCTGGGTCAGGGGCATATCCATCCGCAGGTTTTCCCGCAGTTCAGGCAGGCCGAAGAAGACAAAATTGATGAGTTTCCCCGTTTTATGTTCAAAGTTCAATAATCCTCGGATCTCTTCGAAAAACTCCTTGTTCTGGATCATGTTGGCTTCATCGATCATCACAACAGGGATCTTCCCCTGAGCCGAGACATCCATCAACCGCTTATAGAGGATGTTGAGAAGCTTCATCTTGTCGGCATCACCCGGGTCTCCTCCAAACTGGATCACCAGCTTTCTGAGAAACCAGAGGGGTTCCACCTGATTATGGACCATGACAATAAGTGATGTCTCGAAGAACTCGTTATTGAGCATCTCCAGGATCTTCCGGCTGAGCATGGTCTTGCCTGTCCCGATCCCCGCGGTGACCACAGCCAGCCCCATCCTCCGCTTGACCGTATGAATGATCTTGAAGATGGCCTTCTCATTCTGGGGATAGGTAAAAAAGTACCGTTCATCGGGAATGTTGAAAAAAGGCGGCTCCTTCATCCCGTAAAATGATTCGTAACTCACATCGCTCCCTTGTTAGAAATATGAGATCTTGTCATCATCGTCCTGACCCTCTTCCTCCGGCTCGTCTTCGCCGGGAGGAGGTTCAAGCAGTTCGCCCGGGCCGGGCAACTTTTCCTCCTCATCCGCAGGAGGGAGGAGTTCTGTGGACTCTTCAGGCGGGGGTTCTTTCTTGTTTTTCTTCTGTTTTTCAGGCCGGGTTTCTGAGAGGCTCTCCTGCAGGGAGGCCGTTTCGTCCATGATGCGGTGCAGCAGTCCCGATTCTCCTTCACGGGAGAGAGTCCTGATCAAGTCCATAGCATCATGAAAATCGGGGCTCATGATCTCTTCTTTGAAATTTTTCAGATCTTTGACAAGAAGACGTTTCTCTTCCAGGGTAATGGCATCTTCTCCATCCCCCTCTCCCCCCCCCGGGGACCCTTCAAGGTCATCCATGCGCTTTTCCAGGGCCTCCAGTCTTTGGTCCAGCGTCTCAAGAGTGCGGATCCTCTCCTCAAGAGCTTCCCATCCGTTTTTTAACTGCTGTGTCTCTTCCCGCGACTGGAGCAGAAGGGTGATGAGTTCTGAGTTATCCTTGATGAGGTCCTCGTTTGTCGCCACGGAGTCCTTGAGCTCTTCAAGTTCTGAAAGAAGATGCTCCATCCCCGCAGCGGGTAAGGTTTCAGGACGCCCCTCTTCTGAGAGGACGGGTTCGTTCTCCCCGTTCTCCTCCTCATCCACTGTCACGTCAGCAAAGGGACTCTCTTCATGTTCAATGGAGAGCGGGGCGTCATCACCCCAGTCGACACCCCCTTCAGACGCCGGCACCTCCTCTTCCCTGATATCGTCCGGGAAGAGGGTATGGAGTTTTTTCCGGATCACGTTGAACAGTTCGTCTTTTTTGAAGATCTGATGACTGCTGATCCGGTTGTAGTAATCAAACGCTTCGGGATACCGCTCTGCGCGGAAATAGGCGACGACGATATTGTAGAGAACCCCGTCCCGCTCTTCTTCGGTGAGGTTTTCATCCTCAAGGACTTCGAGAAACTCTTCCACAGCTTCCTGGTAATCTCCCTTTTCCACCAGTGTCTGAGCCAGGAGATTCAGGCTCTTGAACCGGTACTGGGGGAGCAGGGAGAGCTTTCTGAATTCGCCGATGGCACTGTCATAGAGTCCCATCTCTTTATAGGCGATCCCCATATCATAATGCGCCTGGGGATCTCCCCCCAGCTGCTCTTCAAGCCCCTTTTTAAAGGTGTTGACGATCTCATCCACTGACGGGATGAACTCTTCGCTGTCCAGGTCGTTGATATTGGACAACAGGCTCTGCTGGTCACCCAGCTTTTCACTGTACTGGGAAAAGATGTCGGCCAGGGCTGTCTCAAGATTTTCTTTCTGGGCCGGTTTCTCTTTCACTTCCATGTTGCCCCCGGCGCCCACTTCTACCTCAAACTCGATATTCATCTCTTCATCATCATCAAAAAATCCTTGTTTCTCCGTGACAGCAGGAGCGGCCTCAGCCGTCTCAGGGGCGGCCACAGCCTCTCCGGGGGCCTCTTCTGACTCTTCGCCTTCGATCTCCACAGAGATCTCCGGCTCCTCCTCTTCGGCACCGAGATCCACAGACTTGAGTTTATCCTTGAACTCTTCTCCTGTAGAGACCTCCACATCCCCCAAAGAGATGTTGATATCCTCTGCGGCCTCCTCTTCACCGTAGACATGGGTCTCCACTTCAGGAGATTCCACCATGGCCGGCTCGGC
>CAZNOX010000016.1:0-14086 GCA_964574875.1 uncultured bacterium | reverse complement strand
TTATAGAGCGCCTGGGCCCACCGCGGATTTCCCAGCTCCAGATAGATTCCGGCCATATCCATGGCGCTCTTTTTGGCCAGGCTTCCTTCATTCATACGGAAGAGATAGGTGATATACTCTTCAAAGATGGTAAAGTAGGTGGGATTTGTCAGAAGATTGTTCTTATTGGAGACTGCCGTGACGGTGTTGAAGACATCAGCCAGGCCGTCGTTGTCCTTTTTTGCCATGAGGTAATCAAAGACCTCTTTATACATGGCAAACATCTTGTCGATGTTCTCCACACGGAAGTAGAGTCCGGCCAGAGTCTTCCGGAGCTCGATATTTTCGGGGTTGATGGAACAGATCTTTTCAAACGCCGGGATAGCCTTGATGATCTCTCCCCGATGCACGAAATGGTCGGCAAACTGATTGTAGTAAAACTCGGCATCGGAAAACATCCCCACTTTGACATAAAGGTCAGCCAGTCTCAGTTTGACGTCGATCTCATCAGGTTTGAACCGGAGCATTTTTCTGTAGATCGCAATGGCATTGGGATAAAAACCGTCTTTGATGTATTTGTCCGCAACATCGTTGAACACGCCGAGAGCGTTGTCGATCTGTTTGAGCTTGATATAGGTATCTCCCAGAGAGTTGAGGATCTTGGGATCTCTTTTATGGAGAGTGGCCAGTTTCTGGTACTCTTTTACGGCCCGTTCAAGCTGCCCTTTTTGAATGAATTTAGAGACTTGCAACAGTTTTTTATCGAGATCGGCAGCCATTTCTCACCCCTACATATTCCACATATCGGACACGCTGGACGAATCGATTCCCTGGATCTTCAGCTTGAAATCATCGGGATTGCTGCACCGCTTCAGCGCCTCTTCCAGGGTGATCAGTCCGCTCTTGTAGAGTTTCATGATCGACTGGTCGAAACTTTGCATTCCGTATTGCTCCCCCTTTTCAATGGCTTCTGACACAAGAAAAGTCTGGGACTGGTCGGTGATCAATTCAGAAATATAGGGCGTATTGACAAGGATCTCCACCGCCGGGACCCGTCCGAAGCCTGTGGCTTTGGGGATCAGGCGGAGAGAGATGATGGCCTGGAGTGTGGACGCCAGCTGAATTCTGATCTGATCATGCTGATGCGGCGGGTAGTGGGAAATGATCCTGTTGATCGTCTGCATGGCATTTGTGGTATGCAGGGTGCTCATCACGAGATGCCCGGTATCGGCAGCTGTGATAGCTGTCTGAATCGTCTCCAGATCCCTCATCTCTCCGATCATGATGACATCGGGGTCCTGACGGAGAATACGTCTCAGGGCCTGAGAAAAACTCTCCGTATCCGATCCGATCTCCCTCTGGTTGACAATGCTTTTTTTATCGGAAAAAAGATACTCGATGGGATCTTCGACAGTAATGATATGCTTACGCTCCATGGAGTTGATAAAATCGATCATCCCCGCCAGAGTCGTTGATTTTCCGCTTCCCGTGGTTCCTGTCACAAGGACCATCCCCCGGGGCAGAAGGGCGATATCCTTCAGCTTGTCGGGAAGATTGAGATCATCGATAGAGAGGATCTGGGTGGAAATACGCCGCAGGGCGATGGCGACAGCCCCCCGGGCGATAAAGCAGTTGATACGGAAACGGCCCATTCCCCTGATGCCCACGGAAAAATCAAGCTCATGCTCCTCTTCGAAGCGGGTAAACTGGTTATCGTTCATGAACTGCTTGGCAATGGCCAGGGTCTGCTCAGGTGAGAGTTTGAAATCACCCACCGGCTGCAGGACGCCATCCAGACGCATCATGGGCGGACTCCCCACCTTGAAATGAAGGTCGGAAGCCTCGTTTTCGACCATTTTCTGCAACATGTCAAAAAGCTGCATTATTTGACCCTTTCCAGATACTCCCCGGTCCGTGTGTCGATTTTGATCACTTCATCCTGGTTGACGAACAGGGGCACCTGAATGACATGGCCCGTTTCCAGGACAGCAGTCTTTGTCGCCCCGGAGACGGTATCCCCTTTGATCGCAGGCTCAGTCTCGACGATCTGAAGCTCCACGAAATTGGGAAGATTGATCCCCACCGGCTTGTCTCCGTACATAAGGATAAAGACGATCATATCCTCTTTCATGAACTTCTTCTCTTCTTCGAGAGAGTCGGATGAGAGACCAAACTGTTCAAAAGTCTCCATATTCATAAAAAAGAAATTATGCTCATCATTATATAAGTACTGGCACTCCTTCATCTCAAGACGGACTTCATTGAGTTTGTCTGCGGCCTTGAATGTCTCAGTCACAGTCTTGCCCGATTCCACTTCTTTCAATTTCGCTCTGCAGAAGGCATTTCCTTTTCCCGGCTTGACATGTTCAGCCTTGACAACCCAGTAAAGCTTACCGTCCTTTTCAAGAGCCATTCCGTTCCGTAAATCATTGATCCCTATAATGGCCATTTTTCCTCCTTGGTTCCTATGTGATCTCTCTCTTGAGCTGTTCGGCCAGAAGATAGAGATGGTATCGTGCTTTTTTGACATTGACCAGCTGTGAACAGATCATGCTCACAAAATAGTCTTCACTGACCATCCTGATCAGGACGACGTACCGTCCGGCGATGGTAATATCCTCAACAAACCCTTCGACGCCGATTTGTTTGAGCGAATCCCTCTTATGCACAATAAAAGTGGCCACTTGTGCATCGCCGATCTCCAGATTAGGCGGCAACACGGGATAGGTGGAATTGGCGATCCCCAGGCCGTCTACTCCGCAAAAGCTGACTGTGAGGGCCCCTTCAACCTTTTTTAATGTTCCGTCAAGCATCACTTTATAATCCATACAAACTCCTCAGCTTAAAGGTCATTGAGCCATTTTCCGATATCATCCAACGTTTCATCGTCGGCATCGACCAGCTCATCAGCATTATCATTATCTTTTCGCGTCTCGTCAATGGAAATCTCCCCTGTTTCCGGGATCGAGGCCGTAAGAGGCTCCTCTTTCAGGTCCAGGTCGGAAGGCGGTTCCATCTGCTGGGCAGAGGGCTGCGGAGCCGAGGGCCGGGGAATGGCTGTTTCTGTCATCTCCAGCTCATCGTGCCCCTGAAATTTGCTCTCTTCCCGTTCTCCGGAAGGCTCCATCGAACCCACATCGATCTCCTGATGGCCGGAAAATTTATCATTGTCTCCCTCAGCGAGAGAACTCTCTTCATCAAGATGGACAAGAGATTCACCTGAAAAGGCTTCACGGTTTTTGGCATCCTGCAGAGACCTCGTCTCGGCTTCCAGCTCGTCCATAATGTCGTCTTCAAGCCCCTCATCTGTCTCGATCCCTGCTCCGGAGAGGCTCTTCTCTGCTTCTGCCATAAGAGCGTTCAGGTCCTGGGGGTGGCTGACATCCTCTTCCAGGGAAGGATAGGAATCCTCCCGGAAGTCTCCGTCTCCTTCCTCCGGGGAAAGAGTCTCCTCACTGTCAAAAGCAGGGGCGGCATCTGTTCCCGTTGCCTCGGATGAAAGCCCGGGTTCGATCTCCTCTTCCGGGAGCCCGGCAGGCGGCTCCTCACTGATCTCGTCCAGTCCCTCGTCAAGAAGGCCCTCCTCTTCATCCAGGATCTCCTCTTCGGCGTCGAGGATCTCCTCCTGCAGATCGTCTTCCGGCTCAGAAGGAGGAACAGAAAGCCCCTCCTCTTCTGCTGAAGACGCAGGCTCTTCGGTTAACGGTTCTTCAAGGACATTTTCCGGGATCAGGCTCTCTTCGCCCTCGCCTTCGTTCTCCTCAAGGTCCATATCCAGGGCATCAGCGCCTTTCAGAGTCGTCTCGGGGATCTCCTCTTCGGGAAGCACTCCGGCCTCCTCATCCTCTTCGTGGTTTTTCGCCACGCTTTCATAGGCGATCTGGTCGTTGGAGACGATGCTGTCATAGGAGACAATATTCTGATCGATCTTCACTTCCTGTTTGCTGGCAATACCGATATTTTCTGTTCCGTCGATCTCGATCTCTTCGGATTTATGAGGAGAGACTCCCCGTTCGATGGGAACGATCTCCCCTTCGTCAGCTTCTTGACTCAAATAAGAGTCCAGTCGGCGGTTCACGTCTTCCCAGACAGAACGGTTCGTCCCCGAAGCCAGCCGGTTGAAGAGAAGCTGATTGCTTTCGTCAAAACCGCGTTCCAGGACATGTCTGGCCCGGACCACAGTCTCCCCGATAAGGTTCAGAAGGGCATCCACGCTGTCAGCCGTGACCAGGGTCTCCCCGGGGGAGACAGGCGGGGGTTCTTCAGCAGCAGGCTCCCTGTCAAAAGAGGGAGCGGCTTCCTCCGGGTACGGCTCTTCTGCCTGAAAAGGCTCCGGGGCCTCTTCTCCCTCCCCTTCCGGGGTTTCAACGGGAGTCTCCGCTCTGGAGGGAGCCGGGATAGCTCCGCTCTGCAGCCCTTTGATCTTTTCCACCATCTCCTGGAACTCTTCATTCATGGGATCGATGAAAAGAAGGCGCTCATACATCTCCAGAGCTCCGCTGTACTCCTCCATGGAGTAGTAGATCTCCCCCAATCCGATGAGGGCCACGACATTATCATGGTTCTGCTCCAGAATAGCTTCAAACTCCTCCTGGGCCTTGTCGATCTTCCCGTCTTTCACATAGCACTTTCCCAGGACAGCACGGCCGGCGATAAAATCAGGATCAGCTTCCAGCCCCTCTTCACAGACACTGATGGCTTCATCGACATAACCTTTATTGAGAAGGGCGTTGGCCAGGGATGCAAAAGTCCGGGGATCACGAGCGATTATTTTGACATATTTTTTGATATCCGGATCCTGATAGATATCCTTTTTGAAATCCATGGCAGCTCTCCTTTTCTTTACTTTATACTATACCACAGTTTGTATCAGTGTCAATATCACAAGTATGACGCTCAGGCGGAGAAAAATAAAGCTTTTTCGTGTCTTCGACCATCTTTTCTATTGAAAAGTCCCTTAAAATCCTCTCATATCCGGCCTTTCCCATTCTCTTCCCTTTGCCGGGATCATCAAGAAGCTCCCCGATGAAACGCGCGGCTGTTGCAATATCCCGGGGTTCATAAAGATAACCGTTTTCTCCATGCCGGATCACCTCACGGTTTCCGTTGATCGCCGTGGCCACCATACTTTTCTTCATGGCAAAAGCTTCGATGATGGCGATGGGCAGGCCTTCCCAGAGAGAGGTCAGCGTCACGACATCCGCAGCAGCAAGAAACGGGCGGACATCCGTCTGCCATCCGGCCAGTCTGACAACTGGAGCAGCACCCGCTGTCCTGATCCGCTCCTCCACGGCATCACGAAGGATCCCGTCTCCGATAAGGATAAAGCAGGCCTTCGGGCTGCGTTTTTCGTTCACCTTCACGGCGATGTCCACAAAATCCACCGGGTTCTTCTGGGGTTTCAAACAGGAGACCTGAACCACGACGGGAGCATCGGGAGAAATCTCCCACGTCTTCCGGAAGAGGCCGTCATCAGCTTCATACGACCCGAAGGCCTCCAGGTCTGCAGCCGCCCTGATGACGACATACTGGCCGGGGCGTCCCACTCTCTTTTCCTTTCCCAACGCGACATCTTCCGCTGTGACACAGATCAATTTCTCCGTCAACGGGGCACACAGCCTTTCCAAAGTCACATAGACCAGGTTGGCCGCAAAGGACCGGAAACGGTTAAAGGGGAAACCATGGACCGTGTGAAAGATCCTGGGCGTCCGGGCCCGGAATGCCGCCTGGCGCCCGATGATCCCCGCTTTCGATGAATGGGTATGGACAATATCAAAGGCATGCTGCCTGATGAACCTTTTGATGAAGAGATAAGCCCGGATATCATGATACGGGTTCACACGGCGCCTGAGCCAGGGATTGATGACCAGACGCTCACCCAGGAACTCCCGGGCCTCGCTGTTGAGGTCTCCTCCGGGACCGGTCATCACATAGACATCATGCTCCCGGGCAAAATGCCGGGCCAGGGCCAGGCAGACCTTCTGCGCCCCCCCGAGTTCAAGTTTCGTGATGATATAGAGGATCTTCATGAGCGCTCATCTTCCCCGGGACGGCACTGCTTTAAAAACTCCTCTTCATCCCAGAGAGGAATACCGAGTTTTCCGGCCTTCTCCAGTTTTGACCCCGGATTCTCTCCCACGATGAGAGCCCGTGTCTTCGCGCTCACCGAGGAGCTGAGTCTCCCTCCGCCGTTGACGATGATCTCTTCGGCTTCCTGGCGGCTCATGGACCGCAGTGTCCCGGTGATGACAAATGTCCGGCCTGTCAAGGGGCCCTCCTTTGGAGTCCCCCCTCCTGTGAGCATGACCTCCTTCATGAGTCTTCTCACCTCTTCCCTGTTCTCCCTGTTGTTGAAAAAAGAAAGGACGCTGCGGGCCGTCTTCTCCCCGATTCCTTCGATTCCCGTGAGCTCGTCCTCACGAGCGTCCATGAGGGCGGAAAGGCTGTTAAACCGGGAGGCCAGAAGACGCGCTCCCTTTTTCCCGACATAGGGGATCCCCAGGGCAGTGAGAAAGGCATTCAGGGGCACCCGCCGGCTCTTCTCCACGCTTTTCCTGATATTCTCCGCAGACTTCTCCCCGAGCCCCTCCATCCCGGCCAGGGCCTTGTAATCCAGATGAAAAAGGTCTGAAAAATGACGGACCATCTCTCTTTCCACCAGAAGCTCCAGGAGCCGTGGCCCGATGAAATCCATATCAAGGCCGGCCTTGGAGACAAAATTCTCCAGCCTCCCCCGGACTTGAGCGGGGCAGGCGATATTAACACAGCGGTAAGCTACTTCACCGGGAAGCTGCTCCACACGGCTGTGACAGACGGGGCACCGGTGAGGCATGACAAAAGGCTCCTCTTTCCCCGAGCGGGAGTCTTTGTCCACAGCCGTGACCTTGGGGATGATATCCCCGCCTTTCTCCACGATGACATGGTCTCCGATACGGATGTCCTTCCGCTCGATCTCATCGACATTATGGAGAGTGGCCCGGCGGACAGTGGTTCCGGCAAGCAGGACAGGGTCCATTTCGGCCACAGGCGTCAGGATTCCCGTCCGTCCCACCTGGATGACAATATCCCTGATCAGGGTCCGGGCCTGTTCAGCGGGAAACTTATAGGCGATCACCCATCGGGGAGCTTTCATCGTCGCTCCCAGGGTTTCCTGGAGATCGAACCGGTTGACTTTGACCACGATCCCGTCGATGAGATAGTCGAGGGTATGGCGCTTTTCCTGCCACAGGGAACAATAATCCCAGGCCTCGCCCTCTCCCCGGCAGAGGGTGACATGGGGATTGACAGGAAACCCGATATCTCCGAGAAAGGAGAGAAAACCCCATTGTGTGGATGGACAAGGTTCATCGATGAGTCCTTTCCCGTAAGCATAAAAACTGAGATGCCTCTTTTCCACAAGGGCGGGGTCCAGAAGCTTCAATGTCCCCGAAGCCAGGTTACGGGGATTGGCAAAGGGTTCCCCGCCCTCCTCGCTCCGCTCTCTGTTGATCCGCTGAAAATCGGTGAGAGAGAGGAAGACCTCCCCTCTGATCTCACTGCGTCCTCCCAGGGGGATCTTACGCGGCACAGACGGTATGGTGAGGATATTGGCCAGGACATCTTCCCCCTTTTCACCGTTCCCCCGTGTCACGGCATGCACAAGTGTCCCCTCTTCATAGACGAGGCTCATGCTCACACCGTCGATCTTATGTTCGCAGACGGTCTCCTCTGCAGCCTCTCCCGCAGCCTTATTCAGACGTGTAAAAAATTCGGACAGTTCAGAGAGATTATAGGTATTATCGATGGACAGCATGGGGACAGCATGGACATATTCCGGGAACTTCCCTGTGAGGTCGCTTCCTACGCGTTGAGCAGGAGAGCTGTCTCCTCTCTCTTCGGGGAACTGCTCCTCCAGGTCCCTGAGTTCACGGAGAAGAGCATCATATTCAAAATCGGAAATCTCCGGGGCATTTTCCTGATAATAGAGGCGATTATGATAGTTTATCAGGTCACGAAGTCGCTGAATTCTCTCTCTCACAGGCTCATTCCCCATAATCCCTCCATTTTTCTCATTATGAAGGAGGATACCATCTTTTTCAAGCCCTTTATATTTCGTAAAGAGAAATGTTTGACATCGCTCTGTTTTCTGCTATTTTTTCCTCTGGAGGTCACATATGACAGGCGAACTCGCCGGACTCGGCGCTGCCCTTTGCTGGGCCTACAATGCGGTCTTTTTCGGAAAAGCGGGGAAACGGATCGGGTCATTTACAGTATCCCACATCCGCATGTGGATCGCCCTTCCGTTCCTTCTCCTTCTTCATCTCCTCTTACACGGAACCCCCCTGAGCCTTATCCCCGGAACAAGCTGGTTCTATCTGGGTCTTTCGGGGTTTATCGGGTTTTTTTTGGGAGACATCCTCCTTTTTGAAGCCTTTGTCCTTCTGGGGCCCCGCCTCACCATGCTGGTCATGAGCCTTGCTCCTGTCATCGGGACAGCCTTGTCCCGGTGGATGCTGAATGAAAAACCCTCTCTTCTGGAACTGGTGGCCATCGTGACCGCCGCCGGGGCCGTGGGCTGGGTGGTCAGTGAAAAAAAGAAGAAGGATAACGGAGAAGAAGAACCGCACGAGCTAAAAGGACTTCTCTTTGCTCTGGGAGGGGCCCTGGGCCAGGCTCTGGGCATGGTCCTCTCGAAGATGGGGATGGCCTCGGGGTTATCCGTGATCACATCAAATCTCATCCGGGCTCTTTTCGGCCTTTCCGCGTTTTTCCTCTTTACACTCCTCACAAAGCGTTTTGCAAAAGATATCAGAAAATTTATCAGCGACAGGCCCGCCGCTCTCTTCATCTCCACCAGCACCCTTATCGGCCCGGTCCTCGGCGTCATCCTGGCTCTTTATGCAGTCAAGACGATTTTTGTGGGGGTGGCCCTTACTCTGACCTCACTCTCCCCGATTATCCTCATCCCCGTGGCCCATTTTATCGACAAGGAGAGAGTGACTCTTCGAAGCCTTGCGGGGACTCTCCTCGCCCTGGGAGCCGTCTCTCTCTTTTTCTTCATGAATTGACCTGAAGGCTCTTTTTCGTTATTCTCTATAGAGAAGAAGGAGGTTTGTTATGGGCAAAAGTTTTGCAAGCGACAATAATACACCGGTTCATCCGAAGATCATGCAGGCCGTGATGGAGGCGAACAGGGATGATTACGTCTCTTACGGCGATGATCCCTACACACGGCGAGCCGAAGAGCAGCTGAAACAGACCTTCGGGCCGGAAGCTCATCCTTTTCTCGTCTTTACAGGAACGGCCGCCAATGTGCTGGGACTCTCTTCGGTCTTACGTCCCTTTCATGCAGTCATCGCGCCGGCCACGTCTCACATCAATGTGGATGAATGCGGTGCTCTTGAAAACATCACCGGATCCAAGCTCCTTACCGTCTCCACTCCTGACGGGAAACTCAACCCGTCCCATGTCCGGCCTCTTCTCCATGCTTTGGGTGTTGAGCATCATGCTCAGCCGCGTGTGATCTCCATTACACAGCCCACGGAACTGGGAACAGTCTACTCTCCCCGGGAGATCAAAGACCTGGCTGCCTTTGCTCATGAGAACGGGCTTTATCTTCATATGGACGGAGCACGTCTGGCCAATGCGGCAGCTTTCCTGCACACATCACTGAAAAGCATCACAGCCGATGCCGGTGTTGATATCCTCTCTTTCGGAGGGACAAAAAACGGGATGATGTTCGGAGAGTCTGTGATCCTTTTTAACCGGGAAGCCGCCTCATCCTTTCCATATCTCCGGAAGCAGGGCATGCAGCTGGGTTCCAAGATGCGCTACCTTGCAGCACAGTTCATCGCCTATCTCAACGACGGCCTCTGGCTCAAGAACGCCGAACATGCCAATGCCATGGCCCGTATCCTGGCCGAAAAAGCAGCCCTCCTCCCCGGAGTGGAGATCTTTCAGCCCGTGGAGACCAATGGAGTCTTTCTCCGACTGCCCCGTCAGGCGATCCCGCTTATCCAGGAGAAATCGTTCTTCTACATCTGGGATGAGGAGGCCGATGAAGTCCGGTGGATGACCTCATACGATACGACACCAGAGGATATCGAGGCTTTTGTCGCCCTGGCTGCGGATGTCATCAAGGACGTCTCAGAGAATTACTGATAAAACCGGATCTCACCTGTGTCCAGGTCGATTCCCGAGATATAGGTGATGATCTTGCTGATGACAGGCTCTTCCACGGGAAGGATATCCATCTGAAGGGCGATCTCGATGGTCTCTTCCATATCGTTCTCGTCGATGAGCCCCAGGTATTTGCATAACGTGAGCTTGTCCAAAGCCTCTTCCGTAAAGAGCATCCGCTCCAGGGCATTGAAGATACGCACTCCCTGGAGAAGATCCTGTGTATGAAAAACATCCTGGTCCCCTGAGCGGTCCTGCATTCTTTTGACGATGGTGTTCACGGACTCCCTGTCCATCCCCCGTTCGGTGAGATATTGGACGAGTTTCTCGCGTGAGAGTTCGGCCTTTTCACCGGTCAGGGCTTCGACGAGTTTCCCGATAAGATTATCTTTCTTCTTCATGATTCATCCTCATTTTTTAGAACAAACCGCCGGCTGTCAAGTTCCATGAGACGTTTTTTCATTTTCAGCCCCAGCAGTGCTGCGGAGAGCCGCCCCATGGGAAGATATCCCTCTAAATCAGCGGAGATGTCTTCCATACTCACGGGCTCTTCCGTGCTCAGGTGATTTATAACCGTTTTTTCATCTTCTGTCAAGGAGACGGGTGTCATCCCCTTTCCCCCGGTCTCTTTTTTCTTCACTCCCCAAAGCTGCAGGATATCGTTTCCCCCGGTCACTGGGACGGCCCCCGCTTTTATGAGGGCATTTGTCCCCCGGCAGGTCCCTCTGAAGATCGAACCCGGAACAGCAAAGACATCCCGTCCCTGCTCCAGGGCAAAGGACGCGGTAATGAGAGACCCGCTCCTGTGTGATGACTCCACCACCAGGACTCCCCGCGACAGGCCGCTGATGATACGGTTTCTTTGAGGGAAATGGTGTTTCTGGGGAGACGTCCCGGGAGGAAACTCGCTCACAAGGGTCCCTTTTCGAAGCAGGTCCCGGTAAAGTGGCCGGTTCACCTGAGGGTAGACGATATCAACACCTGTTCCCAGGACAGCGATGGTCTCCTTCCCCTGATCCATGGCCTCCCGGTGGGCATGGCCGTCGATCCCCGCGGCCATACCGCTCACCACAGCCACCTGTGAGGGAAGGCCTCCCGTGATCTCTTCCACGGCTCTCCGTCCGTAATGAGAACATCGGCGGGTCCCCACCACAGCCAGGGGATACATCCCGCAGCGCAACCTCTTCCCTTTTGTGAATAGAGTCAGGGGCGGGGCATGGATCTCCCGGAGCAGCTCAGGATAATCGGGATCGCCCAGAGTCGTCCATAAGATCCCCTGCTCTTCACAGGAGGCCATCGCCTTCACCGGGTCGATCCTCGTCCGTTCTTTGAGAAAAGCCTCCACAGAGGAACGCCTTAATCCTTTGAGTTTTCGGAAAAATGAGTCGGGAGCCTGGAAAAGAGCGGCTGCGCTTCCCGCAGCCGCAATCAACTTGTGACACGTGGCCGTTGAAAAGATTCCGGTCAGGGAGAGGGCAAAATAGTAGTTCCGGTTCTCCATGAGCTACAGGATCTCAATTTTATCTCCCAGCCTGACCTCTTCATCACCGGTCACCGAAATAATAATGCAAGTGGAATTGTTTTCACGGGCGTTGATGACTCTGATCCGCCCCTTCATGGCAGCGGGAATGGTGGTGACCCCTCCAAGGGGATCGTCGACTTTTCTCGGTTTTCCCATGATGGCGAAGTTCATGCCGGCTTTCACCCCTTGTTTCAGCCCGCGGTCGATGTATACGATGCTTCCCCGGGAAGCCAGTCTCGCTCCCCCCTGGAAGTAGATGATGTAACCGTCATAGTCGGGCTTGACATTTTTTTGATTCAGCATGATACGGGGATACTCATATCCCACATAATAGCCTTTTCGGATGGCCTCCATCTGTGAGGTGATGACACAGCGCGTGAGATCATCATAGACTTCCAGGGCCTTGATGATCCCCCTGGGTTTGACCATGGATCCCACCGTTTCATAAGTCACCGGGTGGGCGACTTTTTCCTCGACAGTATAGACGATGAAGTGGTCTCCTTCTTTGACGCCGTCCTTTTTCCCGCGGTTGATATAGACCTCTTCTCCGTGGATACCGAAATCCTTCTTTTTCTCCAGCTCCACAATGGCACCGAAGGGATCAAGATGCTTCTCCAGGATATATCCTCCCTGAAGCTTCAACTCTTCTGAAGGTTGAGCGGGAGCCGTCTCTTCAGCCGAGGCCGGCTCCTCTTCTGCGGTGTCCTGCGAGACAGAAGCAGCCTCTTTAAAGATAAACTCTCTCACTGACGTATCCTCGTCGGCATAAAGCTCTTTGTTTTCCGGTTTCACGTAGGTCTCGGGGACAGGGGCCTGAAGGTCCAGTGAAATATGATCGCCGGGATAGATCCAATTGGGGTCTGTAATATGAGGGTTCTGCTCCCAGACTTTAACCCAGAGCCAGGGATTGTCCAGCTGAGTCCCGCAGATATCCCAGAGGGTATCCCCCTTGACAACCACATGGACCTTCTCACCGGTCAGCTCCGTTCCCCGGGGACCCGGATAAGGGGGCGGGACCTTTCCCCAAGCAGCACCGCTTATCATGATCACAAACAGCAGGATTGCGACAACTGGTTTCATAATTCCTCCTCGGCTCCCATAAAAGATATGAAAAATCAGTCGATCTTCCGGGATGATTGTCTCTTTTCACTTTGAAATATAACATATAAGGAGAATTTCTTCAAGAATGATTTAATCAGCCTGATAAAAAAACTCAAACGACCCTGCGACCACCACTGTGTCACCGTCCCGGGCTCCGGCTTCGGCTAAAGCCTTGAAGATACCGATCTTTTCCATAATATCGGTACAGCGGCGCACAGATGCTTCCAGGTGGAAATCTGTCATCTGAACGATTTTCCGGATATAGACGCCGTCCACATAAAAGGTCTCTCCTTCGCGGGAAAGGGTGAATTTGCGTTTATCCTCATGGACAATGATCTTTTCCGGGATGGTGATCTCAACGGGAGGAAGCTCTTCCAGTGTTTGTATAATACGGTTTTTCAGTTCGCGGATCCCCTCTCCCGTGGCAGCAGAGATGGGAAACGGGTCGATCCCCGTCTCTTTACGGAACCGCTCAAGGTGAAGAGCGGCTTCTGTGACATCCATTTTATTGGCGACCACAAGAAAAGTCTTGTCTGCCAGTGCTGTATCATATTGGGCCAGTTCTTTCTGGATGACCCGGTAATCGTCTGCAGGATCGCGTCCTTCCACCCCGCCCATGTCGATGAGATGGATGAGCAGCCTGTTCCGTTCGGCATGTTTCAGAAATCTGTCTCCCAGTCCTGTTCCTGTGCTGGCACCTTCGATAAGCCCCGGCAGGTCAGCGATGACAAAGCTGAATCCCCTCTCCGAAACCACAGCCCCCAGGTTGGGTTCGATGGTCGTGAAGGGATAGGAGGCGATCTTGGGATTGGCATTGCTGAGGACAGAAAGAAGAGTGGACTTTCCAGCGTTGGGGAGTCCGATGAGCCCCACATCGGCGATGAGTTTCAGCTCCAGAAGCAGTGTGAACTCTTCTCCGGGCTCACCGAGTTCCCTGATGTAGGGCGCCCGATTGGTGTTGGAGAGAAAAGCAGCATTCCCGCGTCCTCCCCGTCCCCCTTTGGCAGCAGTCCATCGGTCCCCGTCCCGGAAGAGATCGGCAAGCAGCTCGCCCTCTTCAGTATAGACCATGGTCCCGGGGGGGACAGAGACGATGAGGTCCTTCCCGTCTTTTCCGAAACGGTGGTTGGGTTCTCCCGGAGCCCCGTTGGCAGCCCTGATATGAGGATGAAACCGGACATCATAGAGTGTCTTGACTGAAGGCGTGACCTGAAAGACGACATCGCCTCCCCGGCCCCCGTTCCCTCCGTCGGGACCGCCCTTGGGAATAAACTTCTCCCGCCTGAAACTGAGACATCCGGGGCCGCCTGCGCCGCCCCGGACGTA
>CAZNOX010000015.1:0-45794 GCA_964574875.1 uncultured bacterium | reverse complement strand
ACTTCTCCCGCCTGAAACTGAGACATCCGGGGCCGCCTGCGCCGCCCCGGACGTATATCTTCGCTCGATCTATAAACATGTGAGGAAATTACTTGGATTCAACGTTAACGACACTTCTTCCCCTGCGTGTGGAGAAGCTGACGACCCCGTTGATAAGGGCGAAAATCGTATAATCTTTACCGAGGCCGACATTCCGGCCGGGGATGTATTTCGTTCCGCGCTGACGGACGATGATATTTCCGGCGAGAACATCCTGGCCGCTGTAACGTTTGATCCCGAGCCGCTTTGATTCGCTGTCCCGGCCGTTCCGGCTGCTTCCTACACCTTTTTTATGAGCCATATGCCACCTCCCCTTATTTGGTTATGGATTCGACGACCAGCGTCACCATATTCTGCCTGTGGCCGATCATTTTATCAGAATCTTTTCTGCGTCGGAAATAGTAGACTTTGACTTTTTTCCCGCGGAAATGTTCTTTCACTTTGCAGACGACCTTGGCGTTCTCCAATCCCTTGGTATCTGAAATCATCTGTGTGCCGTCATTGAGCATGATCGGAGTAAACTCGACCGATTCACCGACGGCTTTATCGATCTTTTCAATAAAAATCTTGTCATTTTCACGGACAAGATACTGTTTTCCGCCTGTTTTGATTACTGCATACATGGTCATACCCCCTGTTTCTTCTGCAAAAAGAAACTACCACACAAAGGATTGGGTGTCAAGCAAATATTGACGTCAAAAAAGGAGGGTCAGCAGAGGACAGAAAGGTCTCCCGCCGTGGTATCCCTGGGGATGCTCCCCTTGATGACGATCTCTGCAACCTTTGCGGAAAGATAGGCGAAGAGGACGCGTGACGATGCAAAACTCTCCTCCCGTTTTTTCAGTTTTTCCCAGAAAAAGGAGTAGAAGACCATCTCATACTGTTTGTAAAGAGCCCCCAGCTCTTCGCGGAGCAGATTGGCCTTCCCGAAACCCATGATCTCAAAGACAGCGATCTTGAGACGCTCTTTTTCCGATTCCGGCAGAGCAGCCGCAGCGTCCAGCAGCCCCAGGGCAATGGACTTGAGATCGGCGCCCCTGTGCTCTTCGATATAGAGGCGGGCCTGCTCCATGATATTCTGAAAAGAGGCCAGGACCACATCCCGGTAGAGGACCTCCTTATTTTTGAAATAGTAGTAGATGACAGAGACAGCCACTCCGGCCTCACGGGCGATACCCCGCATTCCCACACCCTCATAGCCCAGTTCAGAAAAGAGAGTCACCGCTGCCTTTTCAATACGCTGTCTTGTCTTCATCGTCTCCTGATCCATCTCTCCCCTCTCCTTTTCGTCTTTACCGTTTAAACAACCTGTCGATCTCTTCGCTGCCGATGATCCGGGCCACCGGCCGTCCATGGGGACATGTCATGGTAAAGCCGCCATTTTCCAGAGCCCGGGCAAAGGCCTCGATATCGTCGTCTGTGAGCCTGTCCCCTGTGCGAAGCGATGCCTTGCAGGCCTGCCCGGCCATACGTTCACGGAAAAGAAGAGGGTCTCCCCCCTCTTCCAGAAGATGGCACAGGTCGCGAAGGAGCTGCTCCATATCTCTGAGCCCCGATAAAGCGGCCGGGACCTCTTCAACCACCACCGTGTCTTCCCCGAAGGGACGCAGCCCGAAACCCAGGGAACGGAACTCGTCCCCGTACTCGCTCACAAGCGATGTATAGACACGTCCCAGAGAGACAGCTTCAGGGATGATCTTAGCGCGGCCGCTCTCATCGGCCTGCTTCATGAGCCGGTCATAGACCAGCCTCTCATTGAGAGCATGAAAGTCCACAAGAAGAAGAGACGAAGGCCCTGTGAAAAGAAGATACCGCCTGAAAAGGATCCCGGAAAAGAGATAATCCCCTGCCCGGATCCCGTTTCGCTCCGCAATGGGGTCTTCTGTCGTATAGACAGGCCCGGCGGCATCGAAGAGAGAAGGGCGGGTCTCCTGTTCCGGTTGACCTGCAGAGATGTCGGCCTCTTCACACACATTCCTTTTTCTTTCGACAACGCGCAAAGACGCTCCGGGAAGGCTCTCCATCCGGGCGAAGGCTTCTGCCACCGCCTTATGAAGGTTTCCGTAAAAGCGGCGCTCTTCCAGGAAACGCACTTCACTTTTCTGAGGATGGACATTGACATCCAGCAAGTCAGGGGGAAGCGAAGCAAAGACAAAGGCGAAGGGGTAATACCCCGGCAGCAGAAGCTCCTGCATGGCGTTCCGCACAGCAAAGACAAAGCCTTTGTCTTTTACAGGCCTCCCGTTGATAAAGAGATACATATGGCCTGAATGACGGTTGACGGCATCTCCTCCCGAAACGAATCCCTTCACAGAGAGAGCCCCGCTTTGACGTTCCACCGGGACAAGAGCCCGGCTCACACCCTCTCCGAAAAGTGCTTCGATCCGTTGAAAAAGAGTCTCATCGCGCCCCACATGGAGGACTGTCTCCGCGTCTCTCCGGAGGAGAAGTTCGGTTCCCCGTGACGCTGTGAGAAGAGCGGTCGTCTCCATGAACTCCCTGATCAGACGGAACTCGTACGAAGGCGTTTTCAAAAACTTACGCCGTGCGGGGACATTATAAAAAAGGTTTTCAACGCGGACAGTGGTTCCCCTCTCCCGCCCTGAAGCCTGCCAGAGTGTCTGTTTCCCTCCCACGATCTCAATACGCCCGCCATGGCTCTCATCATCACATCTGGTCACCATGGAACAACGGGAGACAGAAGCGATACTGGGGAGAGCCTCTCCCCGGAAACCCAGACTGGAAAGATGTTCCAGATCATGGATATTGGTGATCTTGGATGTGGCATGGCGGCGGAAAGCCAGCGGGATCTCATCATAGGGGATGCCGGAACCGTTATCAGCCACCTCCATGAGGTCCAACGGTGAGCTCCCCACAGAAACCGTGATCCTGTCACTTCCCGCGTCCAAAGCGTTCTCCACCAGCTCCTTGATCACAGACCGGGGACGATCCACCACTTCTCCTGCAGCGATCTTATTGACAGTATGACGGTCAAGAGCGTGAATCGTCTTCATCGATCTCTTTCTTGATCTTTTTGATCTCGAACATGAGTTCTATGGGCGAGAGGGTGTTCAGATCCAGAGTGCGGAGCCTGTTGACGATCCGTTCATGGAATGAGCGGCTGAAGAGGTCTCCCTGGACATGTCCTCCGGTTGTCTGCTCTTTATCATAGACAAGGGAGGGAACCCCCTCTTTGTAACTGTCACTCTCCAGGTTAAAAAGGATCTCCCGGGCCCTGTCGATGACAGAATCGGGAAGGCCGGCCAGCCGGGCCACCTGGATGCCGTAACTCTTGTCCGCCCGTCCCTCTTCGATCTTCCGAAGAAAAACGATCTTGTCATTCCACTCTTTCACCTGGATATTGAGATTATGGATCTCGTTGTAGAGGTCCGGCAATTCTGTGAGCTCATGGTAATGGGTGGCAAAAAGTGTCCTCGCCGAAACAGCCTTGTGGAGATATTCTGTAATCGCCCAGGCCAGGGAGAGTCCGTCATAGGTGCTGGTCCCCCGGCCGATCTCATCCAGGATGATAAAACTCTCACGGGTCGCGTTGTGGATGATATGGGAGGTCTCCAGCATCTCCACCATGAACGTGCTCTCCCCTCCGGCGAGGTTGTCTGAAGCCCCCACGCGGGAGAAGATCTTATCCACGGGAGAAAAGAGCATGGACCCGGCCGGGACAAAGGAGCCGATCTGCGCCATGAGGATAATCAGAGCGTTCTGCCTGAGGTAGGTCGATTTTCCTGCCATATTGGGGCCGGTCACCAGAAAGATCCTCTTCTGACTGTCCATGAAAAGGTCGTTGGGGACAAAGGGCTCCTCTTTGAGGAATCTCTCCACCACGGGATGACGTCCGTCTTCGATCTCCAGTTTATCGTCCTCACTCACCCGGGGACGGGTATAACCATGCTCCAGGCTGATCACAGCGAAAGAGTAGAGGGTGTCCACCTCTCCCACAGCCCGGGCATCTTCCAGGATCTCTCCTGTAAAACGCAGGACTTCATCCCGGACACGGTTGAAGACCTCCTGTTCCAGGCGGATGATCTCCTCATCGGCAGACAGGATCTTCTCTTCCAGCTCTTTGAGTTCAGGGATGATGTAGCGTTCCGACCCTGTGAGTGTCTGGCGGCGTTCATACGAGGCCGGGACTTTGCCGGTATAACTTTTGGAGACTTCGATAAAGTAACCGAAGACTTTATTGTACTTGACTTTCAATGTGGGGATCCCCGTGGAGGCCTTCTCCTTTTCCTGGATCTCCAGAAGGATGGACTTGCTCCGGCTCTTGAGCTTCTTCAACTCGTCGATTTCGGGTTCGAATCCTTTTTTGATCAGGTTCATATTCTGAGTACTGGCCGAGAGGTCATCATTGATGCTCTTTTCGATGAGGTCAAAGAGGCCGAAGAGAGGATCCATCCGCGAGGCAGTCTCCTCAAGGAGAGCTACTCCGGTTGCATAAAGCTCTTCCTTCATCTCCCCGAGGTTCCGAAGGCCGGCTTTCACCTGGAGAAGATCACGGGGACGGCCCCGGTTGTAAGAGATCTTGCCCAGGGCTTTTTCAAAATCGGGGATCTCAGAAAGAAAGGCTCTGAGCCGCTCTCTGTTCCTGCGGTGAGCAGTGAGAAAATCAACAGCCTCCCATCGCTTTTCCATCTCTGCCGGATCTCTCAAGGGCTTTCTCAGCCATTTTTTCAGATTTCTTTCTCCCATTTTTGTCTCTGTGGCATTGAGGGCGGCAAAAAGTGATGTATCCGTTCCGCCATCAAAAAGAGGGGAAAAGATCTCCAGGTTTCTCCATGTCTTGGCATCGATCCCCACATATTTCTCTTCGGACTCATTTTCAATACGGCTGATATTGTTCATGATCCCTTTTTGAGTCTCTTCCACATGTTTGAGAAGGATGGAGGCGGCAGCGATGACGGAAATATGGTCATGGATTCCGAAGGGGACCAGGGAGACCACGTTAAAATATCGCTTGATCCTGTTAATAGCGATCTCCGGATCATACTCCCATCCCGGGTAAGTGGTGATAAAGAGATCTTTGAAATCGCTTTTGATGATCTCCCGTGCAGCGGTATCCCCCTCGGGGATGATCAGCTCAGCCGGGTTGATCTTTTTAAAGACATTGAGGAGTTCCTGCTCACTCTCCACCCGGCCGGCGCTGATCTCTCCCAGGGCGATATCCACATAAGCATAGCCGATCTCCCGGCCTTCGATATAGAAGGACCCCAGATAGTTGTCCTGCTCTTCATCCACCCAGGTCCCCGGGGTGATCACTTTCACCACATCGCGTTTGACAATGCCTTTTGCGGTCCTGGGGTCTTCCAGCTGTTCACAGACAGCGACCTTATATCCTTTTTCAACCAGTTTTTTCAGATAGCGCTCCACGGCATGATAGGGGACTCCGGCCATGGGCTGGCCTTCCTGGCGGGATGTGAGGACCAGATTCAGTTCTCGGGAGACTGTCCGGGCATCATCGTAAAAGACTTCGTAAAAATCTCCCACCCGGAAAAAGACCAGGGAATCAGGATACTGGGTTTTGACCGCTGCATATTGCCGGTTGAGGGGGGTATCCTTCATTCCCTTCATAGATAGACGGTGATCTCCCCCCAATGTCCGCAGGAATCGCAATGCCAGGCCATCTTCTCCGTCTGAGTCCCGCAATGACTGCAGATGAAACTCCTCTTCGCTTCAAGGCCCTTGAGTTCATCGCGGATCTCCTTGACTTTATCCCAGTTTCCCATTTCGATATAGAGGTCCAGCATCAAAAAGAGGATATAGCGGGAATCCGGCTGGTAAAGAACGGCTTCAAGCAGCTCGTCCACAGCCTCCTGGTAGCGGCCCAGCTGTTTGAGGACATCACTGTAGAAGACATGGAGAGGCGCATTCTCATGATGGTTCTTCAGTATGGGAGCAACGGCCTTCTGGATCGCATCATAATCGTGACTGAAGACGTCCAGCATATGCTCTTTCACATGAAAGACCGTCCCGGGGTTCATCTCCACGGCTTTCATGAAGACCTGCCGGCCTTTATCGATGTTCCCGTTGAGATAGAGGAGGTAACCTTCCAGGTAGTAGAGACGTTCACACTCTTTATTATATTTCTTCCCCTCTTTGATCAGACGGGCGGCGGCTTCGGAATCTTTCTTGATCAGAGCGTCCTTGGCCATGTCAGCGGCGATATATCCCAACTCGCTTTTATCCCTGATCTTCTGTGTCTCCAGTAGCCGGTCGGCATAATAGAGAGCCTTGTCAAAGAATCCGAGCTTATAGGCCACATCCCGGCCTAACATATAGATCAGCTCATCCCCCTTGAACTCTGTTTCCCCCTCTTCAATACTCTTCAGCGCAGTCTTGTACATCCCGTTCTCGATATAATCGATGATCAGGCTCTTCTGGATGGCTTTGCGCCCCCGTGTGGAGAGGGCGGTCTTGTCGGCAAAGATCGTCTTGTCCACCTGGAGAGCTTTGTCGGCTTTTCCCTGTTTCCTCAGGATATAACTCAGGATCAGATAAGCCGGATACTCATCAGGGTTCTTGTCGATGAGCTCCCGTAAAGTCTTGCCGGCCTTTTCATAAAACTGCGTCGTGACATATTCGATGATATCAAGATAGTAATCATTGATGAGGCTTCTGGAGAGTTTGTCCCGGCCCGCTCTCCGCTCATTGCGTTCCTCGTCTTTTTTGAGTCCGTAAAAAATAAAGAGAAGCCCGCCGACGACGACGACAGCTCCGATCAGTAAAAGGTTCATCTCTTATGCTCCTTCAGTCAGTTTCGGCAGGCCCTTCTGTCTCATGAGGCTCCTGCTCCTCCAGGCTCATCTTCCTCAGTGTCCCGATCTCATCCTTGAGCCCCTCATTCTGGGCCAGGATCTCTTTGTACTTCTTCAGCAGGGAAAAGTACTTCCATATGGCATAGAGGCCGGCCACAGCCAGCCCGGCGAAGAAAGCGAACAGCAGCGCTTCGATAGCCGGTATTTTCCCCGTGTCATAACCGAAAAAATGGAGTGTGATCTCATCAGACGCATTTTGGACACTGAACAGCACGATAATAAAAAGCAACAGCAGATAAAAAATCGCTTTCGTCAGCCACATAGTCCCCCCTTTGGTCTATTCTCCATTATAAGGATAGTCCGGCGTTCTTCAAGCTCTTTCCCTATTTTTCCATACACCGGGACACATCTTTGAGAAAATCATCCTCATGAAGAGAAATGAATTTCACGCCCATGGTGGAGCGTCCCTGGATCTTGATCTCGTCCAGCTTGACCCGGACGATCTGGCCTTTCTGCGTGATGCCGAAGATGTCATCCCCTTCAGAGACCACCAGTGCTCCTGCGAGGAGCCCCGTTTTCGGGGTGAGTTTCATGGCGATGAGCCCTTTCCCGCCCCGGTTCTGGATCTTGAAATCATCAGCCCCGGTGCGCTTGCTGAAACCCTTTTCACTCATAAAGAGAAGGACATCGTGATCCGTCACACCTTCGGCGCTGATGACATAATCGTCTTTGCCCAGGGTGATCCCCTTCACGCCCTGTGTAGCCCGGCCCTGCTCACGGATGGTGTCGATGTTGATGCGCACGGCCATGGCCTTACGGGTATAGAGCATGATGCTCTTGCCCCCGCGGGTGATGATGACACTGACCAGATGATCCTCGTCGCGGATATTGATGGCGATGAGTCCCCGTTTGTTGATATTGGCGTATTCACTCAGCCGGGTCTTTTTGATGGTCCCCTGGCGTGTGGCAAAGACCAGGAACTCGTCTTCGCTGAATCCTTTGATGGGAATGTAGTCGCAGAGATACTCATCTTTGTCCAGGGTGAGGATATTCGCGATGGATGATCCCCTGGCTGTCCGGCTGCGCTCGGGGATATCCAAAGTATTCAGAGCGTAGACCCGCCCTTTGTTGGTAAACATGAGAAGCGTATCATGGGTCGAGGCCAGAAAGAGTTTCCGGACAAAATCCTCATCCACAGTGGAGAGGGCCGACAGCCCCTTCCCCCCGCGTCTCTGAGTCTTGTAGATGGACTCGGGGACACGCTTGATAAACCCTCTGTTGGTGATGGTGATGATCATATCCTCTTCCTGAATAAGATCAAGGTCATTGAGCTCCTTGACCTTATCGATGATCTGGGTCTTCCGCGGAATAGTGAACTTGTCCCCAAGGTCGTCCAGCTCCTCTTTGATGATCTGGAGCACGAGGGATTCACTGTTCAGGATGGATTTGTAATATGCGATCTTCTGGATCAGTTCAAGATACTCCTCTTCCAGCTTCCTGACCTCCAGGCTGGTGATCTTCTGAAGCCTCATGTCCAGGATCGCCTGGGCCTGGACCTGGCTGAGGAGAAAACGCTCCATGAGTTTTGTGCGGGCATCATTGACATCTTCAGCCTTTTTGATGATCTCGACGACTTCATCGATATTGGCCAGGGCGATCTTGAGGCCCTCAAGAATATGGGCTCTCTCTTCGGCTTTCCGCAGGAGATATTTCGTGCGGCGGATCACCACATCTTTACGGTGTTCGATAAAATGCCCCAGGATCGTCTGGAGCCCCATGGTCTTGGGGATCCCGTTCACAAGAGCCAGGAAGATCATGGAATAGCTCACTTCCAGGCGTGTCCTTTTGAAAAGGTTGTTGCTGATGATCTCGGCGTCACTCTCCTCACGGCTCTTCAATTCAAGGACGATCCGGATCCCGTCTTTATCGGTCTCATCTCTTAAGTCCCGGACGCCGTCGAGTTTTCCGTTCTTGATGAGGTCAGCGATGGACTCGATGAGTTTTGTCTTGTTCTCCTTATAGGGGATCTCCGTGATGACAAGGGAGACCTTGCCTTTGGAATTGATCTCTTTGATGATCTTCCCCCGGATGATGATCTTTCCGCGCCCGGTCCTGTAGGCGTCATAGATCCCTTTTCTCCCCACGATCACACCCGATGTGGGGAAGTCGGGGCCTTTGACAGCGGTCATGAGTGTCTTCACATCGGCCTGAGGGTCATCGATGAGGATCTTCAGCCCGTCGATCAGCTCATTGAGATTGTGAGAGGGGATCTCCGTAGCCATTCCCACGGCGATGCCCGCCGATCCGTTGAGAAGAAGGTTGGGGACGATGGTGGGAAGGACGATGGGCTCTTTGGTGGAACTGTCAAAGTTGGGCCTGAAATCCACAGTCTCTTTATCAAGGTCCATGAGAATATAGTCGGCGATCTTCGCCAGACGGACTTCGGTATAACGCGCCGCCGCCGGCCGGTCACCGTCGATGGACCCGAAGTTTCCCTGGCCGTCCAGAAGAGGGACATTGTACGTGAAGGGCTGGGTCATCCTGGCCAGCGCATCATAGATCGCGGCGTCGCCATGGGGATGATAGTTTCCCATGACTTCGCCCACGACCTTGACGGATTTCCGCGTGGGCTTGTTGAACCTGAGGCCCAACTCCTGCATTCCGTAAAGGATACGCCTCTGCACCGGCTTCAGGCCGTCCCGGACATCAGGAAGCGCCCGGCCCATGATGGTGCTCATGGCATAATCCAGGTAGGCCTGCTTCATCTCATCTTCGACATTGACATTCTGAATCTTCTCTTTATCAATATACATGAATTCCTCCTCGGAACACGTTCATCTCTTTTTAAATATCGAGGTTTTTGACCAGCAGGGCGTTTCTCTGGATAAACTCCCTCCGGGGACGGGGGTCATCTCCCATGAGAACTGAGAATGTCTCTGCCGCCTCGATGGCATCTTCCATGTTCACCCGCAGAAAGACCCGGTGTTCCGGATCCATTGTCGTCTCCCAGAGCTGTTCCGGGTTCATCTCACCAAGCCCTTTATAGCGCTGGAGGGAATAGCCCGATTCGCCCACGGCTTTGACGCCTTCGAAGAGTTCTCTGAGAGAGAAGACATCCCTTCTGTTGTTCTCTGTGATGATCACAGCGATGGGGTCCACGGATTCGCGGTCGAAATTCTCCAGTTTGAACCCGTACTCTCCCAGCGTATCCTCGATCTTGGCGATATTGGAAAGTTCATGGATATCCCAGATGTCCACCACTTCGTCATCATCGATGGTGTCCAGGAGCATGGGGTCTTTTTTATCCTTGTTCAGCTCGTTCAGGTACTCCTGTTTTGCCTTTTCGATGATGGCGTTCAGCTCCAGTTCGTCATTGGCGTAAGTGACCTCTTCGGTCTCGGTATAGGTAAAAAAGCATTTGTACCGGGGAAACCCGATATTCTTCATCTCGTAATAATCAGAGAGAGTGATCCCCTTTGTGCTCATCTTCAGCAGATATTCCTGGAGTTCATTGATCATCTCAAGGAGAATATCAAGTTTGCTTCGCTCGAACACATGACCCCGGGCCTCCACGGTGACCTTTTCCATGACATTCTCAATGAGGAACCGGTCCAGTTCCCGCTGGCTCTGGATATAGCGGTGCTCTTTTCCCCGCGTCACCTTATACAGAGGGGGCTGGGCAATATAGATATACCCCTTCTCGATGAGCTGCGGGAACATCTTGTAGAAAAAAGAGAGAAGAAGTGTCCTGATATGGGCCCCGTCCACATCGGCATCGGTCATGATGACGATCTTGTGATAACGGAGTTTTGTAATATCAAACGAAGCGCCGTACCCCACCCCCAGGGCGGTGATGAGCGTTTTGATCTCCTCGTTCTTTAAAAGTTTCAAGTCTGCATTCTTGAAGACATTGATCAGCTTCCCCCTTAACGGCAAGATCGCCTGGAAACGCCGGTCACGCCCCTGTTTCGCAGAGCCCCCCGCTGAATCACCCTCGACGATGTAGAGCTCGGAGAGCGTGGGGTCTTTCTCACTGCAGTCGGCCAGTTTTCCGGGCAGGGCGGTGGAATCCAGAACAGTCTTCCTCCGGGCCAGCTCCTTGGCCTTTCGGGCAGCGTTTCTGGCTTCGCTGGCGCTCACCGCCTTCTGGACGATCTTCCGCGCTATGGACGGGTTTTCATCGAAGAAGAGGGTCATCTGCTCATTGCAGACCGATTCCACGATTCCCCGGACTTCTCCGTTTCCCAGTTTTGTCTTGGTCTGCCCTTCGAACTGAGGCTCGGGGACTTTGACCGAGACCACGGCCGTCAGACCCTCGCGGACATCATCCCCCTGAAGGCGGGTGGCTTTGTCCTTGAACATCTTGTTGGTCACAGCATAATCGTTGATGACTTTGGTCAGCGAGGTCCGAAACCCTGTCAGGTGAGTCCCCCCCTCGATGGTATTGATGTTGTTCACGTAGGAATAGAGGATCTCGTTATAAGTCGTGTTGTAACATAAGGCGATCTCCACAGCCACATCATCCCGGACATCCTGGACCAGAACGGGCTTGGCAAAAAGCAGCTCATTGTTTTTATTGAGGAATTTCACAAAGGCACTCAGGCCTCCGTCATATTTAAAGGTGGAGACTTTCCCGCTCCTCTGGTCTTCCAGGGTGATCCGGATACCCGCATTGAGAAAAGCCAGTTCCCGGAGCCTTTTGGACAAGGTGTCGAAATTGTAGTCCAACGTCTCGAAGATCTCATGGTCCGGTTTGAACCAGGTCTCTGTCCCGGTGGATTTGGCCTTGCCGGTCACTTCCAGCTTGGAAGCTGTCTTCCCCCGGGCATAGCTCTGGCGGAAGACCTTACCGTCACGCCGGACAGTCACCTGACACTCTTCAGAGAGGGCGTTGACACAGGAGACGCCCACACCGTGAAGGCCGCCTGAGACTTTATACGAGGTCTTGTCGAACTTTCCTCCGGCATGGAGCATGGTCATGGCCACTTCAAGGCCCGATTTCCCCTTGTAGACAGGATGCTCATCCACAGGGAATCCCCGGCCGTCATCGGTGACCGTAATGGAATTGTCTTCCCCGATGACCACTTTTATATTTGTGCAAAACCCGGCCAGGGCTTCATCAATACTGTTGTCCACCACCTCATACACCAGGTGGTGGAGCCCCAGGCTCCCCGTACTTCCGATGTACATGGCGGGCCTTTTGCGGACACCCTCCAACCCTTCCAGCACCTTTATGCTTTGAGCATTATAATCAGACAAACCAGACCTCCTTAAAGGAATTATTCCCGCTCAAAATGAAAAATAAGGAAACAATGAGCTTTAAATGCATTTAACTCAATATTACCTTGTAATATTACGGAAAACATACAATATACATACTATTTAACTGCAAATATTATAGCATATTTCAGAGAGAAGTAAAGAAATATTGTGAATTTAGAGGGGCTTTACGCCCCTCTTAAAAGCTTGTCCAGCACTGGGGTTTTTCCATTGCCGAGCAGATTTTCAGGAGCCCTTCTGACGCCCGGGAGGAGTCAACGATGACCAGGGAATCCTTCAGGGCCTTTCCGGGGGTAAGAGCCCCCATGAGAAGGGATGAGAGAGCCTGGATCCCGAGACGGGCCATGGGTATTCCGCGGCCGGGTTTTCGGGGGACAAACGTCAGAGACCCTCCCACGTCAGTCAAAAGGCCCGAGACAGGATCTTCGCCGAAGAGCGTATCCGTGATCTCCAGAGCCATGGTCACCCAGTTTTCAGGAACAGGCAGGGCAGCCTGGTCAAAAAAGGCCTTCACATCCCCGACCCTGTACATGAGCCCCACAGCTCCGCGGTAGCTGGCATGATAGACATCGGGGACCAGATCTCCTGATGAGTCCCTGGGATCAGCAAGCCTGTGGTACTCTTCAGCGTCAAAAGTCCTGTAAACGGTATGGGCACACTGGTCACGCTGTCCTCCGACAAAGGTATTCAGCCTTTCCCCGGCCAGAGGAGTGAGCTCCATCCGCTCCACGATCACAAGATCGTTGGCCACGAAATTGGATTTATGCGCACTTTCAAACTTAAAGAGAACATACCCGGACACCTCACCGTTTTCGCGGACGATGACAGTGTGATGTCCTTTCTTGGCCAGGATCCGGCCCATATCCGCTGCACTCCGCCGGATCATCCCGTGGGTCCTCTCCGCCGCCTGGTTGTAACAGCGCACGATCTCTTCACGCTCATCGGACGACGCGTGTTCCAGCCCTTCTTTAGCGGTGCCCGCAATGAAATTCTCCGTTCTCACACGGTATTCATAGAGAGGCGCCCCGTAACCGTATCCCAGCTTATAGTAGAAATCGGGCCTGAACGGGTAGAGAAGCGTCAGCGGCCGTCCCCTCTCCCGGCTTTCAAGGATAAATGAGGTGACAAGATCCTTACAGACATGCTCCTTTTTACGGAGAAGGTCCACGGCCACAAGGCCGATTCCCGCCACGGGAAGGAACGTGCCCCTGTAGTTCATCTCGTAATCATAGACAAGCATCCCTCCGGTGAGGATCCCCTCACGAAAAGCCCCCAGGGGGCGCACGCCGGGAGCCTTCTCCGCGATCTTCTCCAGATAGGCCTGAAGCTGAGAGGCATCCTCCATCCCGAACCCGGGATAAGCATCAAAAGCAATACGGGCATAAGCGGCAAGCTCCTCTTTCTGCGTCAGGGCCCTGATCTCGTGATCCATGACATCCTACCCTTCCACCACGGCTTTGATGATGATATTGTCCGGGCGTGTATCCTTGTCTTCCTCCTCGTCTTCCCCGCGTCCCTGGCTGATATTGAAGAAGAAGGCGTCTCCGATCTTGACCACTTCCGCCCAGCGGTCTGTCCGGACAAAAGGAGCCTTGATCCGTCGGATAAAGTCCCCGTTCTCAGCGTTGAACACATCGATGAAGGCGCTGTCCAGTCCGTTGATGGGCTGAGAATACCGTTCACGCTGGCGTCCGTTCATCCGGTCTTTGATCTCCCCGCCGATCCCTCTCAGCATATAGAGTTTCCCCTCGTCATAAAAAAACGAGGAGTGGACAAATGTCCCCACGGGCTGTTTGGAATCACCGATGACCACCATGGTCATTCCCGGTGCAGGGGTCGTCTCGTCAACGATCTTTTTAGCCCAGACCAGGTTCAGGCTGGAATCGTACTTTCTGATCTCAAATTTATCTTCATTAAAGGAGAGGTAGAGATTCCCGTCCGGATCTCCGGTGATCCGGGAGGCATGCTCCTGCCACATTCTCCCGTCTGTATTGTCTTTGAGCCAGCTGGGAACCGACCCGATGACCTCTCCCTCGTTGTCGAACCTCACCAGAAGATCCGGAAGAACAGGAGCAACAGCGATGCCCTTATCCGATTTCACAAGAGGAGTGATCCATTTAAAGATGCTGAAAGAACCGTTCAGAAGAATCGTATCCTTGTAGTTTCCCTGATAATCAAAGATCTCGATGCTCCGTTTTGTCCCGTCCAGAATATAGATCTCATCTCCCAGGAGTTTGACAAAAGCGGGAAAGAGGACTTCTCCCGGCCCTTTTCCCCGGCGGATCGTCAGTGTGGAGACCACATCCATCTGACTGTTGCGGATCTCGATGACTCCGGCGTCGGGATTGGGCCCGGTGGGTGTCAGGGCATCGATGAAATAAGTCCCGTCTGTATCAGCCATGGCCATCAGATACTGTCCGTCCATGGAGACACTGTCCACCTGTTTCAGCTGGACACTCTCCGCTTTTTTAATGACGATGCTATCACCGCCGGATGAACAGGCCGCTAAAACAACAGCCAGAATGATAACGGTTATGATCGTTTTTCCCATAAATCAAGAACCTCCTTTTCCCTTTGGGGAGAAAGCCCCCATGAGAGCCGGGGACTCGCCCCCTTCCCCTCATACCATTCCAGTGTATCACGGACCGTCTCCTCGAGCGGCCGTGTTTTCAGCCCCTTGTCCAGGGCCCGTTGAATGCTCACGGTATTGTGCCCGGGCATCTTCATCTCTTCTGCGATCCAGAGAGGAAGGCCGGACCACGATTCGATCTTCTGCTCTGAAAGAAAGGCCTCAGGGACAAATACGGCTTTCCCTTTCATCCCGGATATGGCCTCTATCCTCTGAAGCATGGCGCGCATGGTCAGGGGCCGGGCCGGACCGGTGAGATTAAAGGTCCCTGCTGTCTTCACCTCTGCGTTGTCCATGATCCATTGAGCCAGGTCGCGGACATCGATAAACTGAACCGGCTGATCAGGCTCGCCGGGGGCCAGGACCAACTTTTGAGTCTGAAACTTGACAGGCCAGTAGGTAAACCGGTCGCTGGGATCATACGGGCCCACGATAAGGCCGGGCCGTACGATGAGGGCAGCGGGAAACCGTTCCCGGACAGCTGACTCACAGGCCGCCTTCAGAGCTCCGTAATGGGTATTGATGTCGCACTCTTCAGGATCCTCCAAAAGCAGGACTCCGGCATCTTCATCGGGATTCTTCCGGGAAAAATCTTCATAGACGGAGATGGACGAGATAAAGACATAGTGAGCAGCATGGCCTTTGAGAATATCAGCTGAACGGGCCGCATCACCGGGAAGATAACCTGATGTGTCTATGACACAATCCCACTTTCGGCCCTTTAACAGAGCCAGGTCTTTTGTCCGGTCCCCCTGGATGATGTCCACAGGCCATTCAGCAGGAGCCGGGTGGACACCCCTGTGAAAAAGGGTCACCTGATGCCCCCGATCAAGAGCTTCATTCACAAGATGGCGCCCGAGAAAGCGGGTTCCTCCTAAAAGCAAGATCTTCATAGAGACTCCTTTCCCCTATAGGACAGCAGACGGGAAGAGAGTGTTTCAAAAAAAAAGCGGCCCGAAGGCCGCTTTATCACCATAACAGTATCTGCCGTCATGCATTACATGTTGGACATGATCATCTGCTGCATGCTTTCGTATTGGGTCATCCCCTGGGGTGCTGAAAAGATAGAGTTGTCCACACCCGTTTTGATATTTCTGTATTCCAGAGTCGTCTCATTTCCCTGGGCATCGCTGATGTTCATTCCCACCATGAGTTTATTCGAGGGATCCACGTAGATATAGTATGTCTCTCCTTCTTCGGTCTCGCTGTCGGGAAGAGGGAGGACTTTATATTTTACAGCGGAGACTCCCGCAAAAGTCTCTGTGCCAATTTTTTCCACAGGAGACATCATCATCTCGTCGATATCGGTCATTTCACTTCCCATATTCCCGGTCTCGTCTTCAACGACTTCCACATAACCGTTCATCTTGGGATAGACCATGATGGACCGTTTCGCGCCTTTTTCCCCTGTGTTGATGACGATCATCTCATCGACTTTCATCGCCTTCATCTGCATATACTGGGCAGGATTGTTGAAGCTGTCCGGCGTATAGGTCATTTCCACACGGACATTGTCACCTTTCATGAAGATCTTTCCGTTGATCTTCATGACCATGTTCTGAGCCGGCAGATTGATCATCTGGACCAGATCAGCAGAAATACCCTTGGAGTCATAGACACTTTTACTGATGACATCACCCATAGTCAGCGCTGCTGAAGCAGCCACAGCCACAACAAGGACAAGGGCCAAAAGAACACCTTTTTTCATACCCGACCTCCTTAAGGTTAACGGCCCTCTGAGAGGGCCGCAGGATTTACTCTTCCTCTTCCGCTTCCACTTTCGCTTCGGCGATGACTTTTTCCATCACTTCATGCGGGGAGACCTCATAATGGGAGAACTCTGTGACGAATTTTCCCCGCCCGCTGGTGGCAGAGCGCAGGTCGATGGCATAGCTGAGCATTTCCGATTCCGGGACTTCCGCATCGATCTGCTGGAGCCCTTTCCCATCGGGATTCATTCCCAGGATACGGCCTCTTTTACTGTTCAGCCCGCCCATGACATCCCCCATATACTCTTCAGGGACAGTGACCCGGACCTTCATGATAGGCTCAAGGATGGCTCCGCCCGCTGTTTCAAAAGCCTTTTTGAAAGCCATGGACGCAGCGATCTTAAAGGCCATTTCAGAGGAATCCACAGGATGATAGGAACCGTCATAAAGGGTTGCTTTGATATCGACGACCTGATATCCCGCAAGGACGCCCTTTTCCATGGCTTCCTTGATCCCCTTTTCCGCTGCAGGTACATATTTCCCGGGGACGACACCGCCCACAATGGCATCCACAAACTCGTATCCTCCTCCGCGGGGAAGGGGTTCAAACTTGACATGGACATCACCGTACTGGCCGCGCCCTCCTGATTGTTTCTTGTATTTCCCCTGAGACTGGGCAGGCTTTGTGATGGTCTCCTTGTATGCGACTTTGGGTGTCTTGGTCACCACATCCACACCGAACCTCTCTTTGAGGCGGGCCACCATGACATCAAGGTGGATATCTCCCATTCCTGAAATGATCGATTCATGAGTATCGGTATTTCTCCAGCTCTTCAGAGAAGGATCCTCTTCAGTGAGTTTGGCAAGCCCGGTCCCCAGTTTATCCTGGTCAGAGGAGGAGACGGCGGAAATCGCCAGCGAATAGATGGGCTTCAGCTCAGGAATGAACTTTACGGTCTTATCATCCGACCCGGCGGTAAGGGTATCCCCGGTCTTGATGCTTTCCACTTTGGAGATCACTCCGATCATCCCTGCGGGGATCTCCCCGGCATCATTGATCTTTTTACCGATGGCTGTGTAGACATGAGCGATCCGTTCACTTTTGCGGCTTTCCTGGACATGGACACTGTCTCCGGCTTTCAGCTTCCCGGACAGGACTTTAAAAAAGTTCATTTTCCCTGCATAGGGATCCACGAGTGTCTTGAAGACTTTTGCGCAGAAAGGTGCTTCAGGATCAATGGGGATCATTTTTTCTTCCTCCCCGGTCACCTCATAGTATGTCTTCTCGATGAGAGGCGAGGTGGCTTTTTCAGCAAAGAACTCCAGAAAAGTCGAGACTCCGATGAGTTTTTCTGCTGATCCCAGCAGAACAGGGGCGATGTTTCCCCCGGACATGGCCTTTTCCAGTCCACGGACCATCTCTTCGTCTGTGAGCGTCTCGCCTTCGAGCACCTTCTCCATAAGACTTTCGTCTTCTTCAGCGATGGCTTCCATGAGTTTTTCTCTGTATTCCTCCACCTGGGCCTTCATCTCTCCGGGAATCTCGATCTCTTTTGCAGAACCGTCTTCGGCATATTCGTAAGCCTTCATGTTCACAAGATCCACGAGGCCTTTAAATCCGAGGTCTTTGCCTATGGGCAGCTGCATGGCCACGGGACGGGGATGGCTCAATTTGGCGTTGAGTTCATCAAGTGTCGCGAAGAAATCTGTGTTCTCCCGGTCCAGTTTGGTGATAAAGATATAGACCTTTTTCCCCATACGTGCGGCCTCATCCCAGACCGATTCTGTGCCGATCTGAATCCCCGCTGCCGCGGAGACCGTGGTGACGACATGATCAGCTGCAAAGAGGCCGGTGAGCATCTCACTGATGAAATCACTGTACCCGGGAAGGTCGATAAGAGAGAAATGAGTCTTTTTCCAGTCAAAGGTCAAAACTGAAGAGTTAATGGAAATCTGCCTTTTAATCTCTTCGGGTGAGTAGTCGGAAACGGTATTGCCTTCTGTTGTATTCCCCATGCGGTTGATCTGTTTGGTGACCAGCATCACTGCTTCAGCCAGAGTGGTCTTTCCGGTTCCGCTGTGTCCGGCCAATGCTATGTTCCTTATTTTTGCCATATCAATTGCCATATGATCTCCTCCATTCAGTTCAGTTTATATCACATTGCCCCCGGAGGATGCCCTTTTTGTGCATCAAAAGACGGGCTGTCCTCACATGTCCTTTGATCTGGCCTCCGGGAAAGATTTCAACATGTTCTGCATCGATCACGCCTTCCACAGTTCCCTTGACATAGATCCTCTCCGCTTTGATATCTCCGTTGACTTCTCCGGCCACGTAAACCAGTGACCCGGTGATGTCTGCAAAGACACGGCCCTCCCGAGCGACGATCAGGGCTTTGTTCTCCGGAGAGGATATCTCGCGGGCCTTCAGGCTTTCAAGGATCCGGACAGACTGCTCGTCTTCGAGATACCCGCCGTGGGTCACGGGGATCTCTTCGCCTTTTGAGAAAAGACGGCGGATAAAGGCGATCACCCGGTACGAAAACTGCTCCTGTTTCCGGTCTTTCTCGTACTCACGAAAGATGAGCTCCGTAAGGGGCATCTGCCCCCCTGATTCGTTCTGAGCGATCATGTTTTATTACTCCAATTAAAAAAAGAGGGGGAGTGGACCCTCCCCCTTAAGTTTAAGATCAGTTGACCTTGGCGTAAACAAGAGAGTGATTTGAATCGTTGGCTACCCATACAATATATCCGACTCTATTGTTTTCTGCGTAGGTCTCGGCTTCCCGTCTCCAGGTGTTCACTGTCCCTGCAGAGGGCTCTCTGCTGTAACGCTCTGCATAGCGCTCAATACGATGCTTGACGATGATATCCACATCAGGCTGGATGATGATCCACTTGGGTTGGGCCCATCCGCCCTTTTCAGGATCAGTGTTGAACGGCGGGAGAGAGCTGTTGAAGATCCTCCGGGCATCCTTTTTCAGGTTGTCGAGCTCTTCAGCGCTGATCATCTCTTCTTTGGCCTTTTTGATCCTGGCATCGTCCAGCATGGTGGTGATCTCGCCGTAGGAGATCACTTCTGTCTTCCGTTTGGGGAAGATGGAATTGGCTGCGTCATAGATGTCACTCTCTGTGGGATCAGGCAGCTCGAGAGTTTCCAGGTTGGCGATGAAAGCTTCTTTGACTTCGCTCTCTGTCATCCTGACATCCTCTCTGGAAACGATGACCGGGACAAAGAAATCGGCCAGTTCATTGAATGTAAAATTGGCCCCGCCTTTCTTTTCCAGCAATTCCAGGATCATCTTATTGTAGGTATTCTCGAATGTCGGGATAAACTGATCCTTTTTGACATCGGTGATAAAACCGCTGAGTGATTCAAACAGAGGAGCGCCCTCAGGAGGCAGATTCCCCTCATTCAGCCGTTTATAAGATTCAACGATCTTGGCCAGGTCTTTTATAGCGGCCTGAGCTTTGCTGATGGCGGCCTTGTCCAGAATAACATTTCCTCCGGACTGGCAACCGGATAAAACAGCTATCATTAATATGAAAATTAACGGAAAAAACGACCTTTTCATATAATCCCCCTTCTGTATTTTTCTAAGATTTTACTTAAAAAAACAGTCAGTGTCAATATATTATTTCCCCTCATACTCTTTTAGAGCCTCTTTGATAACCGTGCTCAGCCTTTTGATCCCTTCGTCGATCTCTTCCAGTGACGGGTAGGAAAAGTTGAGGCGGCAGGTGTTTTTCCCGCCGTCGTTGACAAAGAAAGCGCTTCCGATGACATAGGCCACATTATTCTCCAGGGCTTTATAGAAAAGATCGTCCATATTGATGAACTCAGGTGTTCTCAGCCAGAGGAACATCCCCCCTTCGGGTTTTGTCCATGTCAGGTCGTCTCTTTTGGGCATGTACTTGTCCAGCGCGGCGAGCATGGCATCTTTCTTGACCTTGTAGAGTTCCACATTCTTCTTGATCCGTTCCTCAAGAAGCCCCTCTTTCATATAGTAGGCGGCGATCTTCTGAGAAAAGGGCGGAGTACAGAGGTCCATGGCCTGTTTGGAGACGACAAACTTGTTGATGATCTCAGCAGGCCCGACGATCCATCCCAGACGGAATCCGGGACAGAAGATCTTTGAAAATGTATAAAGGCCTATGGTGTGCCCTTCTTTGTCCAGGGAATAGATCGAAGGCACAGCCTCTCCGTCATAACGGAGGCTACGGTAGGGGGAGTCTTCGATGATCAAAACCTGGTATTTATAGGCGATCTCCAGAAGGCGTTTTCTCTTTTCCAGGGTCAGGGTGATCCCGGCAGGGTTCTGAAAGTCGGGGATCACATAGATAAACTTGGGCGGGCCGCACTCCTTGATAAGCCTTTTGATCTCCGATTCCAGTTTATCCATATCCATCCCGTCGTCGAGGACAGGGATCCCTACAGTCCGCGCACTGTAACTCCGCATGGCACTGATGGTCCCCACGTAAGACGGCAGTCCGATGATCACCGGGTCATTGGGGTTGACAAAAAGCTTGCATGTCATATCCAGAGCCTGCTGAGAAGCACTCACAATAAGGATATTCTCTTTTGTCAGTCCCGTTACACCGTCTGCTGCCATAAACTTGATGATCTGCTCACGAAGGACGTCGTCCCCTTCTGTGGTCCCGTACTGCAAAGCCTTGGTCCCCTCTTTTACCAGGACTTCCGCGACGATGGGTTTCAGGTCATCCACGGGAAATGTTTCCGAAGCCGGAAGACCCCCGGCGAAGGAGATGATCTCGGGTTTGGCTGTGAGTTTCAGAAGATCGCGGATCACGGAACGTTTCATGTTCATAGCGTTGACAGAGTAAAGTCTTTCAATATCAGATAACATAACCCCTCCTTTAATGGATTAATCCAAAAGAGAACGGAGTCTTGCCGCTCTCTCACTCTTATCGTCACTGTTAAAAAGATAGGAGCCGACCACAAAGACGTTGGCTCCGGCGTTCAGGGCTTCCGGAAGTGTCTTCTCATTGATCCCTCCGTCCACCTGGATATCGATCTCTCCGAAGAGGGCCCGGGCTTTCCTGATCTTGGGAAGCATCTCAGGGATAAACTGCTGTCCCCCGAATCCGGGTTCCACGGTCATAATAAGGACCCGGTCCAGGAAAGGCACCAGAGGCTCAAGAAGGGAGATCTCGGTAGCCGGGGTCACGGAGATCCCTGCCCGGATACCGGCCTCTTTGATCCGTTTGAGTGTGATGTAGGCATGCGGAGTGGCCTCGTAGTGAAAAACAAGGATATCACTTCCGGCTTTGATAAAATCCTCTCTGTATTGTTCCGGGTCTGAGATCATCAGGTGGGTATCGATGACCGCTTGGGGAAAAGCACTCCTCACCGCTTGCACCAGAGGAGCTCCGAAAGAGATGTTGTGAACAAAATGGCCGTCCATGACATCACAATGGATCTCATCGATATGATGGATGACAGATTGAATATCGCCGTTGAGACAGGAAAAATCCGCATTCAGGATCGAGGCGGAGATCTTGTTTTTCATTCAGGCCCTCCTCTGCAAGACAGCTCCAAACATCCCGTCTCCGGGAAACTCCGGCGGCAGGGACCGATACACCCCTTGCCTGAACACTATATCACGGAAGGGAAGCTCATTCAAATGTTTTCTCCCTGAAGGATCCACAAGCGTCACTTGCGAACCGTGACGTGAGAGAAACGCTTCGACCTGGCCGTCATTCTCTTCCTGATTGATGGTACACGTACTGTAGACCAGTTCCCCCCCGGGGGCGAGAAGGGTCAGGGCCTTATCCAGAAAATCACGCTGAACGGACTTGAGAGACTCCAGGGCTTCGGGAGAGAGCCGATAGGCGATATCGCACTTTTTTGACAAGACTCCCAGGCCGGAACAAGGGACATCAAGAAAGATCCTGCTGTAGAGGTGCCCGGGTTCATATTTGAGGAAATCCTGCGTTGTCATGCGGGGAAGGGGAATCCGGAGACGGTTCAGATTCTCAGAAAGGCGTTTGATCCGCCGTGCTGAGATATCCAGCGCCTCGACTTCACTTTTTTTCAAAAAAGGCGCCAAAAACATCAGCTTTCCGCCGGGAGCACTCCCCACATCCAAAACAGGCCCACAAACAGGAAGAAGAAGAGAAGCAGCGATCTGAGCTCCGAGATCCTGGACAAAAAAGAGACCCTCTCTGTAACCGGGAAGATCCCCGGGGCCGTGATGTCCCAGGATCCGAAAAGCTCCGTCCCACTCTCCGGGCCACTCTGCAAAAGAGACCGAGGCTTCTTCAAGACGTTTTTTATAAGTGGAATGATCTGTGAGGTCCAGATTGATCCGGATATCATAGTCCCTGCGCCTGCGAAACGAGGAGAGGATCCCTTCAAGAGTCCCTGTCCCGTATTGGCCGGCCAGGAGTCTGGTGATCCACAGAGGAAGAGAAAACTTCACCGAGAGGCCCTCCACCGGATCCCGGGGAAGAGTGACCGCCTTCCCCTGGCGGAGAAAGTTGCGGATAACAGCATTCACGAACCCCTTTTTTGACGGGGCAAAACGCCCGGCAAGGCGGACAGCTTCGTTAGTGGCCGCATAATCTTCGCTCTTGTCGCTGAAAAGAAGTTCATGAAACGCCAGGCGCAGGATCCAGCGGGCCTCGTTTCCGGGATCATTGCGGACAAACGGGGCCATGGCATGGTCCAGATAGAGAAGGTTCTCAATGACACCCCGGGCATGAAAAAGGACAAAGGGAGAGAGCGGCTTCTCTTCCAGAATCCTGTTGATATAAAGAGTCTTCTGCCACTTCAGAAGGATCTTCACAAGCTCCAGGCGCTCATCAGTCATAAGAGAGCCACTCCGAAATGGCGCCAAAGATGACCGATAAAAGCGTTCACGGGAAATCCGACGACATTATAGTAGTCTCCCCGGACAGAAGAGATGAAAAATGCTCCTTTTCCCTGGATAGCATAGGCTCCGGCCTTTCCCTCATACTCCCCTGTCTCCAGGTATCGTCTGATCAGGTCATCGGAAAGCGGCATAAAGCGGACCCGTGTCTTCTCGTAAAAGGCTCTCGACTTCTCCCCGCGGCGGATGGCGACCCCGGTGTAGACTTGATGACCATGGCCGGACAGGTGCCGGAGCATCTTGCCGGCTTCCTCGCGTGAGCGGGGTTTCCCGAGAATGCCACCACGGTAGCAGACAATGGTATCCGCTGTCACAAGGACAGAGTCCTCGGTGAAAGGCCCCTCCTTCACTAACGCCGCCATCTTTTCCCGGGCAATATCCAGCACTGTTCGCGAAGGACGTCCATGCTGCAGATGGGACTCTTCATGGACATCAACGGGATGAACCGTAAAGGAAAGCCCCAGGCGCTGAAAGAGGTCCCTCCGGCGGGGTGAAGCCGATCCAAGGATGAAATGAGGGATCATCGTTTCCCGCTTTCCAGCATCAGCGTCACCGGCCCGTCATTGACCAGTTCCACATCCATGTGGGCGCCGAAAGAACCTGAAGCCACCGGAACCGTTCCCCGGGCGGCAGCCTGGCTGAGAAAAAGATCGTAGAGGTTTCTGGCCTTCTCCGGAGATGCTGCAGCAGTAAAAGAGGGCCGGTTCCCGCGGGAGGTATCAGCCAGCAATGTAAACTGAGAGACCACAAGAAGCGCTCCCCGGGCCTGTTCAAGGGAGAGATTCATCTTTCCCCGGTCATCTTCGAAAATGCGAAGATGAAGGATCTTGTGAAGGAGCGTCGTGACATCATCGGGGGTATCCTCCGGAGCGACGCCGAGGAAAACAAGAAGCCCTTTCCCGATCGCTCCTGTAGAGACACCCCGGACGGTGACAGAGGCCCGGCTCACACGCTGGATCAGAGCTTTCACCGGGGCATCACTCCCCCGAGCCGGGTGATCTGTCCGTCATCGTCAAAGACGATATAGTTCGAAGGAGCGGAAAAGAGCCCTGAGGGGTCTGCCGTCATCCAGAGAAGCAGGCGTCCCTCCTCCTCAAAGACGATGAGAAAGAGTTCATCCAGCCTGATCCTGTTGCCGTTCATCGTCGTGACGTCATCGTCGTCTATGGTGATCTGAAAAGACGATTTCAGCTCCCCGGGGAGGGTTTTCCCCCAATAGAGAAGCCGGGGGCCTTGAGCCACAGGAGGTTCGTAACCGGTCATCTCTTTCATCTTCCGTGCTGTCTCTTTATCGAAAGACGACACAGGCCCAGAAAAAAAATCTTTGACAGCCGGCAAGACAATGGACTCACTCACAAAGATATTCCAGACATTGTTTTTTTCATCCAGTGAAAAGCGGTTGAGATGTCCCGGGAAAACAGGATAAGACTTCCCGTTAAGAAGAAGAGCCTCCTGCCCCTCTCCCACGGGATAAGTAAAATACCGGATATTCTCCGTGAAGATCTCCTGAGGGTTATGGCCGGGATCCAGGCTGGCAGAGAAAAAGGGGATCTCGTAATGGAGCAGTTCATAGATCTCCATGTGTCCCATGCGATTATGAGTCAGAGACGTCGATCTGAGGAAAAAGGGCTTCTCCTCTCCCGGGAGGCCTTCTGTCTCTGACAAAAAGGCTCTGAGGTCATTGTTGTCCGGGAGAGCCCTGATACGGAAAAAATCAGGATACGCGATCCCCTGCATCGGCTGCCCCTCCCAGAGGGTGACCTGGTAGCTTCGAAGAGAATCCACCTGAGGGTCATAAAGGAACGACCCGGGATCCTGGATATGGATGAGATGAAGAGACGGCCTGGTGGAGGCCGGCCCGTTTTTGATCATATCCAGGAAGACTCTCCCCGCTTCTCCTTCCAGAAAAAGAGACTCCGCTCCACTCTCTTCCCAAAGAGAAGCAAAGTCAGGAGCCAGAGGTGCGGGACTTCCCTGGGGGTAGACATAAACAGAGAGTCCTCCCCGGTACCCTTCCTGAGCAGCCCTGAGAAGCCTGCAGGCCTTTTCGTAGGATCCGGTGATCACCCATCGGCAGGTCCCGTCGCGGCCGGGCATAGTAAAGATCTCGTAGGGCGTTTTGAACAGGAGCCCGTACCGGGTCACAGCATGACTCTGTAAAAAGGCATTATCAGCGATATCCTGATCTGACCGGACGGGAAGACGATTGTCGTTGACAATGACCACATCAAAGAGAAGAGAGCGGGAGCCTTCCGGCGAATCCCACTCCACAAGGGTCTTTTCTTTCCATTCACCGGGAGCGAGAACCAGTTCGAAAGGAGTCCGCCCTTCTTCGAGAAGGAAGGAGCGGGAGATCTCCCGTCCGTTGATCCTGAACGTGATCGGGCGCGTCTCTCTTTTCGGTGAATAAAATTCTCCGAAGAGAGTCAGGCTGTCTTCAGAGCGAAGATAAAAACGCCCTGCGGCCAGAGCCGTCTCTTCTCCCGGGAGGGGAGGGCTCAGCACCAACTCCAGGGGCTGCTCCTGAAGCCTCATGATCTTTTGTCCCCAGTCATCATTGTCATAAGCCCACAGCTGCAGGCGGTAAGGCCTATGCTGAAGAAGAGGCCAGGAGCCCCAGGGAAAGGAGATGAGATACACCCTGTCTTGCTGAGCGGCCCGTTCCACGCGGACATGTCCCGCACCCGAAGGAACTGTCTCTGTCATCCCGCTGCTGTCCCAATGGATCTTCCGCTCAGGGTAGCCGTCCAGAGAAAGCACCAGGGTAAAACTGTCATTTTCCCGGAGAGAGTCGTCCACGATCTCATTGTCATGGATACGCAGAAGGATGACAAGCTCACGGGGCGTGTACCCGAAGTTCAGGGTTCCGTTAAAATCACCACGCCCGCGGAGGATCCCGCTGATCATCTGGCGTTCATAACCCAGATAGGCCGCGGGATAAGCCCCGGGCCTCTCCCCCTCCGCAAGCCGTGGTATCTCATAGATGACTGAGGCCCGCGGGCCGGGGTCAGCCGTTTTCAGCTCCAGCGCTGACGCATTGAGAACTCCGGCCAACAGGATGATTCCAAGAAGCACTTTAGAAACGGATCTCAAACTCTCCTCCCAATTTGATCTCATTATAATCCTTTGTGGGGATCTCACTCCTGTAGATATTATATCCTAAAAGAGCCGAAAGGGTCATCCCCGTTCCGAAATCGTATTTCCCTTTAAACATCGAGTCCAGAGAAAAGGAATCTGTCCCCACGGTATAAAACTGTTGTGTGAAATGAATTTTTCCGTTTAGCGTCAAAAGTGTATTGACTTGGCTCTTATTTTTTCGGAAAAGCCCCTTCATTAGCTTGGAATTTCTAATTAAGTAGTTGACTTCGACTTCTCCCTCTTTTCTGGTTGAATTTCTTTCATAGGAAATCGTTCTATACTCTTCTAAACTTTTTCTATAATAACATCTGGTATTTAAATTTCCACTCCAGGTAACCCTCCACTCCCCTGAAAAATTGGTATTTTGGGATGATTGTGAATAATACCCATAGGTCATCGTCTCCTTTTCACTGTATCGTAACGAGAGGGAATGCGAGACCACAAATTTGTCAAACCGCGCAAGAAGAGGGATCATTCTGAACGTATTCAGAGTGAGAGAGGTATCAGGCCAGTTGATGACCTCCTGCTCCTGGATGTTTCCCGCATTATCCGTATCCTTTGTGGTCCGATCATAGTTGAGGTTGAAGGAGACTCCGTCGATAAAGTCTGTCTTGGCCTCCAGGGAGACCACCTGTGTCGATGTCTCCTGGTCGGGGTCGCCCTCCACATCAAGGCTCTTCAGCGACCCTAAAAAGACACCGGCATGGGCTTTCCCGGGAACCAGGTCATAATAACTCCGATCTGTGAGTTTAAAAGAGGAGGTGAGATCAAGCTTCTTCTGAAAAAGAGGGATGATCCTGGCATAGCGGATCAGATGAAATGTCAGCCTTGTCTCGTAGAGATTGGAGAGGTCAAAGGTCTTGAGTGAGTAGTTTCCCTCATTCATAGCTTTTTCATAACTCCAGGATTCCTTGTACTGGGCCCTGTATTTGGCATAAAAATCCATGATCCAGACATTCTTGTCAAAAGAATTATCAAAGGAGGAGACCAGGTTTCTGTTGACGTAGAGCTCTTCGATCTGATCCCATTGATCCGTAAGATTATAGGAGAACGCCGACCGCAGCCCTTTGACTGGAAGCCAGTTAGCCTGGACTCGCCAGTTTTCTGTGAGCTTCATATAGTCTGTGTTCTGATTCTCTTCTTTCTGGTTCAGATAATCATTGGTATCTCTCTTATAATTGAACGAGAAGGAGTCCGGAAGCCAGTTCACCAAGAGAAACCGTGCATCCGGCGGAAGATAGTTCAAGCCGATATCATGGCTGACCCGCTTCTGATAGAGCGGTTTGGTCTCATTATCCACGTTCTGTTCATAATAGTTATAGGAGTAGGAGAGTGTGGGCCATTTGACCTTGGAAAGAGTCGCATTCACACCCAGGGCATCACTTTCGTTCCGTCCCCTGGAACGGTAAGTCACTCCGCTGAGGACACTTGAATCCGTCTCGTTCAGGCTGTTGGAATAACTCAAATTGATGGGAAGATTGATCCCACTCTCTTCCCAGAACCACTTGGCGAAATTGACGTTCCCCCTGAAGGCATGACTCACCGAATTGATCTCCCCCGGAGACTGTCCGATGGGAGCAAATTTCCCGTCTTTGTTGATGTACTGATAGTAAGCTCCGGCATAGTTCTTATAATTGACCTGGAGCGTCGCGGAACGGGCCATCCCCTCCTGGATCGTGGAGTCGACGAGACGGATATCGTTGACATAGAGGATTCCGTTGTAGGGTCCGTTCTCTCCCGATACCCCGATGAGGATATAGTTGATGTTCTTGATATTGGGTTCTCCGACGATCACTGTTCCTTCAGAAGCGTCATCAATGCGTCCCATATCGAATTCAAGATAATGCCATGCTCCGAGGTCTCCGGGAAGCACAGAAGCCTTTTTTTCAAAGTAGTTGTCCTGGCTTGTCATCAGGCGGACAGTGAAGGAATAATCACCCTCCGTCTCTTTGGGGAAGTAGTAGATACGCAATTTATTGTAGAGGGTAAAGTCCCTGCTCGTCCCCAGGTCTTTCCTGGAGAAAGCATGGCTGGCATCGGCCCCGTCGGGAATCATATCGAAATCCATGACCAGAGAGACATCTTCCAGGACACGGTCTGTCTCTTTGTCCACTTCATGATGGAGATTGATATAGTTGGGATCATCATACTGACTGATGGAGCTGATCTCCAGAGTGCTGCCGGCCGGATAGACCTCGTCCACTTCCCAGACAGTCCCCACCACGGCCAGGCGTCCCAAGGCGAATTCTGTCCCTGAACTGAACCCTTCACCCCACACGCGGATATTTTTCACCACCTTGAGGATGCTCTCATTATAATCAGCGGCCGAATCCAGGGGAATGGTCAGGACATGCCATTCATTATCTTCAGGAGATTCCCCGTCCCCCAAGTCAAAGGAGTAATGGACCACTGCTTCGCTGTCGTTCATGATACCGTTTCTGTTGAGGTCCTCTGTATCCAGGACACCGTTGAGTTCACCGATGGGGTAGACCGACCCCAGAAGGTTGAACGGGAATCCGATGTCTTCCCCGGCATTGAGCACCATGTTTTCGTCGGTATCTTCACTGTCCAGGATCCCGTCTCCGTCAGCATCTTCGCTGATATACCCCAGGTCAAGATTGATGGTGCCTGTGGCTCCTGTATTGACCCGGTACCAGATCTCCAGCTGTTTGTAGTCGCTCAGGTCCATTCCGTTCTGCGAGACGATGGTGGCATAGGAGGTAAAAGAACCCACTCCGGGCATCTGCCGGAAGGTGAGGATCATATTGTCCCCGGTTCCGTAGTTGGAATTGATCTGGCTCAACTCCACATAATCGTTGGTGAAATAGTTATACGAGTCGAAAACCGACCCGTCTGAAACGGAATAGGTGGGAATATACCGGTTATCGGCAGAGAATCCCTCGGGAGAAGAGGCGATAAACCAGGAGCTTTTGGACAGGGAAATACTTTTCACCTGCTCGCTGGACTCCATATCTTCCAGGTAGACCATCCCGTACGTATTGGGATTCACCAGGCTTTTAGCGGCTTCCGCTTTAGCCAGGATATTATAATCCCTCTCATTGAGCGTATAATTGATATTGGCCCCGTAGACACTGTGGCGTGTTGTCTCATCGCCCAGGCGGGGTATGGTCGCGTCATTGGATTCGGGCATCCATTCATCCATGTAGGTGGCCCCGATGCTCAGGTGTTCATTGGGGTTGTACTCCAGGCGGTTCCCGATAAGGGTCTTGCTTTTTGACATCATGAGGGGACGGTATTCAAATGTGATGCTCACCGCGGCATTTTCCGTGACAACGCTTTCATTGAGGATCTGGACAGTCCCGGTGAGATAGTCGATGGAGTAATCGCGCCCTCTGAAAAGGACCTCCCCGTTGACGACCACCTTTTCACTTCCTTCGATGATATTGAACCGGCCCAGGTTGAAGACCGGCTGGGGAGAATAGTATTCTGTATAGATCATATATTTCCGCGGTGTGGAGGACCCTTCTTCGTAGATCCCGCTGTTGTCCAGGGCTTCCATGAGATCCACAAAGGGTCCGTCTCCGATCTCTGAACGCACAGCGTCCAGATAGGGAGGAAGGTCGGGAACGATACCCGAGGGTTCGCTTTCCGAGAGGAACTGTTTTGTATTGAAGGGCTGCAGTGTGGAAAGAGCGATGAGGTCATCATCGTAGAAAGAGAAATCGAGATACCCGTCATCCAGTTTCAGGTGGGCGAGATCAGGTGTCCCGTCGCGGTCACGGTCAATGCCGAAGAGATACATGTAGCTGTAGGTCTTCTGGCTGGAGTCTTCTGCAGTGACAGTGATCTCGGTCTTATTACCCAGATCCATGATCTCAAGCGTCAATCCGTTGATATCCAGATCCGGATGGCCCAGAGAGTAGACGTTCTTCTGCTGGAACTGCTGGCGGAGGATCTGATATTCTGTCTCGTTCCGTTTTGAATAGACAAGGGTGGCATAGGAGAAGGCTGCCGGGTCCGGATTTCCGTAAGTGATGCCGCCGGCATCCGTATAGATCATAGCCACCGTTCCTGTGGATGAGAGCGACTTCTTTAAGACGATCACGCCTTTATCATAATCCACCACGTAATCAGTGATGGGGTTCAGGGGTTCAAAATAGAACTCCCCTGTGTGGATCCGCCCTTCGTCCTCATCATTAAAGATACCGTCGTCATAATAGAGATAGACTCCCCCGGTCTGCAGAGGCAGGGCGATCCCGGGGATCCCCTGCTGAAGAGAGAGATAGACCGGAGAGATAAGATAATTTGTATTATTGATGCTGTGCTGCGTCATGTCGCTGTATCCGGTAAAGGAATCACTGCCTGTAATGCCTTCTTCTTTTGTGATCAAACCGTAATAGGAATAGGGGCCCATGACCAGGGTGGCCTTGGCTCCGAAAAGCTGTCTGTTGAATGTGATAAAGTCTGTCTTGGGAAGGCTCAATGTCAGGTCCCCTAAGGCGATCTCCCTGACGATCTCATCTTCTGTCCCCTTGTAGACTACCGAGATATGTTCCCTGTCCTCCATCTCCTTAGTGTCGTCATAATCCACGTCGATAAAGATCCTGTTCTTGATCACCCCTTCGACCTTCACCTGAAGCTGCTGATTGATATCGGGCTCGATGGAGCCTGAGGATTGGAAATAATTGGAATCGGCGATATCAGAGACATTGGGATAGGTCTTCCTGGCGATCTCGAAACTGATCCGCTTGCTTCCGGAGATCCGGATGGTGGAGTCCTTGGCGATCTTGATGTCAGGGACCAGCCCTTCAGAGAGCATTTCCCGCGGAGCAGCGACCCCGGTATCCGTGGAACTCTCCCAGAGATCCCGGTCGAAGCCGAAATCGGCTGACAGCGATTCATATTCAGCTCCGTAATAAAAAGGGGGCGGCAGAGTCGCCCCCGATACCCATACCTGTGTTAAAAAAACGAGTAGTGTGAGAAAAAAGGCTTTCTTCATGCTCTCTCCGGTTCTTCCTGCCGGCGCATGCGCCGGGCGACATTCAAAGCTTCCTGATCGTCCGGGGATCCTGAAATCATGCGGGCGATCTCCTCTACGATGTCATCCCCTTCCAGGACCCTGGCCCGTGTCACGGTCCGCTCCCCGGAATAGACTTTTTCCACATGGAAATGACGTTCCCCCAGGGCTGCGATCTGGGGCTGATGCGTGATGACGATGAGCTGGTATTTGTCAGCCAGCCGGGCCAGCTTTGCGCCCACCATTCCCGCCACGGCTCCGCCGATACCGCTGTCGATCTCATCGAAGATCATACACTGAATATCCAGATGACGTCCCATCACCGACTTCAGGGCGAAGAGGATCCGCGAGAGTTCGCCCCCCGATGCTGACTTCACAAGGGGATGGCTTCCCTCTCCGGGGTTGGTCTCAATATAAAATTCAGCCCTCAGGCTTCCTGCGGGGCCATAGACCTTATCCTGAAAGACCAGTCCCTGGTCCACCGGGAGAAAACGGACTTCAAAACGGGCCTGTTCCATCCCGATATCTTTCATCTCTGTTTCGATGGACCGGGCAAAGTCCAGAGCCGCTTTTTTTCGGAGATCAGAGAGAGATTCATCGTTTTCAGCGATCTGATGGCCCAGCTCTTCGATCTTCCGGCTGAAGGACTCCGCATCAAAGGTCATCTCCTCATAGGCGTCAAGATCTTTTCTGATCCGCTCTCCATAGGCCAGGACCTCTTCGATGGAGTCCCCGTATTTTCTCTTCAGCTTCTCAATATCGGACAGCCTGCGGTTGACCTCGTCCAGATGCTCTTCATCCAGCTCCATGCCGTCCACATACCGCTGGAGTTCACGGGACGCCTCGCCCATCCCGTTGATTTGGGAATGCAGAGCATCCACCAGGCTGTCCATGGTCTCCCCTATACCCCGTAACCTCTCCAGGCGGGCCGAGATCTCCTCAAGGGCTCCTGTAAAGTCCTCATTGTCGTTGAGAAGACGGTCGATAAAAGCCGTATGCTCCATGATGGACCGGGCTTTCTCAAGGATCTTCACCTCTTCCAGAAGGGTGTCATCTTCTCCCGGTTTGGGGTTCACACCATCGATCTCGCTGATCTCAAAACGGTAAGTATCCATCTTCCGGCGGATCTCCCTCTCTTCTCTTTTGAAATGCTCATACCGGTCTGTAAGCCGGTAAAGCTCTTTGTAGAGAGACTGATAATTTTCCAGGTCCTCTCCCGGAAGGCCGAAATAGTCAAGAAAAAGAAGATGGTTGGACGGATCCATGAGCATCTGATGCTCACTCTGGTTATTGAGGTCGATGAGGTGCTCCGTGATCTCTTTCAACTGCGAAAGGGTCGCTGACGCCCCGTTGATGAAGACACGGTTCTTCCCGTTCCTTTTGACGATTCTTTTCACGATGCAGACATCCTCATGGGGGAAGCCGTTCTCTTTCAGCCAGGCCGCCAGAAGAGGGTGCATGGTAAAGAGAGCCTCGACCACAGCCTCTTCTGAACCCAGGCGGATCATATCCTGGTCAGCCCTGTCGCCCATCGCCATGGCAATAGCATTGAGGATAATGGATTTCCCGGCACCGGTCTCCCCGGTGATGACATTGAATCCCCGGCTGAATTCAAGCGTCACATCATCTGCAATAGCAAAATCCTGCATATGAAGCCGTTCTAACATTTCTCTTCACCCCTTTTTCCCCAATGCAGTTTCAACCTGAGGACCTGATAAAAATCCCAATCCACCGGACGGATCAGAGAAAAGGCGTCTGAGGCCAGGGAGACTTCGACAGGGCCTTCAACGGTCCCCCGCAGCTTTCCGTCGACGACCAGTGACATGGGAGAGTGGGGGACGATCTTCAGCATATGTTTTTCCCCCATGACCAGGGGGCGGATCCCCAGGGCATGGCTGGCGATGGAATTCAGGATATACCCTCCCGCCTCAGGATGGATGATGGATCCCCCCACAGAGAGGTTATACGCCGTGGACCCCACAGGAGAGGCGACGATCAGCCCGTCAGCCGTCTGTGTGTGGATAAAGGCCCCGTTGAGGAAAACGTCGAAACGGGCCATATCCTCCACACGGATCCCTTTGAGAACCACATCATTGACGGCAAGCCCTTCCCGGCCGTTTCCGCGGTAGAGAAGATAACGGACCTTTTCCGTTTTATAGATCTTTCTGATAAAGACATCCTCCAGGACATCCGTTGTTCCGGTGACATCAGCTGACGTGAGAAACCCCAGATGACCGAGATTGATGCCGAAATAGTGTTTTGGCGTACCAAAAGCGGCCATGGCATAGAGAAGAGTCCCGTCACCGCCCAGGGTCACGATCCACTGGGCCCGGGCGGGATCCTCTTCGATGACACAATGGGACCTGAACCACTCGAGGAGAGGACCGGTCCTGCCGGCCCATTTCTCTTTTTGCTTCGGGTTAGAGATCAAGGAAATCTTCATCTTTAAACACTTCCCTTTTTATATGGTCCGGGGTGATGACTGCACTTGCTTTCCTCTCACAGAAGATGAAATACTCTCTGTTTCCTTCTCCTCCTAAAACTTGAGACCTTTTGATTATAAGAGGGAAGAACCCTTCTTTCAACAGATAATCTCTGAAGCTGGTCAGGGCCTTTTCATGACAGGAGAGGCCGGTGACCACACCTTTTTTGTTTTTTTCACCGGGAGGCGTCTCAAACTGGGGCTTAAAAAGAAGGAGAGCGGGGACACGGGCTCCGGCCATGACAGGGATCACTTTTCTGAGAGAGATAAAAGAGAGGTCTGCCGTGATCATCTCCAGGCCCGGGGGAGGAACCGCAAGGAAATCCCTGATATCACACTTTTCATGAAGCGAAAGACGCGGATTCGCGGCCAGTGACGGATGAAGCTGTCCCCGTCCCACATCCACGGCCCAGACAAACGAGGCCCCCCGGTGAAGAAGGACCTGACAAAATCCCCCTGTTGACGAACCGGCATCACAGACCTTCAAGCCGGAGACGTCGAGTCCTGTCTCATCCAGGAAAAGGCGCAGTTTCAGGGCGGCCATACTCACAAAGGGAAGGGGGTCGCCCAGAACGGTGACCTCATCCCCGGCCGGGATCCGGCAGGAGGGCTTTGTGACGGTCTTCCCGTTCACGGTGACATATCCCTTCCTCACGGCTCGGCTGGCCCTGGTCCGGCTCTCGAAAAATCCCTCTTTTGTCAGGTAGGCATCTAAGCGCGGGCCAACCATCGGCTAATCCTTTCAGCCAGCGAATGACCGTCCAGCCCGCAGAGCCGGATGAGTTCATCCTGAGTCCCCTGTTCGATGAACCGGTCGGGGATCCCCAGAGGAAGGAAAGGAACGCTCCCGCCGTCCTCTTCGGCGATGATCCGGGCGATCTCTTCGCCGACTCCCCCGTAAAGTGTCCCGTATTCCACAGAAACGGCTTTTCCCGTTTCAAAGGTGTGGCTGATCACCGCTTCCCTGTCCAGTGGCTTGGCAAAGCGCAGATCAAAGACTCCGGCATGGATCCCCGCCTTGTCCAGGAGGTCAGCGGCAGCCAGGGCCTCAGAAACCATGCGTCCCAGGGCAAAGATCATCATATCCTTTCCGGGTTTCAGAAGCAGCCCGCGTCCGTACTCCAGAGGGGCATCCCCCCTCCCCGGCAGAGTCACCGCTGTTCCCCGGGGATACCGCAGGGCAATGGGCCCGGCGTCGTAGCGGCAGCAGAACGCGATCATATCCCTGAACTCTTTCTCATCCGCCGGGGCAAGAAGTGTCATCCCCGGAATCGTTCTGAGATAGGCGATGTCAAAGACACCGTGATGGGTGGGGCCGTCTTCCCCCACAAGGCCGCTCCTGTCAAGAAGGAAACGGACAGGGGCTTTCTGGAGAGCAGCATCATGGATCAGCTGGTCAAAGGCTCTCTGGAGAAATGTGGAATAGATCCCCACAAAAGGTTTTTTCCCGGCCAGCGCCAGAGCCGCCCCGATGGTAACAGCACTTCCTTCGGCGATCCCCACGTCGATATACCGCTCAGGGAAAGTCTCTTTGAAGACACTCAGTCCTGTTCCCGCCGGCATGGCCGCCGTAATCGCCACCAGCGCCTGGTCCCGTTTCCCCCATTTGAGGAGTTCCTTCTGAAGGATGGCCGTATAACTCTTTTTCCTGCCTCCCTTTCTTCGGGGAGAGATCCCGTGGAAGGATTCAGGATCCTCTTCTGCAGGCCCGTACCCTTTTCCTTTTGTGGTCCTCACATGGAGAAGGACCGGCCCTTTCATCTCTTTTGTCTTTCTGAGCAAGGAAAGGAGCTCTTTCAGGTCGTTCCCGTTGACAGGACCGATATAATTGAATCCCAGGTCTTCGTAAAAAGCACCTTTGATCACCATGTTTTTCATGGATTCTTCAAGGCGTCTGAGCCATTCGTAAACAGAATCTCCCGCGGGAAGAGTCTTGACGAATTTCTGCATATCTTCCCGGATCCTGTTGTAAAAACGTGTGGTGATCGCCCTGTTGAAATATTTGGAAAGCCCGCCCACATTTTTGTCAATGGACATGTTGTTGTCATTGAGGATCACGAGGACATTGAGCTTTTCGGCACCGATGAGGTTCAACCCTTCGAAGGCCAGGCCCCCGGTCATGGCTCCGTCACCGATGACAGCGATGACTTTATAATCCTCTCCGTCAAGATCCCTTGCCTTGGCAAACCCTGCAGCGGCGGCCACCGATGTGGAGGCATGGCCTGCTCCAAAGACATCAAACGGCGACTCTTCTCTTTTTAAGAAGCCCGAAAGCCCCCCGTATCGGCGGAGTGTCTTGAAATCGGGAAAGCGTCCGGTGAGGATCTTATGGGCATAGGCCTGGTGACCCACGTCCCAGATCAGAAGATCACGGGGAGTTTGGAACGTGTAGTGGAGAGCAATGGCCAGCTCCACCACGCCGAGAGACGGGGAGAGATGTCCTCCGTTTTCAAGGCACCTGCTGATGATGACTTCGCGGATCTCATCAGCAAGATGCGGGAGGTCTTCCTCCTTCATGTTCCTCAGGTCTTCCACCTGAAACCGGTCGTGAAGAAAGGGCCTTTCCTGCGGGCCACTCTGTCTGTCTCTCATTCATCCCCTCCGTTCACGGCTTCCGTCCCATCATGGTTCTCATGATACAGGAGTTGACGCAAATTTCAAGGAAACCTTTTCCCTGAAAGTGCTTGCTCAAAGCGCAATCCTTCTTATACTGAAAGAAGGCAGCAGGGACCCGGCTCCGGTTGTCCATGACAGCCGGGTGATCCTCTGCTCACAAAAATGGGAGGGAGCATCATCCATGCATCTGTTCACCATCGTCATCTCTATTCTTCTCCCCATCGCCCTGGGGATCCTTTTCCGCTTTCTGGGGTTCACCCATAATGAGGCGACAGCCCTCCGGAAGTTCGTCATCAAAGTCACTGTCCCTTTTATCGTCTTCCGCAATCTTCTCACCGCCAACCTTGAAAGTTTAAGCCAGATCGCTCCATCGGTTGTGGCCATGCTTCTGCTGACCATCCTTTTCGGAGTGACCTCCATTCTCATGAGCCGGGTCCTTCCCCGCGGGAAGGCTCTGCGTAATGCTTTTATCTTCTCCACATTTGTGGGAAATTACGGATATCTCGGCTGGGGTGTCATGTACCATTTTTACGGAGACACAGGATTCACGCGCTCGGTCTTTTTCACACTCTTTTTCTGGCCGGTCTTTCTCCTCGTGGGTTTCGGACTCATCGCCTTTCTCAACAGGGAGGAGAATGTCTCGCGAAAAGAGATCGCCCGGATCCTCCTGAAGAACTCCGCTCCCCCTCTGCTCGCAGCCGGAGCAGGGCTGACCTTGAACCTTCTCTCCGTCACGTTCCCGCCCCTGATCTCTGATTTCATCACTCAATTCGCCTCGATGACCATCCCTCTGATCCTCTTTACCATCGGCCTCTCCTTTCATTTCACCCTGAAAAGATCATCTCTGGCCACGGTCCTTCTCTCCTGTTTCCATCGCCTTATCCTGGGGTACCTCCTGGGATGGGCAGTCTGCTGCCTGGTCTCCCTGGTCTTTCCCCTGGACCTGATCACGAGGAAAGTCATCCTTCTGGAGTCCATTATGCCCACAGCAGCCATGGCTCCTTTTTTTGCAGAGCACATCACCGTGGATAAAAAACTCCAGGCCTCTATTGTCACACTCTCCACCGCGTTGTCTCTGCTCACGATCCCCCTCTGGTATCTGATCACAGAAGCGCTTTTGTAAAATAAGGAGGTTTCCCGGTATGCTTTTCTATCTGGTCAAAGTCATCCTGTCTGCCCTGATCATCGTTCTGGTCTCGGAGATCTCCAAAAGGAGCAGCCTTATGGGAGCGTTGCTGGCCTCTCTCCCCCTCACGTCCCTTCTCGCCATCCTCTGGATCTACATCGAAACGAAAAATACAGAGACCATCAGGGCCCTTTCACTCAATGTCTTCTGGCTTGTTCTTCCGTCTCTTCTCTTCTTCCTGGCCCTCCCTTTTTTGATCAAAGTCAAGATCCCCTTCTTCATGAGCCTTTTTCTCTCTTCATCCCTGACTGTGGCCGGGTATCTCATTATGGTTCATGTGATGAAAAAGATGCAGTGACTGTCCTTCGGGGAAAAGAGGGCGTTCAGGGAAACTGAAGAGGATCTACGGGAATATTGTTGACACGCACTTCCCAATGGAGATGGGGCCCGGTGGAGAAACCCGTTGTTCCCACATCGCCCAGAATATCGCCCTGCACCACTTCGTCGCCCGCAGAGACAGCCAGACGGTCCAGGTGATAGTAGAGGGACTTGACTCCGTACCCGTGATCCAGGATCACGGTGAGTCCTCGTCCGTAAAAATCCTCAGCACAGAGGACGTCTCCCCCCAGAGGTGCGGTCACCGGGGTTCCCGCCGGGTTTCCCCCGATATCGGTCCCGGTATGATATGTCCGGTAACCCCGCCCGTTATAAGATCTGATGATCCCGAAAGGAGAGGTGATCCTCCCTTCCACAGGCTTCAGGAATTCAGGGCGGGACGGACTGATCCGGCCTGATTTGGACAAGAGGAGACGGGCGGCCTTCCTGTTCTCATATCCCAGAAGAGCGGCCCGGATACTCTCCAGCCCGTCGTCTCCCGTATAGACAGCTCCCAGTGTCAGGTGCTCTTTTTTGTAACGGCCTTCTTTCACCCTGATCAGAAAGGTTTGTGACCGGATCTCCCCTTTCGGTGTGACAGCGGTGATCACCAGGCGGCTCTCTTCCCGGCCCGAGAGAAGCGGATAGGCCAGATAGAAGAGGACCTGGTTCGCACTTCCGCGGTAAAGGGGGACTTTCTCCCCGTCCCGTCGGATCTCCAGCCTCTCCAGGGAAACAGAGGGCGTGATCTCCACCAGAATGGCCACCCCCTCCACACACTCCCGGGGGAACCGGACAAATCCCAGGGGGAGATCCTTTTTGTCCAGAAACAGTGAAAAGGAGAGTCCGTGCGAGTTGATCCGGACCTCTCCCGGAGAAGGAAGACACAGGGGGAGAGAGAGATGAAAAAAACCCTGGTCTTCTGTGATCTGAAGCGGCTGGCCCCCTGCTGAGGCCTGAATGTCTGTTCCCCTGAAAAAGATCTTGCTCAGAGTCAGAGTCTCTCCCTGAACAGAAAAAGGAATCCCGGCCTCTATGCTTTTTCGGGCAAGCAGAGCAGCCGGGAAAAGAATGAAAAGAAGACTAAGAAAAAGTATTCTATTCGGATTTTTCTTTTTCATGGGGACGGTTTTTGATCTCGTGTGCCTGGGCGGAAGAGGCCCCCATATTGATATCACCGTTGAGGAGACCGCCCTCTTCAAGAAGCAGCTTGTCGGTCTTCAGTTTTCCGATGATCGATCCTGTACTGTGGATCACGGTACGCTTTTTTGCCGTGACGTTTCCTGTGATCTTCCCGGCTGTCACCAGTTCATCAGCTTCGATATCCGCCTGGATCTCCCCTGTGGAGGAGACGATGACTTTCCCCCCGGCTTTGATGTTCCCTTTGAATCTGCCGGAAATGGTGATTCCGTGTTCCACATTCAACGTTCCTTCAATACGGCACGTATCCCCGATGAATGTCTCCATGCGCTCGTGATCCATAAATTACCTCCGTTTATCTCTCGATATTTTCCTGTAAAGCCACGTTCAGGCCGCGTAAGACCAAAAAAGGATCCAATTCCACCGGATGTTTGATGAAATCGGCAAAAAAGACTGAATATCCTCCGGTTAAAACCACCCGGCAGGGATGCCCCACAAACTCTTCGATCCGTGTGATGCAATACTCCATCGCTCCGAGAACAGTCCAGAAGACTCCGGCATTGACGGATTCTTCTGTATTCCTCCCTACATTGCGTGCCGGGACTTCCAGGTCGATCATATCGATCTGTGATGTCCTGTTGGCCAATGTCTTGAGCAAGGAGTAGGGACCCAGAGAGATCATCCCTCCGCGGAAGACGCCTTTCTCATCAATAAGGGAAAAGGTCAGGGCTGTCCCCACATCAACCACAATAACAGGAAACCCGTAAAAATGCCTGGCTGCGTAACCGCCCATGATCCGGTCCTCACCCAGAACACCCTGGTAATCAATATCCATCTTGAGGGTCATGTCAGAGACATCAAAGAGTTTTTTCCGGACATACGATTTCATGAGACATTTGACCACACCGGTGGCTTCGGGAACAACGCTGGAAAGAGCTCCGTAGTCGATCCCTCTTTTAAAATACTTGTTCAGGTCCGTCTCCGTGACGACTTCCGGTTTTGTCATGACACTGCGTGTGGGGTAGGTCTGATAGTTTTCGATCTCGCCCCCGTTAAAAAAGGCGAATTTCGCCATGGAGTTTCCGATATCGATGACAAGAACACGGTCGTTCATTGCACCTCTTTACGGCTTCCCGGCTTGATATAGGGAATCCCCTGCCGGCAGAGGGGACAACTTTCCGGATCATAGGACGTGACATCCAGTGTCAGCAAAGCCCGGGCAGGATATCCGAAATCGGTCTTGCCGTTGCTCCTGTCCACAAGAAACCCGATACCCGCGATCTCCACCTTCATGGACTCAAGAAGAGTGATGACCTCTTTGACTGATTTCCCCGTTGTCACCACATCTTCACAGATGAGGGCCTTCTCCCCTTCGTTGAGAGAAAAACCGCGCCTGAGAGAGACCCAGCCGTCCACACGCTCTGTAAAAAGTGCTCTCACACCAAGAGCCCGGGCTGTCTCATGAGCAACGATGATCCCGCCCATGGCCGGCCCCACCACAACGCCGATATTCTCATCTGCAAACTTCTCAGCCAGAGCTTTCCCCAGCTTTTCGGCAATATCAGGGTATTGAAGGACAAGAGCACTCTGCAGATACTGGTCAGAATGTCTTCCGGATGAAAGAAGAAAATGCCCCTTGAGAAGAGCTCCTTTTGCCTCATAGAGATTCAGTAATTCCTGTTTATCCAAAATGACTCCTCCTTGATGCTCCGGGGCATCCGGACAGGGCTGTCACCGGCCCGGGATCCGGGTCCCACGTTTTTTCCATTATACCACCAGCAGAATTCTATTCAATGGAAAACATCGACCGCTCCCCGGGGAGAACGGGAGGATGTGAAATACTGCGAAATTTCTTCTCCGTTTGAAGAGTCCTCAGAAGAGTCGACAGAAGGCGGCTTTTCTGTTCTCCGGAAAAGGCTTGAAGAAGCCGGCGGACCTCTTCTCTCTTGCCTTGCTGTGCATTCGGGCATGAGGATACAGGCAGGAGAGGGAGCCCGGCAGAACGGCTGTAGGAGGCGACGTCTTTTTTGAAAAGCGCGCTGAACGGACGGGCCAGAAGAAAAGAATCGTGAAAGGACTCCACGGGGCGGAAGGTATGGATCTCCCCTCCGTAGAGAAGACTGAGAAAGAAGGATTCCAGAAGGTCATCTCCATGATGGCCCAGAAAGATCACCGCGGCCTCCCTTTCCAAAGCGGCTTCGAAAAGCATCTTTTTTCTCTCCCTGCTGCATTCATAGCAATCTTCTCCCCGGCGGGCAGGGATAAGATGCAGGTCAAGCCCCAGGCCTCTGCACACAGCAGTGAGGAGACGCTTCTCTTCCGGAAAACCATAGTCGATCATGCAGGGGATGAGCCGAAGACTAAGAGGGTGATGGGCAAGAAAATGAAGGAGGGCCACGCTGTCCTGCCCTCCGGAAACGGCCACCAGGACAGGTCCCCCCTTCTCCAGCCGGATGAGGGGATGGTCTTCAAGATAGGGAGATGTCTTTTTGTATATGGTCTTGTAAGGGGGGGTAAAACGAAACCGGCCTGTCACCGGGGGTTCAACTCGATCTTGATATCGATCGGGGCCGCCTGTTCCAGGGTCGCCGAAACACCGCAATACTTCTCATGAGAGAGTTTCACAGCTTTTTCGATCTTTTCCCTGTCCAGCGTTTCCCCCCAGAAACGGAAAACAACAGTAAAGGCGGTGAACGGTTTGGGAAATTCAGGGTCGAGAGAGGCCTCGACGACAATATCCATCTTTTCAGGCAGGGCACGCATTTTTCTCAGGATAGAGACCACATCCATCCCGGTGCATCCGGCCAGTCCGGCCAGGATCATCTCTTTGGGGCTCGGGGCACTCTCCTGTCCTCCCACCTCTCCGGAAGAATCCATCATGGCGCAGCCGTTTTTCCCCTCGGCTCTGAACAGCATATTACCTTTCCATTCCGTGATCACTTTCATCATCATCCTCCTCCCAGGTTCCTTCAAGAAACTCGTTTAACAGTTTTCGGGCCCGTTCCTCATCCTTGCCGTCCACCCATAGCCGGATCCCCCGGCTGAATGTCAGGCCCGGGCTGACCCCGCCGCAATCGTCATGAAGAGAATAGACCGTGATTCCGTTTGACTCAAGCCATCCTCTGAGGATCTCCGCTTCGGGTAGCGAGGAGGTCTCATAGAGGAGACGGCGCTCTTCCATTCCGTTCATTTGCTTTTTGAAGGGATCTCCATGGAGAGATTCTCTTTGATATTGTCCTGCATCTCCTTGCGCTTCTCATCATACCCTTCGCGTCCCATAATAGCGTATGTGGCTTTCTTCCCCTCTTCCACTCCGGGCTGGTCAAAAGGATTGACATTATAAAGGGTAGAGGTGAAGACCGTCTGAAGCTCCAGGGCATAGATCAGCGCACCCAGATGATAGGCATCCAGTGATTCAAGAGAGACCGTGTAATTGGGTTTCCCGTTGAAGGCCAGGGCATACTTCACTCCCGACATCTCAGCGGAGATGAGGTCATGAGAACTCTTGTCATCAAAATACGCCAGGCTTTTGTACTTCTTCAGCGGCCCCACGTGGAATCTCCTGTCCCGGTCGGGGTTTTTGATTTCAAAGAAGACGAAAAGCTTGTCATTGGGCCCCTCCATAAAAAGCTGGAGAAGAGAATGCTGATCCGTCGCCCCTCTGAGAACAACGGGAGTCGCTCCGGTCTCCACCAGATTGCTGTCCAGGTCATACTTCTTCCCCAGGCTTTCAGCCCAGAGCTGCTGATACCAGAGCCCCATTCCCCGCAAGGCGTCTTTATAACACATGAGCGCCAGAATATTGCGGGAATACCCGGTATGGTAGAGGTAGTTCACCAGGGCACTTACGGCGATGGGGTTCTCTTCAGCCGGAGTCCGCCGCCAGTAGGAGTCCACATATTTGGCCCCTTCAAGAAGCGCATCCAGGTCGATCCCCATATAGAGAGCGGGAAGAAGGCCCACCGGCGTAAAGAGGGAATACCGTCCGCCGACCCCTTCGGGAATGGTAAAGGTATGGAGATTATACTCACCGGCGATCTTGACCAGATCCCCCTTTTCCCTGTCTGTTGTGATCACAAGGTGCTCATGAAGGGGTAGGTTCTGCTCTTTGAGAATATTAAAGATGAGAGAAAAGGCCGACATGGTCTCTGCTGTGCTTCCCGATTTCGTGATGATGTTAAAGAGCGTGTTCTTCAGGTCCACCACGTCAAAGACGTTGAGGATCGTCGCCGGATCCGAATTATCGATAAAAAAGACTCTCCGATCGGAGATCAGGTTGTGGTATTGATGTTTCAGGGCATTGAAAAGGGCATAAGCCCCCAGGGCAGAGCCGCCGATTCCCACCACCACAAAATTCTTGTATTTTCCCAGGATATCGGAAAATCTTTTGACCTCCTCGTGGCTCTCATAAGGAAGTTCCATGAAATGGTAGGGATATTCACCCCGCCCGTTTTCGATCTTCAGATACCCTTTCCGGATGATCTCGTTATACTCGTCGGGGAAATTCGGGCTGAGCCCGATTTCCCCGCCGATATTGGCTTTCAGCACATTGGAAAAGTCAAAAGAAATCATAGGACTCCGGCTTAATACTCTCCGCGGATCCTGGCTTCGATGATCTCTAAACGTCCCCGGACATAGGGATACTGCGGATTGCCGGCGATCGCCTGATAATGGACTTTGGATTCCTGCCACCGCTCCAGGATAAAGAAGACATCCCCGAGGATGGAATGAGCATAGGCATTGTCCATGATCTCCAGCGATTTTCTCGCATTGGCAATAGCTCCGGTAAAGTTACGGAGTTTCTGCTGAGCATCTGCCAGGAGAGCATAGCCCTTTTCATTGTCCGGATAGACTTTTGTGAACTGCTCCAGGACTCCGATGGACTCTTCAGCAATTTTAGCATACTGGGTTGTCCCTTTATTGTACATCTCGGCTTTGCGGATGAGAGAGCTGGCCAGATGGGTCATGATCTGTGCTGAATCAGGCCTGATGCTCAACCCTTTTTTATCTGTATTGATGGCTTTATCGTAATAGGAGATCCTCAACTCCCTGTCGGCGCTGGTGAGACGTGCTTTGTCTGCGCCCACTTTCATCCCCTTGGTCAGATAGGCATCGGCCAGGTAGAAATAGGCCTGCCAGTCATCGGGACGGACACTGACCATCTCTTCATAGGCTTTGATCTGGCCGTCATAATCCCCTTTGTCTTCGTATGTCTTTCCAAGCTGGAACCAGCCGTTTCCGTCCTGGAAGCCGGGATCTTTGGCCAATCCTTTTTTATAATAGGTGATGGCGTCATCAAGACGGCCGTCCTGGCGATAGATGCTGGCCAGGGCGAATTCCGCCACGGCGCTGTTGGGATTGACATTCATCGCTTTGGTGTATTGGGCAAAGGCTTCCTCAGACTGTCCGTTTTTCTCCAGGATGGCCCCATAGTTGAGATACCCGTTGATATCGGCAGGCCAGCGGTTGATATACTTTTTGAAATATCCGGCTGATTTCCCCATATTCCCCATGTTTCCGTAAGCCAGGGCCAGGCCCATGAGGGTCTTCTGATAGATATTCTCTGTGTCGGGCTCTTTCAGCTGCTCTTCAGAGAGCTTCATGAGATGGGCTTCCGCTTCTTCGTAGAAGGGAACGGCCCCTGCCCAGTTTTTGGCTGCAGCCTGTGTGTAGCCTTTGTTATAAGCCACGATATAGGGAGGGGTCGTCTCCACGATAGCGGTATCCCCGAAAGGATCCTCTTCCTGAGTCCCGGCACATCCGGTGAGAAGGAAGGACCCGCCCACACCCAATATCAGGATGACAATAAGAGTTATTTTTTTCATACTGTTACCTCTCGCTTTCTTTTCCATCAACCAAGGCCGATGATATGTTTAATCGCAACCCACCAATCCGTCTGTAAAAACTGCACACGGCCGATCAGGAGCGAAATCCTCGCCATAACCGTGTATCCGAAGGAGGCTCCGAAGGTGATCATCAGGACCCATATCCCCACTTTGGCAATATGGCCGTACCCTCCTGTATGCTCCTTGGAAAAGAAAAAATACACCAACGCAGCCAAAACAGCAAGCAGAATTATAATGGCGTTCACCGAAGCTCCCAGGCCGCCGTTGTTGAAATGGAGGCTGGCAAAGGGGCTCAGGGTAGCGCCGATCTGCTTTAGAATATTCGTTTCCAGCTCAGTAATAGTATTAAGCCCCACAGTCATCCCCACGGAAAAAGCCATGGCCCAGCGTGAGATCCAGGAGACTGACGGGATCAGACGCATGAGCATTAAGATACCAAGCAACACCGGAATCACAACGTGGAAATAATCCCAAAATCCCACTGCCTCTTTCCAGGCCACTTCAACATTGGGTTTAAACACATTAAAGTAGTTATAAACGAACCAGTAGCCGGCCGATGTCCCCACAAAGAGATGCTCGGCAAACTTATAGACCGGATTATCCTTATAGAGGAAACTGAATATGGCAAGGGTCAGTGCTCCTGCCAGAAAAATTCCGATAGCTCCAGCAAATGTCATCGTCATCACCTTACCCTACTTTTTTCTTTTCTTCGCTTCAGGACCAACATGGTGGTATTCCCGATGATGATAAAGAGAATGATCATCAGGTGGGCCCAG
>CAZNOX010000014.1:0-47103 GCA_964574875.1 uncultured bacterium | reverse complement strand
CCATGCTGAACCCCGCTCCGAGAAGAGCCATGGCTTTGACGATCCCGGCCTCTTTTGGCGCGGCGAAGAGAAGAAGAAGCGCGACGACAAGGGAGTAGATCCCCGTGGATTCAGCCACAGCCTGTCCGATGAGCATGGTCTTCATGATCTTGTCGGCGACTCCGGGCTGACGTGAAGTGGCCTCCACAGCTTTCCCTGCAGCGAATCCCTCCCCCACTCCGGATCCGATAGCCCCCAGGCCCATGGCGATGCCGGCACTGAGCAATGTCACAATTTCAGTCCAGTTCATGCACACTCCTATTGGTTTTTAGCCACGGCAATGTAGGTCATGGACAGCATCATAAAGACAAAGGCCTGGATAAGCCCCACGAAAAGGCCGAAAAACCCGGCCAGAAAAGGCCCGAGGGCCACAAGGATCCATGAGGTCCACCAGCTGGACATCAGCATGGTGTAGGCCACCCAGATGATAACCGACCCGCCGAAAATATTTCCGAAAAGACGAAAAAAGAGAGAGACGAATTTTCCGATCTCTCCCACCACATTGAGAGGAAAAAGAAAAGGGATGGGCTCAAAAAAACTCTTGATATAACCGAAAAGCCCGTTGTATTTGATCCCTGAAAAATGGGTCACAAAAAAGACGATCACGGCAAGCCCCAGGGGAGTGTTCAGGTCTTTTGTGGGCTCCTGCATGAACGGAATGATCCCCACCCAGTTGGAAAAGAGGACAAAAAGAAAAATCGTGAGGATCAGGGGAAGATAGCGCCGGTAATCCTTCCCGATGGTCTCTTTCACAAGATTGTCAAACATCTCCATGACCATCTCTACAGCCGCCTGCCGTCGGCCGGGGACCTGTTTCATCTTGCGGGAAAGCCAGATGAAAGTGATCAGGATCAGCGCGATGACGATCCACGTCATGAGAAGAGTCACAGGATTGAAGACAATATGAAGAGGCCCCAGGTCAAAGGAGGCTGTCTGGACGACCCCCACTTCATGCATCGTGTTGTCCCCTTTCTTTATTGGACAGAATGAGCGCAAAGACAAAGATATAGACTTGCGAAAAAAGCAGCCCGGCCAGGGCCATATATCCGTTGATGTTCCTGGCGACAAAAGCGCCCACAAGAAGTCCGGCCATGATGGCATATCTTAAAAAGACAAAGGCATAGACAAAACCGGGATTTTTCTTTTCCCGCAGGGTCTTTTCATTCTGATAGGCCAAAAGTTTCCAGTTGATGAGCATGGCCAGGATACCCACGGCAAAACCGAAGGCTACGGCAGGCGTGAAAATGATGTAGAGAAGAGTTGTCAGGATCAGTGCAATAAAGATCAGGATCTTTCCGATCAGCAATTTCATCATATGATATTCCACTCTACCACTCCTCCGCCGTGAAATAATACTGGTTCTGTGACTCACTTCAAGTCTTTTTTTCCTGCTCCTCTTTTTCGTCCTTTTTGACCTCCTCCAAAAACCGGAGAAAAAGCTTGTAGGTGTTATACCCTGCGGACCCCAGGCCCAGGACCAGCCCGAGAACGGTGAAGAGCCCGTTGTGGCCTGTGACATGCTTGTCCAGCAGCGTCCCCAGGTAGAGGAAAAGGACGATGGATATCACCACGACAAAGCTGATCTGGGAAAAAAGGACAAAGTATTTGAGCCCCGGCCTCATCTTACTTGGCCGTCATATTGCATTTTCCGTGGAGGAGAGCTCCTTCTTCTACGGTGAGTTTCTCAGTCTGGACATCCCCCACAATGCGTCCTGTGGACTGAAGCGTCAACTGCTTGTTTTCAAGAATGTTCCCTTCGACGACACCGCCCACGATAATAGTCGAGGCCTTGACATCAGCATGGACTTTGGCTTTTTTCCCGATGACAAGAGAGTCAGCGGAGATCTCCCCGTTAAAATTGCCTTCTATACGCAGACTGCCTCTGACGTTGAGCGTCCCCTCATAAGTCGAGTTTTCACCGAGTATGGTATTCATCTCAAATGTCTTTTCTGCCATTGTTCCCTCCTGTTTATCGTATTAACGTCTTGTTTGCGATTTTCATCCCTGAGATCTCGGGATTGACGGGCATATGAAGAAGTTCGATCTGATAGTGAAGATGGGGCCCTGTGGTCTTTCCCGTCACGCCCACTTCACCGATGGGTTCTCCCATGGTCACGGTATCGCCTATGGATTTGTAGACCTGGCTTGTATGGCCGTAGATGGTCACATAACCCCAGCGGTGGTAGATATAGATCACTTTCCCCAGGATATCGTCGTTTTTGATGTTCACGACGATCCCGTCTGAAGCCGCTCTGATGATGCGCCCTTCAGGAGCGATGATATCCACTCCGTAATGGAACAGACGCTCCGAAGTGAAGGGAGACTGCCGATAATCGAACCGTGAAGAGATCCACCCGTTGAGCGGAATGTATGGCGGTGTGGAAAGGCGCAGAAAACTGTCCCGGGAGATATAGCTGTACTCTTTCAGGGTGTCGCCGATCCATTTTGATTCATATGTGGATTCATCGAAACGCTCCTCGGCTGTCTTCTCAAAACTCATATCCACTCCGATGAGATTAGAGATCTTTCCAAGGAGAGACTCCATCTCCGAGAGGTCTTTCCTGATCTTCTCAAGCTTCTTCTTGTCCTCTTCCCTCTCTTTGACGAGAAGGTCATACCGTGACGCTAATGTCTTGTTCTTTTCCTTTTCGTAGATAAACGTTGAAAAATTGAAGATCATCCAGACACTGTAGACCAGGACCCCCAGAAGAACAGCTGTAAGCAGAAGAAAAGGAATCCTTCCCAGTTGGAATTTGAAGATCTTTGAACTCCCCGGGGGGACGATCATAACAGTAATTTTTTTCATTTTTTCTCCCAGTCGCCTCGATTATATCAAAGCCTCTCCTCTTTTCAAGAGATATCCGTCACGGGACAGCTCTCCCCGGCTTCTCTCTGGGTGTCAGGATGAACGCTGAAACAGCGACAGTTGCGGGAACGGTGACGATGAGTCCCAGGCTTCCGGCGAACCCGCGCAATATTTCCGAAGCGATCATGTCAAGGTTGACTGTCCGCATGGCCGGCCACTGATAAGCGTGAAAAAGAAGAAGAAGAGGGAGCGAGGCTCCTGTATAGGCCAGGATCAGTGTGTTGGTCATGGTCCCGATGATATCCCGGCCCACATTCATGCCGGCCTTCATATGAGCCCTCCGGCTCAGGTGCGGGGCGGCATCTTTGATCTCTTTCATGGAGGAGGCCAGTTCCACCCCCACGTCCATGACCGCCCCCAGGGCTCCGATGACAATACCGGCAAAGAGAAGCCCTGCAATGGAAAAATGGCCCTGCTGAGGCATATACCTGAGCATCTGGGCCTCCCTCATATTGATCCCGGACAGCTTCATCATCTGCTGAAAAAGAAGGGCGATGACTCCGGATGCTGCCAATCCGCCCACGATCCCCGTGAGGGCCGCCAGTGTCTTGAGCCCGAATCCGTTGAGAAGGACCAGGGTCACCACGGTAACCACAGCACAGGTAAAAAAGGTCAGGATCACAATGGGGACCCCGGCCAGAAGCAAGGGGATAAAGAGCTTCAGGATCACAAGAAGGGTGACTCCCAGGCTGATCAGGGCGCGAAGCCCCTTCCCTTTCCCGATGAGGATCGTCGCCACACTGAAGAGAAGGATGATGGTGATGATGCCCCATGTCCGGTCAAAACTGTAGAAGACATACTCGCCCGAATCTCCATCCTGATAAACGATAATACGGTTCCCTTTTGCCAGCCCCCGTTCAAGAGGGCTGTCAGGAGAGTAATCCAGTGTCATGGTGATGACTTTTCCGTGATCGGGGCCTTCTGCAGGACGGATGAGTGCGGTCTGACGCAGCACCGTCTCTTCGGGCAGGCTCGTCACAGCTTCTTCGTTCATGATCTCCATGACACGGGCCCTGATATACCGTGTTTCACCGGCAAAAACAGTGCCTGCAAGACAGATCATCATCAGGACGAGAGACAAACGTTTCAAGACAATCATGAAAGAAGTATAGTCATTTTCCTGCAGAGGTCAAAGAAAAAGAGGGAGCCGAAGCTCCCTCTCAGAATTTAAAAGATATGATAGGCCACAATGAGGCCGGCGACCACCACTGAGACCATGCTCATGAGTTTGATAAGAATATTAAGGCTGGGCCCGGAGGTATCTTTAAAGGGGTCTCCCACGGTATCCCCGATGATCGAGGCTTTATGGGCATCGCTGCCTTTTCCTCCCCCGGCTCCTGTCTCAATGAATTTTTTAGCGTTGTCCCAGGCTCCTCCCGAGTTGGCCATAAAGACAGCAAGGACGAATCCCGCTGTGAGAGCTCCCGCCAGAAGCCCCATGACACCCGCCACACCCAGGAAAAGACCCACGAAGATGGGGATGACAATAGCCAGAAGAGCCGGGATCATCATCTCCTTCTGGGCCGCTTTGGTGCTGATGAGGACACAGGAGGCATAATCAGGCTCTTTCTCCCCGGTGAGGATCCCTTTGATGGTCTTGAACTGACGCCGGACTTCATCCACCATCTTTCCTGCTGAACGTCCCACGGCATTCATGGTGAGCCCGCTGAATCCGAAGGCAAGCATGGCCCCGATAAAGAGCCCGATAATGACCATGGGATTCGCCAGGGTCACATTGTAATAGGCCATAAAGTCACCCATGGTCGCCTCTTTCACGGCGATGACTCTGTCATAGACGGTGATGGTCTCAGAAAGTTTCCCCAGTTGAAAAAGATGAATCCATGCCGCCCTGATCTCTTCCACATAGGCCGCGATAAGAGCCAGTGCGGTGAGCGCCGCCGATCCGATGGCAAAACCTTTTCCTGTGGCCGCTGTGGTGTTCCCGAGAGAATCCAGGGCATCGGTCCTCTCACGGACTTCATGGGGGAGTTTACTCATCTCGGCGTTTCCGCCGGCATTGTCAGCGATGGGGCCGTAGGCATCGGTGGCCAGTGTGATCCCCAGTGTGGAGAGCATCCCCACGGCGGCGATGGCGATCCCGTAGAGTCCGTAGGATGTCTGCTGAAATCCTCCGGCCAGGATATAACTTAAAAGAATACCCAGAGCCACGGAGATCACAGGAACGATAGTCGAGATCATTCCCACGCCCAGCCCGCTGATGATGACCGTGGCCGGCCCCGTTTCAGCATGGCTTGCGATCTTTTTTGTGGGATTATAGGCATAGGATGTAAAGTATTCCGTCGATTTTCCGATGACGATCCCCACACCCAGGCCGATGATAACAGCCCAGAAAATTCCGAAATTCTCCGGGATGAGGATCTTGATCAGGATAAAAGAGGCCACGATGATAAAGGCCGAACTCAGATAGATCCCCCTGTTGAGGGCCTGCAGAAGCTGGTTCTGATCTGCTCCTTCGCGCACCCTGACACTGAAGATCCCGATGATGGACAGGAGGATCCCGATGGCGGCGATCATCATGGGCAGAACGGCCCCTTTGAACCCGAACCCTGCAGCCACGCCAAGGGCGGCGGCAGCAAGGATGGATCCGCAGTAGGATTCATAAAGGTCAGCGCCCATACCGGCCACATCACCTACATTATCCCCCACATTATCAGCGATGACCGCGGGATTGCGCGGGTCATCCTCGGGGATCCCCGCTTCGATCTTGCCCACGAGGTCAGCCCCCACATCGGCGGCTTTTGTATAGATCCCTCCCCCCACACGGGCAAAAAGCGCCTGGGAGGAAGCCCCGATCCCGAAACTCAGCATGATCGTCGTCACCTGAGGAAGAGGCAGTTTGACACCGTAATAGAGGACGATGAACCAGATGGAGATGTCAAGAAGAGCCAGCCCCACCACAGTCAGACCCATAACAGAGCCGCTTCGAAAAGCGATCTGAAGAGCCTTGTTCAGGGATGTCCGGGCTGCCTGCGTGGTTCTCACTGAGGCCAGGGTCGCCGTCTTCATCCCGATGTACCCGGCCAGTCCCGAGAAAAAACCGCCTGTGATAAAAGCGAAGGGGACCCATGGAGACTGGACTTTCAGGACAAAAGCCAGAAAAATAAAGAAGAGAAAAGCAAATCCGAAAAAGATGGAGACCACCTTATACTGCTGAGACAGATAAGCCTGGGCTCCTTCCTTGACATAACCTGCGATGGCCTGCATCCGCTCGGTTCCGGCATCAGCCTTTTTCATGGAACGGAAAAAAAGAACAGCAAAGAAGAGGGCTGCCAGAGCCCCGATAGGGGCCAGCAGAAACAAACCCTGATTTGCAACCATAGTCACTCAACCTCCTCGGTAATCTTCCTCAACCTGCATTCTGACATCGGATCAGCCCTTATGAGCAAGCCTGAGAAGGAATAATGTGAATTATTTCTCGCTCAGGGCAGAATATTTCATAATTTTATACTGACATTGATGTCAACTGCTTAATTTAATAAACCACCTTCACAGGTAGGTATAAAGTAATTCGGATTGAGTGTCAATACAATTTTGAAAAATGTGAAAAAAAACAGCTACAGTTCCACGATTGTGGCTGCACCCCGTGAAGATTCGTCATAAAATTTTTTCGGGACACGGCTCTCTTTCAGGTAATCATGCACCGCTTCCCTGAGACGCCCTGTGCCCACGCCATGGATGATCTTGACACTCTCATATCCCTTCATCACGGCATACGGCAGGAAATCTTCAAGTTTTTCCAGGGCTTCATCGGCTTTCATCCCCACAAGGACAAGTTCACGTCCCATGAATTTCGGCCGGGTCTCCACTGAAAACCGGACCTCGTCTTCTTTTGCAGGGGCTTTCTCTCCGGAAAGGCGATTCCCGATCATCTGTGAAGCAGGGACACGGAGGATCATTCCGTTGCAGTCGATCTCATATTCGTTTTTGCGTTGGTCATATCCCCGGACGGTTCCCGATACCCCGAATTTTTCCAGGTAGACCCGTTCTCCCGGAGCCGGGTCTTTGATCTTTTCCATCCTGGCTTCCACACGCTGACGCTCCCGGCTGATTTTTGTCAACGTCTTTTCGAGCTCTTTTTTTCGTGCCACGATCTCCTGCTCTTCACCCTGTTTTTCCCGGAATGTTTTCAGGATCTCTTTCAACTCGTCTCTGATCCCGTGAAATTCGCTTTCAAAATCGGCCAGGGACTCCAGTTTTTTTCTGTTTCTCTTATCTGTGATCTTTTTCAGCTCCTTTTCATAAAAGGACATTTTACTTTGAAGATTCCTGTTTTCCAGCTGGAGGTTTTTTTTCAGCTGCTCCGCCTGAGAGAGCTCTTTTTCCAGCTTGGCAATGATCTCTTCCAGCTGGACGCTCTCTTTGTCCATGAACGATTTCGCCTGACGGATGACAGCCTGAGGCATGCCCAGTTTTCCCGCGACGAGAAGGCCGTTGCTGGATCCCGGAATCCCCACTTTAATGGCATAAAGGGGCTCCAGACGGTCATAGTCAAAGAGGCAGGAGGCATTTTCCAAACGGTCATCATTCATGGACTGCCTTTTCAGGGCATTGTAGTGGGTTGTCACCACGACCACAGCCCCCCTGTCGAGAAAATGGCTGATCAGGGAGAGAGCCAGGGCGGCGCCCTCTTCAGGATCGGTCCCCACGCCCACTTCATCAAGAAGGACAAGACTCGACTGGTTCACCTCTTCAGCAAATGTCTTGAGGTTTCTGATATGTCCGGAAAACGTGGAGAGATTTTCCTGGATGCTCTGAAAGTCTCCGATATCCACAAAGATCTCTTCAAAGATGGACAGGAGAGTCCCCTTCTCGGCCGGGATAAGAAGCCCGTACATGGCCATGAGGGTGAAAAGCCCGATGGTCTTTAAAGAGACGCTTTTCCCCCCGGCATTGGGCCCTGTTATGATAAGGCCCTTCTTCCCCTCTTTGATCCAGATATCGATGGGGACACATTTTTGAGGATCCAGGAGGGGGTGACGCCCCCGGACAATATCGATCTCGCCCCGGCTGTTCAGGCGGGGTTTGACCCCGTTCATGAGAGAAGCATACTTGATCTTTCCAAGCAAAAAATCGAGAGTGTAGAGATTTTCGACGCTGCTCTTGACCTCTTTGACTCTCCTGGAGATCATCCGGCCGATATCCATGAGAATACGCCGCATCTCTTCTTCTATGGCATACTGGATCTCCATGTTTTCATTATTCAAAGCGATGAGGCTCATGGGTTCCATGAAAACGGTACTGCCGCTTCCTGACCCGCCCTGGACGATCCCGTTGACTTTTTTTGCCGACTGGGCCTTGACAGGGATGACAAAACGGTCGTTCCGGGTGGTGTAAAAATCTTCCTGAAGGGCTCCCTCTTCGCTGTATCTCTTGAGCAGCCGTCCCAGCTCCTGTTCCATACGGCGTGAAAGGCCGGACTGACGCTGCCGGAGCTTTCGGAGTTCAGGAGTGGCATTCTCCCGGATCTCCCCCTCTTCACTGATCCGGCTTTCGATAAAAGAGATCATGTCATCGAAGGAGGCCAGCCCATACCCGTAGTCCCTGATGCGGCCCCACTGGTCCGGGAGCTTTTTCAGAAAACGGCTCAGGCGCCCGGATTCGTCCAGGACCTTCTGCGTCTGTTTATACTCTCCGGGAAGGTGATAATAGAGCCCTTTTTCAATATCCTCCAGCAGGGGTGTGATATCGAAGAGTGTCCTGATCTCGAACTCGTCTTTTTCCAGGTAGAGGGAAAGCCCCTCTTCCACAAGGTCAAGGCGGAACTGAACATCAGAGAGGTCGTAGGAAAAGGCGGTCTCGCCGGCGATCTGTCGGGCCCGCTCTGTGAGCATGAGCGCTTTGACCCTGTCCAGGACGATATGAAATTCCAGTTTTTCAGTATTGATCGTTTTCATGATTCAAACGTGATGATCAGCTCATCTCCAGCATTCTGACCAGTGACCGGGAGGCCCGCCGGATGATGTCGGGATCCAGCTCCACACGCTTCTCCCCTGTGAGAAGAGCATTGCAGACCTTATCCAGCGTGATCTTCTTCATATTTTCACACGTCAGGAGACGTCCCATGGGGAAAAAGTCCTTGTCAGGAAAGAGAGTGGCCAGCCGATGGATCATTCCTTCTTCGGTCCCCACCAGGAAGCTCTTTTTTTGAGACTCCCGGACATAAGTGATCATCTGCCCTGTGGAGAGAACCGCATCGGCGGCTTTGAGGACATCCAGCGGAGATTCGGGGTGGACCATGATCTCAGCTTCGGGATGTTCGGCGCGCCCTTTCTCAAGATCCTCCATGCGGATGCGGTTATGGACATAGCAGAACCCGGGCCAGATCTCCATATCCACTCCCGTCTGATCTTTGATCCAGGCTCCCAGGTTTTTATCGGGGAGGAAGAAGATCTTTTCCCCGTCCAGCTTCCTGACCAGGTCGAGGGCATTGGATGATGTACAGCAGAGGTCCACTTCAGCCTTGACTTCAGCGCTGGTGTTGACATAAGCCATGAAGAGATGACGGGGGAACTCCTGGCGGAGGCTGCGGATATCATCGGCGGTGATCATATCCGCCATGGGGCATCCGGCCTCTTCTTCCGGAGTCACGACTGTCTTTTCAGGGGCGACGATCTTTGCACTTTCTGCCATAAAACGGACTCCGCAAAGGAGGATCCTCTCCTGGGGCACTTTTGCGGCCAGACGGGCCAGCTCCAGGGAATCTCCCAGGATATCGGCAATATCCTGGACTTCAGGCCGCTGATAGTTGTGGGCCATGATCAGAGTCCCGGTCTCCTTTTTCAGCTCTATGATCCGTGATGCAGTTTCTTGTCGTGTCATTCTTTCTCCAGTATATCCTTCAGTGTGGTGCCTTTTAAAAAGCTGATGATATGGTCGTTCAGCCTGACCCAGACATCCCTTGTGAGGCAGTGGCTGAGATCGAACTCACATGTAAAATCCTCTGCGACACACTCCACGACCTGGACATCCCCTTCAAAGAGGACATACAGGTCATAGAGAGAGATCTCCTGAGGTTTTTTAAGCAGGTAGACGCCCCCGTGTTTTCCCCGGGCGCTTCCGATGATCTTCTCCTTACTCAGCTGCATGACAAGCTGCCGCAGGTAATTATTGGAAACCTGCTGGCGATGAGCGACCTCTTTAGTACTGATCACGCCATCCTTCCCGTAGAGGGCCAGGTCAGCAAGAAAACGCAACCCGTATCTTAATTTCGTGGAAACCTTAAACATAAGCCCCCCTTTAAGGATGATGCCTTTTCTTTACTATACGGGAAATAGAGGCTCTGTCAAATGTTATTTACTTATTGACATTAACCCGTCTGCAGAAGAAGCCCGGTCCACAAGGCCGATGACTTCACCCCAGAAGAGATGATGATAATCGTCTCCTTGATAAAAATGACGCTCCACGTCTTCCGGGACGGCCTCCGGATCCAGGGCCTGGACAGAGATGATCCTGCAGAGAAGAGAGAGAGAGGCCTCTCTGATATAGGGAATATCCTCTTTTCCGTACCGCGACAAAGAGATCCCCAGCTCTGCGATCTTATCTTTTTCACGGAAGCTCTCTGTTCCGCAGACACGGAACCACTCTTTTCTTTCCGGGCTGTCAAAACAGTTCACGGAAAAAAAAGGCCACGCGTTTAAATTCGAAAACGTGTACCGGCTTGGGCGGACATAGGTGAGAAAGACCGACTTGTTCCATAATGTCCCCCAGAATCCCCATCCGATGGTCATGGCATCAGGCTGAGCATCCGGCCCGGGGGCTGAACACAGAAGGGCCCGGCCCGAGGAGACGGCATCATTCACCCGGGCAGCAGGGGCCCAGTGATTTGTTTTTCTTTTCATGATCACTCCTTTTTCACGCTCTTCTTTATCCTATCACACACACCGGTTACGGTAAATAGAGATTGACGGACAGGGAGATTTTGGTATACTTCTTTTCAGCCTGTTGCTTTGGATGCTTTCACGGGTCTTTACGATGGCAAACCGGTGAACCCCGCCAGGTCCGAGAGGAAGCAACGGCAGCTGTCTTTGCCAGGCGTAAAACCGCCCGGAAAGCATCCAAAAGAACGGGGTGGTGATGTCCTACTTAGCACTTGCACGCAAATACAGGCCGCAGGACTTCAGTGAAGTGATCGGCCAGACACATATTGTCCAGACGCTCTCCAATGCCATTCTTCAGAACCGCATTGGCCATGCCTATATGTTCATCGGTCCCCGTGGGGTAGGAAAGACCTCCATCGCCCGGATCTTTGCAAAATCGCTGAACTGTTCAGAGGGGCCCACACCCACTCCCTGCGGGGCATGTGACTCCTGCACAGGCATCGCTGCCGGTTCCAGCCTTGACATCATCGAGATCGATGCCGCCTCAAACCGCAAAGTGGAAGAGGTCAGGGAGATCCTCGATAATGTCCAGTATCTCCCTTCGCAATCCCGCTATAAAGTCTATATTATCGATGAAGTGCATATGCTCTCCACCCATGCGTTCAATGCCCTTTTAAAGATCCTTGAGGAGCCTCCGTCTCATGTCATTTTTATCTTTGCCACGACAGAACCTGCAAAAATACCGGAGACCATCGTCTCCCGCTGTCAGCGTTTTGTCTTTAAGCGGATGACCCGGGATGAGATCAAAAATCAGCTGGACCATATCATCACAGAGGAAAAAAAGAACATCGAACCGGAAGCCCTGGAGATGATCGCCGATGCCGCAGACGGAAGCATGCGTGACGGACAATCCATTTTAGACCAGGTCATCGCCTATTCAGGGGACGTCATCGAAGCCTCCCATGTGGAGATCCTCACAGGAGCCCTGGAAGAGAGTCTTGCACGGAAAACGCTTCCCCTTCTGGCGGAAAAAGATTTCGCCGGCCTTCTCTCTCTTCTTGAAGAGTGTGAAGAACGGGGTGCTGATTTTCAAGTCATCCTGTCCAAACTCTCACGCCAGGCCAGGGACCTGCTCCTTTTCCGCGAAAGCGGGAAAGCGGAGATCCTGTTCCACGCAAACGACAGGGAGTTCTATGAGGAGCTGATCCCGTCATTTTCACCTGAACATCTTGTCCTGATGAACGACCTCCTCGCCGATGCCGCTCAAAAACTCCGTTTTCTCTCAGAAAAGCGTATCTTCATGGAGTTTCTCTTCTACAAGCTGATCCACTCAGAGACTCTTTTCGCCTCTTCTCCGGACCTTTCGGACACCTCACCCGGGAGTTCGCAACAGGCTCTCCGGAAAACCGCGCCCTCTCCCGAAACACCGTCCTTTTCCTGGAAAGAGGCGGTGCTGCAGGAGGCGGGTGAAGAGAACTCCCTTCATCCGATCTTGGAAAAAGCCCGGATGGCTGTGAATTCCAAAGGCGTTCTCTTTTTGGGATGGGAAGACCCCTATTTTCATAAACAGGCTGTCTTGCGGGAAGAGCAGATCACAGGCCTGATCCGGAAGATCGACAAAAAGATCCCCATCCGGATGATCCTGATCGAAGGAAAGAAGACGCCATCCGGGAATGAAAAAGAGAGCCGTCAGAAGCGGAGCGGGACAAAAAAAGATATTCCCGATGAAGTCCTGGAATTTAAGAATGCCTTTAACGGTGAAATCATTGAACAAAGGAGGAAAGGCGATGTTTAACGGTCAGAATATGAAACAGATGATGAAACAGGCTCAAAAGATACAGCAGCAGATGGCTGAGGAGCAAAAACGCCTGGAAAGTGAGACCATTGAAGCCCAGGCCGGGGGCGGCATGGTCAAAGTCGTGATCAACGGACGTAAAGAGGTCCTCTCTCTCTCCATAGCTGATGAAGTGGTGGATCCCGATGACAAAGAGATGCTCCAGGACCTCATTATTGCAGCCGTCAATGAAGCCAATGCCAAAATGGATGAGTATATCCAGTCACGCATGGAAGAGATCGCAGGGCCTTTTGCAGGTTTGATATGATCCCTGCTCTGGAAGAGCTTATCGAATTTTTACGGATATTTCCGGGGATCGGAGAAAAAAGCGCCCGGAGAATGGCCTTTTACCTCCTCAAACTTCCCCCTGATAAACTGGATTCTTTCGCCGATTCTGTCCGTTCTGTCAAATCGATCTCAAAATGTCCCCGATGCGGGATGTTTACTCAGGATGACCTCTGTGAATACTGCCGGTCTTCCCATCGGGACCAGTCCACCATCTGTGTGGTGGAAGAGGTCCAGGATGTCCAGGCTATTGAACAGACAGGGATCTATCAAGGGCTTTATCACATTCTTGGAGGCCATATCTCCCCGGTAGACGGGATCTTTCTTCCTGACCTTAATATCACATCTCTTTTCGACAGGCTCCAGGGTTCTGTCACGGAGGTCATCGTTGCCACCAACCCCACTCTCGAAGGAGAGGCCACGGCAAATTACCTCGTGGAACAGCTTCGCTCTTTTCCTGTGAAGATCACCCGACTGGCCACCGGGCTTCCCATTGGAGGAGACCTGAGTATTCTCAGCCCCATCACAGTCAGAAATTCCCTTCAAAACAGAAAAGATCAGTAAGGAGTCTTCCAGGCTTTTTGGAACTCTTCCAGGACATCGTCAGGGCTGATCTGATCCATACAAAAGAGCTCTTGACGCTTGCAGCGATGTTTTCGGCAAAGGATGCACTCCCCCCGGGGGCCCAGGACCACAGACCGGTCATGGATGGGGCCCACCTGGGAAGGATCGGTGGATCCGAAAAGCGCGATGGTGGGACGGTGAAGGAAATCCGAGAGGTGCATGGCTCCGTTATCCACCGAGACGATCACCCGGGCTTGCCGGATAAGGCCTGTAAGCTCTGCAAGAGAGGTCTGGCCGATGAGATCCCTGTAGGGGAAAGCCGCCCGCTTCAGTTTTTCAGCAATAGGCCTGTCCGCAGGCGATCCGGCAAAGAGAGGCTCAGCCCCGGTCTCCTTCCATACAGCCTCACCCAGGGCCAGCCATTTCTCCACAGGCCACATCTTCGAAGGACGCGTGGTTCCCGGGAAAAAGAGGACAGGGGCCTCGACGTTGGATGATATCCCATTGCTTTTGAAGAGGACATCCCGTAAAGGGGGCACCCCAAGGGCAGATGCATACTCAAGGGCTCTCTCTGTCACATGGCGCGCCGGCCTTTCTCCTTCATTATCAGGGAGCTCCACAATTCCCCGGGTGTTGACTGCACGGGCCAGAGAGAGGGTGTACCTGGAACGTCTCAGGAGGATGATCACCTGAGGACGGGCCTCCCGCATCTCCTGAATAATCCGTTTCCTGGCGAAAAATGAGTCGCGCTCTCCCCTCTCGATCCATCGGTCCACACCCCGGACGATTCCCGAAACCCCTTTTCCTTTGCTTCCGATACAAAAGGTGACGGTGGAATCCGGGTAAGCGGCTTTGATGGACGTCGCCAGAGGGAGCGTCATGAGAATATCTCCGAAATAGTTCAGGGAGACCACTAAAACACTAGAGGTATTGTCCATAGACTTTCATAACCTTCTCTGTCATGATTTCTGCGGTGAAATGATCCCGGTAACTCCGGTAGGCCAGTTCACCCAGACGGATGAGATGATCTCTGCTCAGGAGCTGCTGATAAGCCTCAATGAAGGAGTTCTCGTGCGAAGGGTCATAGAGAAGCCCCCCGCTCTCCGGGGTGATGATCTCCGTGATCCCTCCCGTGGCAGAGGCCAGGACCGGGACTCCGCGGGCGAAGGCCTCGATGATCACCAGGCCGAACCCCTCTTTCCTCGAGGGAAGGACCAGACAGTCATGGTCCAAAAAGAGCGGGCCCATATCAGGCACGAACCCCTCAAAACGGACTCTCTTTTCGATCTGCAGCTGCCGGCAGAGGGAGAGGAGCTCTTCTTTCATCTCTCCTTCACCGGCCAGGGTCAATGTCCAGGGAGTCTCAGAAAGAGAAGCCAGGCGCGGGATGAGCAGGTCGATTCCTTTTTCACGGGAGAGTCTCCCGGCGAAGAGAAGCCGGAGTGTCCCCTCTTCCAAAAATGCTCTTTTCCGGTGCCCGGGATCGGGAATCCCGCTGTGGACCACATGAATCGTTTTTCTGCACCGGCCTTTTGTCTCAAGATACTCTTTCACCGCCCGGGATACGGCGATGAGCGCTGTGGAAAACCGGTAATCTTTCCCTTGGTTCATGCCGTGGACTGTGGCGATGACAGGCCTTCGGCAGAGGCGTCCGGCCACTCCTCCAAGTATGGACGCTTTGGCCAGATGCGTATGGATGAGATCGATCCCCTCCCGGCGGATGAGCCGGCAGAGCTTCAGAAGATGCCCGGGAGAGACGGAATTCCTCACTCTGGTCACCACATCACAATCAGCCAGGGCTGAGGCTTCTTCATCACGCTGTCCGAAAGGGTGACGGTAGAGAGTGATGTGATGTCCTTTTTTTTTCTGCTCTTTGATCAGATGGAGAAGATACTGTTCAGCTCCCCCGAAATTCGATGATGTGATCACGTGAAGAATCTTCATGATAAAGAAAAGGGGCGTTTGAAACGCCCCTTGAAAAGATGATCAGGACTCTGTCCAGGTCCCTGTACTGGAATCGTAGGCAACTGAAAGGCCGTTGGCATTACCGGTGGCCGACCCGGTGGCTGTGATGGTCACAGTATCAGCGGGAGCAGCGCCGGCTGTTGTGACGGCAAAACCCCAGTTGGCTTCAACAGCGGGATCAAGATCGATGTCCAGTGTGCTTTCGATGGCGGCGATATCGGCCAGTGCAGCAAACTGATTCGTCTTTTGTTTGTAGACTCTTTCCGCTGTGTAGATCGCATCTATTGTGGCCTTGGCGACAGCTCTTTTGGCATCTTTGACATAGTTGAGATAGAGCGGAACACCCGCAGCAGCCAGAATACCCACGATGACGATAACCGTTATAAGCTCAAGTAACGTAAATCCTTTTTTGTTCATACATTCCTCCTTTTATAAATCGCCTTAAGGTAATTATAACAAAAGAAATAAAAACGTCAAGGTTTTTTAAAGATTCTCCTCCTTGAGTCGGTTCAGAAGGTCACGGGCCTTGGCGTTCACTTTTTTGGGCACTTTGATCTTCACCTGGACAAACTCATCCCCTGCTCCGTAACTCCTTGGTGTGGAGATCCCTTTCCCCTTCATCCGGAAGACTTTCCCGCTTTCCGTCCCCGGGGGGATCTTCAGCTCGGCATGCCCGGTGAGTGTGGGGACTTTCAATGTGGTCCCGAGGACAGCATCGGAAAAAGTGATCTCCTCTTCGACGATGATATCCATTCCCTCTCTTTTAAAGACCGCATGAGGCTTCACCCGGATCTCGATAAAGAGGTCTCCTGCGGGCCCGCCCATTTTTCCGGCCTCGCCTTCTCCTCTGAGTTTGAGGACCGATCCGTTATCCACACCTGCAGGGATGGTCACTTCGATCTTTTTATCCTTTCGGGACTGTCCTGTCCCGTGACACGTCTTACAGGGATCCGTAACCAGCGTCCCTGTCCCTCCGCAGCGCGGGCAGGGGCGGCTCATCATAAAAAACCCGTGGCTCACTTTGACCTGCCCGGTCCCGTGGCATTCGGGACAGGCCTGCGGAGCTTTTCCGCTTGCTGTTCCAGTCCCGGAACACGTCTCGCAGACATCCAGCTTGACAAAAGAGATGGTCTTTTTCGCCCCCGAGACCGCTTCCATAAAATCGAGGGAGAGTTCATACTGGAGGTCTCTTCCCCGGGTGACCCCGGGATTACGGTTCCGCCCCGACCGGAAGGTCCCGAAAAAATCTCCGAAAAGATCACCGACGATATCATTCAGGTCTGTGAAGTTGGAGAAATCAAATCCGCCGCCGTTGGGCCCGCCCTGCTCAAAACCGGCATGTCCGAAACGGTCATATTGCTGACGTTTGGCCTGATCGCTGAGGACCTGGTAAGCTTCCGTCAGTTCCTTGAACTTGTCTTCGGCTTCTTTGTTTCCGGCATTCTTGTCGGGATGATACTTGATCGCCATTTTCCGGTAGGCTTTTTTGATCTCATCCTGGGAAGCGGTCCTGGGAACCCCCAGGACCTCATAATAGTCGCGTTTTGCCATGACCGTCAATCGACTTCTTTAAAATCAGCGTCCTGGACATCATCCTTTGACGTGTCATCCTTCTCTCCGGAAGAAGCCGCTTCCCCTTCAGGAGCCTCCTGGCCTGTGGCCTGGGCCTGCTTATAAGCCTCTTCAGCCAATTTGTAAGAGGCTTCCTGAAGCTCCTCGGAAGCTTTTTTGATGCGTTCCACATCATCGGATTCCAGCGCCTCTTTCATGGTTTTGATCTTCTCTTCTATGGTGGCCTTCTCTTCAGCGCTGACTTTCTCTCCGAACTCTTTCAAGGATTTTTCCACGCTGTAGACCAGGCTGTTGGCGTTGTTGACGATATCGATCTTCTCTTTTTTCTTTTTATCTTCTTCCGCGTTCTTTTCGGCTTCATCCACCATACGCTTCACTTCATCTTCTGAAAGACCTGATGAGGACTTGATGACGATGTTCTGCTGTTTCCCGGTGGCCAGATCCTTGGCGCTGACATTGAGGATCCCGTTGGCGTCGATGTCGAAGGTCACTTCGATCTGGGGGACACCCCGGGGTGCCGGCGGGATCCCTGTGAGTTCAAAACGTCCCAGGGTCATATTGTCACCGGCCATGGACCGTTCTCCCTGAAGGATATGGATCTCCACTCCGGGCTGGTTATCTGCAGCTGTGGTAAAGATCTGCGATTTTTTTGTGGGGATGGTGGTGTTCCTGGGGATAATGGAGGTCATGACTCCGCCCAGAGTCTCAAGCCCAAGAGAGAGGGGGGTGACATCAAGAAGAACCATATCTTTGAGCTCCCCTTCCCCGGAGATGATCCCTGCCTGGACAGCGGCGCCCACCGCCACGGCTTCATCGGGGTTCACGCTCATGTTGGGCTCTTTACCGAAAAACTCCTTGACCTTTTTGTGGACCAGGGGGACACGTGTGGACCCTCCCACGAGGATGACTTCATCCACATCGGATGTCTTCAGCTTGGCATCGGCCAGGGCCTTCTTGCACGGCTCGAACGTGGATTCCACAAGATCGTAGATCAGTTTTTCAAACTCGGAGCGTGTGATATCCAGATTCAGGTGTTTCGGCCCTCCGGCATCCGCTGTGATGAAGGGAAGGTTAACGTTGGTCGTTGTGGAGGTGGAGAGCTCTTTTTTAGCTTTTTCAGCAGCTTCTTTCAGACGCTGCAGAGCCATCCTGTCCTTGCGCAGGTCGATCCCTTCCTGCTTTTTGAACGCTTCAGCGATATGATCCAGCAGGATCTGGTCAAAGTTGTCCCCTCCCAGATGGGTATTCCCGTTCGTGGAGAGGACCTCCAGGACCCCGTCACCCAGTTCAAGAATGGAAATATCAAAGGTCCCGCCGCCAAGGTCGTAGACGGCGATCTTGTGAGCGTGACTGCTCTGGAGCCCATAGGCCAAAGCTGCAGCGGTGGGTTCATTGAGGATCCGCTTGACCTCCAGGCCGGCGATCTTCCCGGCGTCTTTTGTCGCCTGGCGCTGCCTGTCGTTGAAATACGCCGGAACGGTGATGACCGCCTCTTTGACCTCCTGGCCCAGGTATTTCTCAGCATCTTCCTTGAGTTTTCTCAGAATCATGGCTGAGATCTCGGGGGGAGTATAGTCCTTCCCCATGATCTCCACGGCGACCACATTATTCGGCCCTCCTTTGACGGTAAACGGGACCATGGTCTTCTCTTCTTTGACCTCATCCATAAACCGTCCCATGAACCGTTTGATGGAAAAGACCGTATTTTCGGGATTGGTGACCGCCTGTCGTTTAGCCAGTTCTCCGATGAGGCGTTCTCCATCTTTCTTAAAAGCGACAACGGAAGGAGTTATTCTGTTCCCTTCATTACTGACAATGATCTTCGGCTGCCCGCCTTCCATGACGGCGACAGCGGAGTTTGTCGTTCCCAAGTCTATACCAATGATCTTACCCATTGTATCCCTCCTTTTATTCTTTATTCATTCGTTTCGTGACTTTGACCCTGGCAGGACGGATCACTGTCCCGTAGAGAAGATAGCCTTTCTGAAACTCTTCACTGACGATCTCCTCCTCTTCCTGATCCTCGGACTCCTCCGACATCATGGCTTCATGGAAGGCCGGGTCAAACGGTTTCCCCTTGGCCTGGATCACTTCCACCCCGTTCTGTCTGAGGACATCGTAAAACTGCTTCACGACAAGTTCCAATCCCTGGATCAGGGTCTCTGCCGAGGCCTCTTCCCGTTTTCTGATGCTCTCCAGGGCCAGTTCCAGATTGTCGAGGACCGGCAGGATGCTCCTGGCCATTTCTGCATTGGCCAGTTTCATCCAGCGGCTTTTATCCTCGTCCATCCGCTTTTTAAAATTTTCAAAATCAGCCATGACCCTGGCCAGTTTATCATGATACTTCGCCTTCTCTTCTTTGAGTTCATGAACCTCTTTTTTCAGAGCCCCGGCCTCTTTTTCCCAATTCTTTCCTCCATGGGACTGTGCAGAAGCTTTTGAATGGCCGCGGGTGGTTTTCCCGGTATTCTCTTTGTTGCTCTCTTTCGATTGAGGTGTCTCTGTCATACTCAACCCTCCTTAAACATATCATCGATCATCTCTTCCAATATCCGGCCTGTGTAGTCCAGAAGGGATATGATCTTTCCGTAGTTGATCCGTTTTTCTGCGACAATAGCGATCTTGCCCTGGAGCCCTTCGGGTATATGAAAGCTCCTGGTGATCAGCGTATACTCCTGAAGAGCCTGGAGTCTGTTTTCGGCACCGATGCGAATGGCCAGGTTCTTTTCAGACCGTTCCTCTTCATTCTGTCCAAGAACGCGGGCCAAAACCTCTTCAGAGAGGAACTCCTCCTGTCCCTCAGGACCGGTCCGTTTCAAAAAGTCGAGGAGTCCGCCCACATAGACCTTCTTCTCCTCTTCGAGGCTTTTGGACAGCTGATCCCGGACGATTCCCATCATAAATGACCCGAAAGCCATAAAATCCCCTTTTCGGAGGATCTCCAAAGCCTCTTCGATGGCCTTCCCCACCACAAGCTCATTCACATACCGGTTGATCTGCTCCAGGACAGCCCTGTCCAGGGGTTCAAGAATACGGAAAAGATGTTCCTTGATCATCCCTGACCGTGTGACAAGGACAGCCAGCAGCCTGTTTGAGGAGACCGGGACAAACGTAAAACAGGTGATGATGTCTTTTTCCATGTGAGGGACCAGGGCCACGCCGATCTTATCCGATATCCTGGAAAGAAGAAGGGAGGTGTCCCTGAGGATATTATCCAGTTCCGAGACCTCCCGGTGATACTCATCCCGGATCCTCTGCTTTTCACGGAGTGTGAGTTCCTGAAGATGCATCATGTTATCCACGTAAAAGCGGTATCCTGTATCAGAAGGGATCCTCCCCGCTGAAATATGAGGCTGGAAGATATAGCCCTTCTCCTCCAGGTCGGCCATGACATTCCTGATGGTCGCCGGAGAGAGGTCGACGGTGTTATGACGGGAGAGCGACCGGGAACTCACCGGCTTGCCTGACGTAATATACTCACTGACGATCAGGCTTAAAATCTGTTTTTCACGCGGATTTAAAATCTCATTACCCATATATTAGCACTCACCTTGCTTGACTGCTAATAATCTAACATGAGCGCAGAGAAATGTCAAGGGGTGAAGTGCAGGAGATGACTGAATTCAGGAGAAAGCATCTTCTCTCTGAGGTCCGCCAGGGCCAGGGCCCGGTGACTCAAGGTGTTTTTCCGGGCGGGACTGAGTTGAGCCATGGTCCGGTGCAGGTGAGGAAGAAAAAAAAGCGGGTCATACCCGAATCCGTTCTCCCCACGTGGAGAATCCAGGATGACTCCGCGGCAGATCCCCTCTCCGCGGATCCACTCCCCTGAAGGGAAATAGAGGATGATCACAGCCCGGAACGCCGCGCCTCTCTTCCCGGGCGGGACCCCGTCCATCATCCGAAGGAGCTTGTCATTGTTGGCCTGGTCATTTTTGACCGGCCCTGAAAAGCGTGCAGAATAGATCCCGGGAGCTCCGTCCAGGGCATCCACCTCCAGGCCGGAATCATCAGCCAGGGCGGGCAGCCCGCTCCATTGTGAACAGGCCCTGGCTTTTTTCAATGCGTTTTCAAAAAAATCATGTCCGTCCTCAACCACATCCGGAAGGTCAGGCCGGATCTCGAAGATGATGCCCGGAAGGTCCAGCGTGGCTTTGATCTCCTCTATTTTTCCCCTGTTCCGGGATGCGATGAGTACACTACGGGCGGACATGAGCAAAGATCACTTCCTGCTGAAGCCGGATCAGGTCCCCGATCCCCTTTTCTGCCAGGTCAAGGAGGCTGTTGAGCTCACTCCTTTCAAAGGGGACTCCTTCAGCTGTCCCCTGGATCTCGATGAGTTTCCCGTCCTGGGTCATGACCACATTCATGTCTGTCTGGGCTGAGGAATCCTCCTCATAACAGAGATCCAGGACCGGGATGCCTTCGACGATCCCCACACTCACTGCAGCCACATACTGGTTGACCGGAAGAGATGAGATCTTTTTCATGTCCCGCAGTCTGGCCAGGGCCATATAGAGGGCCACAAAAGAGGCTGTGATCGAGGCGACGCGAGTCCCCCCGTCAGCCTGGATCACATCACAATCCACCCACAATGTCCGTTCCCCGAGTTCTTTGAGGTCCACGACCCCCCGCAGGCTTCGCCCGATAAGACGCTGGATCTCCAGTGTCCGTCCTCCGGCTTTTCCCCGTGTGCTCTCTCTCTGCATCCTGACTTGAGTCGACCGGGGAAGCATCCCGTATTCAGCGGTGATCCATCCGCTCTGTGTCCCCCGTAAAAACGAAGGGACTTTCTCTTCCACCGTGACTGTGGAGACCACCCTTGTGTTTCCCCACTCGATCAGGAGGGATCCCTCGGCATGACTGATATAATCCGGGGTCATGCGTATGGGTCGGAGCTGATCATTTTTCCGTCCGTCTGTCCTCATGCGGGCTCCCCGAGTGTCAGTACCGAGATATGATGATTCGTGTAAATACAGATATCTGCAGCGATATCCAGGGATTTCCGGACAATGGCCTCGGAATCCAGATCCGTCTCTTTCATGAGAGCCAGGGCAGCTGCATAGGCAAAGGAGCCGCCGGACCCGATGGCCAGAAGCCCGTTTTCGTCTTCGATCACCTCTCCGCTTCCGGACAGGAGAAAAGACTCCTCCTGGCCGGCCACGATCATCATGGCCTCAAGACGGCGCAGCACTTTGTCCGACCGCCACTCTTTGGCCAGCTCCACTGAAGCACGCCTGAGGTTGTTTTTATACATATTGATCTTTTCTGTGAAACGCTCCACAAGGGCGAAAGAGTCAGCCACGCTGCCTGCAAATCCCACAAGGACATTATCGTTGATCTTTCTCACCTTACTGGCCGTACTTTTCACCTGGGTGTTCCCCAGTGTGACTTGTCCGTCTCCTCCAAGGGACGTCTTGCCGTTTTTTCTCACCATGATAATGGTCGTTCCTAAAAATTCCATAATTCTCCTTTATTCATTCTTCTTTTCTCCCCGCGGATGACATCTCTGATAGACTTTTTTCATCGACTCCATGGTCACGTGTGTATAGACCTGTGTTGTGGACAGAGAGCTGTGTCCCAGGAGTTCCTGGACCATTCTGAGGTCAGCCCCCTTCTCCAGAAGATGAGTGGCAAAAGAGTGGCGGATCTTATGGGGCGTGATATGTTTGGCAAAGGCCATGGCCCTCAAAGCGTGGTCAAGGATACGCCTGACATCGCGCTCCTGAAGAGGGTGCCGGCGGAGACTCAGAAACACTTGCCTCTCTTCTGAAGGGCAGACATCAAGGTATCGGCGGAGAAGGCCCAGGGCCCTCTCATGGACCGGTACAAGGCGCTCTTTCCCCCCTTTCCCCATGACCCGGACAAGAGAGTCGTCAAACCGGATATCTTTTTTCTTCAACCCCACGAGCTCTCCCACACGTATTCCGGTGGCGTAGAGAAGTTCAAGGATGGCTTTGTCCCGGAGCTCTTTTTCTGTCGTCTCCGGCAGCGAGTCCAGGAGGCGGGCCATCTCCTCCAATGTGAGAAAATCAGGCAGGTGTCTGAAAGTCTTGGCAGAGGTGATGTGCGCTGAGGGGTCGGATGTGATGTGGTTTTCCCTCATATGATAGCGGAAAAACCTCCTGATGGCTGATATCTTCCTGTTGATCGTGGTCCGGGCCCTGTCGATATCATAGAGATGTTCGATAAAAGTCCTGATATCCAGGGAGGTCGCCTGTAAGAGCGGTTTTTCATTAAAGAGAGAAAATTCCCTGAGATCACTCCTGTAATTGATCACGGTATGAGAGGAGTATCCCCGCTCGGTCTCGCAATATCTCAGAAACTCTTCTACAGGGTCCTCAGGGCTTTTCATAAGAGCAATCCTTCTCCGAACAGACGATCTTTTTCCCCTTCTCCACAAGAGTCCCCTTTTCACACTGGGGGCATTTCTCTCCGGTGGGTTTGTTCCAGCTCACAAAGTCACAGTCAGGATAGCGGCTGCAACCGTAAAAAAGCCGTCCTTTCCGTGTCCGTTTGACGACGACGTCTCCTTTGGCGCATTTTGGACAGACGATCCCCGTCTTGTTCTCCACCTTTTTTGTATAGCGGCATTGAGGATAGTTGGAGCAGGCGATGAATCGTCCGTAGCGTCCCTGCTTCACCACCAGGTCTCCTCCGCATTCGGGACATGTCTCCCCCGTGAGATCACCGTTTTCCTCAGGGACGATCTCCCCGTTTTCAATGCGGAAATTCATGGTATTCTTACACTCGGGATATCCGCTGCAGGCCAGGAACTTCCCGTTCCGCCCCCATTTGACCACCATGGGTTTCCCGCACTTCTCACAGACAAGAGAGGTCTCTTCCACATTCTCTTCTTTCAGGGCGGGGAGGATCTTCTCCACCTCCTCAAGCCATGCTGTGAGAGAACGGTAAAATTCCTCGAGAACGGTTTTATGCTCCGCCTCCCCGCTTTCAATACGGTCAAGGTCCTCCTCCATATGGCTTGTAAAGGCATAATCGACGATCTGCGGAAAGAGTTTCACCAGATAATCGGTGACGGTCATCCCCAGTTCAGTCGCTTTGAGTTTCTTCGCATCCCTGTCCACATATTTCCGGCTGATGAGAACAGACAGGATGGAGGCATAAGTCGACGGCCGCCCGATCCCCATGGATTCCAGTTTTTTAACTAAAGTGGCATCTGTATAGTAGGGAGGAGGAGATGTCTGTTTCTCTTCGCTGTAGATGGTGTCCGGAGTGACCTGTGTCCCCATGGGATAACGGCTCAGGTCAAGCTCGGTCTCATCTCTCTGCCCGAACGTGTAGACCTTTTCAAATCCGTCGAATGTCCTTCTGCTCCCGGTGGCCTCAAAAAGAGACCGGCCGTTTTCAAGATGAAGGACAGCATTGATATAGCGCGCCGGCATCATCTGGGAGGCCACGAACCGTGTCCAGATCAGTCTGTAGAGGCGGTAAAGGTCCTTGTCCATATGCCCCTGGATCTCATCAGGGGAAAGAGTCAGGACAGTGGGACGGATGGCTTCATGAGCATCCTGGATCTTATTGCCTTTCTTTTTTCCGTAAAACTGGGGTTTTTCAGGGCAGTAGGATGCCCCGTAATGCTCTTGGATAAAGGCCCGGACCCTGTTCAGGGCATCCTGGGAGACGCGAAGGGAATCTGTCCTCATATAAGTGATCAGGCCCACATTCCCCGAGGGAAGAGGGATCCCTTCATAGAGGCGCTGGGCCAGCATCATCGTCTTCTTCGCTGAAAAACCCAGACGGTTATAGGCCTCCTGCTGGAGAGTGCTTGTGCGGAAGGGCGGAAGAGGCCTTCTGGGGCTCTCCTTCTCTTCAGCCTTGACAACGGTGAACTCTCCCCTGCGGATCTCGTCGAGGAGCTCCTCCAGAAAAGCCTTCTCCCTGATGTCCGCTTTTTTTCCGTCGATCTTGATCAGTTTGGCCCTGTTTCCGTCAAAGGTGCAGAAGAGCTCCCAATAGGTCTCCACCTGAAAAGCGCGGATCTCCTTTTCTCTCTCCACCACAAGACGGAGGGCGGCAGACTGGACACGTCCGGCTGACAACCCCTTATAGAGGATCCGCCACAAGAGAGGGCTGATCTTATACCCCACCAGACGGTCCAGAATGCGTCTGGTCTGCTGAGAATAGACCATATCCATGTCGATATCCGTCAGATCCTCCAGGGCCTGGAGGATCCCTGTCTCTGTGATCTCGTTGAAACGGGCTCTTTGAACGGGGATGTCCCGGCCTTCCAGCTTTGTTTTCACATGCCAGGCAATCGCTTCCCCTTCACGGTCGGGGTCAGTGGCGATGATGATCCTCTCTTTTGACGCCGCTTTAGCAATGATCTCTTTGATGACAGGCCCCTTGCCCTTGATGGTGACATACTGAGGCTCCAGCGTCTCTTCATCGACCCCCAGTTTTGATTTGGGAAGGTCGATGATATGTCCCACAGTCGCGGTGACATCGTATTTTTTCCCGACGATCTTTTTGATCGTCTTCACCTTGGTGGGTGATTCCACAATAATCAGGCTTTTCATGACTGTCCCTTCTCTTTTTGGCATAGGGTGATGATGATCCTTTCCCGGCGGTGAAGCCGGCGTCCTGCTGCGCGCACCACGCCCAGGCTCACTGTAAAGAGAACGGCGGCTCCTCCGATCCCTCCGCTCTCCCCCGCCCGGGGAAAAAGAAAGACTCCCAGGGCATACCCCGCCAGAAGAAAAAGGAGGGGCAGACCGTAGACCAGGCCTGCAAGAAGCAAAGGGGAAAGTGTGGCGCTCACTGTTACCTCATCTCCCTCTGAGACTCCACGCGGCATGGATTCCATGGGGACCTCCATATCCCGGGCAGCATCGCACAATCGGCAGTGCAGGCACGCCTCGTCAGGATAGACGCTCAGGACGGCTTTTGTGGCCGTGATGTCCCGGACGATCGCTTTACCGGCCATCACACTCCCCGTCTTTTGAAAAAACCCATGATCACTCCGAGAGCAACAGACCACAGGGCCGCCAGCCCGATCCTGAAATCCTCAGGAAGAAGGAATGTGACAGTATGGGCCGGGATCCAGAACCAGAGAAGTGTCATAAAGGACTTCTCCAGCCCCCCGAAGCCTCTTGTCTTCATGATCAGGTTGTCTGTTACACGATGAAAGGTCATCATCTGCGGCCCGAAGAGGATATTCATAGCCGCTGATATGAAAAGTGCTTTCCCCGCTCCTGAGAGAAAAAAGGCCCCGATGAGGCCTTTGTCCCCCAATGCTGAGGCAAATCCCACGAAACCTGTAAAAGCGTATTTGATGATGATGCCCAAAAGCCCCCATGCGACCATCTTCAGAAAAAACTGAAGGCCTGTCATGATCCGGAAGGGGTTCTTCCCGGCAATACGCAGCCCCAGGCACTCTCCCAGCATACCCAGGATAAAAAACTGCAAAAATGCCGAGAACAGGACATGCGTCTGAACAAAGTGACTATAATATTCCACATTCACCTCCATTGATGATAAACACCATAGCAGGAGAATATCATTCGTCAAGGATGTTCCCGGAGAGAGAACGGAGATGCCCCATGATCAGGCGGGAGACGATGGAGAGAAGATTCGCTTCCACATAGGTGTACTCCTTTTTTTCCATCCGGCTTGAGAGATAGAGTTTCAACTTCACTTTCCCGTCATCGACCACCTGGATCAGATCGGAATAGAGTCCCTTTTTCCCCTCTTCGTACTTCCAGTTCACGGCAATGAGAGTATCCTGTATCTTTGCCGCATGTTCGATATATTTGTCGATGGTCCTGATATCCCTGTCCCGGTATTCATAAGCCTCTCCCGCCGTCTCAAAGGAAAAATCGATATAATCATAATCCACAAAACGGCTGATCATCCCTAAAATGGTGTTGAAAAAGGTCTCCGGGCTTCCGGGGTCAAGCATGGTCAATTCGATGATATTGCGGATGATGTCTTCCGTTAATGCGATGTCTCCAGTGACAATGCCGGCGAGGATATCGTGCTTTCCCTTGTACAGGCCGTATTTCTCCTCCCAGAGAATAACAGGATGGTGGTTTTTTTTGGCAGCATTCAATGCCGCGATCCCCTTGGCCAGAACGATATCGGCCTTTTCGCCGTGATCCGGGATATAGCTCAGCCCGATACTCACCGTGGCCCCGTGTTCTGCCAAAAGAGGATCTTCCCTGATGAGCTGCGCGAGATGTTCAGCCAGCTCCACCAGGTGCCCCTTGGAGACACGGGAATGGGCCACGGCAAACTCCTCTCCCATATACCGTCCGATAATATCGTTGGCTTTGGCATATTCTCTGATGATCTCCGCCACCCGCTTAATGATCCTGTCTCCCTGGATCTCACCGAACTTTTGATTGATCTCAGTCATGTGGTCGATATCCACCAGCATGAATCCCAGGGTCTCATCCTTCTTCCGCTGGCTGATCCTTTTCTTCAGTGTGTTGAGAAAGAAGTAGCGGGTCATGACTCCGGTGAGGGGGCAGAGGATGATCTCATCGCGGAGTTCCCTGTAGCGCAGAAGGATACTCATATACTGAACCAGCGGAAAGATAAACTCCACAAGGTCTTTCTGGATATTGTTACAGTATTTTTTCGTATCCAGGTAGAGAAGCCCGCGAACGGTATCCTGGAGAAGACGGTCATGGAGAACGCCCTCTTCCGGCTCTTCGGTGAAACCGAAATCAACAAGCGGAAAGAGTCCTGCCGTGACAATAGAAGACGAAAAGTGTGTGTAATTCTTCACCCTGATATGGCGGGGAGATTTGATTCCCGTTGTCAAGAGGTCATACCTGTATTCATCATCATCATACAAGGGCCTCTTCACCTCTTCAAAGAGAGGTTTATAGCGGTCGGCTCCATCTTTGACAAAAAGGGTGATCCTGTCTGCCCGGGCAAAATCCATGATAAACCTTAATGCTGTCCTGATGTTGTCATCGATCCCGGTAAAATCATATTTCCATGCTTCGATGAGGGTGAGCATCTCTTTTCGGAAAAACCGGAATGTGTTCCCGGTATACTCATCAAACCAGAACTTTTTTATAAGGGGGAATGTCACCCGTGACACGGGAAGTCTCAGGCGCTGGGCCACGGCCTTCTTCGAATCCAGAATATCACGGCAGAGACTCGTCTTCTGATAAAAGGTGATATACCCTTTGGGAAAATTGCTTCGGATATGCTGCTCATAAAAAAGAATATCGGTGAGGACTTCATAAAGCCGAAAATTATACTCTTTTTTTTCATAGAGTGCCGAGAGTTCAAGAAGGATCTTCAGGATACGGCTGTTATTCTTCTCTTTCTTGTACCGGGCCAGAAGCCCCTCAAGGATCTCGATCTTCTCTTCATCATTCTGGATAAACGGGATCCCGGCATACTCGAAATCGATATCCCCGAGCTCTGCCCGCGACAGTTCTTTCAGCCTGATCAATTTTCCGAAAAGCCTCCTGGCCTCTGTCTTTTTCCCTTTATGGACATAGAGGATCTTGACCTTTTTCAGCATGGCGTCAAAAAACTCATAATTATAGACGTGATGCTTCTCACACTCTTCGGCGACCTTTTCATAATAGGTCAGAGCCTGGGAAAAACGCCTCCAGGAGTAGTAGATATCCCCGTTATTGGAATAATACTGCACGAGATATTGCCAGTAGTTGATGGATTTGGCACTCTTTTTCATGAGCGAACTGAGGTATCGTGCCTTTTTAAAGTCTCCCATCTGTGTCACAATGGCTATCAGCTGGTCCAGCACCACAAGATAGCGCCGCTTGTCTTCTTTTTTGACGTAACGCATGGCTTCAGCGATGGTGGTGTAGGCTTCCTTATAGTAAAAATTGTCGGCGTAAAGTTCGGCGATATTGGAAAGAGGGACCACGATACTGGCTTCATCTCCGGCCTGTTTCCCCAGGTTGACCGATTTGTTCAATTCATGGATGATGGCTTCATAGGAGTAGCCGATATAATACTTTGCACTGGCGATATTGTTGTGTGCCTTGATCTGATCCCTGTAACTGCCTGTGGCCCGGGCTTTTTCAAGAGCTTTTTCATAAAGAACCTGCGCCCCTGTGGCATCTCCTGTATTGAGCGAGACATTGCCCAGAAGAAAATGAGCCTGGATGGCCACAGACTCTACCCCTTCCTCGCTCTCTTCAGCAGAAGTGATGCCCTCAAGGATCCTCCCCACAAGATCACGGACTCTCTCATAATCCCCCCTGGTATAAAAATCAGTTGCCACGGAAAGAGCAAGCTGGTAGAGAAACCAGGGCATTCCTCCGCGAAGATGGTCTTTCAGCCCGGCACCCCGCTCACTCTTTTCAGAAGACGGGGAAAGGACATAGTCGGTAAACGAGAGGAGAAATGCGACATCAGGATCCTCCTGCTGAGGCAGGATCGCTTTTTTCAGGCGTTTCAGCAGAGCTGTGGCTCCTGCTCCCCTTCCTACAAACGGCTCCAGGGCACGGACAGCCAGATAAAGGGAGAAGAGGTCCCGTTGACCTTCAGCCCACAAAGAGGCGGCCTGCCCTTTGTCCGAGATAAAGTCGCGAAGCCCTTTTTCATCATTGAGATGAAGCATGAGATGGAGCTGTGTCTGAAGGTAGATCCGTTTTTCTGAATCGGAGACCCTGGCCTCAAGCCGGGAGAGATAGGCCTTGAACTCATCCAGGTCATGCCGGCCCAGGGTGTAGAGCTTGAGCAGGCGTGACATATGTTCCAGCGCCTGTCTTGTCTCATTCCGCTCCACATGGATCTGGATCAGATTCATAACACGGATGGGGTCAGCCTGTTTCTCCTCCAGAAACGTGATGAAATTCTCTCTGAACCGGGGGGTTTCCGGGATTCTGCTTTTTTTAAAGTAATCATTGATATCATTACGGACAATGCGGTAAGAGGCTGTATTCTTCTCCCATATCTCATCGATATAGGCATGGGTCCGAAGCGATCCCAGAAAACTCAGTGTCTCTTCCTGTGAAGAGTGGAGCAGCTGAACAAGGTCGTCCAGCTTCAGTATTTTTCTGCTGTGGCTTAAATACCAGAGGATCTCTTTTTCTTCACGCCTGAGGTACTGGATCCTCTTTTCCAGGGCATCATCAGCGAGGAGATAGGCCTTCTCCTCCTCCACCCCCGAAGAGTTGATAAAGATGATCTGGTTTCTGTCGTCAATGGAGAGGAGATTCTTTTCCACCATCTTCTGAAGGAACGTGATGATCTTTTCAGCCTGTCTGATCTGATAAGTCCCCAGGAGGTTCTCAAGGGGATCCAATGTCAGCTCTCCGTCGAACAGGTGGTGAAGCATCCTCCGGACCTCTTGTGGAGAGAGAGAGAGATACTCCTTGGTCACGATCTCAAAATGAGGGTCTTTGTAGAAGACATGGAACCTGTTCTTTTCCATTCCCGCATCGAAAAGAAGGACGATATTCCCGCGATGCTTCACATGCAGCATCAGGTTGATGAACCGGTTGATCTTGTCATCCATCCCCACCAGGTTTTGAATATGAAGCACGACTTTCTTGGTGATGGAAAAATCAAAGAGAAGCTCCAGGAGATAGGACTGGACATTCAGCAGGTACTGCCCGTTCAGCGTCTCATTGTAGAGGGCAAACTGCCGGTTGATGATCTTGTTCAGGTCCTCGCGAAGTTCATAGTGGCTGAGACAGTCAAAGAGATACTTGAGAAAATCATAAAAGTTCTGCATGATGATCTCGATCTTCAGGTATTTCTCAAATTTCAGGTATTCTAAAAAATCGCGGATCACAGTCTCTTTCAGGGATCCTGAATCTCCAAAAAAGATAAATGCGATCTTGGAATTCCTTTTTGTCTGGAAGGAATAGAGATTCTCCAGGATCTCAGAATGGAGTGAGAGTCCCATCTCGTATGTGGTCCACTCTTTTTTTTCAAAAAAATAGGCATATCTGTTTTCCCTGAAGAGCCCCTTTTCTTCAAGACTGTCAAGGAGTTCTCCCACAGATGCTCCCCGGAAGGAATTGAGAAGGCCTGCGTATTCACTGAGCAGAGGGCTCTGCTGCGGGCCGGCCTCAAGAAGTCCTCCCATACGCCTGCACAGTCTGAAAAAGGATTCCTGTGAAAAGGACGGCTGGGCTGACAGGTTAAAGAGGTCGATCTTGAGCCTTTTTTTCTGCAGCAGGATCAGCTGATCATCAGGAAACTCAAAGATAAAGGTCTTCTGCTTGTAGAGGAAAAAGAGAAGTTTCCAGAATTGATTCATCGCATCGACGATCTCCTCTTCCTTAAGCTCGCCCTTGTGAAGCAGGGCAGGAAATGTCTCCACCGAGGCATATTCACTGATCAGAATATAGTAATTGGAATAAGTGATCTTCCCGTCAAAAAACCAGACCTTCTCGTAATTGTAATACTCCAGGAGCGACGGGTGTTTCAGGCGGATCAGCTGGTGATAAGAGGAATATTTCCCCAGGACATCACGCATGGTATCGAAGATCTTCAAAAGGACAGTCTTGCTTTTAAAGAGATCACGGGCCAGATAGAGAGAAGTCCCGGCCTGCTCGCTTATTCTTTTTTTCAGTTCGTAACGGTCATTGATGATCTTCATAGACTCCTTTACAGGGCCAGCCTGTAGATATGAATAATATCATGATAATCCAGGCTGCGGAAGGCTCCTATGGTTCCATAAAGGTCGATGATGCTGGATGCCATCTCTTCAAATTGCTCCGTTCCGACCTCCCTCTCGCTTAAACGGACAGGAAGATGAAGGCTGCGGTAAAAGTTTTCCATTTTGTCGGCGAACCCCGCGGCCGACCCCTCGGAAGAGTGAAAAAGAATCCGCTCGAGACGGGCCATACGGCCGCTCCCGTCATAGTCAGCCACATAACGCAGCCAGGCGGGATAGAGGATGGAAAAGGTCTCCCCGTGGATCATGCCGTAACGTGCACTCAACTCATGACTTAATTTGTGGACAGACCAGTCCGTCTTTTTTCCCAGCCCCATGAGGCCGTTCAATGCGACAGTGGAGGCCCACATGAGATTAGCCCGCGCCTCCATATCCCGGCCGTCGCGGAAAGCCCGGGGGCCCATCTCCACACAGAGACGAAGGACAGCTTCCGTGAGGTAGTCCGTAATGACAGCCTCAGTGTCGGGAGAGAAATACTGTTCAAAAAGATGCGCCATGATATCAGAGACTCCTGCTGCTGTCTGACGGGGCGAGACAGTAAAGGTGTATTCAGGGTCCATCACCGAGAATTTCGGAATGATCATCTCCGAGTGGATGGCGCATTTCTTTTTCGCTCCTTCATGAGTGATCACGGCATGCTCGTTTGCTTCTGATCCCGTGGCAGCCAGGGTGAGGACCGTCCCCACAGGAAGGGCCCTGGTGATGGGCTCACGGCCTAAAAACATGTTCCAGAGATCCCCTGTGGCATAGACCCCGGCAGCGATGGCCTTGGCCGTGTCGATGACGCTGCCGCCTCCCACAGCGAGGATAAGATCCGTTTTGTGTTCCCGTGCAAGCCTCACGCCCTCGACCACTCTCTGCAGAAGCGGGTTGGGGGAGATCCCTCCCAGCTCCTTATAATCCAGTCCGTACTTCTCCAGCTCCCGGACGACACTTTCAAAGATCATATTTCTTTTGATGCTCCCGCCGCCGTAGACAAGCAGGACTCTGCTGCCGTATTTGGCCGCCTCTTTTCCCAGATGCCGGATCTGTCCCCTGCCGAAAAAGAGCCGTGTGGGCTGATGATACATGAAGCTTCGCATCTCTCCTCCTTACCTTGTATACTATACATAAAGGAGACGGAAAAATCAAATGGTATGATTGCTTCTCTTTCTCCTTGCAAAGGAGGGATCTTCTTTTATAATGGGGCCATGAACAGGCTTTTACCACTTTGGCTGCTCCTTCTCCTCTTCTCCTGCCACAGAAACGATCCCTTTGACTATAAAAGGCAACCCCTGAACGAGTGGGACTCTGTACAGAGGATGAGCCAGGATATCACAGGCCTGAACAGCCCTGTCACAGAAGGGCGTCTCTCGGGAAGTGACGGGTTTGACAGGGCTGCAGAATACGCCGCTTTCCAGTTTCAGGAATCCGGCCTTTTACCCGCCCCATTTCTGGATCACTATTACCAGTATTTCTCTCTTGAAGCTCCCTCTCCGGATCCTTCCCCCCGAGCCTCTCTGGGGCGCACCCCTCTCAGGGCAGGAGATGATTTTGTGGTTGCTCTCACATCCGAAGGAGCATCCCTCACGCAGGTTCCTCTTATCTTTGTGGGATACGGCCTTGCTGAGGGAGTGGGAGCAGACAATGAATACCTCAACTGCGATGTCACGGGGAAAGTGGTCCTTCTTCTGCACAGGCTTCCCCCCGCCCTTCAATCGCGTTACCCTCGATACTCCATCCCCGCTTACCGCTCCTATATCGCAAAAAACCGCGGAGCCCTGGGCGTCATCTTTCTGGATACGGAAGCCGAGACAGCAGCAGGATGCCGCAACTTCTCCTATATCCCCCCCGGGCTCAACCTCAGGAACTTTCCCCAGCTCATCGCCGGGCGAAGTTTCCTCATGACACTCCTCCAGCAGGACGGGATCGATCTTATCGCAGTGAAGAACGACATCGACCAGTCCCGGATCCACTACCCCCTGGAGCTCCAAAGCCGTTTCTCACTCTCACTCTCCATGGAATGGAGCAAAAAACGCAGCATGAACATCGTCGGTTATCTTCCTGCAGATTCCCGTTTTTCCGATCCGAAACACCTCGTTTTTACGGCTCAACTCGACGGCCTCGGGACTCAGGGAAAGGATCTCTACTACGAAAATGCCCTTCATAACGTTTCCGGGGCAGTCACTCTTCTGAATCTGGCCCGCCTCATCGCTGCAGTTCCTGCTGAATCCAGAAAAGCCGATATCTCGTTTATTCTCCTTTCAGGGTCTGAGCAGGGGTATGCGGGAGCCCATGAGATCACAGAGACACTCTTTTACGATACATACAATACAGAAGCCGTGATCAGTCTGGACGCCACAGGCGCAGCCTCTAAGGTCCTTCATGTTGAAGGAGGGCTGGACCATCCGGCTCTTTACCGCCGCATAGAAGAAGCCCGTGACCTCCTCTATCCCCATCTTCCTCTCACTGTTTCCAAGGGATCCTACGGGGAAGGCCAGTTTTTTTCAAACCTGGGGATTCCGGCTCTTTATATCATGGGCGAAACCGGCGATGTGAGAAATACTCTTTCGGACACATCATCTCTTATCGATGAAGCGGCGATCACGCGGAATGCCCGTATCCTCTTCTTTGCTTTCTACGACCTTCTCTTTGAAAAACCCTGAAGATCCCCACAAGAGACACCAGGTAGATCCCCCAATAGAGACACGCTCCCTTCCAGCTGAAGTGAAGCGGAAGACAGTTCCATGCGTTATCAAAGAGAGAGAGAAATTTGAGGAAAGCCATAGATAGCTCCTCCTCACAGAAAACGAAAAATGCGGCTAAAAAGGGCGGCAGAGGGAGAAGCAGGAAAAATCCCGCCACGATAAGCGGATAGAGGAAAACCAGAGCCAGCAGGTTCAACAGGGGAGAGAGGATATTGAACCGGTGGAAGTAGAGCCCGATAAGGGGGATGATGGGCAGCTGGGCCATCACGGAGACTGTGAGGATCTTGAGCGGGACCCATTTGATCAGGCTGAGAAGCGGGAGGGAGACCAGGATCCCGAACGTTGCCAGGACACTGAGCCAGAAACTCAGGGAAGAGACCTGATATGGCTGAAGAAAAAGAATGACTGTGGTGGCCAGGGCCCAGGCGTTGAGCGGCTGGATCCGGAAAGCCCCTGCGGCGGCAGCCAGGCCGTAGCAGATCATGAGATAGGCCCGAAAGGCGGAGACATAGAACTGAGTCAGAAAGAGATAGAGAGTGAGAAGGATGAAGAGGATGAACAGCCTCTTCTTTTTCCCGGTGAAAGAGAGGGGGATAAGAAAAAGCGTGGCCGCCATTCCGAAATGAAGCCCGCTGATGGCGATGAGATGATAGCTTCCTGTACGGGAGAAGAGGTCTTTGAGAGAGGCCGACAGTGTGTTCCTGTTCCCCGTGACAAGGGATTTGACAAAACCGTAGACCTCCATGTTCCTGAAATAGTCCATCTTCTGTACAAACTCTGCGGATAAGACAAAGGGCGAAGAGAGTCTCAGGCCCGTGTGAAGAGTAAAGGCAAAAAGCAGAAGAAAAAAGAGCGCTGCCCCGGAAAAGAAGTTTTTCCCTGTGACAGAGTGTGTCAGGAGAGAGAGGACCAGGCTCTCAAGTGCGAGAAGAACAAGCATCCACCCCTGCTGTAATGCAAAGACACGGTGAATGACCGCGGCGGCCAGAACCAGGTAGAGAAGAATGAAAAGATGGTCACGAAAAAGAACCGGGGGAATCACACGTCCAGACATAGAAAAAAGGGGGCCTGAGCCCCCTGAGAAGTGTTATGGGATCGAGATGGGATTCCCGTTTTCGTCGGACCGCCTGGCAAGTTCTGCTAAGAGGTAGCCCCTGTGAGCCCTGAATCCCGGAACAAAGACCTCGTAATATTCCATCCCGTCATCCCCCTGGACGGTATCCCGTCTGTAGAGCCTCAAAACGGTATCAAGGGGGACTTTGTAGTCATCACGGCGTGATCCGAGATTCGGTTCTGTCCGCAAATAGACAAAGCTTCCCAGACTCGCGGTAAAAGCCACTTCGGGATGTGCCGCATCAGCCTGGACCGTGACGTAGTATCGGGGTTTGAAGACGTTGTCATAGACAATGAGAATGGCCGCTGCGATAATGATGGTAATGATGATCGTTGTGATCAGGTTTCGTCGTTTCCCCTTCTCTCTTTTCAGATAGGACATACGCGCTGCTTTACGGCGCTGGACATCAGCGCGGCTCACCGTTGTTCCTGTCCGTCGGGACGTGTCCGTGAACGTCGAGACATCTTCGATCCTGATATTCCATCCCATCTCTTCAAACTGTTTCCCCAGACGCTGGGCATCTTCCTGGTTCTGGACTCTGAGCTTGACAACAGGCTGAGAGACGATTCCCGCAGCAATATCCGGGGTCATGTTGGGATAGATATCCACAATGGATTCAGCGAGTTTTTCACGGACGACCCAGTTCCTCTTATCCACACCCGAAAGGATGAGATATTTGGGTTCTTCCACGGTGAGTCCGTCATCCACCGGCCGGGACTGGGGCTTCTCCCTGTGAACAGGAGTTTCGCTTTTCTTTTCTTTTTCCTCATGGACGGCCTCTGTCTCGCCATGCCCTTTATGTTCGATGATCTGCGTGATGCATCCCAGCCGGGAGAGGATCTTCTGAAGGTCCCGGGCGGACTCTTCGCTCTCGACGGGGATCCTTTTGGATTCCGACGAGGCGATCTCCCACGCCTTCTCCTCGGTCATAGCGGGCATCATGAGAAGCATCATCTTGACAAACTTCTCTCTCCAGGCCTGATCATGGCCTTCCATGCCTTTGACAACGAGAGAATAGGATTGGACTCCCTTCTCTTCAGCAGTTTCGGGCTCCTCTTCGAAGAAAATGTCTTCCCTGCCGGGGACCTCTTCCCCGATCTTTTCCACGATGCAGTCCAGGTCTTCCAGTTCTGTCTGAAGGCCTTCAAACTTCTCTGCTTCAACGAGGATGCTGAACGTATTGTTGGACATGAGCATATTGAGCTCACTCTCTGCAATAGAGCTGTTGCTCTCCAGGATCTTGTTGAAAACGAATTTATGCTGGAATTTATTCTCTTTATCATAGGTGATCTTGACTTTATAAAACGGAGCAGCACGGAAAGCAGCATCCTGCCGGATCTCAGCCGGTTCTCTCTCTTCTGCAGTCTTCACTTCAGCTTGAGATACCCCCGGTGCTGCTGCAGGAGCCGGCGAACCCAATTTTGCCCCGCAGACCATGCAGAAACGGGCATCAGACACATTCTCAAAACCGCATTCCGGACAGACCAGAGCCGTTTCCGTCTCTTCTGCCGGGGCCTCGTCCTCTTCTTCAAGCGAAGAGCCGCAGCTCAGACAGAATTTCGCTATTGTCGGGTTGCTGAACCCGCAGGCTTTGCAGATCTTCTCTTCAGACGCTTTGGGGACAGCCTGTGAGGGAGCTGGCCTGGAGGGTTCTTCCACCTCGCTGTAGGTGATGTACTGGACCTCCTCTTCGTGTCCCATGGGAAAAGGAATGCTCTCATCTTCACTCTCCGTCCCGGCTTCTCCGTCAGAAGAGGCCGCCTCCTCTTCGGGAGACTCTTCCGGTTCAGAGAGGTCCTCTTCCGCCATCTCTTCGTCATGCTCTTCGATGATCTCTTCGATCTCCTCTTCGTGTCCGAAATGATCTTCAGCTTCATCAAAAGCCGATCCTCTGATCTCGGTGCTTTGAGGCACATTCGAGATCACGTCACCGAAATTCTTGACACCGAGGTCAGCAAGGGAGGGTTCCCCCTGGGGAGGCTGAGCAGGGGCCTCCGAATGTCCGCAGAAGGGACAGGCCGGATCCCCTTCCGGTATTTCTCTGCCACACTGACTGCATGTCCTTGCGGGGACTTCATACCCGCAATATTCACATGTCAGCCCATTTTCCAGCTCAATGTCTGCACCGCATTGAGGACAAATATAAGTGGCCATAAACACTCCTTTTACTTACGGCGGGTCCTGTACTGCCAGTAGACGACAAAAGTGTAAAACACCAGGAAAAAAGCTCCCAGAGCCAATAGGATCCAGGGAGCAGTCTTCCCCTGAAGGGCAAGAACCGCATCCAGTATCACATTCCACCCGAAAAGAAGGATCAGAGAATAGATCCATCGGGTTTTAATCCGGGAAGCAGAATCTTTTTCCAACTCTTCTTTTTTCAGGGAATGCGTATTGATCAGATAAACGACAATATAAAGGGCAAAAAGCAGAAGGACTTTATATTCCATGTATTAAATATACCTGTTATGCGAAAAATGTCAATCATTGAATGGGCCCTTTCCTCCGCGGGCTTGAAGTTCTTCCCATTCCCGGTAGAGAGCGTCCACCTCTCTTTTCAGCTCTTCCCGGCGGGATCCCATCTCCCGGATATAGTCCAGGTCGTCTCCACGCACATGCATCTTCTCCTCCAGCGCAGAAAGGGCCTCTTCACAGGTGTGGATCCTCTCTTCACAGCGGGAGATCATCTCCCGCTGTTTTTTGGCCTGGTTGCGCTCCCGTTTTGAAATCCCGTAATCCCCGTTATCAGGGTCTGCAGCGCCGTCCTGTCTGTTCGCCTCAGAGGAGACCCCCGATTCAAGATCCAGAAGTCCGCTTCCTCCCTGCACAAAGCCGTTTTCGGTGATCCGGATAAAAGAACGGCAGAGTCGTTTTAAAAAATAGAGGTCGTGGGAGATGGTGAGAAGGGTGCCCTTGTATTCCGAGAGTGCCTCTTCAAGAATATCGATAAAATCCATGTCGAGATGATTGGTGGGTTCATCCATCATGATCAGGTTGGGAGACTCCAGCATGATGGTCAGGAGCTTGAACCGGGAGCGTTCTCCCCCGCTGAGTTCATCGATGGCCTTATAGGCATCCTCTCCGCTGAAATGAAAGTGCCCCAGAGCCTGACGGGCTTCAAACTCATCCAGGTCGTAAAACCTGTTGAGATAGACGACAAGGTCCATGGATGTGTCATAGAGGGAAAGAGCCTGGTCAAAAAGAGAGATCCGGACATGATGTCCCCAGCGCACTTCGGGACGCACCTCCCGGATAGCGTTGAAAAACGATGTCTTCCCGGAACCGTTGGGCCCGATGATACCGATCTTGTCCCCTTTGCGGATATGAAGATCCCGGATTTCATAAAGGTCCCGGACTTTCAGGCCTTTGACACGCAGGACCTCATGTCCGCTTTCCTGAAAACCGTTGAGGTCCATGGCCATCTGATATTCAAAACGTCCGGGCCGGTCGATGACAGAAAGCCTTTTCAGCCTGTTCTCCCGGCTTTTGGCCTGCGTCGCCCTGTTTCCCGCCTTGTATTTCCTGATATAGGCTTCCAGGGCTTCGGCTTCTCTCTTCTGCCTCTGATAGAGCTTTTCGCGGTAAGCCATATCCTCCTGCTTCTGCCCTTTGAATTGCGTGTAGTTCCCTTTATAGAGTGTCAGGGAGCCTCCTTCCAGGTCCAGGACCCTTGTGGCCACACGATCCAGAAGATAGCGGTCATGAGAGACAAGGACGACACTTCCCGTGAACAAGTTCAGATAATCAGCGAGCCACAGGACAGAACTGAGGTCGAGGTGATTTGTGGGCTCATCAAGCAGCATGACATCAGGCCGGGAAAGGAGAAGCCTGGCCAGGGCAAGACGCATCTTCTCACCGCCCGAGAGGGTCTCCACAGACGCCTCTTCCAGAGAGGAGAGATTCAGCCCGGTGAGGACTTTTTTGATCTCTGTCTCGTAATCCAGCCCTCCGCTGCGCTCAAACTCATCCCAAAGGAGCTGATAACGCGTGAGCGCTTCAGGAGAGTGTTCCATCTCTTCAGCCGCCTTGACGATCCGGTTGTGAAGCTCCCGGAGATGACTGAAATTCGCATACAGCTCTTCGATAACACTCCGTCCCTCACCGAAAAAAGGATTCTGAGAAAAGTATGCAGTCTTGACCGAAGACGACAGGACAACCTCTCCGCGGTCCGGAGCGAGGCTTCCGGTCAAAACGCGGAACAGTGTGGTCTTTCCCGCTCCGTTTTTCCCCACGAGGGCATACTTGACACCCTCTTCAATACTGAATGAGATATCGGAGAAGAGAGGAGATCCCTGAAAAGAGACAGCGAGGCCTTTAGCGGTGAGGAGAGCCATGAGTGATCATCCCGTCCAACCCTTTTCTCTTCATGCGTGCAAGGAGAGCCTCCGCTTCTTTCCTCTCCTTCCACGGCCCCATAAAAAGGCGGTAGTATCCTCCGGAGCTGAAGATCCGGGGTTTGAACCCTGTTCTTTTCCATATCCTGTTCATCTGCTGGATGGCATTGGTTTTTCCTGTGAAACTCCCTGCCTGAATATAATAACCGTTGGTCCCGTTCTCCGTTTCGTGAGCATCAGAAAGGATCTGTAGCTCCACACGGGCGGTCCCTTTCTGATCCATCCCCAGTGCCCGGGCTGCAGCATAGGAGAGGTCGATAATACGGCCTGCCACAAAAGGGCCGCGGTCGTTGATGCGGACCACAACACTTTTCCCTGTGTCCAGGTCGATGACCCTCACCCGGGTATCAAAGGGGAGGCTTTTATGAGCTGCTGTCATCTCATTCATATTATAGGTCTCGCCGTTGGCTGTGGTCCGGCCGTGAAAACCCGGGCCGTACCAGGACGCGATCCCCCGTTCAGTCTCAATAGCACTGGAAGAGACGACCCAGAACAGGGCCATCAAAAAAGAGAGTCCGATTCTTTTCACACGGCCTCCTCTTCTCAGAGAGAGTCAAAAAGCCGGCGGACCGCTTCACGGTCCTCTCCGTATTTTCCCAAAGCGAGCATAAGAAGGATCCGTGCTTTGATCCCCCGGAGGTCATAGGCAAAAACGGCTCCGATCTCGCCGAGATGCCGCCCTCCTCCGTCATAGGCGTAATCGCCGAAGACCCGTCCCATATAACATCGCGATGAGATCACCACCGTCACTCCGTTCTGAATCGCCCGTTCCAGGGAAGGGACGATCCAGTCGGGAAGATTGCCCCGTCCGAAGGCTTCGATCACCAACCCTTTGTATCCCATGGTGACCGCAGCGTCGATGAGGTCCGAACTCATTCCGGCATAGGCCTTGATCAGGGCGACCTTTTCCTCCACCCGGGAGGAGCGGATCTTCATGCGTTTGTAGGGTTTGTAGTAAAAGGTGACCTGGTCGTTGTCCACAAGGCCCAGAGGGCCAAAGAGAGGAGAACGGAATGTGGCCACGTTCGAGGTGTAGGTCTTGGTCACATCACGCACCGCATGGATCTCGTCATTGAGGACCAGAGTCACTCCGATATCAGGAGAGTAGTTTTTTGAGACGACGGTTTTCAACGCCCCCCAGATGTTACGGGGCCCGTCTCCGCTCAACTCATCCAGGTTGCGCATGGCTGCGGTGAAAACGATGGGTTTATCGCTTTTCACAGTCAGTTCCACAAAAAAAGCCGTCTCTTCCAGGGTGTCTGTCCCATGAGTGATCACGACTCCGTCGTAACCGTCAGAAATCTTCTCGTCGATAAACGTGGTCAGCTGAAACCAGAGAGGGACATTCATATAGGGGCTGGGAATGTTGGAAAACATGTGGATATCCACGTCAGCAAGGTTCTTCACCGGGGGCAGATAGCGGACAAAATCATCGGCCTGGAGAGACGGGACAGCCCCGCCCCTTTTCTTGTCCACCTGCATGGCAATGGTCCCGCCGGTGGTGATGAGCAATATTTTTTTCACAGACGCTCCTTGGCAAACCGGTCGATGTTTGCATTGTTCCCCACAATGATCAGGGTATCATCCTCCATGATGACATAATCGGAATCGGGGATCACCGTGACTTCCTCCTCCTCCTGGGTCTTTTTAACAGCAACGACATTAATGGAATACTTGGCCCGGAGTTCTGTCTCCTTAAGCATCTTCCCCACGAGATAAGAAGGCGCTTTAAAATGAACAATGGAATTCCCGTCTGTGAGGGGGATGGCCTCCTCCACGCTCTTTCTCAGCAGGGTGTTGGCCAGCTTCTTTCCCATCTCCACTTCCGGGAAGACGATCATATCAGCTCCCACCTTTTTCAGGATCTTCTCCTCGATGGCCGTAGAGGCCCGGGCCACGACTTTCTTCACGCCCATCTCTTTGAGGATGACCGTCGTGAGAAGATTCTTCTCGAAATCTTCTCCCATGGTCACAATGGCGGCATCGATCTCTTCAAGAGGAAATTTCCGCAAGGCTTCCTCATTGGTCGCATCCAGGATCACGGCATTGGCGATCTTTCCTTTGACCTGGGTGATCATCTCTTCATTATTGTCAAAGACCAGGGCTTCTGCATTGGCCTCCAGGAGAGTATCCAGGACAGCGGTGCCGAAACGGCCTAACCCGATAATCAAATATTTGCCTTTCGCCATAATCACTCCTATCCGACCATAATACTGGTCTCTTCAGGATACGTCACTATGCTCTTTTCACTCCTGCTCAGAGCCAGGGCCAGTGTCATGGGCCCCAGCCGGCCCACAAACATGGTGAGCATGATGGCCACTTTCCCCGCAGAGGAGAGATGCGGAGTCACTCCTGTGGACAGCCCCACGGTCCCGAACGCCGAGATCATTTCAAAAAGAGTGTCCAGGAGAGAGAGATCTTCACTGACGATGAGAAACAGATAGACAAGAAAGAGATACGCAAATGAGATGATCGCCAGGGACATGGCCCTGTAGACCAGACGTGACGGGATCCTGCGTTTAAAAAGGATGACCTGGTCTCGCGATTTGAGATAGCTCCATACAGTCCCTGCCAGGATTCCGAATGTGGTGGTCTTGATCCCGCCTCCCGTGGATCCCGGAGAGGCCCCGATAAACATGAAGAGGCTGAGGACCAGGAGCATGGGGACAGAGAGAAGCCCGATATTCACCGTATTGAACCCGGCTGTCCGCGGAGTGACCGACTGGAAGAAGGAGGCGAGGACCTTCTCTTTTAATGAGAGGCCCTGAAGGACACCGCTGCTTTCTATGATGAAAAAGAGAACCGCTCCGGCCAGGATCAGGAGAAGAGACGTGGTCAGGACCAGTTTCGTCTGGACCATGAGCATCCGTCTCCGTCCTTCCAGGGGCTGGAAAAAATCCATAAGGACAAGAAAACCAAGACCGCCGAGGATGATGAGAAACATCACGATGAGGTTCACCGAGACATCCCCGCGGAAAGCAGCCAGGCTGGTGGAAAACGTGGAAAACCCGGCATTGCAGAAAGAGGAGACCGCATGGAAGACCGAATGGAAAAGAGCTTCAGCGGTGTTGCGGAACTTGTCATGCCAGGAGATGAAAAGGAGAAGAGCCCCGGCTGCCTCGATGGTAAACGTGATGGTGAGGATCTTTCCGATGATCTTGTGGACTCCCCCGATATAGTCGGTACTCAAGACATCGCTCATGAGGAACCGCTCCCGGAAACTCATGGTCTTGAAAAAAAAGATGGTGAAAAAGGAGGTGAAGGTCATGAGTCCCAGCCCGCCGATCTGAATGAGGGCGAGGATGACAAATTGCCCGAAATGGGTAAAGTAGGTGGCGGTATCCACCACGATAAGCCCGGTGACACAGACCGCCGAAGTCGATGTGAAGAAGGCATCGATGAGGGGCATGGAACCCGGCGCGATCGTCGCCCGGGGAAAGGAGAGGAAGAGGGTCCCGATGACGATCACACCCAGAAAGGAGAGGATAAAGAGCTGTTCGGGACGCCAGTTGACCCCCGGGAAAACCAGCCGGTTGACTTTAGTCAGTTTGATGATGAACATGAAGACGATATAGACCTGGGCGGCGACAAAATAGCGTGAAAGGTGCCCCCCCGGCCCGCCTCCGTAGATATCAAGCCTGATGAGGATAAAATGCACCAAAATAAGAGCGGTGACGATGTAGAGAGACCGGTGTTCCCGGAACTCTTCCCCGGGGCGTCCCTGGATAAGAAGCATGAGGATATTGTCCAGGACCAGGACTCCCGTGAGGATAAACGCCCCCTGTCTGATGACATGGAGCAGCGCCGGGTTGAGGAAAAAACCGTAATGGGCCAGGAAAGAGACCACAGCCACCAGCGTTCCGGCGAAAAGGATCGTATCCAGTAAAGAGATCAAACGGTCTTTGTTCATATCGAGTGAAGTATATATTGTCTTGGGGGGTTGTCAAGCGATTATGGGGGGAGGGAAAGTCTTCCCCTCCCCCTGCCGGATTACTGTAAAAAGATCTTCATGAGAAGATCAGAACCGAAAAGCATCCCGATGATCGAGATGATCAAAGCGACGATCACCGCCCCCTTGACCATATCCTGGGCTTTGAGTGTCCCGAGGAGCAAAGGTTCACGGCTCAGATAGGCCGATGCCGCATAAAGCTCTTCTCCGATGAGGGTATAGTCGCAGGCGGCGATAAAGAAGGGCAGCTGGGAAGTGGAATCTGTCCCGGCGATCTGGATCGCCCCTACGGTGTTGGCTGTCTCGGCCAGCATGAGTGATTCGGCCCAGAACATCCCCAGAAGAAAGACGGTGGCGGGTTTTTCGCGCACCATAGCGCCATTTACGGCAGCGGCATAGTCGAACTGGCCCACGGAAGCCAGATAGACGATCCCGTCATCGTGAAGGTCCGCCCGTCCCGCAGCCATATAGGCCTCTTTCACCACATCCTGGGCCACGGTAAGGACCACAGGGTCTTTGATGGGGACCGAGAAAGGGGTCTCATAGGTGGCCACCTGCTGTGCGACAGGGCGAAGGATATTGAGAGAGGCCAGTGTCGCGATATCGTCGATGATGGATGTCCCGGGGATATAGTAGACGGGGCGCCCCATCTCCGTAGCACGCCCCACGGCATCGTCGATGGCTTCCAGCCCCGCGATACGGCGGATGAAGATCTCCTGGCCCCGTTTAGCTTTACGGATAAGCACCATGATCAGGCCGATAAAGGCCATAGACCAGATAAAAGCCCCCACACGGTCGGAAAAGTACCATTGGGCGGAAGAGGTAGCCTCCTTGACCACGATGGGCCCCTGGCGCTGTCCCTGAGTATCATAGGCAAAGATTTCAGCCCGGACAATGCTTCCTTTCTTTTCAACCGGAATAGTATGAAGGAAAAGAGCGCCGGCGTTTTTCACCATAATGGTGTTGGAAAAAGTTCCGTCGATGTAGAGGTCGATGGCATACTGGGGCACCTCTTCGGCACTGTTGGCCGGCGTAAACTCCAGCTCCACACTGACACCGTCGTCATTGGGAGTGTCATAGAGACTCACGTCACAGGCATAGAAGGGAGTCTCGTTGTCTGTCTCCTGAGCGGCCAGAAGAGGGACGCTCAGCAGGATCAATACAAGAATAAGCGTTATTTTTTTCATCTCTACCCTCCTATGGTCTGTTTTAAGAGCGGCCACCACTCATTGAAGATGAAGTTCATCCGGCCGATGAAGAGGCTGATCCGGCCCATGAAGGTATAGCCGAAAGAGGCCCCGAAACCGATCATGAGATAGAAGAGCGCCGGTTTGTTGGCAAATTTCACCATGGGATGGTCATGTTTTACAGAAAAGAAGAAGTAGACCAGGACCACGATGACCCCGAAGACAAGAAGCGGGCCGGCTGTGGCCAGATCCAAAGTCTTGAGGGAGGGGTTTTTGAAAAAATCACCGATGAGATGGCCGTTGAGAAGCGGCTGTCCAAGGTCGTCCACCACGGTTCCTCTGATCTGCGTCAGGATATTGGTCTTGAAAGAAGCCACAATGGCGTAACCGCTCCAGAACCCCACGGTGATGGAGATGGGATAGCGGCTCACCCATTCGGCTTTACGAGAAAAGCGGGCTAAAAAGAGAAGCCCGATGAGAGTGGCAATGACCAGCGAGATCAGTGTCAAAATCTGCCTGTTGTCAAGGGCCACAGAAATAGGGTCGACGATCTTTCTCATAATGATCTGGGAAAAGACCACGACCACCTGATATCCCACCATTGTCCCCACAAAGAGATGTTCGGCAAATTTATAGAGAGGGTTATCCTTCCAGAGGAAGGAGAAGATGGCCAGGCTCAGCAACACAGCGATTGTATACCAGATTAACATAAAAACCACCTACCTCTTGTTTTCCGCACGGCGTTTGAAAAAGTAGCCGAGGTTCGCGAGAATAATGAGGACAATGACATAAAAATGGGATGAAGCCTGGGAGGCCATCCCCGTCCGGGCTGTCTTCCGTGTGGAGAGGTGCTCCCGCAGCTCTTCATCGGTGAACCCCGGAGTAAAGATCTTGGTATCCCACGGGAAGTCATCACCAGGGGCGTAGAGGCTTTTCAGGTAGCGCTCTGTGTTGTCTCCGATGACCGTGATCTCCAGGGCTTCCACGAGTTTCTCATACTCTGCGGCTCCTCTTAAGCCTCCCATCATCCCGATCATCTGATCAGTCTGGAGAAAGGGGTAGAACTCCGCTGCTGAGACCGCTGTGGTTCCGGTGGCGATCTTTTTCCCGTAAAGGGTGTTGGCATAGGTCACCCAGAAACGCGGGTAAGAGGTCCCGGAGACAGTGACGATGAGCCCGATGCTTTTGTAATTGTAGATCCTGTTGAGGAGCGGCAGGTCTGTACTGAGGTTGCCGTAAAAATCCTTCACCAGGAAGTTACGGACATCGCTTCCGAAGGCGATGACAGCAGCATTCATGGGGTAAGGGTATCCCATAAAGACAAAATCCTGCCCATAAACGGCCCTGAACTCTTTAGCGATATAAGTTGTGATCGTCTTGGCCAGGTCGATGGAATCGGGAAAGGCCGACCAGGTGATGACGGGAATATTGCGCATGAACGCATGGCGCAGGATACTCATGGTCATGGGGTCAAGCTCGGCGTTGGTGGAGGGGCTGTAGTCAAAGGAGACCAGGATCCCCTGGGGAGTGTCGGGATGAGACTGATTATAGGCATAGATCCCTTCGATCTCGTCGTAGATATCCTTCACTTCAGGCATGACGGCGGGATTATAGGTCCATTGAGCCAAAAGAGGGATCATGACCACGATGAACATGATGACATAGAGGATCTTTTTGTCCAGGGACATGATCTTGTCAAACCAGGGTGTTTTCATTATTCACCACCTCCCAGATAAGACCGTTCGATGCCTAACACGATCTTGATAGACGTGGCAACGATTCCCAGTCCGATCCCCACATTGACAGCGCGCATGGCGGCTGTGGTAGGGACTTTCATGATCCAGGCGGTAATATCGTTAAAGATGATGAAGGGGCCGAAGGCGACCCGTCCGATCATGACGATCACACCGGCAAGAAGCAGGACAGTGGCCAGCCAGGTCCGGGCCCTGAAGGCGCGGTAAGCCGCTGACGTGATGTAGAAGGCCAGAAGAGCGAACATGCTGGCATCCAGGGGGACACGCACATAGTTGTACATGTTCTCAAAGAGGCCCTGGAGAGCTCCTTCCGGACGGAAATACCCCACAAGTCCGATAATGGTCATAAAAAACATGGCGATAAATGTCACATAACTGAAAAAGATATCTTTATGTTTCCGCCGGATCTTTGTCATA
>CAZNOX010000013.1:4342-47630 GCA_964574875.1 uncultured bacterium | reverse complement strand
AAAGTGCCCCATCTCGTGGAAATTATTGAAGAATAGGGGGGAAAGTCATGGCTATGAAATTAGACGATCTGAGACCTGCCGAAGGGTCCAGCCGTAAAAGCAGGCGTGTGGGCCGCGGAAACGGCTCCGGCTGGGGCTGCACTGCCGGCCGCGGAAACAACGGCCAGAAAGCCCGTGCCGGATATTCCAGACGTTTCGGTTTTGAAGGCGGTCAGATGCCTCTTTACCGCCGTGTGCCCAAACGGGGCTTTAAGAACCCTTTCCGGGTGGAGTATGACATTGTCAATGTCGGAGACCTGGCCCGGATCGAAGCTGAAGTCATCACCGTTGAAGAGATGAAGAAAAGCGGCCTTGTTCGGATTAATGCCGACCTGGTGAAAATATTGGGAGAAGGTGACCTGGAGAAGCCTGTAACCGTTGAAGCGCATCGTTTTTCACAGACCGCTCGTGAGAAAATTGAAAAAGCTGGCGGCAAGGCCCAGGTGATATCATGATATCCAATCTGAGAAACATCTTTAAGATCGAAGAGCTGAAGAAAAAGATCTTCTACACCTTTTTCCTCCTCTTCATTTACAGGCTTGTCTCTCATGTCCCCACACCGGGGATCGATTTCTCCGCTCTTCAGGAATACTTTGCCGGCGCTGCCGGCGGGAAAGGGATCCTGGGGCTGCTGGATGTCTTTGCCGGAGGGGCCCTCAGCAGGGCCACTGTCCTGGCTCTGGGGATCATGCCCTACATCAGCGCATCCATTATCCTGCAGCTTCTCACAGCCGTGGTCCCGGCTCTGGAGCGCCTGGCCAAAGAGGGAGAGCTGGGACGGAAAAAGATCAACCAGTATACACGCTACCTCACCGTCCTCATCACCCTGTTCCAGTCGCTGGCTCTGGCCCGCTGGCTGAACGGCCAGGGTTTTGTCCCCAATTATAACACAGGATTTCTCATCATGACCATGCTCACCATGACAGCGGGGACCATGTTTGTCCTTTGGATAGGAGAGCTGATCACCAAGAAGGGGATCGGGAACGGAGTCTCCCTGATCATCTTTGCGGGGATCGTCGCCCGTTTTCCCAACGCCGTGATCCAGACTGTGGGTCTCGTCGTGGAAGGACAGAGGATGAACATGTTCGAGCTGGCCCTCATCGCCATCATGATGTTTGCGGTCATTTACTTTATCGTCCTCATCCAGGAAGGACAGAGGAAGATCACGGTCCAGTATCCGAAACGCATCGTCGGACGGAAGATGACTGTGGGACAGACCACTTATCTGCCCCTCAGGGTCAACCAGGCCGGCGTTATCCCCATCATCTTTGCGTCATCCATCCTGATGTTTCCGGGGACCATCGCCCAGTTTGCCGGCGATAAGAGCGTTTTCTGGAGCAAAGTCGCCCGTGTCTTTGACTACGGGACATCGACCTATATCCTGGTCTATATCGGCCTGATCATCTTCTTTACCTATTTTTATACGGCGATCACGCTGAATCCCATCGACGTGGCCGACAACCTGAAGAAAAGCGGCGGTTTTATTCCCGGCGTCCGTCCGGGAAAGGCCACAGCCGATTATGTGAACTATATTTTGAACAGGATCGCTTTGCCGGGTGCCATTTTCCTCGGAGGCATCGCCGTTCTTCCCATTATCCTCTACAGCAGGCTGAAGCTCCCCTTCTATTTCGGAGGGACCTCGCTGCTCATCGCTGTGGGAGTGGGTCTGGATACCATGAAGCAGATCGAAGCGCATCTGCTTATGCGGCATTATGACGGTTTTACCAAGAAAGGACGTTTGGGACGGCCCCGGAGGTCATAAATGAAACGATTCATCTTTTTAGGGCCTCCCGGAGCCGGGAAGGGAACCCAGGCGGATTTTTTGTCGGACAAGCTCTCCATTGAGCATATCTCCACAGGAGAGCTTCTTCGTCAGGAGATCGCAGCAAAGACAGCGCTGGGAGAAAAAGCGCGTCTCTTTGTGGAATCCGGGGACCTCGTCCCTGATGAGATCGTCATCGAGATCTTGAAAGATCATATTTCAAAAATCCGGGGAGCCGGTTATATCCTGGACGGCTTTCCCCGGAATACAGCCCAGGCGGAGAGCCTGGAGGTGCATGAGATCCGTGTTGATAAAGTCATTCTCTTCGATATTGACAAGGAGACGGTCATCAGGCGATTGAGCGGACGTCTCTACTGTCCTGTGTGCAAAAAGTTCTACCATGAAGAGTTCCTGCCGCCCAAAGAGGATACCGTGTGTGATATCTGCCACCGCCCTCTTGTCCGGCGTAAAGATGATGACCCGGAATCCATTGAAAACCGGATCCGCGTCTATCTTGAACAGACCCATCCTCTCATCGAGTACTATGAGACATCGGGAAAACTGGAACATATCGATGCCAACAAAGGAGTGGATGCCATTCATCATGAGTTGCTGGAGAGGATCGGCCGATGAAAGTCTCCCTGTCCAAGATGCAGCGGGCCAACGGCATCATCGCAGATCTCCTGTGTGATATCGCGCCGCTTGTCAGACCCGGGGCCTCCGCTGCGGAACTGGACCGGTGGGCCGAAGACTATATCCGGGATAAGGGGGGGAAACCCGCCTTCAAAGGGCTTTACGGTTTTCCTTCGACCCTTTGCGTCTCCATCAACGAGGAAGTGGTCCACGGGATTCCCCGCGAGGGCCGTACGATCGCCGACGGGGATCTGGTGAGTATCGATGTGGGGGCCGTGGTGGAAGGGCATTATGCTGATGCCGCCCGGACATTCGGGGCGGGAGAGGTCTCTGAAGACCTTCGCCGTCTCATGAAGGTGACCCGGGAATCCTTTTTCATCGCTGTGGAGTATGCCCGTCCGGGATTTCATATCGGTGACATGGGCCATGCTGTCCAGCGTTTCGTTGAAGAGCAGGGGTTCAATGTCATCCGGGATTTTGTAGGACACGGGATCGGGCGCAAGCCGCACACCGCTCCCGAGATCCCCAATTTCGGAGAACCCGGAGAAGGGGACCTCATCAGGGAAGGGATGTACCTGGCCATCGAACCCATGGTCGTCACAGGAGACTGGCCCATCCATATCCTGGATGATCACTGGACTGTGGTGACTCAGGACGGCGGGATTTCAGCTCATTATGAGAATACGGTATTTGTATCAAAGGAGGGACCTATGATTTTATCAGCAGGGCGTTGCGAGGGAGATTATGGCCAAAAACAATGAACAGGTGTTCGCAATTGACGGCGTGGTCACCGAACAATTGCCCAATGCCATGTTCCGGGTGAAGCTGGAGAACAAGATCCATATCATCTGCCATGTCTCGGGAAAGATGAGGATGTTCAACATCCGGATCCTCCCCGGCGACAAGGTGAAGGTGGAGATCACACCGTATGATCCCACAAAGGGTAGAATAGTCTATAGATATAAATAAAAGGGTTGACAGCCCGGGGGGGCTCCTATAGAATGCACTCCCGGAGGTTAAGGAGGTTACAAAGATGAAAGTCAGGGCATCAGTCAAGAAGATGTGTGACAAATGCAAGGTAATCAAAAGAAAAGGCGTGGTCATGGTCATCTGCGAAAATCCTAAACATAAGCAGAGACAAGGCTAAAAGGAGGTTAGGACGTGGCTCGTATTGCAGGAGTGGATCTTCCCAAAAACAAGCGCATTGAAATCGGCCTGACTTATATTTTCGGTATCGGGAGGTCAACTTCCAACAAGATCCTCCAGGCAGTGGGCATCAGCCCTGATGTCAAAGTCAAGGATCTCACCGAAGAGGAAGTCGCCAATTTGCGTAATGAAATCGAGAAAAACCATAAAGTAGAAGGAACTCTCAGGACCGAGACAACCATGAACATCAAGAGGCTTGTCGAGATCGGTTGTTATCGCGGGCTGAGACATCGGATGGGGCTTCCTGTCCGCGGTCAGAAGACCAAGACAAATGCCCGGACGAGAAAAGGCCCCGCAAAGGCCATCGCTAAAAAGAAAAAGTAAGGAGGAAGCGCCTTGGCTAAGGTAAGAGGAACCATTCGTAAAAAGAAAATCAAGAAGAGAGTCAGTTCTGCCGTGGCAAAGATCAAGGCCACATTCAACAACACCATTATCACTATCATCGATGACAATGGCGAAGTGTTGACATGGGCCAGCGGCGGGACAGTAGGATATTCCGGTTCAAAGAAGTCAACGCCCTTTGCGTCCCAGATGGCCGCTGAAAATTGTGTCAAGGTTTTGGCTGACATGGGTGTGAAGAGCATGGAGATCAATTATGCAGGCCCCGGCCCCGGAAGAGAGCCGGCCATCAAGGTCTTCCAGAACTCAGACATCCGCGTGACCGGAATCAAAGATGAGACCCCCACCCCGTACAACGGGTGCAAACTCAAAAAACGTAAAAGAGCCTAGTTAAAGCTGGACGAAGGAGGAAGAAATGGCTAAACATACAGGCCCGGTTTGTAAACTTTGTCGACGCGAAGGCACCAAACTCTTTTTAAAGGGAGACCGCTGCCATTCGCCGAAATGTGCCCTCGACAGGCACCCCTACCCGCCGGGAGTTCACGGGAAAAACACATTGAGAAGAAAAGCAAGCGATTATGCCATGCATCTTCGCGAAAAACAAAAAGTCAAAAGAATGTATTTTTTGATGGAACGCCAGTTCAAAAAATATTATGAAATGGCTGATAAAAAGAAAGGCGTGACAGGGACAAACCTTCTGGAATTCCTCGAGAGGCGTCTTGACAATGTCGTCTTCAAGCTGAATTTTGCCCCGTCCCGTCCGTCAGCCCGCCAGCTGGTGAACCATGGACACTTTACCGTCAACGGACGGCTGGTGAACATCCCCTCCTACCTTGTCAAAGAGGGCGATATCATCGAGGTCAAGGAACCAAGCCGTAAAAGCAGCATGTTCAAAGTCGCCATGGAGATTGTGAAGCAGAACGGTACCGGTGCTGAATGGCTTGACGCCGATCCTGACAAATTTAAAGGTACAGTCAAGAGAATGCCGTCACGTGAAGAGATGCCTTTGGATATCCAGGAAAACCTTATCGTTGAGTTCTATTCGAAGTAAGGAATGAAGGAGAAGGTCAATGAAGTGGATTAATCTGGAACGTCCCAAAAAACTGGAATGGGATAAGGAAACCAAATCCAATGCTTACGGGCGTTTATCCATCGAACCCTTTGAAAAGGGATTCGGGATTACGCTGGGAAACGCATTGCGCAGGACCATGCTTTCCTACATTCAGGGGACCGGCCTGGTGGGTGTCCGGATCGACGGTGTCGCCCATGAATTTACATCCATCAATAATCTGAAAGAAGATGTCCTGGATGTTGTCATGAACCTGAAAAAGATGCGGGTCCGTTACACGGGTGAAAACCTGAAAATGGTCAACTTTACCGTTAAGGGGCCGGCTCAGGTCTACGCGCGTGATTTTGACAACCTCGATTCCGAGATCGAAGTCATGAATAAAGATCTCTATATTTGCGAGTTGAGTGAAGGGGGGACCCTCTCCCTGGATCTCTACTACGACCACGGCCTGGGTTATAAACCCGCTGAGGAGCATGGATATGAGGATATCCCGGTGGATTTTATTGCTGTGGATACTGTCTACACTCCTGTGGTCAATGTCAAATACGAGGTGGACCATGCTCTTGTGGGCAAGAGTGTGGATTATGATAAATTGACCATGGAGATCCAGACAGACGGAAGCATTACACCTGAGACAGTACTGAAAAGGTCTGTCCGACTGATCAAACAGTATCTCGACGCCTTTGAGATGGACAGCGAGAACGTCGAATATCCCATGGAAGAGCCCAAAGACGATAACACGGACCTGAAGAATATCCTTTCCAAGAGTGTGGAAGAACTGGAGCTTTCTGTCAGAGCCGCCAATTGTCTGAAAAATGCCGGGATCAAAAGCATCGGGGAGTTGGTTCAGAAAAGCGAGCCTGAAATGCTCAAGTACAGGAATTTCGGCAAGAAATCCCTTGAAGAGATCAAAGAGCTTCTCATTGAGATGAATCTCTCCTTCGGGATGGATCTAGATGACATTATGGACTCATAAAGGTGAGGGGAAGGTGAACATAAGATGCGTCATAGAGTAAAATCCGTGCGTTTGGGGAGAAACTGGTCCTCAAGGAAAGCACTTTTAAGAAATATGGCCACATCGCTCATTCTTCATGAAAGGATCGAGACGACTGAGGTCAAAGCGAAACAGATCAAGTCCTATGTGGAAAAACTGGTGACTTTAGGGAAAAAGGACACCCTCCACGCCCGCCGTATGGCTGCCACCCGTCTGTTCGGGAAAGAAGCTGTCCAGAAACTGTTCAGCGATATCGCTCCCCGTTTTACAGAACGGAACGGAGGGTATCTGGCCCTTTACAAGACCGGATTCCGCAAAGGGGATGCGACGCCCACAGCTATCGTTGAATTTGTCGTGCGCCCTGAAGAGAAAAGCACCAAAGAAAAGGAAAAGAAGAAGTAAGACTTTTCCATGTCTAAAAAAAAGATGATGACATTCGTCTGGCTAATCCTGACCGCCATTCTGGCGGTCTGGGTTAGCAACAGTGCCATCCATCTGAAAAATCTCCTCCACATGAAAGAACAGAAAAAGAGCCTCGTCCGTGAACGGGCTGAACTCATGACGGAAAACAAACGTCTCGAGGCCTATGTGGACGAGATCCGTCAATACGACTACATGAAAGAGCGGATCGCCAGGCTGACGCTGGGCCTCAAGCGGAAAGATGAAATCATTTTTAAATTCAAAAATGGGGTTGACAAGTAAAAGTGTGTTGGTTATACTGCCAATCGATGACGCGGGGTAGAGCAGTTGGAAGCTCGTCGGGCTCATAACCCGGAGGTCGTAGGTTCAAATCCTACCCCCGCAACCAACTTTTCCCTGACATGGCGGGATAGCTCAGCTGGCTAGAGCGTGCGGTTCATACCCGCAAGGTCCCCAGTTCGATTCTGGGTCCCGCTATTTCTTTTCCCTGTTATCTTCAATCGTGACATTACTGATTTCCGGAAGGATCTCCGAGATCTCGTCCAGCATCCGGTCTGTTCCGATCCCGGGCGTATAGACATAATGGCTTTTGGAGTGGCCGATCTGAAAAAGGAGTTTTCCGCGGGAAAGAGAGATCCTCTGAAGAGCCGCTAAAGGAAAAGATTTCTTGTTCACGGTGATATGATGTTCGTGGAGCGCGATGATGCTTACGGGATGGACAGTGAGATAGATGAAGAGATCAGCGGCTCCCAGGACGAGGCTTCCGATGACCAGCCAGGGGAGGTCGCGGCCCAGTCCCACCCAGACACCGAATATGATGATAAAGAGAGTAAAAAGCAGAAAAAGCCACTTGATGACACGGTTTTTTTCAGGACGGGAAAAGTCCCATCTTTTCTCCATATTTTGCCTCCTTGGTCAAGTTAACTTATTATAGCACAAGGGATTCCGTTTGAAACCCAAATCTAGAAAAATGTTGACGTGATAGCCTTTATGTGTTACATCTTTAAGGGAAATGACTGCACAGGAATATAAATGGACAGTACATCTTTTCAAAAAATTTATGACAAGGGGGATCTTGATCACGCTTTTTTCACTCTTTCTCGTCTTCTTTCTGGCGGTATACGTGAATGCGTTTTTGGCAGCCCTGGCTGTTATCCTGATCTTTGTCCCCAACATGACCTTTTTCCTGCCCATCCGCTATGCGCTCTCCCCTGAAGGGATCACCGTGGCCACTCCTCTGAATGTGAAGGTCATCGCGTGGAGCGACGTGGAGCGTTTCAGGATCGTCAACGGCGGGCTTGTGCTCAATCCTCCCCGGGGACGCACCCTTTTCAGGCGGTCAAAGACAACGATTCTTTATGATATCCCCGATGTCGACGGCGTGCGGCATCTGGCTGAGGAGATGATCGCCTGATGTATCTGTATGAAGACATCCCGGAAGAAGAACGCTATGCCCTCCTGGATAAACTGGCCCGTGAAGTCGTCCGCTTTCATATGGCGACTCCCGCTGTGATTTTTCTGGAAAGCACAAAGTATATGAACCGGGTGGGATCGCAGTTTTTAATCTTTATCTCTCCCATTGTCACAGCCATCTTCACAAAATGGGAATTGGAGAAATACGCTGTGATCATGGAGGAGAGGAGTAATATCGAGTATCTGCTGGACAAGATCGAAGAGGGGGACCAGGAGCAGCAGGCCAAAGAGAAAGAGTTGAAAGCGCAGCGGAAAGAAGAAAAGCGGAAGAGAAGACAAAACAGAAAAAGCATTTTTAAGAAAATAAGCGGTAAGTAGAAAGGAGTCGTTCATGGGAGATAAAAAAGAGATGAAAACCATTATTGCAACCGACTGCGGAAGTACAACAACAAAGGCAATTTTAGTGGAAAAAGTCGACGGGGAATACAGGCTGATCAGCCGCGGTGAAGCCCCGACCACTGTCGAAGCCCCTTTTGAGGATGTGACCAAGGGCGTTTTGAATGCGATAAACGAGATCGAAGACCTGTCTGACCGGTCTTTTATCACCGGGAATCTTTTGAAAAAAGAGAGAAAGAATGACAAAGAGGGGATGGATATCTATGTCTCCACCTCGTCAGCCGGAGGAGGATTACAGATGATGGTGGCCGGAGTGGTCAAGTCCATGACCGGGGAATCCGCACAGAGAGCGGCCCTGGGCGCAGGCGCCATCGTCATGGATGTCATCGCCACCAACGACGGACGGCTCCCTCATCAGCGTATTGAAAAGATCCGTAACCTCCGTCCGGACATGATCCTTCTGGCCGGCGGTGTTGACGGCGGGACAACTACACATATCGCGGAACTGGCCGAGATCATCTCAGCAGCCGATCCCCGTCCCAGACTGGGAATCGGGTATAAACTTCCCCTGATCTATGCCGGGAACTCCGCTCAGAAGGCCAGAGACATCGTCCAGGAGACCATCGGCGAAAAGATGGCCCTGGAGATCATCGACAATATCCGTCCCACGCTGGAGCAGGAAAACCTGGGCCCTGCCCGTCACAAGATCCACAATCTTTTTATGGAGCATGTTATGCAGCAGGCTCCGGGATACAAGAAACTCATGTCCTGGACCGATGCGCCTATTATGCCCACTCCCGGAGCTGTGGGATCCATGATCGAGACCGTGGCCAATGAACGCAATATCGCTGTTGTGGGCGTGGATATCGGCGGAGCCACCACGGATGTCTTCTCGGTCTTTGAGTCAGAAAATGAAAAAGGCGACATCGAGAAGGTCTTCAACAGGACGGTATCAGCGAACCTGGGGATGAGCTACAGTATTTCCAATGTCTTTGCAGAAGCCGGGCTTGATCATGTCATGCGGTGGATGCCCATCCATATGGATGAGAAAAAGTTGAGAAATATCGTCAAAAACAAGATGATCCGTCCCACGACGATCCCGGAGACCCTGGAATCCCTTGTCTTTGAGCAGTCCATTGCACGGGAAGCCCTGCGCCTGGCCTTTGAGCATCACAAATCCCTGGCTGTGGGGCTGAAAGGTGTCCAGCAGCAGAGGACCATCTCCGATGCCTTTGAACAGACAGAAAGCGGGCAAAGCCTTGTGGATATGATGGAGCTGAACATGATCATCGGAAGCGGCGGAGTCCTCTCTCATGCTCCCAGACGTCATCAGTCTGCCTATATGCTCATCGATGCCTTCCTTCCCGAAGGGATCACCACCCTCACCGTTGACAGTATCTTCATGATGCCTCAGCTGGGCGTGCTTGCCCAGGTGAACAAAGAAGCGGCCACACAGGTCTTTGAGCGCGACTGCCTGATCTATCTCGGCACATGTATCGCCCCTGTGGGACGGGGAAAGGCCGGGCGTCCTGTCATGGAGGTCATCGTGGAGCATCCTCTTGATAAAGAGGCCTTTATCAAGAGAGCCAAAGAAGAGTCACCGCATTTCCCTGTGGTTGAAGATATGACAGGGCATGTGATCAGGAAGATGATGAACTACGGTGAGATGTACCGTATTCCTCTCGATCTTGATGAGACAGCCAAGGTCACCGTGAAACCCGTCAAGGGCTTTGATGTGGGAAACGGCCCCGGCAAAGAGTTGACTGTGAATGTCTCAGGCGGGACAACCGGTATTATCTTTGATGCCCGCGGACGCCGGCCGTTCACCATCCCCGCCGGGGACAAAGAGCGTGTACAGAAGCTGCTGGAATGGGCTGCTGTCATGGAAGCCTATGACGTGGAAGCCCTGAAAAAATATATAAGCGAATAAGGAGGTCGAAGATGGCTCAAGCATTTACACCCGGGTTGAAAGTCACTCAGGAAACCATAGTCAAGAAAAAAAGAATCCTTCCTCTGAAAGGGGAGGTCCTGGTCAAAGAGGGAGATAAAGTCTCCTATGATCAGGTCGTAGCCAAAACTGACCTGCCGGGAAACGTTATTCCGGTGAATATTGCCAATCAGCTCGGAGTCGCCGCCAATGAAGTCCGGGAATGCATGATGAAAAAAGAAGGCGATAAAGTGGAAAAGGGCGAAAAAGTGGCTCTCTATAAATCTTTTTTCGGCCTCTTCAAGAATTATTCCATTTCTCCCATCACCGGGACCATTGAGAACATCTCCGACGTTACCGGTCAGGTGCTTCTCCGTGAGCCCCCCATTCCCATCGAAGTCCGGGCCTATATCGACGGAGTCGTGACCGAGACCTTCCCTCAGGAGGGGTGCCAGGTGGAGACCATGGGCGCTTTTATCCAGGGGATCTTCGGCCTTTCCGGTGAACGCAGCGGGGAGATCGCTGTCGTTGTCAGTCATCCCAAAGAAGAGTTGACGGCCGATCTCATCAAAGCGGAACATAAGGGGAAGATCGTCGTGGGCGGATCCCTGATCCGGCTGGATGCGATTAAAAAAGCAAAACAGATGGGTGTTTCCGCTGTCGTTGTGGGAGGTGTGGACGACAAGGATCTCAGGGCCCTTTTGGGTTATGATATCGGTGTCGCCATCACCGGCCATGAGAAGATCGGATTTACACTCATCGCCACAGAAGGCTTCGGTGAGATGTACATGGCTCAGCGCACCTTCGAGCTTCTGAAAGCAAATGAAGGGAAATGGGCTTCTGTCAACGGAGCGACCCAGATCCGCGCAGGCGTCATGCGTCCCGAGATCATCATCCCCGTGGACAAGGCCTTCGATAAGAATAAAGGTGCCGAAGAGGAGGGACGTGGCCTTCAGGTGGGAGATCCCATCCGGATCATCCGTGAACCTCTTTTCGGTGAGCTCGGAACGATCACGGAGATGGTCCCGGCACTTCATAAGATGGAATCCGAGACCATGGTCCGCGTCTTCCGTGTCAAACTGTCCAACGGTGAAGAGCGGATCGTTCCCCGCGCCAACGTGGAACGTATCGAGGTGAAATGACAGAACCTTCTCTGCAGAAGCTTCGTGCTCATGCTGAAGATGTGATTCAGAATTCATACAGCCCCTACTCGAATTTCCGGGTGGGGGCTCTTCTTTTATCCCGGGACGGCAGCCGTATCTTCACCGGGGTCAATGTGGAGAACAGCTCTTTCGGGCTCACTGTCTGCGCAGAGCGGAATGCCCTTTTTCAAGCCATCGGAGAAGGGGAACGGGAGTTTTCCTTTCTCTACATCCTGGCCGACGGAGACATCCCTCCCCGTCCCTGCGGAGCCTGTCTGCAGGTTCTCAGTGAGTTCTGCTCTCCGGATATGCCGGTGACATGCGAGTCCATGTCAGGGAACCGGGAGGCTTTTCGATTCAGGGATCTGCTCCCGTTCGGGTTTTCTTTCCCCAAAAGTGAATAATGATTCAGTTTCCCCTTGACACAGGGACAGGATGCCCTTATCATCAGTTTATGAATGACTGTTCATTCATTATGAAAAGGAGGGGATATGGCACGTATCAAAAGCCAGACCAAAGGGCGCGAGATCATCCAGGCCGCCATGGAGCTGTTTGCTGAAAAGGGATTTTTCTACACCAATGTCAAAGAGATCGCAGAACGGGCCAATGTGGGCGTCGGGACAGTCTACATCTACTTTGACAATAAAGACAATATTCTCATCGAACTCTTTGTCGCTTTTCTGGACCGCGTGATCAGGGATATCCAGACGATCCTGGACACATCCCTCCATCCTCTTGAAAAATTCAAAAGAGTCCTGAGGACAGTGGCGGAGATCCTGAGTGAGAACATGGATATGGCCCGCGTCTTCCTGGTGGAGCTCAGGCAGACCACAGAAGCCTTGAGCTACCTGGCCCCGAAATTGGAAAAAGAGTATAATTTCCTCATCAAAAAACTGCTCCAGGAAGCCAAGGACCAGGGGTATGTCCGCCAGGATATCAATGTCCATATTGTCTCCATTGCTTCTCTGGGCCTTATTGAAGCTTTGCTTTTCGACTGGGTGACCAACAAGTACTCCAAGGAGAAGCTGTTCAGCATGTTTGACCAGGCCATCGAGTATTTTGTCTTCGGTTTTGAAGGGAAAGACCATGAATAAGATCATCCGGCTGATTCTTCACTATCCCAGAAGCATCGTGGGAGCCACGTTGGCACTGACACTTTTCTTTGCCTTTTTTATCGGACAGATCCGATTTGATAACGATATCAACCAGTATATACCCGAGACGAACAGAGAAGAGGTCTTCTTTTCAGAGATCGAAAATACGTTCGGCCCCCAGGACAAGGTCTTTGTGGAGCTTCTTTCTCACCGCCCTGAGGGCGTCTTCACCAGGGAGACTCTACAGCGCATCGAGATCATGTCTCGTGTGCTTGAGCAGCTCGACTATGTGGATAAAGTCGATTCCCTGGCTCTCAGTTCCATGATCACAGGCGATGAGGGCGGAATGCGCGTGGGGCCTCTCTGGGAGGAGGGGACGTTGGAGGAGGATCCCTCCGTCCTGGGGCGGATAAGAAGCGAGGCCCTCTCCAACCCGCTTTTTGCGGACAATCTTGTCTCCCGTGACGCAAAGGCTGCCGGAATCATCCTCACGCTCCGGGATCTTCCTGAAAGTCCTCTTGATCAGGAAGCACAGGAAGAAAATTATCGATCTGAACTCGCGCGTTTCCGGGAGTCGCTGGAGGAAGCCGGGCTTCTATCAGAGATCAGAAAAGAGGGGGAAAAGACACTTTTCGTTCTCAACGGAAAGCAAAAGGGAGAGGCCCTCACGTCAATCCTGTACAGGGACGGGATCCTGGGATCTCCCTTTTTTATGGAAAGCAGAGACAACCGGACATCCCTTGTCTTCAGCGTGAACAGGGATTACTTTTCTCTTCCCCTGGAGGACCGCGTAGTCAGGGATATCCGGAAGGCGGTCCGCGAGGTCCCGGGGAGTGAAGAGATCTACTATTCCGGAGAGAATATTGTCAACTCCATGCTGGGCGTCTATATGCTTCAGGACGTGACCCGTCTCGTTCCGCTGGTGGTCGCCGTGGTCTTCCTGTTCCTTTTTCTGGCCTTCAGAAAGATCCGGGGCGTCCTCTTTCCCCTTTTCTCTGTGGTCATTTCCACGGTCTGGGTCACAGGGCTCATGGGGCTTTTGAAGGTGCCGCTGAATCAGATCTCTGTCACCCTTCCTGTTCTGCTCATCGGTGTGGGAAGTGCTTACGGGATCCATATCATCAACAGTTTCTATGAGCATCTTCATGAAGAAGAGACCATGCCCGGCCTCATCACCAAAATCATGAGACTTGTGGGAATGGCCGTGGTCATGGCAGGCGTGACCACAGTCATCGGGTTTTCTTCTCTGACGACGTCTCCCATGACACCCATGCAGAACTTCGGTATCTTTACGGGAATCGGGATCTTTTTCGCCCTGGCAGTGAACATCTTTTTCGTCCCCTCATTTCTGGTCCTTCTTCCCAGGCCGAAAAAACTTCCGGTCCGGGGGGAGACCGGGCGAAAAGGAAAACCCACATTTTTCCAGCATTTTCTGCGTTCAGCAGGAGAGGCGGTCTATAAAGGCCGAAAAGGGATCCTGGCCCTGGCTCTTGTCATCGTGGCCCTCTCCATATGGGGGATCTCGCGTATGGTCATCGATACCAACACCGTGGAGTTTTTTAAGAAGAGCAGCCCCGTCCGGCAGGCTGATGAAAAGATCAATGCCTCATTCGGAGGGACGTCCACACTCAACCTTGTCATCGACGGCTTGACGGCTGATGCCATGAAGGAGCCGGATGTGCTCAGGAAGATCGAACGGATCCAGGAGTATGCCGAAAGCCTGGAGAATGTGGGGAACACCCTTTCGTTTGTGGATTTTGTCAAGCTGATGAATAAAGCCATGAACAATGATGACCCCGGTTTCTTTTCTGTTCCCGATTCCAAAAGCCTCATTGCACAATACCTCTTTCTCTATACCACATCGGGAGATCCGGATGACTTCAGCGATGTGGTGGATTATAACTACCAGAAGGCCAATATCTTTATCCAGATCAGAAAGTCCAACACCAGGACGATCCAGGGGATCGTGAGCAAAGTGGAATCGTATGCCCGGGATGTCTTTCATGATACAGCGGAGATGAGAGAAGACCAGGGGGTGAAACGTCTGGACCGGGCCCACGAGCTGGCCTTCCGAAGAGACGTGGAATCCTATGATCTCCGGGAAGTGAAAGCCGGCCTTGACAGTCTGTCCGGAGATGCTCTTCTGAATGCTTCCCCTGAGCTGGCGGACCTCTTCACGACATACCGGGAGTATTGGGAAGAGGACAGAAAGAGCGGGGAGGAGACCGCCTCTTTCTCCCTTATTGAAGTGCTTAACGATGCCGATGCTCTGCTTTACGGAGAGCTGGCGGAAAAGATCGGGACTGCGGCTCTTGTGAAGACAGGCGGTGTCTCCAAACTCTATCTTGTGGTCAACCGGCTGATCATCAGGACACAGATCAGCAGCATCATCATGGCGGCTCTTCTTGTGGTCCTTGTGGTCTCTCTCATGTTCCGGTCTCCAGCAGCGGGCCTGCTGAGCGTTGTCCCTCTTCTTCTGGCCATTCTTGTCAACTTCGGCATGATGGGACTCACCGGAACCAAACTCGACCTGGCGACAGCGATCATCGCTTCGGTGGCCATCGGGATCGGTGTGGATTATGCGATCCATTTTTTAAGCCGGTATCATCATTTCACGTTGTCCGGAAGTGATCCTAAAACAGCGACTATAGGGACCATGACCACAGCGGGGCGGGCCATCATCTTCAATATGATCTCGGTGGCAGCGGGATTTCTGGTCCTCTGCTTCTCCAACTTCCCCCCGCTTCAGTCAGCAGGCTGGCTCATCGCACTCACCATGCTCACATCGTCCCTGGGGGCCCTGACACTTCTTCCCACGCTGCTTAATATCTGTCAACCTCAGTTTTTAAACGATCCTATAAAGGAGGTCAACCAATGAAAAAATTATGCGGTACTTTTCTGTGGACTCTTCTTCTGCTCAGCCTGGGCTGGGGAGAACTCACCGGCTATGATGTCATGAAAAAGGCTGATGACCGCTATATCGGGGATGACGGCGTGTCCCGGATCAGCATGTCCATTGTCAACAGCCGGAAACAGGAGCGCAACAGGGAGATCGTCCTCTGGAGGAAAAAGGTGGATCAGTCCAACGATATCAGCCATACGTTTATCCTCTTCCTCACACCTGCGGATGTCAAGGACACCACGTTTCTCGTTCAGGAAAAGGGAAACGGGGGCGATGATGACCAGTGGATCTATCTTCCGGCCATGCGGAAAGTCCGAAAGATCTCTTCTTCAGAAAAAGACAAGTCTTTCATGGGAACGGATTTTTCCTATGACGATATGAGCAACCGTGATATCGATTCCTACAACTGGACCCTTGTGAAAAGGGAGGAATGGCAGGGAGAGATGTGTTCTGTGGTCAAAGGGGAAAGAAAAGAGAAAAACGATGCCGTTTATGACCATTCCCTCTTCTGGGTGAGGGAGAAGGACTGGATCCCCGTGAAAGCCGTGATGTATGATAAAAAACAGCCGGCCAGGATCCTGAAAGTCATGCTGGTGAATGAACTGAAAGAGATCCAGGGAATCCTGACACCCCTTGAGACGGTCATGTATACAGTGAAACCCGTTTACAAAGAGGGGAGAGACCTGGAAAAGAGTTTTGAGAGCAAGACAGTTTTGAAAGTGGAAGAGGTCAAGTATAATGTGGGGCTCGAGTCATCCATTTTCAGTCAGAGAAATATGGAACGCCCCATGCCCTACCAGAGGTATCTTGACTGAGAGGAGGAGAAGAAATGAAAAACAAGCTTGTCCTGATCCTTCTCATGGCAGGATGTCTCCCTGTGAACCTTGCAGCTGTTGAAGATCTCACCGTTCAGGGGACATTGCAAATGGAGACGGGGATATCCCTCACCCCTTTGAAAGACGCGGAGTTTATCAAAGGCGAGACCACTCTTGACCTGATCATGAAGCACTTCGCCGGCCCTTTCCGCTTTTACGCGGATCTTTCAGGGCGGTATGATACGGTCACCGGGGAAGAGGGGAGCGTGGAGCTGAAAGAGGCCTCAGTGGCTGCCGATTTTGACAAGACATCGTTTGTGGCCGGGAAAATATGGATCGCCTGGGGCCGGGCTGATGAAGTGAACCCCGTGGATGTGATCAACCCGGAAGACTACCGGGAACCTGTGGTGGCTGACAAAGAGACACGAAAGATCCGTATCCCGGCTCTCACCGTGAGCCGTTACATGGGGGACTGGACTGTGACCGGGGTCCTGGTCCCTTTCTTTACTCCGCCGGAACTTGAGTCTTCTCCCCATTGGCAGACAGGGTTCTATGAACTCCTCGGGGAGCTGAAAGCCTCCTATCTGGCTAAAGCCGTTGCTTTGAGCGTTCCGCCGTATGCCCTGGAAGAGTATGTGAATGAGCATCTCTCTTTTGAGGATCATGAGGCGGGCCTCTCTGATGTCCAGTTCGGAGGACGGCTCAACGGGTACCTGGGAGCACTGGACCTCTCTTTCTACTACTACAACGGGTACTGGACAGACATGTCACGGCCGGTGGTCTCCATGCGCGGCTTCGATCCCCTCTTTCCTGGACTTCCCGATAAGACCGTGATCCGGTATCCCCGGTTTCAGATGATCGGCGCTGATTTTGCCGCGGTCCTCGGGCCTTATACACTCCGGGGCGAAGGGGCTTGGTTCCTGGGGCGCAGGATCACCTATGATATGGAGTACAGCGACCGTCCCCGCTTCTGGGAAGACGGCGGAGAGGCCCAAAGCGATGTGGTGAAATTTGTGGTGGGCCTGGACCGTTTCTGGGGAGACTTCTATATGAACATCCAGTATATCGGAGAATATATCGTCGATTATAATTCCCTGATGATGCTTGAAGAGGGGTATCTCCAGAGTATGACGGCAAAACTCTCCTGGTCTTTAAGCGACGGCCGGTGGGAGCCCGAGGTCAAACTCCTCTATGAGGAAACGGAAAACGACCTTTATGTGGGCCCCCGCCTGACCCATGAACTCTTCAACGGGATCCATGCCTATCTGGGGGCCGATCTCTTTACGGGGAATCCCAAGGGGGCCCTGGGGCAATACAGAGAGTGTGACCGGCTCTATACCGGGATAACCTATAGTTTTTAATCGAAGAGAGGGCGTAGCCCTCTCTTTCTCCCCTTTACTCCCGCCTGAAATCTGATATGCTTCTCCCTATGGAAAAAACGACCCCTGACCAGATGAAAGGATAAGCATGGATAAAAAGAAATTCGTATGGAGAGCTTTTGGCATCGCCGCGGTTGTCTTCATCACAGCCCTGTTTTTGTTGCTTCCGGGGCCTGAAGAGAGGCTTCTCCAAGCGGTCTGGGCCGGAGACACGGCGAAGATCAAGACTCTGCTTGAAAAGAGTATGGACAGAGAGGATGAGACATACCGTGAAGCCTTCCGAATAGCGATCGGCCACAACTCTCCCGGGGATGTTCAGGCCTTTGTGGATGCCGGGGGCGAACGCCGCGACGCCTGGGTGCTCCTGAAAGCCGCAGACGCGGGTCGCCCGGAGATCGTCCGTCTCCTTGTCGAAGAGGGGTGGGAGATCGACGGAGCCGATCACGATGGAGAGACTCCCCTGGTCATGGCGGCTTCCCATACGTCCGAAGAGCACAGGGAGGTCATCCGGTATCTTGTGGAGAATGGTGCTGATGTCAATGCCGTGACAGAATACGGTTACACCCCCTTGACGGCCTTTATGCGTGCTGTGGATTTTACCCGGCAGTATGACAGTGAGGCCGTGGCAGAAGAGACCAAAAAAGATTTCAAAGAGATCAGGAGCCTTCTTCAGAGAGATCCCGACAGATTGCTTTTTGATGCCGTGGAGCAGGGAAGCCTTGACATGGCCGGGCAGGCCCTTGAGAAAGGCGCAAGCCTTGATACCCGTGATGAATACGGGAATCCCCCCCTTGTGAGAGCCGCGCTTCTCCGTGATGAGCCCATGATCAGGTTTCTTGTCACCCGGGGAGCGGATACCGATCCCGAAAAGCTGACAAAAAACAAACTCACCCCTTTACGGGCTCTCTTTATGAACAAAAGAGAAGAAGGGATCCTTTCCATGGTACGTTTCCTCGTGGAACACGGGGCGAGCATTCAATGGAAAGGCCCCCTGGGGGAGTCGCTTCTGGAACCGGCTGTGGTCCATGACTTGATCCCCGAGATGGAATATCTCATTGCTCGTGGGCTGGATGTCAACAGCCCCAACGAGCATGGAAAGACGCCGCTGATGACAGCGGCCCTGGTGGACAAGACCAATGCCCTTGAGCTGCTTATGGAAAGCGGGGCCGATCTGGACCAACGGGATACCATGGGGATGAATGCTCTCTTCTACGCTGTCGAGTTCGGAAGCCTCAAGGCCCTTCAGGCCCTGGCTGCGCAGGGCGGGGATATCAACAGCGTCATCCGGGGGGACAAGAATTTCCACGAGGGACAGACTCTTCTCATGTATGCAGCAGCCTACGGGGTCAGTCTCAATGGAGAGCTGAGGGCCCTTCTCAGATGGCTTGTGGAGCAGGGAGCCGACCTCGAAGCGGCGGATGCGCAGGGGAGGACGGCGCTGATTCTGGCGATCCGCCATAACCGGGAAGAAGCCGTGCGCGAGCTCCTGTCCCTGGGGGCAGACAGGGAGAAGAAAGACAGCGAAGGGCATGATGCGCACTTTTACGCAGAAGAGGGCGGCGATCCGGAGATCCTCCGCCTGCTTCAGGACACACAAGGAGAGAAACAATGAGATCTCGATCAGGAATGGTTTTTCTGGCAGCCCTTTTTCTTTTCGCCGGGGCCTGCAGTCAAAAAGGGGTTGACGAGATGCAGACAATGAAAGCTGAGGGGCTTTTTGCCCGTACGGGAGAGCGCGTTTTTTTAGGCGGCTCGGATAAGCCTATCGGAAGAGTAGAGAAGATTGAACAGGGTAAAAAGAGCGTGAAAGTCACCCTGAAGTTTGATGAGCCGCTGGAGATGGTCTTTTCGTCAGTAGCAAGGGATGACGCCCTTTTGGGTATCCGTCTCATCCCCTCGAAGATGCGGGCGAAGCATCCGGTCTCTTCTGTGGAGATCCGCACTTCTTTTCAAGGGATGTTCGGGGCTGAGACTGTCCTGCCTTATGAGATCGATGATCTTATTGATGACGAGACGCTCTTTCTCATGGCGGAAACCGCTCCCTTGGGAGAGAATACCCTCTATCTTTTGAAAAGAAACGGCGACCTCTTCAGGCTGGAGACCCCGCTGCCGCCTGAAGGACGGCTCTTCAGCGGACAACCGGAGATGATCATCACCGCTGCCCCTGAGAGGCTCAGGGATTTTAAGGCATTGATGAATACTTTTATGAGTGTCCATGAGAACTCCTGGATTCAGACACCCGATGACCTGGATGTTCAGGGAGGAACACTTCTTTTTCTCTATATGCGGGCCGAAGGCCGTGAGCACTCTTACCGGATAGAGCCGGAAGCTCCGGGACGGGATCGTGTGACAGCGGCCTTGAACATTCTTTTTGAGGAGGATGTTTTTTGAAAAGAGGGGAAGAGCACGACTTCCCCTCTCTCTGTTCTTTTTATTTTACGGGTCAATACGGCCGTAACCTTGGGGAGCAAGGTTCCAGGCCGGAGTCAGAAGGGCATTCTCCCCTCTCTCCCCACGCCTTCTCACATTACAAAGGATGGGGGCGGTTCCGTCGGTTTCCAGAAGCGTATAAGGGATCCTGGCCTCCAGGACCCAGGAATCGTTATCCTGGGCTACAGCAGCTGTCCACTCTCCGTTCCAGTCCGTATCGCCTGAACCGGCCTTCAGGTCAAAACGGGTATCCCAGAGGGTTCCCAGGGAGTTGATATAGAGCTGAAAGACATGCCGGCTGTCTGCTGAGAAAAGGAATCCCACAGCATCCTCCTGGTAGACGGCACTGTCTCTCTCAGTCAGACGGCTTGTGACAGCGCCGTTTCGGGGAATGCGGGCCCCGATGAAAAGAGCCTCATCAGTCCGGTAGAAGCGTACACTCATCCTGAGGTCGTTAACGGGCCGTCCTGATAAATCACAAAAGGCCGATACCGGCTGTGCCTTGTCCCAGGCCTCATCATCCAGTTTTCCGTCAAGAAGCGGCGGTGTTGTCCCCTTGCCGGCATGGAGGATGCGCGGCGGGGAGACGGTCAGGGACAGGGGGACGCTCTTTCCACGGCCCAGGGGATAATCAGCGGAAAGAGACGGATGGGGGAAGAACTCTCCCTTCTGAACCAGGGAGAACGGGACACGGGTCTCCCGGCCGGGGAGGACGGTCACAGTCCCGGGAAGAGCGAGATCCCAGTTGCCCACAGCATGGAGTGTCAGGGGGAACTCTGCTTCTTCCCCGGCAGCTGCCGGAAAGACGATCTCTCCCCGGGTCCGGTCTGTAAAGACTGCTTTTGAACCGTCAGTCAGCGCGAAAACAGCCTGTTCTTCCTGGATGGTCATCAGGTCTTCGGGGAAAGTCGATCCGGCCTTGAGAAGCGCGGTATGAAATCCCTCTGCATCCACGGTACACCAGAGGAACTGATAAAACATGCCCAGCGACTCGTTTTCGAAAGGGAAGCGGCCTCCGGAGCTTCCCACCAGGTAATAGTCCACAGCGTCAAAGACATTATGAGCGTACTGGTGCCAGTGGCCTGTGAAGACAGCATCCACACCGTATTTGACAAACAGGGTGTGGAGAGGATCCTCTTTCTGCCGGGCGATGCCGTCAGCCCAGAAGGGTTTATGCATGAAGACAAGGGTGGTCTTCGTCTTTCTCGTTTTTTTCAGGTCTTTTTCCAGCCAGGAGAGCTGTTCTTCTCCCATATCGCCTGCCTTTTCCACACAGGAGTTGTCCAGGACAATAAAATGAACCGGACCCTTGTCAAAGGAGTAGAACGGGGGAAACCCGGTCTTTTGTGTAAAGAGGTCCCGTGTGGTATCATCGATGATGTCGTTGTTTCCCGGAACATAGTAGACAGGGACAGCGAGCCGGCTCAGGCTGTTCAGAGCCTTGTCCCACTCTTCGTCCAGGGCATTGTCTGAAATATCGCCCACAGTGAGGACAAAATCGGGCCGCATGCGGACGATATCGTCGATGACCGTATCAAAGGCCTCCTGATCCACTCCTCCTGCACGATCGCCGATAATGGCAAAACGCAGGGGGGCTGTGACGGCTCCTGATACAAGGAGGATAACCAGGCTTGTGATCATGAAGAATTTTCTCATAAGACTCCTTTCTTCTCCTATCATATCAAAAAAAGGGAAGGAGAGAAGAGGCATTTCACAAAGAGTCCACGGGTGAGCGGGAGGATTCCCTTTTCAGGGCGGAAACAATCCTTTATAATCAGAAAAAAGGAGGTCTTATGGAACTGGGCGATGTGATCCGGAAGCGAAGAAGCGTGAGACATTACGACTCGGCAAGGCCTGTTCCGCGCTCCCTCTACCCGTCTCTTTTCGAACTTGTCCGTTTGAGCCCCTCGGCTCATAATGCCCGGGGATGGAAGTTCTATGTGGTCGATGACCCTCAGCAGAAAGAATCCCTCTCCCGTGAAGCCTTCTCCGGGATCTTTAAAGCCGCCTGGATCCGGGAAGCCCCGGTGCTTGTCATCATGACCATGCGGAAAAAAATAGCCCCCAATGTTGTGGGAGAAAAGGTGACGCGGATCGATTACCGTTCTCTGGACGGTGGGATCGCCGGAGAACACTTTGTCCTGGCAGCAGCGGAACAGGGGCTGGGGACATGTTGGATCGGCTGGTTCAATAAGAAGAGATTGGCCCGGGCCATGAAACTCTCTTCAGGGGAAGAGCCCCTGGCCCTCTTTACACTGGGGTACCCGGCTTCGGACTATACTCCCCGGGAGATCACACGGACTCCTCTGGATGATATCTGGTCGTTTTTCGGAGAGCCCTGATGGACGATCTGATCATCGGGCCTGATTATGACGGCAGCCGCGTGGACCGGTTTCTCAGGAAGATGTTTCCGGCTACACCCCTCTCCCTCCTTTATAAAGACCTTCGGCGGGGGCGGGTCAGGGTGAACGGGAAAAAGGCCAGAGAAAACCTCCGTCTCCGGACAGGAGACCGGGTCGCTGTCCCCTACGAGCCCGTGGAGGCCCCCGCTCCTTCTGCAGAGGGTGAGGGCTCTTTTCCCTTCCCCCTTGTCTACGAGGATGAGCGGATGGCTGTTGTGGACAAACCCGGAGGTGTGGTGGTCCACAAGGGGAGCAGGCATGAGGACGGGCTCATTGAACTCTACCGGTCTTCCTTCGGACTTCCTGACGCTTCGCCTGTCCATCGGCTGGATAAGGGGACATCAGGGCTTCTTCTCATCGGAAAGACGCGGGCTGCAGTGCGTGAACTCACGGCCCTTATCCGTGAAGGAAACGTGGAGAAGAGATACACGGCTCTGGTCAAAGGGCTCACCCCCCGAGGCCCCCTCCATCTTTCAGACATGATCATCAGGGGAGAGACAGGGTCTTTTATCTCTGCAACCGGGGGGAGAGAGGCCCTGGGGGAGATGAGGCTTCTCAGGCACGGAGCCGGCCTCTCTTTAGTGGAGATCACCCTGGTTACAGGACGGACCCATCAGATCCGGCTTCAGCTGGCCTCCCGCGGCTGGCCCATCGTCGGAGACGGACGCTACGGTTTCAAAAGGAACGGCCCCCTCTTTTTATGCGCCACATATCTTGCGCTTCCCTCTCAGGGTTTTCAATGGACAAAAGAGATCCCCCGAGCCTTTACCCAACTGCTGGACAAGGGAATCTGAGAAAAGTATTGCATTTCATTCATCTTTCTGTATAATCTCTGCGTGAGGGATGGTTTTATGCCATCCCTATTTTTTTAAGGAGTTTTTTATGGATTTTATCCGTGACCTGGAAGACCTGATCACGCCCTACCTTGAGCGTGAAGGATTAAGGCTTTACAAGATCAAACTGATAACAGGCGGTAAACGCAAAAAAGTCGAAGTCTATCTCGACGGCAAAGAGGGCGGGATCACCATCGATACCCTGGCTGCCGCGAACCGCTATATCGGGGACCTCATGGAAGCTGAAGACCTCCTGGCCGACAGCTATCTTCTGGAAGTCTCATCCCCGGGGATGGTGACACTCAGGGAGGACCGGGACTTTATCTTTTTTACGGGACGCTACTGCCGGATTGTCCTGGACGATAAGACGGTATACGGGCATATTAAAAGTTTTGACAGCGGGATCCTCACACTGACGACAAAAGATCAGGGAGAGATGTCGATTGAAAAGAGCCGTATTGTCAAAGCCAAACTCGATGTTGATTTTTAAGGGAGGGTCATATGAGTGATTCGTTACTGAAGATTGTCGATGAATTGACACGGATCAAGGATATCGATAAAGAAGAGATGATGGAGATCATCCGGGACAGTATCAAAGAGGCCTATTTAAGAAAATATAAACTCAAGAAAAGAGAAGAGGACGAAGAGCCCTATGACCTTCCTCTGGACGTGGAAGTCCAGGCCGGGGTGCTGCGGATCTTTATCTCCAAGTGGGTGGTCAAAGAGGTGGAAGACCCCCATATCGAGATCTCCATGGAGGATGCAGAAGCCCTCACAGGCATCAAGGACCTTCAGGAAGATGATGTTGTGGATGTCTTTATCGACGCCAAGGATCTGGGGCGTAACGGAGCCCAGGTGGTCAAAGAGAATATCCTCAACAGGATCAAGGGATTTGAACAGAAACGGGTCTATGAAGAGTATATCGACAAAGTCGGAGAAGTCTATACAGGGATCGTCCTGAGAAAACAGCGCCTGCGCGGTAAAGAGCGCGACAACTACCTGAGAGAGCACTCGGACCATCTGGGTGAAGGCGGGTATGAACTGGCCAATATTATCGTGGACCTGGGAAAAGGCGAGGGGATCATTCCTCCCCGTCACCAGTCTCCCAAAGACAGCTACTACCGGGGAACCCGGCTGAAAGTCTATATCTATGCGGTGAAAGAGGAGGGGCTGGATACCAAGATCCTCGTTTCAAGGACACATGAAAGCCTTCTCCGGGGGCTCTTTGACCTGGAGATCCCTGAAGTGGCGGGGAAACAGGTGGAGATCATGGCCATTGCCCGTGAACCGGGGGCCAGAGCCAAGGTCGCCGTCTGGTCACGAAACTCCGATCTCGATCCCGTGGGGACCTGTGTGGGCGTCCGGGGGATCCGTATTCAAAATATCGTCAGAGAGCTGAACGGAGAGCGCATCGATGTGGTGGAGTGGAGTGATGAGCCCAAACAGATGATCCGGAACGCTCTGAAGACTGTGGACATCAGCAAAGTGATCATTGAAGAACGCGCGGACGAGCGCCGGAACGTCAAGGTCGTCGTCCCCGATGAGCAGTACACCATGGCCATCGGAAGGAACGGACAGAATGTCCGTCTGGCGGCGAAACTCACCGGATGGAAGATCTATATCTATTCCGAAACGGAGTATCATAAAGAGCTTGAAGAGAAGCGTGAGCAGTATACCAATATCCTGAAAAACTTCGATGGCATGAACGAGGAGATCCTGGGCGCCATGTATGATGCCGGGATCTTTGACCTGGAAGAGATCGCTGAGATGACCGCCGAAGGATTTGCCGAAGAGGTGGAGGGTGTGGACATCGAGATGGCTGCCTCCTTCATCAACGGAGCACGGACAGCTCTGGACGAGCTGAAAAATGAGACGGAGAACAAAACAGCCGGAGAAGAGACAGAACCGGCTCAGAGCGAAGAAGAGCAGACTGCTGACAAACAGCCTGAAGAAGAGCAGCCTGCATCAGAGGAGCCCGCAGAAGAAGAGCCGGCGGACGAGGAAGGGGGCCCCTCTGAAGAAGCCGACATTTAGACCCGTCAGACGATGCGTGGTCTGCCGGCGTCCCTTTTATAAAGATGAGCTGCAGCGGTTTGTCCGGGAAGAGGGCCGCCTCCTTGAGGGGCGTACACGTCCCGGACGGGGGCTCTATCTCTGTGACAATCCGGAGTGTCGAAAGACATTTGAAAGGAAGTTTGTGTCGTGATGAACCCTGATTTCATGGGACTCATGCTCAAAGCGGGGAATGTGGCGCTGGGCCGGTCATCTCTGGAAATGGCTCTGGACAAGGGGCTTGTTAGGCTTATAATAACGGCGGAAGACCTTTCACCGCGATTCAGGGATGATGTCAAAAGAAAGGCAGACTCAGCGGGGATTCGCACCGTAGACTGGTTAACGAAAGCGCAATGGGGGAAAATCTTCGGACGGGACAGCGTCGGAGTTTTCGGAATCCTGGATAAAAAGGTGGCAGGCAAGGTGCTAGAGGGGGTGCATGCCAATGGATGAGAAGAAAAGAGTATTTGAACTGGCAAAGGAGATAGGGGTCCCATCTTCAGACCTTGTGGATTTCTTTATCAACGAAGGCGTCGAAGTCAAGAACCATATGAGTTATGTGGGGCCTTACGAGATAAGGACTGCCAAAGAGCATTACGGGATCGAGATCGAAGAAGACAAGGACAAGATGCCCCAGGCCCGTCTGCGCCGAAGAGCCCGTCCCAAGAGAGGGCGTGCCGAGGCCGCTGAAAAGGGCGAAGAGGACAAAGAGGCTGCAGAAACAAAAGAAAAAGAGAAAAAAGCGCCCCCTGTCTCTGAGGAACCGAAGAAAAAGAGTGTGAAAAAAGAAGAGTCTCCCAAAGAGGCCCCTGCAGAGAAGACTCCTGCTGAAACGGCCCCCGCACAGGCAAGTGCCGGGGAGAAGACGGCTGCCCCTCCGGCCGGAGAACCCGTTAAGGCAGAAGAGGAGACAGCCGGAGCTGCCCCTTCCAAAAAAGTCAAAGAGAAAGAGACCGAAGAGGAGCTCGAACGCGGACGCGGGAAAAAAGGAAAAAAATTCGAACCTCCCAAGGGCGCTCCCAAGAGGCCTAAAGCGCGCAAAGCCAAGAAGACAAAAGAAGAGCGGGAATGGGAAGAGCATCTGAAGTTCCTCGAAGAGGAAAAAGCTCAGCAGGAAGAAGCCCGCAGGAAAGCTGCCGAAAAGGAAGCCAGCAGGAAGATCAGCTGGAAGGAGATCATGGAAAGTAAAAATGTCGGTGACAGCAAGAAGAAAAAAGAGAAAAAGGTCGAAAAGGAAGAGGTCAAAGAGAAACTCTATCTTATGAAGGGCATCACCTACCGTGATTTTGCCGAAAACCTCGGATTGTCGGCAAAACAACTTGTGAAGATCCTTGAAAAAGAAGGGATCACCGTGGAAGACATCGAAAGCTCCATCGAAGAGGATTATGCTCATCTTCTTGCCGAAGAGTTCGGTAAGGAGCTGGAGCTCATCCGTCATTACGGTGATGATATCCTTATTGAGGAGTATAATGCCGCCTCCGCCGAAAAAGAGGTGAGCCGTCCTCCGGTGGTCACGATCATGGGACATGTGGATCATGGGAAGACTTCCATCCTCGATTATATCAGGCATTCACGGATCGCTGCCGGTGAATTCGGCGGGATCACACAACATATCGGAGCCTATTCCGTCTCCACTCCCAAGGGGGAGGTCACTTTTATCGATACCCCCGGCCATGAAGCCTTTACAGCCATGCGGGCCCGCGGTGCGAACATCACCGATATCGTGGTTCTGGTCGTCGCTGCAGACGACGGGGTCATGCCCCAGACCGTGGAAGCCATCAACCATGCCAAAGCTGCAGGAGTCCCGCTTATTGTCGCCATGAACAAGATGGACCTTCCCGGGGCCAACCCGGATAAGGTCAAACAGGAACTGATCAAATATGAGATCATGCCCGAGGAGTGGGGAGGACAGAGCCTCTTTGCCTACTGTTCAGCCAAGACAGGAGAGGGGATCGATAATCTGCTGGAGCTGATCCTGCTCCAGGCAGAGATGATGGACCTCAAGACATGGATCGATGTCCCTGCACGAGGCGTTGTGGTGGAATCCAATATGCAGAAGGGAAAAGGGAACGTAGCCACGATCCTGGTGAAGGAGGGGACTCTCTCTGTGGGAGAAGCCTTTGTCGTCGGAGCATCTTACGGCCGGGTGAGGACCATGACCGATGATACGGGAAAACGGATCAAATCCGTAAAGCCCGGACGAGCTGTGGAGATCACAGGCCTGGACAGCCTTCCCGGAGCCGGTGACGAATTCGGCGTCCTTTCCAGCGACAAGACAGCCCGGATCATCGCCGAGAAGAGAGCCTACTACGAGAAACGGAAAGAGCAGATCCAGGAGAAACAGGATACAGTCTCCCTGGAAGACCTCTTTGCCCGTATGAATGAACAGGACAAGGCTGAACTCACCCTGATCATCAAAGGGGACACCCAGGGAACAGTGGAGGCTATTATCCAGTCGATCCAGAATATCGACGTGGAAGAGGTGGATGTGAAGATCCTCCATACCGGAGTGGGGATCGTCGCCGAGACCGATGTCAACCTGGCCATGACAGCCAAGGCGATTATTGTGGCTTTCAATGTCCGCACTGACACAGGAGCCCGGAGGATGGCCGAAGACAACGGCGTGGAGATCAGAAATTACAATATTATCTACAAACTCATCGAAGATCTTCTCAAAGCTGTGGAAGGCCTCCTGGAGCCTGAATCTGTGGAAGCTTACCGCGGCACGGCTGAAGTCCGCCAGGTCTTCCAGGTCCCCAAAGTGGGAAGCGTGGCCGGCTGTTATGTCAAGGATGGGAAGATCCTGCGCAACGGCATCGCCAAACTTGTGCGTGACGGGCAGTATATCTGGGAAGGGAAACTGGACTCCCTCCAGCGTTTCAAGGACTCCGTCAAGGAAGTGGCGGAAGGATACGAGTGCGGTATCGGACTGGCCGGCTTTAATGATATTAAAGACGGGGACCTTATCGAGGTCTATGAGATCGAGGAGCACCAGCGCACGCTATAAAAGATGTATCTCTTATTAGCCGACGTGGAGGTCTACCTCCACGGAGCCATAAATTTGAAGCAGAAGCGTATGGTTTTAAAAAGCTACAAAGACCATATGAAGAATAAGTTTGATCTTATCGTCCGGGAAGAGCGGTTCCAGGATAAATGGCAGCACAGCGGCCTGGTCATGGCGACCCTGGCTGACAACAGAGATCTTCTCGACAGAGTCTTCCGGGACGCGGTGGACTTTCTTCTTACCCATTATGATGTTGATATTATTGAAGAGAATTTTGAAATCGTTGCTTTATGATCGAGGTGTTATGAAACAGTATTCGCGAATGGATAAACTAAACCGTCTGGTTCAGACAGTGCTTGGAGAGATCATCGAAGGGGCCTATCCCTATGAGCGTTTCGGGATGATCACCATCACCGATGTGGAGCTTTCACGGGATCTTCGCCATGCGAAGATCTTTATATCGGTCTTCCTGGATAAAGAGCATACCGTGACTGAAGAGGATGTCCTCTCCTTCCTTGAAAAAGAGGAGTACAAGATCAAAAAAGAACTGGCCTCTCAGGTCCGCATGAAATACACGCCCAAGCTGCACTTTATACCCGACCATACACAGGATAAGGCGGACGAGATCTTCCGTCTCCTGGAAAAGGAGTCCCATGACCATCCGGGGGAGTAAGGAGCTTCTGAAAGAGATCCTGGGAAAAAAGCATATTCTGCTTTCAGCCCATGAGCGCCCCGACGGCGATGCCTGGAGTTCTCTGGCGGCCATGAGCCGGCTTTTAACGAGTTTCGGGAAAGACCCCGCTGTCATCGGGGACCCTTCCCGGGCCAGGGAGTATGCCTTTCTGCTTGACGGGCTCTCCTTTGAGACATCAGCTCCCCGGGATCTTTTTATCGCCCTGGACTGCGGGTCCAGGACGCGGATCGCCGGAGGAGACAAGAGTGAAGGGTCCCTACTGGTCAACATCGATCACCATGCGGATAATGACCGGTTCGGGGATCTCAATATCGTCGAACCCCGGCTCTCTTCCACAGCGGAGATCGTGTGGCATCTCTCCCGGGAGTGGAAAGCTGAGAATCTGCCCAGGAGCTTCTACCAGGCAGTCTATACCGGGATGATGACCGATACAGGCAATTTCACCTACTCCAACACCACACCGGAGACGCTCCAGGCGGCGTCTGAGATCCTTGAAGTCCTGGGTGACCCTGCAGACCTCCATAACAGGATCTATCACACCCTCTCTCCGGAGCGGGTTGTGATCCGGGGACGTGTCATGAGCCGTCTGCGTCTTCATTGCGCAGGAAAAGTCGCGGTGAGTCATGTGACTCTCGGGGATATGGATGAACTGGGCCTGACTCCTGATGACCTTGAGGGAGCCGTCGACGGCCTCCGGTCTGTGGGCAGTGCCGAGGTCTATATTCTGATGAAAGAGAAAAAAGGGGCTGTCCGGCTCTCCATCCGGTCCAAGGGGCACGTCGCCGTCAATGGATTTGCCGCGTCCCTGGATGAAGGCGGGGGGCATGCCTTCGCAGCAGGGGCGACATTTAACGGGACTCTTGACGAGGCTGAAAAGGCCGTAGACGACTATTGGAAGGAGCATCTGTGAACCGTGTCCTGATCCTCGATAAACCCCAGGGGATGACCTCTTACGACTGCATCCGTCAGCTGAAACCCTTTATTGATAAAAGTGTGAAGATCGGCCATGCGGGGACATTGGATCCTCTGGCCACAGGAGTCCTTCCCATTCTCCTGGGAAAGGCGACTAAACTTTTCGACCTCTTTTCCGGAAGCCGCAAGGCCTATATCGGAGAGATGCAGCTGGGGCTGAGTACAGACACAGCCGATATTACAGGAAAGGTCATCGGAGAGCAGGAGCCCGGAATCTACAGCATGGATCTCATCAAAGCAGCTTTCGATGTCTTCGTGGGGGGGTATCTTCAAACGCCCCCGCTCTTCAGCGCCAAACATAAAGACGGGAAACGCTTTTACGATATCGCCAGGGATGAAGAGTCGTCTCTTTCGGAGAATATCCTTCCTGAGCCGGAATTTGTCGACCTGTTCGGCTATCAGATCTTCGATTATGACGACAAGAGCCATAAGATCCTCTTCAGCATCGACGTGGGGCGGGGATTTTATGTGCGCAGTTTCGTCGAGGATGTGGCCCGGCACCTGGGCGATATCGCCACGCTCCTTTCCCTGAGACGGGTCAAAGCCGGCTATTTTTCACTGGACAAAGCAATAAATATTGATAGTATTGAAGCCCGGGGAGACATAGAACGACTGTCCATCTCCCTGGAAGAGGCCACGGAACAGCTTCCCACCGTGATCGTCAACGATGATATGGCCCGAAAAGTATCGCATGGGGGGAAGCTGAAGACAGATATTTTTAACGAAATATCGGGATTTGTCAGAATCGTAAATAAAAACAACAGAGTGCTGGCCATCGGGATGTCCGAGATGGGCCACTTTAAGTATCATGTTGTTTTGGGAGATGATGAATGAAGGTTTTTGACGGCTATGATCTAAAAGGCCATAAGAGATATGTCGTTTCTGTGGGGATGTTCGACGGTGTCCACAAAGGGCATCAGAAACTGGTCCACACCATGAAACAGAAGGCAAGAGAGAAGGGCCTGGAAACCCTGATCATGACGTTCGACGTCCATCCCCGGGTTCTGCTCAATGCGGACCCGCCCAAATCGATCCTGACCAGGGACGATAAGCTCGCCCTTTTCAAGGATCTTGGTGTGGACAATGTGGTCTTTGCCCCGTTCAACAATGAGATCGCATTGATGTCCGCTGAGGATTTTGTAAAAAAAGTCCTGGTGGATATCTTTCATGCGGCTGTGATCGTCATGGGCGATAATCATCGGTTCGGGAACAAGCAGCAGGGCGACCTTCATTTTCTTGAAAAGCGCCGGGACGAGTATGATTTTGAAGTCTGTCCTGTGACGCCTGTGTTGTATGACGGGACAAAGATCAGCAGCACCTGGGTGAGACAGACCATACTCCAGGGGAAACTGCGGCTCACAAGAGAACTTCTGGACCGTTTTTATCACATCAAGGGTGTGGTGGTCAACGGTGACGGACGGGGGAGTGACCTGGGATTTCCCACAGCGAACCTGGATGATATCGAGACAAAACTTCCCTTTGACGGGATCTACTCTTCGTATGTGGAGTTTCGGGGAGAGTACAGGCCCGCCATGACCTATATCGGGTTTTCCCCCACCTTTGACGGCGAGAAGCGGAAAGTGGAAGTCCATATCTTCGACTTTGAAGAGAAGATATACGGCGAAGAGCTGAAGGTCTTTTTCGTGGCGAAGATCCGGGATGACGAAAAGTTCGAGGACCCTGAAGTCCTCAAGAGGAAACTCTTTATCGATAAAAATATCACCTTGAACATACTGGCTGATGAAGACCTGTTGTTTGAATAGCACCCATCTCTAGGGGTGATTATCGGAATCACCGCTTGGAATGGGAAAGGAGGAAGAGATATGGCTATTTCAAAAGAGATGAAGAACGAGTTGATTAAGAAGTATGGAGGTTCCGAAAGCAATTCAGGAACATCCGAAGTACAGATTGCGATCCTTACGGCACGCATCAATGATCTCCAGGATCATTTCAAGCAGCACCCCAAAGATCATCATTCACGTCGCGGACTCCTGAAGATGGTCGGAAAGCGCCGCCGCCTGCTGCGCTACCTGATGAAGCGCGACATTGCCAAATACCGTGAACTGATCGCCGATCTTGGAATTAGGGGGTAACATGTCATATAAAGTAACGATGGAAATCGGCGGCCGGACACTGTCGCTGGAAACAGGACGGATGGCCAAACAAGCGGATGGTTCCTGCCTGGTGAGGTTTGGAGACACCATGGTGCTTGTCACCGCCGTAGGAAGCCGCTCTCAGTCGCCCATGGATTTTTTCCCGCTCACAGTGGAATACCGGGAAAAAAGCTATGCGGCGGGAAAGATCCCCGGAGGATTTTTCAAACGGGAAGGCAAGCCGTCGGATGAAGAAGTCTTGTCAGCCCGAATGATCGACCGTCCCATACGGCCGCTCTTCGCGGATGATTTTCAAAATGAAGTCCAGGTCTATGCCAGCGTGATCTCCTCTGACAAGGAAAACACGCCTGATGTCCTGGGAATCACCGGAGCCTCCCAGGCGCTCATGCTTTCCGGCCTTCCGTTTAACGGGCCTGTAGCCGGTGTGCGTGTGGGCCTTATCGACGGCGCTTTTGTCCTGAACCCCACGCACACCCAGCTGGAAAGCAGCGACATGGATATGATCGTGGCCGGAACGGAAAATGCCGTGACCATGGTGGAGGGCTTTATCAACAAACTCACTGAAGAACAGGTCCTGGAAGGGATCCTGCTGGCGCACGACGAGATCAAGAAGATCTGTGCCCTTCAGCATGAGCTGGTCAAAACCGCCGGTCAGACGGAATACACTTATGAACCTTTTGCCATCCCTGAAGAGATGGAAAAGGCTATTGATGAGGCTGTGGGCAGCCGCATCGATGAGATCTTTAACATCAAAGGAAAACTGGAACGCCAGAAAGCGCTCTCCGCTCTCTTTGACGAAGCCAAGGCTCTCGTCCTGGAAAAGGATCCTGAGATCGACGGGCGGAAGATCGGCGCTGCTTTCCATAATGTGGAAAAGAAGCATGTCCGCCAGTCCATGCTCAAGACCAAGGTCCGAGTGGACGGCCGCTCTTTTGAAGAGGTGCGCCCCATCACCGTGGAAGTCGGTGTCCTGCCCCGTACACACGGGTCAGCCCTCTTCACACGAGGCGAGACACAGGCTCTGGCCACAGTGACTCTCGGATCAGCAGGTGACCAGCAGATCCTGGATGCCTTGAAAGGGGAGTCCAAAAAGAAGTTCATGCTTCATTACAACTTCCCGCCCTTCAGCGTCAACGAAGTCAAGCGTGTCACCGGCCCCGGACGCCGGGAGATCGGCCACGGGATGCTCGCCGAAAGAGCCATCACCCCTGTCCTTCCCGGAGAGACCTTCCCTTACACCATCCGGATCGTCTCTGATATCCTGGAATCCAACGGATCCTCGTCCATGGCCACTGTCTGCGGCGGCTCTCTCTCTCTTATGGATGCCGGGGTCCCCATCAGCGATACCGTTGCGGGGACAGCTATGGGCCTCTTGAAAGAAGGAGACGATTTTATCGTCCTCACAGATATTCTGGGCTCAGAAGACCACCTGGGCGATATGGACTTCAAGATCGCCGGGACACGTGACCGTGTCACAGCCATTCAGATGGACATCAAGATCGAAGGGGTCACCAAAGAGATCATGCAGACTGCCCTGGCCCAGGCCAAAAAGGCGCGCCTTCATATCATCGAGAAGATGGAAGCCGTCCTTGCCGAGCCCCGTAAAGAGTATTCTCCCTATGCCCCGAGCATTATTATGATCAAAGTGCCCGTGGACAAGATCGGAGAAGTCATCGGGCCCGGCGGCAAAAACATCAAAGGGATGTCAGAAGAGTTCAAATCTGAGATCTGGATCGATGATGACGGGACCATTCAGATCTCTTCTGATAACAGAGCCGACGGAGAGGCCGCTGCAGAGCGGATCCTCAACATGACCAAAGAGTATGAAGTGGGCGATATTGTGGAAGGTGTCGTCTCCAAAATCGTTGATTTCGGAGCTTTCTGCAGCCTGCCCAACGGAAAAGGAGCCCTGGTTCACATCTCCGAGATCGCAAAAGAGCGTATCGCCAAGGTCTCCGATGTCCTGAGCCTGGGTGACAAGGTCAAGGCGAAGGTCATCAAGATCGACGACCTCGGAAGGATCAATATCAGCATCAAGAGGCTCAAAGAAGAGTAGTATGATTCCTTCGGGAAATATCCGGGATCTGTTCGTCCTCGAAAACGGCCTGGCCGTGGGGTACGAACGGATCCCTTCTATTAACTCCTTCAACATCGGTATTTTCTTTCGTATCGGCTCGTTTCATGAGCCGGAACACCTCAACGGCATCACCCATGTCATCGAACACCTGCTCTTTAAAAGGACCCGGCACTACACCAATCGTGAACTGGTCTATAAGATCGAGGGGCTGGGGGGAGATTATGATGCGTTTACCGGTTATGACGGAGTCACTGTCACACTGAGGATCCTCAATCGTTACTGGAAAGAGGCCATACAGCTCCTTTATGAGATCATCCGCGAAGCCCTCTTTCTGGAAGAGGACTTCCGTGCTGAAAAAAAGGTCATCCTTGAAGAGATCGAGATGTACCGGGAGACTCCTCAGGATGCCATCATGGAGATGCTGACATCGTTCCTCTGGCAGGGTTCTCCCCTTGGACGTCCCATTCTCGGGACTGAACAGAGTCTGGAAGGCCTCACGGCACGACAGGCCAGAGACTATTTCCACGCCTTTTTTACAGCAGCCAACGCCACCCTCTCCGTGGCGGGAGAAGTGGATCCCGGAGAGTTGAAAGAGGCTCTGAAGATCTTTGAATCTCTTCCCACGGGGAAGAAAGCGGTTGAACTGAGCCGGGCTCCCGAGCAATACGGCCTGAAATATCAACGGAACAGTACCCTCCGCCAGGCTCACCTGGTGCTCTATTTCCCGGCTGTGGATCATTTCGATAAACGGCGGTATGCTTTTTTTGTCCTCAATGCTTTACTGGGAGCCGCTGATTTTTCCATGTTCAACCAGGAGCTCCGGGAAAGCCGGGGATTGGCGTATAACCTCTATTCCGACCTGATCCTTTTCCCGGGGAACGGGGTCTTCTACTTTTATGCGGGGTTCAACCCGTCCCGCCTGGAAGAGGTGGAAGAGGGACTTCGCGGGATATTCAGCCTTCTGAAAAAAGACGGGATCTCGCCGGAACTGCTCACCATTGCAAAGAATTATGTTCTTTCAAAACTGGTCTTTTCCCTGGATATCATCTATAATATTATGGAGAAGAACGGGACATTCCTGCGGCGTTACGGAGAATTTCCCGATTTTGAACAGACCAAGGCTCTTATTGAGGATGTGACCCTGGATGATATCCGGGCGCTCATCAGGGATTTTATCTTTTCAGGAGAGTGCGGCCTGGTCTATTACGGAAAAAACAGAAAGAAGGATGTCGAAGAGACATGGAAAAAGTTACAGTCCGAGTTTTCCGCGACGTAAAAGGGAAAAAGGTGGAACTGCCGCGCTATATGAGCCGGCATGCAGCAGGGATGGATGTCCGCGCTGCTGAAGGTGTCGAGATCCTTCCCGGCAGGACGGCTCTTGTCAAGACGGGTCTCTATGTCGAAGTGCCTCCGGGATATGAGCTGCAGGTCCGCCCCAGGAGCGGGCTGGCGCTGAAGCATCGTCTTCTTGTGCCCAACGCTCCGGGAACGATTGATGCCGATTACCGGGGAGAAGTGGGGGTCATCCTCATGAACGGCGGAGAAGAGCCCTTTTCCGTTGCAGAAGGAGACCGGGTCGCTCAACTCGTCTTATGCCGGGTCTATGAAGCTCAATGGGAAGAGTGTGACGTGTTGAACGAGACCGGCCGGGGCGGGGGAGGCTTTGGCCATACCGGGACAAAATAGGGCATCCGCGGTTTTCAAGTTGGTCCGTCCCCTGAATCTGGGGATCGTTTTTCTTTCATTTCTCCTGGCGTTTCACCTGGCCGGGGAGCTTTTTTTCCCCCAAGGCCTTTTGCCTGCTGCAGCCTGGATCTTCCTGGCCGCAGCGGGGTATGGTTTCAACGATCTCTGTAACAGGGCGGCTGATGCTGTGAACCGCCCGGAGCGCCCTCTTTCCGGGGGGCTCTCTTACAAAACAGCACGTGATGTGATCATGATCCTCGCCCTGGCGGCAGTCATTTTCGCGTTATCCTTTCCTCTCCGCCTTTTTCTCTTCTTTCTCCTCTTGGGGCTCCTTCTCTTTCTTTATGCTCTTGTGCCGCGGAAAGGCCTTGTCCTGGGCAATGTGGCTGTGGCCCTGGCCACGTCTTCTCCTTTTCCTGCCGTCATGTTATTCACAGGATGGACCCCGTCCCTTGGGCTGGCCTTTCTCTTCTCTTTTTTCATCATCTGGATGAGAGAGATCGCCAAGGATTTTGATGATCTGGACGGAGACCGCAAGGCCGGCCGTGCAACGCTTCCCATCATCGCGGGAAAAACGTGGGGGCTTCGCTTTCTTTGGGTGTTGACTTTCATTTTAGCGGGATTTACAATGTGGGGGAGTCTCATAGTGGAAAAGAGAGTTGTTTACGCCCTGTTCATCATCGGCGGCGTCAATATCTGTAATGGTGTTGCTCTGTCCGCCATGAGAAAAGGAGCTTACCGGAAAGCGTCCCTGGTATTGAAGATCTCCATTCTTATGGGGATGGGAGGATTATGGCTGTCCGTATAGATTTTGGTCGATGTATTTCCTGCGGCGGATGCGTGGCTCTGTGCCCCCGGGGGGCGCTTCAGATGAAGGCCTTTCATCTGAGCCTTATCCCTGAGCGGTGTAACGATTGCCGCCTCTGTGTCAATGCCTGTCCTGTGGGGGCCCTCTGGCCCGGAGTCCCTGACTATGGGGAGGACTATGACGTGCTTTGATGTCATCGTGGCCGGGGCGGGCCCTGCCGGTTCCCTGGCGGCCCGTCATATCGCCGAGAGCGGTTTTTCTGTCGCTTTGCTGGAAAAACGCCAGGAAGTGGGAACCCCGGTGCGTTGTGCTGAAGGAGTGAGTGAAAAATGGCTTCTGAAGCATACCGGAGTCGAGGAGTCCTGGGTCGAGGCTGAAGTCAAGGGAGCCATCCTGCGCGCTCCCGACGGCAGCAAAGCGGTGATGCATTACGCCGAAAAAGGATTTATTCTCGACCGGGCCCGTTTCGACCGGGACCTGGCCTGGAAAGCCGCCCAAAGCGGAGCTTTTCTGCTGACCAGGGCCGCCGTGACAAAGATCGATCCGTACGAGGAGTTTTTTATCATCCGGACGGATCATCATGTTCACCGGGAATTCAAAACATCACTCCTCATCCTTGCTGACGGGATCGAATCCGGCCTGGCGCCGCAGCTGGGGATCCGCACATCCCTGGCTCCCTCTGACATTGAGATGTGCCTGCAATACACCCTTGAGGGAGCTCCTCATGAGGAGGGGTTCATCGAGATGGCCGGCGGGAATGAGGTCGCTCCGGGAGGTTATGCGTGGATCTTCCCCAAGGGAGGGACCCGGGCTAATGTGGGCCTGGGGCTCCTCGGAAGCCGTTCCAGGGCAGGGTTCAATGCCCGTTTCTACCTGGACCGCTTTGTGGCACAACGCTTTCCCCGGGCGTCTGTCATCAGAACAGTCGCCGGGGCTGTCTCGGCTTCCGAGCCTCTGGAGGAAGTCTGCGGAGAGGGCTTTATGATCGTCGGGGATGCCGCCAGGCTGGCCAACCCCCTTACCGGGGCCGGGATCGGCAATGCCCTGGAGTCCGGAGCCCTTGCGGGACAGACCGCTGTCGAAGCCTTGAAGAAAGGCACACGAAGCCGGGAATCACTGGAACCTTATAAACACAGGCTTATGCGTTCCATCGGTCATACGACGAAAAAGTTCTACCGGATCAAAGAGCCTTTTGTCAAGTTTGCCGATGAGGATATTATCAATATGATCCGGTTGGTTTCTCAGATCGATCCCAGCCGTGTGACCGTTGCCGGGATCCTGGAAGCAGCCTTCAAAGAGAATAAAGCGGTCCTCGCTTTGATCAGAAAGGCGTTTTTCTCATGATCTTACTGAACGAGCGGGTCGGGACAGCCCGAGCATCACAGAAAAAAATGTTATGGGCCCTTCTGGATCCGGACAAGCAGAAGCCCGAAGAAGCGGGGGCCTTTGCCCGAGTATGTGAAAATGAAGGGGTTGACCTCATCCTTGTGGGAACCAGCCTGATGATGGAAGAGCGTTTCCATGAGACTATCCGGAGGGTCAAAGAATCTGCCTCCCTCCCTGTCTATATCTTTCCCTCCTCTTCACAGCAGGTTTCGCGCAAGGCAGACGGGATCCTTTTTCTCAGCCTGTTAAGCGGGAGGAATCCGCAATTTCTCATCGAAGAGCATGTGAGAGCCGCCCCGCTGATCCGAAAAGCCGGACTGGATACTGTTCCCACAGCATACCTTCTTATCGATTCCGGGAAAATAACCGCTGTCCATTATATGAGCCATACACTCCCTCTTCCCAGAGACAAAGAAGATATCATCGCCGCTCATGCCATGGCTGCCGAGATGCTCGGCATGAAGATGATCTACCTCGAAGGAGGAAGCGGAGCCGCTGAGGCTGTTCCCGGAGCCCTCATCCGCGCTGTCAGAGAAAGTGTCGAGCTGCCTCTGATCTGCGGGGGAGGGATCGACACTCCTGAGAAGGCCGGACGCGCCGCCCGTGCGGGTGCTGATATCATCGTTGTCGGTTCGGCATTTGAAAAAGACGGCAGCCCGGAGCATGTCCGGGCGTTCAGGGATGCTTTTTGATGACGCTCTTTTTCGCTGCCGCAGGAGGGCTGCTTTTTTTTTATCTCCTCGCTCTGCTGTTTCTCACAGCAGGAGTGGTCAGGAACAGGATATCCGGGACAAAAGCCGGTTCTCTTCCCTCTCTCTCCATCGTCGTCTGTGCCAGGAATGAAGCCGGGGTTCTTCCTGCTTTACTCCGGGCACTGAAAGAGCAGACCCTTCCCTGTGAAGTCGTCCTCGTGGATGACCGGTCCACAGACGGGACTGGAGAGCTTATGCGGCACTATCCGGGAGCGGTGACCCTCTCTCTCACACAGGAGGAGGGAACGGTTCAGGGGAAAAAACGCGCTCTGACCCGTGGAATCGAGGCAGCAGGCGGGGAGGTCATCCTTCTCACCGATGCCGATTGCATTCCCGGGCCCGGCTGGGCTCAGGGCATGGCGTCTCTCTTTTCCCGGGAGACGGGAGTCATCGCCGGAGGGTCTCTCTATGAAGAAGAGAAGTGGTATCACCGGCTCATGAACCTGGAGATGCTGGCGCTGGCTGCCTGTTCAGAAGGGGCCATGGGGTGGCAGCAGCCTCTTCTTGCCACAGGGAATAACCTGGCCTACCGCAGAGAGCTTTTTTACCGTGCAGGGGGGTTCCGGGGGCTTGAACGGATCGAGACGGGGGACGATGACCTGATGATCCAGAGAATGGGCCGGGTCGGCGGAGGACGGTTTGCCTTTGCCTGGAAACCCTGCCACTTTGTGAGGACAAGGGCCCAATCCTCGTTTCTCTCCTTTATTCATCAACGGGCCCGATGGGCTTCGGGAGTCTTCCATTGGGGATTCCCGGCGAGGCTGGCATTGGGAGCGGTCTACCTCCTCTATCTCCTCTTTTTTTTCTCCCCGTTGGGTTTCTTGATTCCCGGCCTGGGATATACTATAATAGCGGGATGGGGTGTGACAGCATGTGTGGAGCTTCTTTTTCTTGCCACAGCCCTGAAGGGGTACGGGAAGCTTTCAGCCCTCCTCTGGTATTTTCCGGCGCGCCTCCTCTTTGTCCCCTATCTCCTGGCCATGCCGCTCTGGGCTGTGGTCCGGGGATACCGGTGGAAAGAGTGAAGGAAGAGAGGAGATACGAAGATGATATTTCTCTCTTTGCTCTATTTTTTTGTCTTTCTCGTCCTGGCCCTGGCTGTTAAAGCCTATCCCGTGAAACGCCGTCATCAGAACCTCTTCTTTTCCGTCGTGGTCCCGTTTCGAAATGAAAAACGTTATCTCGGCCCTCTCCTGGATGCCCTTCAGAAGCAGAGTCACCGGGACCGTGAGTTTATCTTTGTCAATGACCACTCCGATGACGGGGGAGAGGAGCTTCTTACGGGGAAGGAGCTGACCCTCCTCCACCTCTATGACGAGTACGGGAAACTGGCGGCCCTGGCCAAGGGGAGCCGCGTGGCCAACGGAGAATACCTCGTCTTTTGCGATGCTGATTGCAGCCCCAAGTGGAATTGGCTGGAGACACTGAACAAAAGAGTCCATGATGACGCGCTTCTGTTTGCCGGATTTGTGGAGATCGAAGGGAGCTCCTTTTTTACCTTGGATATGTTCATGCTCATCGGTATCGCCGCAGGGCTGGATTTTTTCCGTATTCCTTCAAGCTGTGCCGGAGGGAACCTGGTGGTCCGCCGCGATGTCTACGAGACCTTTCTGGATGAGCTGGATGGGGAAAACTCCCTCACCGAGGATACCCTTCTGCTTCACACCCTTTACAAGAAGGGGTGGGGCGATTCCTTCTTCTTCTTTGACCCCGATACGGTGATCAAAACACGCGGCTACGCATCAGCCAAAGAGTTCATCCGCCAGCGGATCCGCTGGCTTAAAGGGGGATATCGCCTGGATCTGCGCCTCTTTGTCTTCCTCTCCTTCATCTTTGTCTCTCACCTTCTCTTCCTGCTCCATCCCCTCTACCTCATCGTTGCAGCGGCGGGACAGTATATTTTCCTCCGGACGCTTCTCAAACGCTTTCGGCGCATCAAACTGCTCTACCTCTTTCCCTTCTACTTTTTCTTCCATATTATCTATACGATTCTGTCTGGAATCCTCTTTCTCTTCCTTTCCGGCGAGGTGGAATGGAAAGGGCGCAAATACTGAAAGGAGACCAATGGATCCTGTCATGATCATAACGCTGGGACTTCTCCTCTACCTGGGATGGTCCTGGTCACTGACTTTGAAAAAAAAGGCCTGTGCTTCACTTTATCACAGGCCGGAGACAGGCTTTGTCTCGATAACCATCGATGATGTCCCCTCGTCTTCTCTGGATGAGATCCTTGCGCTGCTGGGACAGTACAGAGTGCGCGCGCTTTTTTTTGTCAACGGGTCACGCTGCCGGCCTCACGGAGCTGATGTGAAAAAGATCATGGCTGCCGGACATGAGGTGGGCAATCATTCGTTCAGCCACTACTTTTTTTATCCCGTTTCACGGCAGGTGATTGAAAACGACCTGGAGCGTAATGAGGATCTCCTGGCTTCTTTTGGAGTCTCCCGTCCCCCTATTAGGACACCTCACGGTTATCATACCTGCTCCCTTGTGCGGTTTCTTGCCGAACGCGGGACGCCCTTTTGCCCCTGGGATATGATGCTATGGGATTTTCTGCCTCTCCCCCAATGGGTGTTGAGACGAAGCCTTGTGCGTTTTATCCGCAAGGGAGGAGGCGTCCTGTGTATGCATGCCCGGAAACGGTCAGTCAAGGCTCTTGCCTTTCTTCTGGATATGCTCTATCCTGAGATGAGGGAGGAAAACCAGAAATGAACACCGGCGCACTCTATGCGATTCCGTATAAAGAGGGTTTTCTGGCTTTTAAAGTCTTTGCCGTGACCCTCACCGATGAGGCATCCATCATCCATATCATCCTCTATGCGGCCCTTTTCGACCGTCCGGAGGATGTGGTGGTGACAGAGGAGACTCCCCTTTTTATGGCGCACCTTCCCATCCGCGAGGATGTCCTGGCTCCTCTTGCCCTTCCGGTCTCTCAAGGCTCTGTTTTTCCCGAAGAAGAGCAGATCTATAAAAACTGGCTCACAGAATGGAACGAAGGCGCTGCCTCGATCTGTGCCGTTCCCCTTGCAGAGCTCCTGGACGGGCTCCTCTCGTCGAAAGGGTAATTTCACCCATGGAACTACTCCTTCTGAAACTCATCGCCATTATCGGGTCCATCTCCTACCTGGGGCTTTTCATCTTCATCGCCTTTTTTTCTTTTCTGGCCGTCTCATCGGAGTTTGTCCTTATCGGGACCGGTGTTCTTGTCTCCCGGGATGTCATCCACCTCTTTCCCTCGATCCTTGTGGCTTATGCCGCTGTGATCGCCGCGGATCTTCTGGCCTACTTTATCGGCTGGGGGATGCATCACGGGCTGAAGAGGATCTCTTTTCTGAAAAAGGTCCTGAATCAGGATACGCTCTATTTCGGGCGTCTCTGGTTTAACCGTTACGGAGTGATGTCCATCCCCGTGGCCCGTTTCATTATGGGGATCCGTTTTCAGACCTTTGTCTTTGCCGGGATCATGCGCATGAATCTGCGGAAATTCCTCTTCTATGATTCACTGGCCAATCTCCTTTTCACGCCTCTTCTTGTCTTTCTCGGGTATAAGATGGGGGACAGGATCGTGGCTCTCCTCTCGGGGTTCAAAACTCATCCGGTAATCGGGATCGCCGTGATGGTCCTCTTCATTGTGGGGTTTCCCCTGGCTTCTAAAATGCTTCGCAAGAAGACATTCAAGCAGAATCAGTAAAAGAGTTTGTTGACAGAGAATTCCAGGACAGGTTTCTTTTCGGCCTCTTTGAAGTCGGTCTTATGCGAGAAGGTCATGTCGAGGTTCATATTCTGCCCCAGATGAAGAGTCACCCCATACCCGAAAGAGGCCAGGGGATCGGCCAGCCGTCCCTCTTCAGTCCAGGTGATATCAGACAAGTCATCGGTAAAGAGCCCCGCATCTCCAAAGAGAAAGAGAGAAAGGGGAGGGAGCTGGAAGGGTTTTTTCCATCCGGGCAGGATCCAGATCATGGGGCTTCGCATTTCCATGTTGGCCATGAGCTTGTGACGGGTGGGGAAATAGGTCTCCCGGTATCCTCTGAGATAGTTGTCGTCCCTGTAGGAGGAAGCGGAGTCCTGATAAAAGAGCCGGAGCATGAAGGGCATAACATAGAAGCGGACATCAGCCTGGATCTCAGTTTCTGTCCCTGAACCGAACGTCAGCCCCCCGTAGAGATAAGCCCTGATCCCGTAATCGGGATAGAGCCGCCCGTAGGCCGTGTCTCTGATCAAGGCCAGGCCGGCATAGGGACGAGTCTCTTCTCCTTCTCCCAGGAATCCTTCCAGACGGACACCGCCCTGAAACATCACACTGTCTGTGAGGGAGAAGGGCCACAGAACCTCTCCCGAGAGCTGTGACAGGTTGTATTCCTCTCCGTTCCTGTGGACTGTCGATTTTTCCAGAGTGGCCATGTATGAAGGACGGTTTCCCGATCTCCGGTAATAGAGGCCGAAATCCAACTCCCCGGACCCGTTCACGTGATAGCTCATAACGAAGAAGAGCTGGTTTTCGTTGAGGATGCTGTCCATGGCCATACCGGTGGACAGGCGGACATA
>CAZNOX010000013.1:0-4242 GCA_964574875.1 uncultured bacterium | reverse complement strand
GTGGCTTTGAAGTTCTGAAAAGAGTTGTTTTTGCGGTTATAGTGACAGAGGATATTGTCCTGCCCCTGGGTGAGAAGAAGAAAGACCGAATCTTCCGAGAAAGGAGCCGTTGAAAGAAGGGTCCCGTCCACGGAAAAGATACGGTTCCCATCATGGAGATAGGTCTGTCCTCCTACGGTGTTGAAGAAGAGGTCCTCTTTTCCCAGTTTGACCCAGTCATCGGCCTGGTCCACGGGAATGTTTTCCTTTTGAAAGGCTCCTCCCTTGAGGATATAGCCTGCTGCAGTCATTCCCTCCTTGGCCAGGAGGTAAAGTCCTCCCTGATGGTAAAAGATCCTCTTAACAGCGGTCACATCGGGAAGGGGGACACTGGTCACTGCGCGTGAATAGAAATCATAGATCCCCGCATGGTAGCGGCTGTTCCTGTAGAAGATGAAGGCAAATTTCCCGCGGTCATCAGACAGAGCCATGGCGGACCTGTCGGTGAGAAGAAGGGTAAACGGCGAGGGGGTATAGAGGACTTCCCTGTAGTCGTCATCGTCGGCGATCCTGCGGACAAGAGATCCTTCTTCGGCTGTGATGTAGAAATGCTCCCCGGGAAAGACGAAGAGGCTTCCTTCTGGGAAGAGACGCGTCTCCTGTGAAAAGAGAGTGGGGCGCTGGGAAGCCCAGGCCTGGACATCCGAGGTCAGCGCCTCCCGCCACCGGCGGTAGAGCGTTGAAAAGTCGATCTTGTAGACTGTTTTCAGGGCTTCGTCCATATCCAGGCGCAGGTTGAGTTCCTTCAGGAAGTCATCCATCTGGTATTCGGGATAATTGCTCAAGAGATAACTCACAAGGGAGTGGGCTTCCTGATATCCCAGATAATCGATGGTCCCGGCTTTGAGAAAATAATCGGGATCATGGATACGGCCGTAAAGGACAGCGTCTTTGAGAACCATCCATTTGGGATTTTTCCACGTGCCCGCGGCGTGTTCAGACAATCCCTCAAAGATCCACGTGGGGAGGTTTATCCTCTCGGCGAGAAGGCCCGCCAGGGGATTTTTCAAAAAGGCGTGATACTGGAAGATGTGCGAGACCTCATGGTAGATGAGCTCCCGGAAATAGGTGACATCCCCGTTAAAAGGGATGACCACACGATCCTTTTTGAAGGTGGCAAACCCGCCGACGTTGGGCGGGAGGATGGTCGAGACGAGTTGAGTCTGTGAAAACATCTGGGGTGACGGATAGAGGATCAGATAGATGGGATTATCGATCTCACTGGTAAAGATGTCATTGTTGAAATCGTAGGCATCCTCGGAGAACTGGGCTGTGAGGGGAAGGAGATACTCATGCCCTTTCATGTAGAGAATACGAAAATGTTCTGTCTTGACCTCGATCCACGTGATGTTTTCGGGGTAATACTTGTTTTTAAAGTAGGAGGCCCCCTGAAGAAGGGAGAGCGACCAGATGAGAAGCAGTAAAGAGAGCAGTCCTTTTTTCAGCATAAAGACAGTATAAATTGTCCTGACGGTAATTCAATAGAAATATGGGGAGAGGGGCCTCTTTTCAGGCCGATCTCCGCACTTTTCCGGCCCAGATGAAGGCTCCTTCCGGGTGAGGGAGAAAAGGATTTTTTTCAGGACCGTGAGCAGAGGCTTGCGGAAAGCGTCCGGAAAGGGGTAAAATGCAAAGGTCTATGAGGACTGATATGGGGAATTGATGCCCATTCTTTTCAAAAACGTCTTTTTCTGCAGGAGTTTATCTTTCAAAAAAAGGACCTGAGCGAATTGAGTTGACAGAGTGATATCTCATCAGGTAAGATGATTTCAGACAAGGAAGCATCGTAACTACGGCTTATTTATAGAAATTGAAAGGAGAGTGTCACGATGAACACGAAGGATTTCATTAACCTGGATCACACCTACGGGGCCCATAACTACCATCCTCTTCCGGTAGTCATTTCAGAAGCTAAAGGGGCCAAGGTGAAAGATCCCGAGGGGAAAGAGTATTTTGACTTCCTGTCCGCCTATTCAGCAGTCAACCAGGGACATCGGCACCCGAAGATCATCAAGGCGCTGACAGACCAGATGGGGCGCTGCACACTGACGTCCCGCGCCTTCCACAATGACATGATGGGGCCCTTCCTCAAAAAACTCTGTGAGTTCACCGGGTTTGAGATGGCCCTGCCCATGAACACCGGTGCAGAAGCTGTTGAGACGGCTCTGAAACTGGCTCGCCGCTGGGGCGCCGAAAAGAAGGGGATCAAAAACGGAAAGCAGGAGATCATCGTCGCCGAGAACAATTTCCACGGACGGACGATCTCCATCGTCTCCTTCTCCACAGACCCTGACGCCCGTGTGAACTACGGCCCCTACACTCCGGGATTCAAGATCGTCCCCTACAACAATGCCAAAGCCATTGAAAAAGCTATCACAAAAAATACCTGTGCTGTTCTGCTGGAACCCATCCAGGGCGAAGCCGGTGTCTTTGTTCCCGATTCCGGTTACCTCAAAGCGGTTTCCGACATCTGTAAAAAGAACAATGTCCTTTTTATCGCCGACGAGATCCAGACCGGATTCTGCCGGACAGGCAAAAAATTCGCCGTGGATCATGAAGGCGTGCGTCCCGATGTCATGACACTGGGAAAAGCCCTGGGCGGCGGTGTCATCCCCGTTTCAGCTGTGGTGGCCGATAAAAATATCATGGATGTCTTCACCCCGGGTTCACATGGTTCAACCTTCGGCGGTTATCCCCTGGCCATGGCTGTGGGAATCGCAGCCATCGAAGTCCTGGAAGATGAGAAGCTGGCTGACAAGGCTCAGGAGCTGGGCGAGTTTTTCCGCAGTGAAGTGAAAAAGATCGCATGCGATAAAGTGGTGGAAGTGCGCGGAAAAGGGCTTCTCAATGCCGTTGTCTTTGAAGAGGGTTTTGAAGCCTGGGAAGTCTGTGTCGCCTTGAAAGAGGCCGGGCTTCTGGCCAAGCAGACCCATGGTAACATCATCCGTTTTGCGCCTCCTCTTGTGATCACCAAAAAGGAACTCACAGAGGGGATCGCCATCATCAAGTCTGTTTTCGAAAAGATCAAGTAAGAGATCACCATCGGGCCCCGGAAACTCTTCCGGGGCTTTTTTTTAATACTGGTTCAACAAATTTTTCTTGCGGGCTTCCCGTTCAAAGATCTTAAAGATGATGATTCCCGCCGTAAGGTAGACAAGGCTGATCAGCGCAATTGTCACGTACCAGGACACCGGGAAAGAGGCCCCGCCGGTGATGGACATCCGGATGGTCGTTGCCCCTGCGGTAAACGGTATAAAGGAGAGAGGGCTCAGGGGATATCCGTTAAGGGCGACAGCACCGATAAGGCCGAAAGTGATGATCGACATAAAGGCCGTGGTCTTTTTGAAGACCATGGAGAGGCTTCCGAAGGCCAGGCCGATCCCCCAGAGGGCCGGCAGGCTGACAAGCAGGACGAAAAAGACATAGGGAATATTGATGGAGAGCCAGCGCCCCGTGGTGAGCATGGTGATGAGAAGCATCACGGCTGAAAAGAAGAAAGAAAAGACAAAATCGAGGATGAGACGGAAGATCAGGGTCCATTCCATCCCCAGAGAGCAGAGGTAGAGCTGCTCCAGAGTCCCCCGCTGGCTCTCTTCATAGATCTTATAGGACGTGGATTGAAAACTGGTCATGGCAAAAGTCCAGAGGATGTAGCCGATGATCATCTGGTCCAGTGTCTCTGCGCTGACCTGGCCTTTGGTCAGTCCCTTCAGCCCGAAAAACATGGCCAGGAAGATAATATAGAAGATCACCACGGCTGAAAGTGTATCGAAAAGGTAGCGGCGCATCTCGGCGATATTCTTCATGGTTTCCGCTGCAAAAAGGTTGAGATATCGTTTCATGACTCTTCTCCTCCTTTTCCCGGGATCGTCCCGTTGCCGCTGACCAGTTTCAAAAAGATATCTTCCAGGTCGTCGTTGATGATATCCACCCCCAGGAGGACAGCCTTGAATCTGCGCAGAATATCAAAGAGTGTGTAAAGAGTCTGGGAGTCATTGAGGATCAGGAAGAGGTCTGTTCCCTCCTGATGGTTTTCAATACGGAACTCACAGTGACCGGCGAGTTCATCAAGAAGAGCTTGTGGAGGATGGTCTTTCACCGTCAGCTTGAAGACCTGTTTTTTAAAAAAGCGGTTGAGGTTCTTCACCGAATCATCGGCGATGAGACGCCCTTTTTTCATGATCAGGACACGGGAGCAGGTCT
>CAZNOX010000012.1:0-49722 GCA_964574875.1 uncultured bacterium | reverse complement strand
CCCAGCACTCAGTTTGCATGCAAATTGAGTGCTGGGTTTTTTCTTTTCAAAAATATGAAAGCATGGTATCCTTGGAACAGTTAGAAGACAGGAGACAGACGCATGAGAAGAATCTTGGTTTTAGTGGTTTTTCTGATTTTTCTGGGCCTCTTTAACGCGCAAGGTGAGGGACTGGGCCCGGGGCTGCGCCTTTCTGCTCTCTGGAGCGGAGGGGAAGAAGGGCCCGGAGGAGAAGCCGCTCTCTTTTTTCAAAAAGCCCTGCTGGACAGAGCCGCTTTTACATTCGGCGGGGGATACGGGATCGTCTCTTACGGACTTTCGTCTGACGAAGAGAGCCTGCGTCTCTCCGGAGCCTTCTTTTTCGCCGAAGGGAAAGCTCTTCTTCTCTCCTTTCTTTCAGTGAGTGCCGGCCTGGAGTGGCACATGACCGGTCGGGGGGTTTATCTCACAACAGGAAGCGAGCTGGAACTGGATTCGGATGCTTTACGCTCTTTTTACGCAGGAGCCGTGTTCGGGGTCCAGCTTTTTCTTGACAGCCGTTATCTTCTCGAAGGGCGCTATTTCAGGTCTTCTGTGAACATTATCGAAGAGAGTTCCTTCCCCGCCGGAGAGACCCTCTCCCCTGAACATTTTTCCCTGGGATTGTCTCTCTATTTCTAAAGCAATATGCTTTTTGGTTGCCTCTGCAGGCCTTCTGATATAGAATAGCCCTGAAAAGAAAAGAGCTTGAAGAGAAGGAGGCATTTATGGCCGTTATCGGGTCGAACCCCTTGACTATCGAAGATGTCTGGCGTGTGGCTGTTCTGGGTGAAGAGGTCTCCCTTGATGAGGCAGCACGTGAGAATATCCTGGCATCGCGCCGGCGTGTGGAGAAGATCCTGGAGGAGAAGAAGACTGTCTACGGGATCAATACGGGATTCGGTAATTTCAGTAATGTCCGTATTTCTAATGAAGAGCTGAAACTATTACAAAGAAATCTTATTCTCTCCCATGCCGTAGGTGTGGGGGATCCTCTGCCTGCAGAGACCGTGCGGGCCATCATGCTTCTTCGGATCAACGCCCTGGCGCTTGGGTTTTCCGGGATTACCCTGGAGGCCGTGGAAGCACTCACAGAAATGATCAATAAAGGCGTCCATCCGGTGGTCCCCTCCCAGGGATCTGTGGGCGCAAGCGGTGACCTGGCTCCCCTGGCCCACGTGATGCTTGTCCTCATGGGTGAGGGAGAAGCCGATTACCGGGGGGAACGTCTTCCCGGAAAAGAGGCCATGACGAGAGCCGGCATTACCCCCCATACTCTTCTGGCCAAAGAAGGGCTGGCCCTCATCAATGGAACACAGGTCATGACAGCCGTGGGGGCCCTGGCTCTCTACAGGGTAAAAAGGCTGTCTGTCCTTACCGATATCATCGGCGCCATGACTGTGGATGCGCTTTTAGGGACCGACAAGGCTTTTGACGAGCGGGTCCATCTGCTCAGGCCCCACCGGGGGCAGGGCGATGCAGCAGCCAACCTGCGCGAGCTGCTTAAGGGCAGCGCCATCCGGGCTTCGCACCTCCAGTGTGAAGAGGTCCAGGATGCTTACTCCTTAAGGTGTATGCCGCAGGTGCACGGAGCTTCGAAGGATGCCCTCCGTTACGCTGTGAATGTCGTGGAAACAGAGATCAACAGCGCCACGGACAATCCCCTGATCTTTGAAGACGAAGCCATCTCCGGAGGGAATTTTCACGGCCAGCCTGTGGCTCTGGCTATGGATTTTATGAAAACGGCTGTGGCGGAATGGGGGAATATATCAGAACGCCGTATCGACCGGCTGGTCCATCCCGCTTACAACAGAGGCCTGCCGGCTTTCCTGACGGGAAAAGGCGGTGTCAATTCCGGCTGGATGATCCCTCAATATGTGGCAGCAAGCCTGGTGTCTGAAAACAAAGTGCTGGCGCACCCGGCCTCTGTGGATTCCATTCCCACATCTGCGGGGAAGGAAGACCATGTGAGTATGGGGACCATCGCTGCCCGTCAGCTTCAGATGATCACAGACAATGTCTCCTTTATTTATACGATCGAAGCCATGGCGGCAGCCCAGGGAATCAACTATCGAAAACCCCACAGGGGAGGGGCCGGCGTCGATGCTGCTGCTTCTCTCATCCTGGAAAAAATGCCCCCTCTCACAGAGGACCGGTGGTTCAAACCGGAGATCGAGGCCGTCCATGAGCTCCTCATAGCCGGCGGCTTTATCGAAGAGGTGGAAAAAGCTTTGGGCACGGCGCTGCTGCCCTGAGAGAAGGAGGTTGTTATGTTGTCGAATCATGATATTTCACAGGCCATGACCATCAAGCTGGATGCTGTTTTTCAGGAGCTCCCTCCGCCCCCTGTCTTTCAGGAAGGGATCCGGAGAGCGCCCAAACGGGAGCTGAACCTTTCAGACCATGATATGGAACTGGCTTTGGCCAATGCTCTTCGCTATATCCCCGAAAAGTGGCATACGATATTAGCTCCTGAATTTGCTCATGAGCTCCTCACGCGCGGCCGGATCTACGGATACCGGTTCCGTCCCCAAGGGAGGCTGTACGGGAAACCCGTCGAGGAGTACCCGGGAAAGACCCTCGAGGGGAAAGCTTTCCAGGTGATGATCGACAATAACCTCGACTTTGATGTGGCGCTTTATCCTTATGAGCTGGTGACTTACGGAGAAACGGGGCAGGTCTGTCAGAACTGGATGCAATATCATCTCATCAAATTCTATCTCCGGGAGATGACAGATGAACAGACCCTGGTCCTCCATTCCGGACATCCCGCAGGGCTCTTCCATTCTCATCCCGGGGCTCCCCGTGTGATCCTGACCAACGCCCTGATGATCGGGATGTTTGATGATGTGGAAAACTGGACCCGCGCGGCAGCCATGGGTATAGCCAACTACGGCCAGATGACCGCCGGCGGATGGATGTATATCGGCCCTCAGGGCATCGTCCACGGGACCTACAGCACGATCCTGAATGCCGGGCGGATCAAGCTGGGCGTCCCCGCAGACGGAGACCTCCGCGGGAAGCTCTTTATCTCCTCCGGACTGGGCGGGATGAGCGGAGCTCAGCCCAAAGCCGTGGAGATCGCCAACGGAGTGGGGATCTTTGCCGAAGTGGATGCATCGCGCATAGAGACCAGGCATTCCCAGGGCTGGGTCTCAGCTGTGGCCGCGAGCCCTGAAGAAGCCTTTTCCCTGGCTGAGGAGGCCATGAAAAAAGAAAAGGCGCTTTCGGTGGCTTTCCACGGAAATATCGTGGATCTGCTGGAATATGCTGTCAAGGCAGAGAAGCCCATCGACCTCCTTTCCGACCAGACATCCTGTCATGCGGCTTACGACGGCGGGTATTGTCCCCAGGGCGTCACTTTTGAAGAGCGGACGAGACTTCTTGAAGAGGACAAGAAGACCTTTATCAAGCTTGTGGACCGCTCTCTTCAGAAGCATTATGAGCTGATCAAGACCCTGGTGAGCCGGGGAGTCTACTTTTTTGATTACGGGAACTCTTTTATGAAAGCTGTCTTTGACGCGGGAGTCACTGAGATCGCCAAAAACGGGAGAGATGAGAAAGACGGGTTTATTTTCCCCTCCTACGTGGAAGACATTCTCGGCCCCCAGCTCTTCGACTACGGATACGGCCCCTTCCGCTGGGTCTGCCTTTCCGGGAAAAAAGAGGACCTGCTCAAGACGGATGCCGCGGCCGCTTCCTGCATCGATCCCGGCCGCCGTTACCAGGACAGAGACAACCATGTGTGGATCAAAGATGCGGATAAAAACAATCTCGTGGTGGGAACCCAGGCGCGGATCCTCTACCAGGATGCCCTGGGCCGGATGACCATCGCCCTGAAGTTTAACGAGATGGTGCGAAACGGCGAGATCGGCCCTGTCATGCTGGGCCGGGACCATCATGATACAGGGGGGACCGACTCTCCCTTCAGAGAGACATCCAATATCAAGGATGGCAGCAATATCATGGCGGAGATGGCCGTCAACTGTTTTGCCGGGAATGCCGCCCGGGGAATGTCCCTCATCGCTCTCCACAACGGCGGCGGTGTGGGGATCGGAAAAGCCATCAACGGCGGGTTCGGGCTTCTCCTTGACGGCAGTGAGAAGACCGATGAAGTCATCCGGAATGCCATTCCCTGGGATGTCATGGGCGGAGTGGCCCGCAGGGCCTGGGCGCGCAATGAAAACGCCATGGCCACAAGCGTGGAGTATAACAAGCTCTTCAGCGGAAAGGACCATATTACCCTGCCCTATATTCCTGCCCCGGGCCTTGTCCGGGATGCTTTGAAAGAAGCACGGAAAAAATGAGAAGAGCGGGGGAGACCCCACTCTTTCTATTTCACCAGCCGGGAGATCTCCCGGCGCATGGCAGCGGTGTCCAGCCGGCATCGTGTCTCCCGGAATTCCCTGAGGATTTTTTTGCGCTCCCGGTGAAGCTTCCGGACAGTTCCGAGACTTTGGAGAAGAACCGTACAGGAATGGCGCCCCTTGGCATGGATGATGTCGCTGCGTATACGGCGGGCTCTCTTCTCCTCTTGTTTCAAACGGGGGCTTTTCCCCCGCCAGTCGATCCCGTAAGCCCGTTCAAGAAGCCGGACAAAACCCGTAACCGCCGGAGCCGATGTCGTATCGAAATCCAGCCAGAGCCGGGCTGCTTCAGGCTGAGAGAATAAGGCGTCGCGCCGGGCCAGGGATTGAAAAAGAATCCCGGTGAGATGTTCGTAGCGGACAAAGCGGATCACAAGAAGGGCTTCCAGGAGAGTTCGTATCATCACCCCAGTCTACTCAAATATATTGTTCAGTCAAATTGAAAATTTTATTGACAGAACCCCTTGTATCTTTATTATATTATGGATATGGGAAAATAATTTTTGGAAAGTTTATTTAATTTAGCTTTCCGCAAGAATTATTTAAGCTGTTGTGTGTGATGAAAAGGAGGTATCATGTGAAAAGAGTTCTCTTGTGGTCCCTGGTTCTGATGGTCGCATTCTCTTTCGGGTGCACAAAGGCCAGTGATATGCTCGACTCTGAATCGGTGAGTACGGGAAGCCTCAGTGCTCCCATGAACGCCGTGCCGGGACAGCCTGTCCCCGGTGAGTATATCGTTGTCCTGAAAAACCATGTCTCCTCAAAAGGCGTGGAGGCCGTGACCCGTGTGGCTGAAAAACTGGCTGCCCGCCACGGTGTGGATTTTCCCGCTGTCAAAAAACATGTCTTCGGAACAGCCATCAAGGGGTTTTCCGCCCGGTTGAACGAAAACCAGCTTCAGAAGCTGGCTGACGATGCTGATGTGGCCTATATCGAGCCTGTCCAGGTCGTGGGAATCGTTAAAAAACCTGTGGTTCCCCCGGATGATGATCCGTCCGGCCAGAGTGTCCCCTGGGGTATTACCCGTGTGGGCGGAGGCGTGGATGCCACCGGCGCTGTGGCCTGGGTCATCGATACAGGAATCGACCTGGATCACCCGGACCTCAATGTGGATACCAGCAGGAGCCGGACTTTTGTGGTCCGGACAAAAGACGCGAATGATGAAAACGGCCACGGGACCCATGTGGCCGGGACCATCGCAGCCAAAGACAACAGCATCGGAGTGGTCGGTGTGGCCGCCAACGCCACGGTTATCGCTGTCCGTGTCCTCGACCGCCGCGGAAGCGGGACAACAGACGGCGTGATCGCCGGAGTCGATTATGTGGCTGCCAACGGCGCTCCCGGCGATGTGGCCAACATGAGCCTCGGCGGAGGGATCTCCACTGCTCTGGACGACGCTGTCCTCAATGCCGCGTCCAACGGCATCAAGTTTGCCATTGCCGCAGGCAATGAAGCTCAGAACGCCAACAACTGCTCACCGGCGCGAGTCAACCACACCAATGTTTATACTGTCTCGGCCATCGATTCGTCTGACCGGTTTGCCTATTTTTCCAATTATGCCAATCCGCCTGTGGATTATGCCGCTCCCGGTGTAGGGATCCTCTCCCTCTATAAGAACGGCGGAACGGCGACCCTGGACGGAACATCCATGGCCTCGCCCCATGTGGCCGGTCTTCTTCTTTTAGGGTCTGTCCATGCCGACGGGTATGCTGTCAACGATCCCGACGGCAATCCCGACCCCATCGCCCATCATTGATCTCAAGAGGGCGCCTTTCAGGCGCCCTCTCTTCCATTGATTTTTATCATACAGAGACTATAATAATGAAAAACAGGAAGGGAACGTGTGGTGAGCAATGCCTTGATCCTTCTGGCAGCTTTTATTTTCTTTTCCAAGCTGCTGACTGATTTTTTTTATAAGATCAATCTTCCCCCGGTCCTGGGGATGATCATCATCGGCCTGATCCTCGGGCCGAGCGGCTTTGCTTTTATTGTCCCCGAGACAGCTGATTATGAGAAGTTGAAATTCTTCGCGGATATCGGGGTGACCATCCTTCTTTTCATGGCGGGGCTGGAGACAGACCTCAGGCAGATGCGTCTTGTGGGGAAAAACGCCTTTGTCGTCGCTCTCGCCGGCGTCTTCATCCCCCTGGGCCTGGGGTTCGGCGTGACCTATCTCTTTTATTCCTCTGTGATGACCTCTCTGATCATGGGGATCATCCTCACCGCCACATCGGTCTCCATTACAGTGATGACGCTCATGGATATGGAGAAGCTCAAGACCGTTGAGGGGAATATTATCCTGGGGGCGGCCATCATCGATGACATCCTGGGGATCCTCATGCTCACCTTTATGTTCGGGTTCATGGGAGAGAGCCAGGGAGGCGTCTTTTCGGCCATCCTGGTCATCGTGCTCTATATAGCAGGAGCCGCTCTCCTGGGGATTTTCCTTTTTCCCCTGATCCTGAACTTCGCCAACAAGATGAAAGCGGAGATGCCCGTGGTCTCCATTGCTCTTGCGCTTCTCTTCTGCTTTGCCTGGGCGGCGCAGAAAGCAGAGATCGCCGCAATCACCGGGGCTTATCTCGCCGGCCTGTTTATGGGACAGACTCCCTTCCGTCACCGGATCAATGAAGGGGTCTCCATGGTGGGGCATACAGTCTTCATCTCTCTTTTTTTTATTTTTATCGGGGTGGAGACGAATCTGCGGGTGACCCAGCTTCATGTCCCCTACACGATCCTCATCATCATCGTGGCCATTGCCGGCAAGCTTCTGGGAGCAGGAGGAGCGGCCCGGGCCATCGGATTCGGGTGGCGGCGTTCTCTGACCATCGGAGCGGGGATGATCCCCAGGGGGGAAGTGGCCCTGGTCATGGCCTCTCTCATCGCCACAGAGATGAAGGGTGTCTTGTTCAACGAAACACAGTTCAGCGCGGTGGTCATCATGGTGACCGTGACAGCTCTGGTCACCCCGTTTTTGTTAAAATATATTTTCAGAGATTAAAAAGGAGGGTCCTATGCTCCAGCAGTTTCTAGATGTCTCAAAAATTTATTACGATCCCAAAGTCAAGGATAAAGAGGAACTTTTTGCTTTGCTCTCTTCCAGGGCCCTGGAAGAGGGGTGGATCACATCCGCGGAGCAGATGACCGGAGGCGTGAAGGACAAGGAGGAAGCGGGAACGGTTGAACTGAAGCCTCACATCGTCCTTCCCCACGCCCGGGGGGTCTATGTCAGGCAGCTTTTTGTCCTCATGGCCTATTTTCCCGGAGGGCTTGCCTATGAGGGAGCCAAAGGAAGAAAAGCCGAGGTCGTCTTCTTTATCGGGGTCCCCGAAGGGGATCAGAACTACCTGAAGCTTTTGGCCTCTATTTCGCGGTTGATCAGCAGTGATGATTTTGTCACTGCGGTGAAACGGGCGGAGATCAGAGATGATATCCTTTTTGCCATCAAAAAACATTCCCTTCAAATCACCGTGGAAGAGAAAAAGACGAAAAAGTTCATCATCATCCTCAGTCTTAACGAGTCCATTGAAGAGGCCCGCATCTCCTCCTTTTTCACTGAGATCGGAGTAGGCCTGCTCACAGAACTCCAGGGGCGCAATATCGGCAACAGCCTCGGGCTCATGTCCTACTTTTCAGCCATGGGATTCGGCAAAGCCCGGGGGCAGTACAACAAGACCTATCTGGGCGTCACTGATGACGAGAAGGGCGCCGCTCAGCTCTATGCTCTTCTGAAGCAGGCGGGAATCGACCTGGACGAGAACGGAAAGGGGACTTTGATGCAGTTTTCCGCCTGGGACATCTACGGAGGATATCCCGAAGATATTTTTTAAGTTTTTTCACGGTTTTCCTTGACACTCGTTTTATCCGTGTTATTCTTCACTCAGAAAGTTAGCTATGGGTAATTTAAGGAGAGGTAATGGCTGACAGAAAGGGCGGATCCATGGCACCACTGGCGCAGTTTCATAAAGGGGCCCGTGTCATCATTCAGGATATCCAGGGCGGCCCTCATTTTATCTACCGCCTCCATGCCCTGGGCCTTTTCCGGGGGAAAAGCATCGAGATCCTCAAAGGATCTCCCGGACCCATGCTTGTCAAAGTGGGCAACTGCCGTATCGGGTTAGGCCATAAACAGGCGATGAAGATCTTCTGCAGCGCAGAGGAGTAATTTTGTGAAGAAAGAGACCGTCATCGCATTTGCCGGAAATCCCAACGTGGGCAAGACCGCGCTGATGAACGCCATCTCCGGAAGTTCGCTTCAGGTGGGCAACTGGCCCGGAGTGACCGTGGAGAAAAAAGAAGCGGTCTTTGTGCGGGACGGAAAACGGTTCCGCGGAGTGGATATTCCCGGGATCTACGCCCTCACGCCCTATTCCCTGGAAGAAAAAGTGGCCAGAGACTTTCTCCTGGAAGAACGCCCGGACATGATCATCAACGTCATTGATATGACCAATGTGGAACGCAACCTTTCCCTCACCCTGCAGCTCATGGAGCTGGGGATCCCCATGCTTCTTGCCCTGAATATGTGGGATGAATTTGTCCATCTCGGAGGGGAATTCAATATCAGCCTTTTCGCCCGGGAGATCGGGCTTCCTGCCGTGAAGACCGTGGCCCGCTCGGGGGAGGGTGTGGCCGAACTCCTTGAAGAAGCCGTCAAACTTGCTGAAGACCCCATCGTCCCCCGTCTTCCCGTGTATAAGCATATGACAGATACCATGGTGGACGAGAAGATCAGGGAGACTGCGCGTATCCTGGAAGAGTGCGGACTGCAGGGCCGCTATCCCCTCCACTGGATGAGCGTCAAAGCCCTGGAGGGGGATGCGGAGACGTTGGAGCGTCTGGAGCGATGCCGGATCGAAGACCGGTTTGAGCCCCTGAGAGAAGAGATCCGGACGTACCATAAACAGAGTGTTCCTGATGTCATCACCGATATCAGGTCGGGCTATATCAAGGGGCTTCTGCGCTCCTGTTACAAACAGACAGGAAAGACCCGGCGTCAATGGACAGACCTCATCGATTCAGTGGTCCTCAATACATTTCTGGGGATCCCTCTCTTCTTTCTCATGATGTATCTCATGTTCCGGTTTACATTTGAAGGAAGCGCTCCCTTTGTGGACTGGGCCGATTCCTTCTTTACCTCATTTGTGGGCCGGTACATCGACGCCGGCCTCTCTGCAGCGGGAGCCGCAGACTGGGTCAGGTCTCTTGTGGGAGACGGTATTGTCGGGGGTGTGGGAGCGGTCCTCTCCTTCGTGCCCCTGATGGCGTTTCTCTACTTCTTCCTGGGCCTTCTTGAGGAGAGCGGATACATGGCCCGGGCCGCCTTTGTCATGGACAGGGTGATGCGTTCCGTGGGCCTTCCGGGGAAAGCCTTTGTCCCCCTCCTCATCGGATTCGGGTGCAATGTGCCTGCCATCTATGCTTCGAGGACACTGGATAACGAAAAAGAGCGCAAACTCACGGCTCTCCTCACGCCGTTCATGTCCTGCGCTGCCCGTTTGCCGGTCTATGCTCTTTTTACCGCTGTCTTTTTCAAGGAATCGGCCACCCGGGTCATCTTCGGCCTCTATGCCGCGGGGATCCTTGTGGCTATGATCATCGGGCTTCTCTATAAAAAGATCTTTGCCCGGGGTGAAGAAGCCCCTCTCATTATGGAGCTTCCCCCCTACCGGATCCCCACAGGGAAAATGATCTGGAATGCCATCTTTCAGCGGACAAAATCATTTGTCCGCAAGGCGGGCACCCTGATCCTGGTCACCATGGTCATCCTCTGGGTGATGATGAATCTTCCTTACGGGACGACAGTGGACAAGACTCTGCTGGGAAGAGGGGCTCATCTCATCGCGCCTCTCTTTCAGCCCAACGGGTTCGGGAAAGTGGAACCGGTGGCCGCCCTGATCCCAGGGATCGTGGCCAAGGAGGTCGTCGTGGGGGCCCTGGGCCAGATGTATCATGAGACAGAAGAGGAGAGCCTTGAAGAGGATGTGCCGCTGAGACCTTTTCATGACCTGGGACAGGAGGCAGCGGGGTTAGGACGGGCCGGCCTGGATTCTCTCAAGGGGATCTTCGGAGTCAGGGCCCTGTCGGCGTTTGATGTTCCCGAAGAGGAAGAGACCGGACTGAGCCGGCGTATTGAAAACGACTTTACGCCCCTCTCGGCCCTCTCTTATATGGTCTTTATTCTTCTTTTCGTCCCCTGTGTGGCCGTGCTGGCTGCGGTGAAACACGAGTTCGGCTGGACGATGCTTTTTTATGTCCTTCTGCTCACACTCATCGTTCCCTGGCTGGTGTCAATGGCCGTCTACCAGGGGGGACTTCTCTTAGGATGGGGGTAAGATGACTGATCTTCTCATTGCCGCCGTGGGGCTTTCCGCTGTGATCCTGCTCGTCATCATGATGAAAAAAAGAAAGAAGAACTGTCTTTCGGGGTCATGTGACGGCTGTCCCTCGGCAGGGTCCTGTTCATTCAAGGGCTTTGAAAAAAAAGACTGATGCCTTGTGAATCTCCCCAACCTCCGTTATAATCTTAAAAAATCCAAGGAGGAATTCTCATGAAAAGATCACTTTTACTGACGGTTATCCTTTTGGCTGTAGCCCTCTCAACGGCCCATGCCAGCAAAAATATGACTTTCAAGGTGGGACTCTATGCTCCCGCGGAGCTTAAAGCCGGTGCCATCTGGGGACTCGAATACGGTTATGCCATCGATGAAAACGTCTCTCTCCTCTTCGGGGGGGATCTTTACTGGAAGACCATCGAAGATAAGGAAGACCTGGGAGATACGGAAAGTGTCGGCGTCAGCCTGGAGACCGGCCGCTACCTCAGCAAATGGAAAGGTTTTCACCTTCCCCTGACAGTCAAGATCAGGATGGCGATCCCCCTGGATAATTATTCCTCTCTCAAGCCCTTTGTCACAGCGGGCCTGGGCATCGGATATACCCATATCTCTTTTACGGATCTGGCCGATGACGGGACTGACCCCCAGGAGGATTCACTCACCTACACGGGTTTTGTCTGGCAGGCAGGCGGGGGTGTCCTCTATCGGATCGGATCCCGTTCAAGCCTCATTGGAGAGATGATCTACAACGGTGCCAAATTTGAAAAGGATGAAGAGGGCGGGTACTATACAACCCTCAACTCTTCCGGTTTGATGTTCCGTGTGGGTTTCAATATTCTGATGTTTTGATTGATTCTTTCGGGAACCGGCCCTAAAGGGCCGGTTCCATCCCATCCAGCCCCAGCCAGTGTTTAATACTTCTGTCATACCGGATGATCTCGCCGGGTTCAAAGAAGATGGCGATCTCCCGTTTTGCGTTTTCGACAGAATCGGAGGCATGGATCACGTTGAACTGGGTATTGAGGCAGTAATCTCCCCGGATGGTTCCCGGAGGAGCCTCGTTAGGTGTGGTGGGCCCTGTGAGTTTTCGTCCGATATAGACGGCATTATCAGCTTCCCAGACCATGGCCACAACAGGCCCGGATGTGATGAACTCGATGAGAGCCTCGAAAAAGGGTTTTTCGCGATGCACGGCATAATGACGCTCTGCGTGTGCCTTGTCCAGGAGAAGCAGTTTGAGCGCCACCAGTTTCAACCCCTTTGTCTCAAAACGCGTGATCACATCACCGACAAGAGCCCTTTGAAGCCCGTCGGGCTTCACCATGATAAATGTTTTTTCGACCACAATTCACTCCTCCTTTAGTTTTAACCGTCCGACGACTTCAAAATGGAAGGTGCGGGGAAACATGTTCACAATGATGTATTTCTCCAGATGATAAGAGGCCAGTTCGGCGATGTCTCTGGCAAAACTGGCCACATTACAGGAACTGTAGATGATCCGGGGGATTCTTCGTTCACGGATAAATGATCTGACCAGGGGCGAAAGGCCGCCGCGGGGAGGATTGACAATGAGAAGATCAGGGTGGAGCCCCTTGAGGTCGTGGGTCATCAGGTCCCCCTGGATCAGGGAGAGGTCCCCCGGAGTGAAGCCGTTGGCCGGGATCCCCTTTTCAAAGAGAAAGAGGGAGAGGGGATTGTTCTCGATGCCGGTCACATGTCTGAAATGGGTTGCCAGCTTCAAAGCGATGGTCCCCGACCCGCAGTAGAGGTCCAGAACGGTTGATTCAGGGGAAACCGCTTCGCGCGCCCAGCCGGAGATGGTCTCCAGCCACGGAGTCAGCACAGTATCATTTGATTGGAAAAATGTATCGGGAGAGACGAAATATGTCATTCCGCCGATGCTTTTGGGGCCGAAAACAAGATGGGCCGTATCGGTCTCCTTGGAGACATATTTGGGATAGATCCTGGTGAGAAGCCCCTCATCCGTGGTGACAAACCGCACTTCTCCGTCATCGTGGATGCGGGAGAGCCGAAAACGGCTCATGGCCTCATCGATGTCGGGATGGGCGAGGGGGCAGGAGGGGATGTCAAGAAGGCGTTTCGAGAGTTTTCTGTGAAGTCCCATGGCCTGAGGAGAAAACGTGAATTCCATGTTGTTCCGGTAACCGTAGGTCAGAGGGGAAGGGATAAGGCGTTCCGGAAGGCGGCCCAGAAGTTCACGGGCCAGAAGAGTCTTGATCTCATGCTCCCTTGCAAGACTCAGATGCTGCAGGTCACATCCTCCGCATTGGGTAAAAAAAGGGCATTCCGGTGTGATGCGGCTGGGAGAGGGAGGGCTGAGAAGCGTCTCTGTCCGGTGATAATTTTTTCTTTTTTTTCTGAACCAGGGGCCGTAAGTCTCTTCCCCGATATCGGTATAGAGGCAGAGAAGATCACGTCCTGTGCTTCCCCGGCCTGTAAAAAAACCTTTGGGGGACAAACCGGTGATCACAGCAGAGTCGTATCGTTCCATGACCTTATCTTACCATAGAGGAGGGTAAAGTAAAGAGGTTGAGAGCAGCCCCACCTGAGTCAGGAGGGGCTGCCGGAAGTGTTTATAAGGGAAGGCGGTAAGTCAGGCTGAGCTGAAAGGAGCGTTCCGGTGTCCTGTAGCCCGGGTATTGGACATATCCGCTCACTCCGGTGATAAGCGGAGCAGGACCGTAGCCGGAATCCACCATCTCAACCGTCTGGTGATAACTCTCCCCTGTGAGATTGTCTCCCTTGAGGTTCACGGAGAGGGCCTCTGAGACATTCCAGGTGAGAGACGCTGAAAGCAGGGAATAGGCCGGCATGGTCAGGACGGGATAACCGGAAAGCCGTTCCCCTGTGGTCTTCAGAGAGATCTCGGCAGCTCCCTCGGGACAGGCGACATGCAGGCCCGCAAGAGAGGAGTATTCCGGGATCATGGGCATAGAGGTATGGACCTGCTCTGTGGTGTCTTTCGCCCGTGTGATGAGATACTGGCCGAAAAGCCGGATGTCCCAGGATCCCGGATGAAAGGCTACAGAGGATCGAAGCTCAAGGTTATTGATGAGCGCTTTTTCACGGTTCACATAACGGTTCAGCAGGTAATCCATGGTGATGTAATCTTTGAAGGATTCCCGGCTCCAGAAGAGGTCGAATTCAACACGGCCGTCAAAGAGCGTGTTTTCCATCCGGATGTTGACATTCGCGCCCTGTTCCGGTTTCAGGTCACGGTTTCCTACAGTGACCGGAGAAGAGGTCATCCAGTCCAGGGCTGTCCCGTAGAGCTGAAACAGGGTGGGCAGATTATAGGAGGTCCCGTAGTTCACAGAAAGGTCCGTTTTCCAGGGAACACGGAGAGCATTCCAGCGGAGCCCGCCCTTATAGACCACAGCCGTCCCGCTGCTGTCTGTATGGGGAACAAGGATCCGGGCAGCGGCATCGAAGGAGACGTTCTCCGATAAGGCACTGAAGACTCCGGTATAGAACTCGGAGAGGGTCATGGACTCGCTCTCCATATCGTAATCATAGGAGGTGTCCTGGCGGGCCAGTTCATAAGTCAGGTCACTTCCCACAGACCATGTGGCCCGTCCTGCGGAGATGTCGTCCTGAAGAGAAAGCCGCAGGACGGAACCCGAGTACCGGTCCGTTTCCGTGTTGTCATCTTTATAGACCCGGCGGGTCCGGTTCAGGCTCAGAGTCATCAGACTCCGGTGGCCGGAGAAGAGCTCTCCTTCCCCGCGGGCCATGGCGAAGAGGATACTGTTGTCTTCAGTCAGAGGAGCATCAGCCGCCTGGTAGGACCAGCTGTCATAATCCAGTGAGGAGTTCATGTAGCGGGCCCGTGCTGTGAGAGAGAAGGCGGGAGACAGAGCGTGGTCCAGTGTGGCATCAAGCGTGTACCCGGAGGCTCCGTCCTTTTCCGATCCCTCCGGCGAGAGATTATATCCCCGGGCTGTCATGTATTCTGCCGTGAGTGTCGCGGCCGTGTTGAACAGGGTGTGTGAGAGTGATGTCTTCCCTGAAAAAAGACCGTAACTCCCATGGGAGAGCGAAAGTGTCAGCAACGGTGAAAAATCGGAATCTGTCATCAGGTTGACGACTCCTGTCACGGCATTGGATCCGTAGACGGCGCTGTTGGCTCCCCGGACGACCTCGGCCCGGTTCACACCGGCCAGGGAAAAGTTGGGAAGGCTGAAGCCCCGTTCAATACCGGTAGGATTGGTCAGAGGAACCCCGTCCAGAAGAACGAGCAGGTTTTTTGAAGCGCTTCCTCCCAGCCGGACCGAAGATCCTCCCCAGGGTCCGTATTCTGTCACGGAAAAGAACGAGAGTGAGGAGAGCAGGGCATCAAGATCCTGATAATCCTTTTCCCTGAACTCCTCTTCATCGATAACGGTGACATCCGCAGTGACCTGGGCCGGATCCTCTTTCACGCGATTGGCGGTGATGAGGTATTCTTCCGGCAGGGCCGGAGTGAGTGCTGCGGATAAAAACAGGATAAACAAAAAAACATGACGCATAGTCAACCCCCTCGAGTTGGTGAAGATGTGATAGCCTCTGTCCATTAGGTGTCCTGGCTTGCGGCAGCCTACTCACCCGCCTTCCCGTGTATCACACACAGTGGCATAAAGAGGTTTTCGTTCCGCTTACAGTTGCGGGGCAGCACGGGCCTTCCACCCGTTTCCCTTCTGAACAGCTCAAGTATAGTCCATCACCGGGACGGGTCAATGAAAACCTTGCCTGCCTCTTCTTCTTTGCTATACTTCCTGTATGACAAGACAGCAGACTCCTCTCCCCTTTCTCCTTCTGGTTTTTCTTATGCTTCTCATTCAAGGGGCAGGAAAACGGGAAGGGATTCCGGCTTACGCTTATTTGGAGCGGTCTTATGACGTCTTTCCTTTGCCCTCAGGCTTCCGTATCCGGGGCCATGACCTTGTGAAGGCTTTTGAAGAGGGGACTCTTTTTCTCTATCCTCTTTCGGGGTTTCACTCCATGAAGGCTCATGATTTTCAACTTCTCCGGATCCGTCTTGTCCGGAGAGACCCGGAAACGAGAGAGATAGCCTTTCTCAACGATGAAGAGATGGCCCGGTTCCCCTATCGGCTCCATGAGGAGGACGGCCTTCTCAAAGATCTCCCTTTTGTCACATTTCATATGGAGGGGGTTGAAGCCCAGATGATCCTGGAGCTGGAATGGGAGTTCACCGTATCAGACACAGCTCTTCAGCTTCTTTTTCATACCGGGCCCGCGTACCGGGACAGCAGCCAGAACTTGACACTCCATGACCCCGAGGCCTGCAAAAGGTCCTTTCAGGGGCCGCTTGTCGTCAAAGAGAAGAGTGGAACCATTGTCTGGACCATGTCCTCCTCTGACGGAACAGCATTATCCCCGGGCGAAATCCCTGAAGTGACCCTCACTCTGAACACGTCACATGAGAAAAGGCCTTCCGGGAGCCGATAAAGCGAGCAAGGCCATTCTCATAAATTTTAACTTGACAGGGGGGGTGCTCTTTTTATAATTAATCGGCTTGGCATCGTATATTTCCATCGGAAGTATTGGAGATCTGTTCAACACAGAAGAGGTTGCCGTGCGGGTGGTATCCGCGGCATACGGCTTGCATTTCAATATCTCCCTATTGAAAGGAGGCTGCTATGAGGCTGGGAAGACATATCCTTGCGGAATTTTATAATTGCAGCGAAAGCGTCATGAATAATGTCAGTTTCATCGAGTCAGCCATGGCCGAGGCTGCACGGATATCCGGGGCGACGGTCATCGGGACGAATTTTCATACATTCGAACCCTGGGGAGTCAGCGGGGTCGTGGTGATATCGGAATCTCACCTCAGCATCCATACCTGGCCGGAATACAAATACGCTGCCATTGATATTTTTACCTGCGGAGACGATGTCAACCCCTGGGTCGGGTTCGAGTATCTCAAAGAGGTCTTTGCTGCAGAGCATACAGAGACCCAGGAGATCTCGCGGGGGATCGTCGAAAAAGTCAAGAAGTATTCTCATATCGAACAGGTCCAGCTGACTCACAAACCCCAGGGGAAGATCAGAGTCTGAACCCGGAAGGGAAAGAGGAAGAGGCATGGGAGACTGGTTCAGAGAAGAGTCCACTTATCAGCATCAGGCGTCACTGGGATTCAGGATCGAAAAAATCCTCTGTCAGGAGAAGAGCCCTTTTCAGGAGATCATGATCTTTGAGAACTCATTTTTCGGACGTGTCATGGTCATCGACGACGTGACCATGCTCACCACCCGGGATGAGTTTATCTATCATGAAATGATCGTCCATCCGGCCATGGCGGTCCATCCCGGTATTCAGCGGGTCCTTGTGATCGGAGCCGGAGACGGCGGTACGATCCGGGAACTCACACGCTATGAACACCTCCGGTCCATAGACTGGGTGGAGATCGACGGAACGGTGGTGGAGCTTTCAGAACGGTTCCTTCCCACACTCACTTCGGGTAACCGGGATCCCCGGGTCCGGCTCATGGTCGGGGACGGGGTGGCCTATATTGAAGGCTACACCGGAGAGCCGTATGACCTCATCATCATCGATTCCACCGATCCCGTGGGCCCCGGAGAGGGACTCTTCGGGACTTCGTTTTATCAGGCGTGTTTCAATATTCTCAGTGATGAGGGGATCGTCATCAACCAGGCTGAGAATCCCCACTACTCCCCTGAATGGGTCACGGGGATCTCGGGTAAACTCAAAAAGATCTTCCCCGTTTTTGCCTTTTACCAGGCGTTCATCCCCACCTATCCCAGCGGCCACTGGCTCTTCGGGTTCGCATCCAAGAAAAGGGATCCCCGCACTCCTGCGGCAAGCCCCGATTTTGAAAGGGCCCTGAAGTATTACAACAGAGAGGTCCATACCGCGGCCTTTGCTCTGCCCAATTTCATCAAAGATCTCATTAATCAAGACTGAACAGCCCAATGGTGAAGGAAAGAAAAAAGAGCCGGCGGGAGCCGGCTCTTTTGGTCGCTTATTCCGCAGCTATTTTTGAGAAGGCTTTCTTGATGGCCTTGGGGACATCGTCACTGTTTCCTGTGATATAAGGAGGACGGATAAAGGGTTGGCCGTTTTTCTCCATGATGGAGACGCCCTCTTCGGAGAAGAGGTAGAGAAGGAACTTCTCAGCAAGCTTCGGATGAGGCGCATTCTTGGGAATGGTGATCCCGTAGATCATGGGAGCCCCGGTCTGTGTGATCTTCTCGCCGGGGTTCTTTCCTGAAATGTCCACTTTTGCCAATGAATAGAAATCGGCAAATTCGGGTGATTTCAGGTTGATCGCATCGTCGAGGATCACGTGGGGAGCATTGTGCTGCTGAGCCACGGAACGGTAGATAAAGAGATAATCCAGTTCCCCGGCTTCCACGAGAGCGATGAGATCAGTCTCTTTGTCGCGGATGAAGGTCTTCTTCTTGTTGACCAGTTTCTCATAAAGGCCGGGACGGTTGGTGTGACGCTCGGCCAGCTGCCAGGTCAGAAGAGCGCGGTATCCGCAAGGGTCGGCGTTGGGGTTGCTCCGTCCCACGGAGACATCGGGGCGCAGAAGGATGTCGATCCAGTTCTCCCCGTTGATCTCGTCATGGTAGAGGCTTTTGTCAGAATACATGATCGCCATCTCATTGGTCACAAAAGAGATGTTCCAGGTGGCGAACTCATCGAAAAGCAGGTTTTCGATAACAGAGTAATCAGCACTGCCGAACACGTCTACTTCTTTTCCCAGTTCGGAAATCATCCGGGCGCATTTCCGGCTCCCTGCTGATTCTCTCAGAACATCCACTCCGGGGTTGGCTTTTTCAAACCCGGCTTCCAGTTCAGCGAAGGGGACAGAAAGGCTTCCCGCATGGATCACCACGAGAGTCTCCTCTTTGGGAGCACGTCCGGCCTGGGAACAGGCTGTGAACAGCAGAGCCACAGCAAACAAAATCAATAATGTTCTACGCATAGTAACCTCCTTTAGCGTTATGATTATAAGTGCATAACGCCAAAGGAGCAAGAAAAAAAAAGGGCGGCCCGAAGGCCGCCCCTGTCATGATAAGCCCGGTTTAAAGAATCAAACAAGGCCCTGTTCGATCATGGAATCGGCGACTTTGAGGAAACCGGCGATATTGGCACCGTCCACATAGTTGCCTTTTTTGCTGTACTTGGCCGAAGCATCCAGACAGGCGTTGTGGATATTGATCATGATCTGATGCAGTTTGGCATCCACTTCTTCCTCTGTCCAGCTGTAACGCATGCTGTTCTGAGACATCTCCAGCCCTGATGTGGCTACGCCGCCGGCATTCGACGCTTTGCCGGGAGAGAACATGATCTTGTCCATGTTCTTGAGGAAGACTTCGATGGCTTCCGGAGTGGAAGACATGTTGGAGCCTTCTGTGACGCAGATACAGCCGTTCTTGACGAGGGTCTCGGCATCTTTGCCGTCCAGCTCGTTCTGTGTGGCGCAGGGGAGGGCGATGTCCACTTTGACTTCCCAGGGGCGTTTCCCGGCGTGGAACTCAGCACCGAACTTGTCGGCGAAATCCTGAGCCTTGTCGCGGCCGGAAGCACGCATCTCAAGGAGGTAGTCGATCTTTTCACCGGAGATGCCGTTCTTGTCGTAGACATATCCGTCAGGCCCGGAGATGGTGACGACTTTAGCACCCAGCTCTGTGGCTTTGGTCGCGGCGCCCCAGGCGACATTGCCGAATCCGGAGACGGCCACGGTCTTGCCTTTGAGAGAGTCGTTTTTGGTCTTCAGCATTTCCTGGGTGAAATAGACGACACCGAAACCGGTGGCTTCGGGACGGATGAGGCTGCCGCCCCATTTTCTGTTTTTACCGGTGAGAACGCCTGTGAACTCGTTGGCCAGGCGTTTATACTGGCCGAAGAGGTATCCGATCTCACGTCCGCCTACGCCGATGTCTCCGGCGGGAACGTCGGTGTCATTGCCCACGTGACGGAAGAGTTCTGTCATGAAAGACTGGCAGAAGGCCATGATCTCGTTGTCGGATTTTCCGCGGGGGTCAAAGTCGGACCCGCCTTTGCCTCCGCCCATGGGCAGGCCGGTGAGGCTGTTTTTAAAGATCTGCTCGAAACCGAGGAACTTCAGGATGCTCAGGTTGACAGACGGGTGAAAACGGAGGCCGCCTTTGTAGGGGCCGATGGCGCTGTTGAACTGAACACGGAACCCGATGTTGACATTGTGATTGCCTTTGTCATCTTTCCACGGCACACGGAAAATGATTGTCCGTTCAGGCTCGACGATGCGTTCCAGAATACCGTACTTCTCGTATTTGGGTTCTTTGTCCATCACAGGGCTCAAAGATTCCAAAACTTCAGTAGCTGCCTGCAGGAACTCTTTTTCCCAGGGGTACTTGCTGTGCAGGTTTTCCACGACACGTTTCACATAAGCGTTCATAAACCCTCCTTTAAAGGTTAAATCTTGCGAAACAAGACCGTTTTTGCTAAAAGAATGGTATACGGTTAAACCCCGATGTCAAGCAAAATCGAGAAATGATTGCAAAAAAGGAGGGGGTGTGTTATCCTGATAAAGGAGGCTAACTATGGAATTATATGCAAATTATGCGATGAGAGACGAGAAGAGCCGCGGACGGCTGAATAAAGAAATATTTCACGATACAAGGGGCATCTACGAGAGGGACCGGGACCGGATCATCCATTGCGAAGCGTTCCGCAAACTCGAGTACAAGACGCAGGTCTTTGTCAACCATGAGGGAGATTACTACAGGACCCGGCTGACTCATACCATGGAGGTCTCCCAGATCGCCAGGAGCATGGCCAAAAGGCTGGGGCTCAACATGGAGCTTGTGGAAGCCATCGCACTGGCTCACGACCTGGGGCATACCCCTTTCGGCCACACCGGGGAAAAAGTCCTCAACCGTCTCATGGAAGAACACGGGGGGTTTGAGCACAACAGGCAGAGCTACCGGATCGTGACTTACCTGGAAGAGCGCTACGGGGCCTTCCGGGGGCTGAATCTCGCTTATGAGACCCTGGAAGGGATCATCAAACACTCCACCCCTTATGACAAACCCTCGACGAAAGACCTCGAGGATCTCTTCGACCTGGGGCATGTCCCCACGGTGGAAGCCCAACTCATCGATTATGCCGATGAGATCGCCTACCTGAACCACGATCTTGATGACGGCCTGGAGTCGGGGCTTCTGGAGTGGGATGACCTGACGCAGGTGGCCATCTGGAACGATGCCATGGAAGAGGCCCGCCGCGGCGAGGCCGGGCTCCGGGGGAAGGTCCTGAAATATCGCACCATCAGCGCCCTCATCGCTTTTTTCATCAACGACCTCGTGGAAACGACAGTAAAAACCATGGAGGAGGAGGATGTGGAAGACCTTGACGAGATCAAGGCGAAAAACATCCGGGTGGTGAAGTTCAGCCCCGGGATGGACTCCAGGCGGCAGCAGCTGAAGGCCTATCTCTATGACAATCTTTATAATCATCCCCGGGTGGAACGGATGAGGATCAGCGCAGAAGGGTGTCTCGAGACCCTCTTTTCACTCTACAGCAAATATCCGTCTATCCTGCCCGGGCGCTACAGGCGGGAGATCGGGGTCTCCTCTGCCGAAAGGGCCATCGCCGATTACATCGCCGGGATGACAGACCGGTTTGCCCTGGAGGAGTTCAGGAGGCTCACCGGTGTCGTATGATCCCCGGTTCATGATACGCGCCCTGGAATTGGCAGCTTCTGCCGATGCTGCCGTGCAGCCCAATCCCTATGTGGGGGCTGTCGCCGTCAAAGAGGGAAAGATCGTAGGTGAGGGGTTTCACAGCCGTTTTGGTGAGGCTCATGCCGAAGTGAAAGCCCTTGATATCGACGACCGTCTGGCTGAGGGATGCGAACTCTATGTGACCCTGGAGCCCTGCAGCCATCACGGCAAGACTCCCCCATGCACGGACCTCATCATCCGGAAAGGTGTCCGTGCGGTCTATGCCGCCATGAAAGACCCCAATCCCCTTGTGTCCGGACGAGGGCTGAGGCAGCTGAAAAACGCCGGCCTTGAAGTGAGGGCCGGTTTTCAGGAGAAGAAGGCCAGGGAGCTGAACAGGATCTTCCTGAAAAACATCCTCCTGCAAAAGCCCTATATCATCGTGAAATATGCCATGACCGCCGACGGCTATATCGCCACATGCGCCGGAGACTCCAAATGGATATCCTGCGAAGAGAGCCGGGAGGAGGTCCACCGGATCCGGCACAACGTCAAAGGGATCATGGTGGGCGCGGGAACAGTGCTTCGGGATAATCCCAGGCTGACGGCCCGACTCTGCCCCGGAGGGTGGCAGCCCGCAAAAGTCATCTTTGATCCCCGGGGAGAGATCACCTCTTCCGGCTTCCATGTCTTTGAGGGGGAAGGGGTCATCCTCACAGAACAGGAAAAATATCTTGATATCAAGGGGTTTCGAAATTATACTCTTCCGGGGGGTTCCGCTTTTTCCGGTACGGATTTTACAGACGTTTTATGGGAAGAAGGCCTCACATCACTTCTCGTGGAGGGGGGATCTTACACGATCCATGCCTTGCTTGAAGCGGATCTCGCCGATGAAGTCATCGTTTTTATCGCTCCCAGGATCCTGGGAGGAGGGCTTTCGCCTGCAGGCGGGCGGGGGGCCCCTGAGATGGCTCTGGCCAGGCCGCTGATGAACCCCGTCTGGCGGAAGGTCGGAGAAGATATCATGTTGAAAGGAATGTGCCACGATGTTTACAGGCCTCATTGAGCAGGTGGGGACCCTGACAGCCCGGCGCTGTTCGGGAACGGTCCTGACCCTGGAGATCGCCGCTTTTGTATGGCCGGATCTGAAGACCGGAGATTCCGTGGCGTGTAACGGAGCCTGTCTCACGGTGGTGGAGATCAAAAAAACATCCCTCTGTTTCGAGGTCATGGAGGAGACTGTCCGCCGGACTCTTTTCGGCGGGATGCCGCTGGGCTCAAAGATCAATATGGAGCGGGCTCTTTCTGCGGCAGGGCGCCTGGACGGCCATTTTGTCCAGGGCCATATCGACGGGACAGGTGTCATCAGAGAGATCAGGCAGCAGGGAGAGAGCCGTCTCCTGACTGTCTCTTTTCCTCCTGAACAGAGCCCCCTGGTCACCGAAAAGGGATCCATCGCCCTGGACGGCATCAGCCTGACCGTGATGGACGTGGGGTATGACTCCTTCCGTGTGGGGATTATCCCGCACACCTGGGAAAAGACTTCACTCAACGGGAAAAAGGCCGGAGACCGCCTGCATCTGGAGTACGATATCATAGGAAAGTATGTCTACAGGTCATTACAAGGGATGACGGACAAGAATAAAAAAGGGCCCCGGTCCCTGGAGGAGGCGTTACAGGAATGGTGAATCAAAGCGGCGGGTTCTGTACAGTGGATGAGGCTCTGGAGGCTCTGCGGCGGGGTGAGATGATCATCGTCGTCGATGATGAAAAGCGTGAGAACGAAGGAGACCTCCTCATGGCAGCCGAAAAGGCTTCCCCCGAAGCCGTGAATTTTATGGCGGCTAAAGGCCGCGGGCTGATCTGCCTTTCCCTGACAGCAGAACAGGTGAAACGGCTGGGACTGAAGATGATGACAGATGTGAATGAATCCAGCCACGAGACCGCCTTCACAGAGACAATCGAAGCACGGCACGGGGTGACCACGGGGATATCAGCTTTTGACCGGTCCAAGACGATCCGGACAGCCATCAACCCCAAAGCCTCTCCTGCCGATATTGTGAAACCGGGGCATGTCTTTCCCCTGAAAGCAAAAGAGGGGGGTGTCCTGGAACGGGCGGGCCATACGGAAGCGGCCGTTGACCTCATGCGCATGGCCGGAATGAACCCCTCGGGGGTCATCTGTGAGATCATGGAGGAAGACGGCCACATGATGCGTCTTCCCGGGCTCAGGACGTTTGCCCGGAAGCACGGGCTTCTTCTGCTCACCATCGCAGACCTCATCGAATACCGCCTGGATCATGAACCCTTCATCGTCCGCAAGGCCACGGCTGACATGCCCACTGAATACGGGAAATTCACTCTCTACGGGTATGAAAACCGGCTGGACCGCAAAGAGCATATTGCCCTGGTCAAGGGGGATGTGAGTGACGGCGGCCCGGTCCTTGTGCGGGTCCATTCGGAGTGTCTTACAGGAGATGCCCTGGGGAGCCTGAAATGTGAATGCGGGGACCAGCTGCACCGCTCCATGGAGCTTATCGAGCGTGAGGGCCGCGGGATCATCGTCTATCTGCGCCAGGAGGGACGGGGGATCGGGCTGATCAACAAGATCCACGCCTACCATTTACAGGAAAAAGGAATGGACACCGTGGAGGCCAATGTGGCCCTGGGTTTTCCTCCGGATCTCAGAGAGTACGGGATCGGAGCCCAGATCCTCCATGATCTGGGTGTGAAAAAGATCCGTCTTCTCACCAATAACCCGAAAAAAATGGTGGCCATATCAGGATACGGGATGGAAGTAGTGGAACGTGTCCCGATTTATGGTAAGATATCAGAGTATAACAGGAAGTATCTGCAGACGAAGAAAGAGAAGATGGGGCATCTCATCGACGAAATATGAAAATAAAGGGGGTTGTATGCGTATCATCGAAGGCCATTTAAACGCGGACAGGAAAAAGGTGGCCGTGATCATCGGCCGGTTTAATGATTTTATCAACAAAAAACTGCTGGAAGGCGCGGAAGACTGCTTTGTCCGCCACGGAGGGAAAAGCGAGGATATGGATGTCTATCCTGTCCCCGGAGCTTTTGAGATCCCCTACCTGTTACGCAAGCTTGCTGACAAAGGGGCCTATGACGGGATCATCTGCCTGGCTACAGTCATCCGGGGAGGGACACCCCATTTCGAATATGTCGCTTCGGAGGTCTCCAAAGGCATCGCCCATATCGCCATGGAGGGGAAGACTCCCGTGGCCTTCGGCGTCCTGACCACTGATACCGTGGAACAGGCCATCGAGAGAGCCGGGACAAAGATGGGCAACAAGGGATGGGATGCCGCTCTGTCTCTCATCGAGCTCATGGATCTGTCCGCGAAGATGAAATAGATGATGGCCGCCATGGATGTCAAAGATAAGAAAGCTGTCCGCGACAGCCTGCTGCAATGGCTCTATGCGTACCTCTTTACGAAAAACGGGAAGGGGGAGGCATCCAAACCCAGAGGGGAGGAGGCTCTCTTCGGCGGGATGGAGAGCCGGAAAGCGGCTTCTTTTCAAACGGCGGTTTCACTCCTGGCAGGACGGATGCCGGAGATCGAGGAGTATATCCGACGTACGTTTACGGGCTCTTTCGACGAACTGCACCTGGTGGAGAAGGCCCTGGTCTATCTCTGCGTCTTTGAATTCACCGTTCTGAAAACAGACAAAAAACTGGTGATCTCCGAGGGGCTGCGCCTCAGTGACAAGTACGCCTCTCAGAACTTCGACAAGAAACTGCATGCTTATGTGGACAGTCTGGAATAGAAAGGGATTATGAAAATAGCTGTTCTTGCCGACATACACGGAAACCTGGAGGCTTTTACAACCGTTCTTCAGTATCTCCGGGAGGAAAAGATCCGGAGGATCATCCATGTGGGTGACGTGGTGGGGTACGGCCCCGACCCGTTGAAGTGCCTGGAGCTCTTCATGGCCATGGCCGGGGAGAAGTGCGAGGTACTGGACCCTGCCGAGAAGGAGCTGGCTTCGGGGTTTTCAGCGGACCTGATCATGGGGAACCATGATGCTGCTGTCATCAACTTCACCGACATCAGTTATTTCAACAGGATCGCTTATGAAGCCATTCTCTGGACAAAAAAACAGATGGGCCTGGCGCACCAGAAATTTCTCAAATCTGTTCCTTATTCAGCCCGGTATCATGGGGGTTCTTTTTTTCATTCCACACCGCAGATGACGGAGAACTGGTACTATCTCGACTCAAGCGAGATGGCCCGGGAATCTTTCGGGCATACAGGGAAGCTCACCTTTGTCGCTCATACACACAAGCCTTATCTCTATATCAGGAAGATGGACAGTGAGCGGGTCACGGGACACGACCCGGAAGATAAAAAATGGAAGCTTGATGAGACGGCCTCTTACATCATCAACCCGGGGAGTATCGGACAGCCCCGTGATGGAAACTACATGGCCTCGTTTCTCATCTGGGATACTGAACAAAGGACAGTCCGGTATCTCCGGCTGGACTATGATGTGCGTAAAACGCAGCAGAAACTTGTGGAACTGCCATTGCCGTATATACTTGCCGAAAGATTGCTTTTGGGGAAATGAGTGAAAGGGGGAAATATGAAAAGATATTTGCTGTTGGTTCTTATGGTGGCCCTGAGCCTCTCTGTGTGGGCCGTTGACGGGGATAACCCGGCATCGGCTTTTTACGAGAACAGCAGGATCGGACTGACGGATGCTGTTTCTCTGGGGATGGGCGGTGCCGGGATCGGGTTGGTCCGGAGTTCAGGCAACCTGCTTAATCCCGCAGGGTACGGATTTTCCTACGGAGTCGATGTCTTCGGCGGGATGGGCCTTTTTATGAAAGAGCCCAATACCGATCTTGATCTTTATAAGAATATGTACGGAGGGGTGACATTTCCCCTGAAAGACTGGTTTATGGTCAACATCACAGGAATCAGGACATCGCTCCTTCTTCCCGACGGGACCACCGGAGCCATTGACGACAGCAATCCCGATGACTGCACCGTGGATATGGCCATGCTCTCTCTCATCCGCAAGGCCAATATGGGCGGGTTTGACCTTTCCCTGGCCTTTACCGGGAAATATATCATGCCCACATTGGGTGAATCGTATGAGGTTCCCCTGGTTGTTGAGCATTATGTGGACGGAGCTATGGGAGGGGATGTCTCTTTCCTGGCCCGTGTCCCCCTGAGTGAAGAGGGCTCCACATTCAACCTGGGAGTCTCTCTTCTTGATGTCATCGCGCCCATGGATGTGGCCATGGGGATCAACGTGGGGATGGGCCTGAAGGTCGCCCATCAGCTCATGGGGGAAGCCGCTTTTTCCCTGGGGGCTGATTATCTCATGAACCACGCCAACTCTTCGGCTCTCCATGTGGGTGCTGAAGAGTGGTTTTTCAATAACACCATCGCCCTGAGAGCAGGATATCTGCAGAATACTTTTTATACAGACGGGGGAGCTCTTTTCGAAGGTCTTCCCACGGATCCCATCTATGACGGAGAAGGCCAGATCACCGCAGGGCTGGGTTTCCGCTTCAGCGGTTTTGAAGTGGATGCCGGATACGCCCTCGGGGGGGATTACACCGGTTCTTCCATGGCCTTCCAGGTGGCTTATACCGGGGAAAAGACCATGGCTTCAGCCTACAAGATCCCTCCTGTGATCCGCATCATGGCTGAGAACGAGTGGATCTCCCCGAACAACGACGGGGTGAAGGACCAGGTCAGGATCCTCACGGACAGTAAAGATGCCGAGCTGATCACACGCTGGGAATTGACCGTGAATGATGAGAACGGGAAAGAAAAAAGAGCTTATAAAGGGAAAAAGCCCTTCCCGCCTTTTATCACATGGGACGGGAAAGATGATAAGGGAAAAGGCGTTCCCGACGGGACCTATACCGCTGTGATGACAGTGAAAGACCGCTTCGGGAACAAGGGGAGCAGCAATGCTGTCCAGATTTTTGCGCGCTCCGCAAATCCGGGCGTGACCTTGACTGTCATGCCGGAGACTCTTTCTCCCGGGGCCGGAGTCACCTTCACCGTCACTCCGCATGAAGCTGTGGATGTTACGGAGACACGGATCATCGTGAAAAGAGAGACCGAGACGATCCATGAGATCGTTTATGACGGTCTGAAAGACGGTTACGACTGGAGCGGGTATCTTGCTGACGGCACAGCTCCCGCTGAAGGAGAGACTTTGAATGTCTACGCACGTCTGACCGATAAAGCAGGAAACAGCGGGGAAAGCCTCATCGTCACCCTTCCGGTCACCGCTCCTGCAGGGCAAGTCACGGAAACCGTGGTTCCCGAGGAGAAACCTCCTGTGCCGGCTCTCTTCCTCATGGCCAGGATCCGCTTTGATGAAAACGCCTATGCCCTGAATGCCGGCCAGAAGAGCGAGCTGGACAAGGCTGTGGAGACGCTGGTCCTGTATCCGGAATCAAAGGTGCGTGTGGAAGGCCATACCGATAATGTGGGAACACGGCAGGATAACGAGAAGCTTTCACGCGAACGCGCTGAAATGGTCAAGAAATATCTCGTGAGCCGTGGGATCGCCGAGGAGAGGATCATCTCCGTGGCTTACGGTGAAGATATGCCCGTGGATACCAACAAGACAGTAAAAGGCCGGGCGAACAACAGACGTGTCGATGTGATTATGATATCACGCTGAGCGCAAGGAGGGCCCATGCGTATCAAAGAAATCATTGAGTTGCTGGAGGGAGAGGTCATCGCCGGAGAAGAGAACAGCGGCCTGGAGGTCTCTTCAGCTTACAGCGCCGACCTTTTGAGTGATGTCCTGGCTCTGACCGAGGGGGATACTTTGCTGATCACAGGGACGGTCACCCTTCAGGTGATCCGGGTGGCAGAGATCCTCGGGATCACGGCGATCATCTTTATCCGCGGGAAGCAGCCTTCGGATGACGTGATGGATGTGGCCAGGAAGAGGCTGAACATCCCCATGATCGTCACCAAAAAAACCATGTTCGAAACAAGCGGGATCCTGTACAAAAACGGTGTGCGTCCGTGTAAAAACCGGCCGGCAAGCGAGGTGTAAACGATGAAACTGAAAGAAGCCGTAGAAAAGCTGGGACTCAAAGCCTTGACCCGGCGTGATTTCAACGATACAGAAGTGACCGGAGGATATTCCGGAGACCTTCTCAGCGATGTTTTGGCTCATGCGGGAAGCGGGTCTCTCTGGTTCACCATTCAGCGGCATAAAAATGTCATCGCTGTGGCTACGGCCAAAGACATCGCCGGAATTGTGGTGGTCAACGGCGTGGAACCTGAACAGAACCTGGTCGAGGCCGCGGAAAAAGTAGGGGTTCCCCTTTTTGTGACGGAAAAAGACGCCTTTACATGCGCCGGGATGCTTTATGCCCTGGTGAAATAGATGCGTTACAGGGCTGATCTTCACATCCATTCCGTCCTGTCACCATGCGGGGGGCTTGATATGTCCCCCGCTGCTATTGTGCAGGCAGCCCTGGATAAACGCATGGATATCATCGCCCTGGCTGACCATAACAGCGCAGGGAACCTGAAGGCCCTGGAGGATGCAGCGCAGGGAAAGATCGCTTTTTTTTTCGGCCTTGAGATCCAGAGTGCTTCAGAGACCCATCTCCTGGCACTTTTCGGAGACAGGAGGAGTGCCGAAGATATGGGGGATTACCTTTATCCCAGATTGCCTATGATCCCCAATAATCCCGATTATTTCGGGGATCAGGTGGTTGTGGATGCCCGGGACCGGATTATTCGCATGGAGGAGAAATTGCTGTTGCAGTCAGTGGAGATGGAAATCGAAGAGATCACAGATGAAGTCCATCAGCGGGGCGGGCTTGTCTTTTTTTCCCATATCGACAGGGATACCTTCAGCGTGATCTCCCAGCTGGGTTTTATTCCCCGGGATACGCAGGTGGACGGTATAGAGGTCTCCCGTCACCTTTCTCTGGAAACGGCCCGCAGCCGGTATGAGATGTACAGAGAGTTTCCCTTTATCACAAACTCCGATGCTCATCTCATCGGTGATGTGGGGTGTGTTTCGACGGCTTATGAACTTGAAGAACCCACCTTTGAGGAGTTCCGGATGGCTGTCAGGGGAGAAGGAGGGAGGCGGATCTGTTATGATGCCTGAGCTCTCTCTTCACATCATGGACATCATGGAAAACGGGATCGCCGCCGGAGCCTGGCATCTGGACCTGTTCATCGATATCGATACAGCCGGAGACTGGATGGAGATCATCGTGGTGGATAACGGGAAAGGGATGGATACGGAGATGATCCAAAAAGCCATGGACCCCCTCTTTTCCACAAAAAAAGGAAAAGGATGGGGCCTGGGGATTCCCCTCTTTATGCAGACAGCGGAAGCCTGTGACGGCGGATTCGACATCGAATCCAAAGAAGGGACTTTTACACGGGTCAAGGTGGGGATGAGGTTGTCTCATATCGACCGCCCCCCTCTTGGAAATATCACCGATACCCTTTTGTCCCTCATCGTCGGTCATCCCGAGATCGACCTTTATGTCATGATAAAAAAAGACGGAGCCAAATATGAGTTTGATACGCGTGTCATCCGGGAGATCCTGGGTGATGTCAGCCTGGCCACACCCCAGGTCCTTGGGGCCCTGGAAGAGGATATCAGCGCCGGGCTGGAAGAACTGGATTTGACTGATTAGGGGCTGGTGTATGGAACTATTAATGGAATTTGAAATCAAAGGGGGAGATTTTCTCAACGCCGGGGAATCTTCCGGAGTCATCAAAGAGTATCTCAAGAAGATCGGATTGTCGCCGGCCTTTATTCGCCGGGTCCTCATCGCTGCATACGAAGGCGAGCTCAATGTCGTCGCCCATGCCTACCAGGGGACCATTGCTTTTTACATGGATGAGACGAAAGTCAAAGTCGTTGTGAGAGACAAGGGGCCGGGGATCCCCGATATCGACAAAGCGATGGAGGAGGGGTATTCCACAGCGAGCCCTGAAGTCCGGGAGATGGGTTTCGGAGCCGGGATGGGGTTGCCGAACATGAAGCGCAACAGTGATGAGATGGAGATCGCCAGTGAGATCGACAAAGGGACAGAAGTCACCATGATGTTTACCATAGAGAAAGGATGACGGATCGCTATGTTGGACTATTTCCATGCTGTCTATGTGGACCAGAACCGATGTAACGGATGTACCCGGTGCCTGCGTGTCTGCCCTACCCAGGCCATGCGTATCCGGCACGGGAAAGCCAACATCCTGGAAAACAAGTGCATTGACTGCGGAGAGTGTATCCGGGTCTGTCCCCAGAAAGCCATTTCAGCAAAAATCGATTCCCTCGAGATCATCTCGTCGTATCAGCATAAACTTCTTGTCTACTCTCCCGTCTTTTTCGGCCAGTTCAGAAAGCATGACAATGTGAAGAAGATCCTGGGGATCTTCAAACTGCTGGGGTTCGACGATATTATCGGGGTCGACACCGGAGGGATGATCATATCCGATATCATCAAAAATTTTCTCAAAGACAGAAAAAACATCTACAGGCCCTATATCTCCACGAACTGCCCTGCTGTGGTGAGACTCATCCAGGTCAAGTTTCCTTCGCTCATCAACCATCTCGTTCCTTTGCGGAACCTTATGGATGTGGCGGGAGAATACCTCAAGCATATCTACAAAGAGAAGACAGGAGTGTCTGATGATGAGATCGGGCTCTTTTACCTCTCGCCCTGTCCGGCCAAAGTCGTGGCCATCTATCAGCCTGAAGCCGAGGAGAAGAGGATCTTCAACGGAGTTTTCAGCTTAGGCGATATGTATAATGAGATCCGAAGGATCATGGAGAAACAGGACTTCTCAGAGATGGACATGGAAGAGGAGATCATCTCTTCGAAATTCGCGCTTCGCTGGAGTGCTTTAGGCGATGTGGAGAATAAGTTCAATGAATCCGTGACATTGAGGATCGACGGCATCCAAAACGCCATCCGGTTCCTGGAACGCCTGGAGAACGGGGAGATCAAGGATATCGATTTCGTCGACATGTACTCCTGTGACAACGCCTGTGTGGGAGGAGTCTTTACTAAAGAAGATGCCTTCATCAGTGAATACCGGATCAAAAAGATCGCTGAAGGCCTTCCTGACGACCCTTCTCTCACACTGCCCTTTGACCGCGACGAGATCTGCTCCATCGGCATGCCGCTGAAACCCCGTCCCATCAGTCCCCTGGATGAAGATATCAAAGAGGCCCTGAGAAAAATGAAAAAGATCGAAGAGGTGAACAGGCTTCTGCCCCAGCTGAACTGCGGGATGTGCGGATGTCCGACCTGTTACGATCTGGCCGAAGATATCATCATCGGCAAAGATGTCACTGTCTACGATTGTCCTGTGATCCTCAAGGAAAGACTCAGAAAACTCTCAAAGGATATTGTGGAAATGGCAGGCCATGTGAATCCCATTGAAGACGACAGCGAAGGGTTTACTCCTATCTGACCCTGAAATCATCCGGAGTGTCGGGGATCTCATCCGCTCCGGATGAATAGATGTCCTCTCCCCGGACATAGAAGGGATTCTGCCATCCGTCCAGCCGATCCAGGAGCTCTTCCCGTGAATAGATCTCTCCCATCTGCAGAGTCCTCTCTTTTTTGATCTCCTCCATGGCTTGTGATGTCAGGATACTGAGATGTTCTGTGACCGGTGTTTGAAACAGGGGTTTCAGAAGAGCCAGGTAGAGGATGAGGAGGCAGAGGACGGAGATGAAGGAGAGGATCTCCACAAGGGCGTAAGTCCCCGGATGGGACGCCGTTTTCTGAGAAACAGGTTTGACAGGAGGACGCACCGGGCGGGGACGCGGTTTTGACTTTTCAGGAGCCGGTTTTTGATAAGTCGGCCTTTGAGGAGCGGGCCGGGGTGTATGGGAATCCCGGGGAGGAGCAGAGGGCCGCGGGACGGGAGGTGCCGGTTCGGGTTTGTAGACGAATTCGATGGGCTCCTGGTTATAGCGCGGCTCTGATACGGGTTCCGGCTGCATCGGAGGGCTTTTGTCGTCTTCCTTTTTCGTTTCAGGGGGTTTCGCAGGAGGCTGTTCTTCAGTCTGTTTCACAGGCTCCGAAGGTTTGAGAGGTTCTCTCACAGGAGGGGGGGGCTCCCCGGGAGCGCGAAGAATATTCCTGTCATAAAGGCTGGCGATGATTGTCATCAGGGTGATATGGTTGGTCTCTTTAGCGCTTTCCAGGAGATCTTTGAGCGAGTGTCCCTTTCTGAAACCGTCCACAACAGCCTGCTCGGTGGGATTCAGAGAGTTGATATTCACAGCCACGGAGTCCACAGGGAGCACCATGTCCAGCCCGTCTTTCAAAAAGGGCATCTTCACGAGGATCTCTGATGAGTTCAAAAAGATCAGAAGAAGACTGCTCAGGGTGATGGTGTAGGGGATCTGCGGCATCCTGTCCGGGGTCTCGTCTTCCCGGAAGACAAACTCGCCGTCCCGGATCAGAGAGATGGAAAAAAGCACATTCTCGATCTGCTGGGTCAGGGAGGAGAGAAGTTCCCTCGGGGAGATAAAGCCCTCCTTGAGCAGAAGGTCCCCGAGGAACTCATACGTGTTTTTTTTCTGTTTTTCGAGAGCCTGCTGAAGCTGAGCGTCTGTGATCAGTCCCTGGCGGAGAAGGGTGTCGCCGATCCGGTTTTCAAGGCAGACCGGGTGCTCTTCGATATAGATGATCTCACCGTTTTTGATATAGAAGTAGTAGGATTGTCCCGTTTTTTTATCTCTGATATCAAGCGTGCCGGTCTTTTCCAAAAGAGAGATGTTTTCAACGCTTTTTTTAAAGGAGGCATAATCCAGCACAATGGGGCGCTCTGTCATGAGAACCTCCGTTTGTAAAAGGGCAGCACGGCCGTGGATGCCAGAGAGAGAAGAGGATAAAAGAGAAGCAGGTCGTTGAGCGCGGCCAGTCCCTTCAGGTCAGAGACAAGGAAATAACGGCTGAAGAGAGCCGTGGTGATCAGGGAGGTGGTGAGGAAGAGCCAGATCAGGCCTGTGACCGTGGCCCCTTTGAGGATATAGCCGCTTCCCGGATAGATCAGGTTGATAAAAAAGGTCTTCAGATAATCGATCTTGGTGGCCATGGAGTAGCGTCCCGCTTTTTGATGAAGAAAGACAGGCAGCATAAGATGACAGCGGGAGCAGAAGATCCTTCCCCGATGGGATGTCGTTGCCGATCCGGGGATAATGGGGATCCCGCAGGATTCACAACGCACAAATGAGGCCCAGTTGGCGGTGAGCGGAAAGAGAAGGAGGATCAGGATCAGAAGGACCGCTGACGTCCCCGGGAAAAAGGCCAGTTTGCTGAAGGAGAGAGCTTTGACAGGGAAATCCCATCGGGCCGTGTCTTTTAAAAAAGAGGCCCAGACAAAGGCGGGGGTGACTTTTTTCTCCAGAAGGACGATGTTTTCCCAGTCGAGGACAGGGAGGTCAAGCTGCCCTTTGGCAGTGAAGGCTTTGTCATAAAAGATCTTCGCTGTGTCGTAATCATCCCTGTAGAGGTAATATTGAGAAATATTATAGAGGATGACAGGGTCGCCGGGCGCCGCGGAGAGGGCTCTCTCATAATGGGCCAAAGCCTGTTCGGCGGAGTCGAGCATGAGCATGGCGTTGCCGAGGTTGTTGTCCACCGCTGCAGACTCATAGCCTCCGGCGACAGCTCGTTGAAGAAGGGACGCGATGCGTCTGTACGACGTTTCGTCACCGGGGATGTTTCTTCTCCCGGCCATGAGGTAGAGATAGAGGGGGTTATCACGGACAAAAGCATCCTCCCGGTATTCCCGCACGAGAGAGATGTCGTCACTGTCGTAAGCTCTCAGAAGAGCCAGCGGTGACCGGGCAGCCACAGCATCAAACCAGCCTCCGTGTGTGGCGGTGATGCCGAAGGGGATGAAGATGAAAAGAGCCAGGATGATCAGCGTCCGCAGCTCTTTTTTTGTAAAATTGTGGAGATTGAGAAAAAAGACGAGGATCCATCCTCCCAGGAAGAAGGCCAGGCTCACGGTGATATTCACAATAAGGACGATCCAGGGAGAAGGGCTTCCGTTGAAAAAGCTTCTGAGGGCTCTGAACTTCACAGTGTCCAGGTACCGGTAGCTGAGAAAGATGAGATAGGCGGCCATGGTCAATGTGACACATAGCAGAAAGACCCACAGAGCATTGGTCAGGAGGAGGAATCGGTTCTCCAGGGAGAATTTCGCCGAAAGGAAAAAAGAGGAGATCTTCCCGGCGAGTTCAAGGAGGGCCGAGGTAAACGCGGGGGCCTCCCCGGACCGGAGAAAAGCTGTCACAAGAAGAAAAGGTATCATAAAAAGGATTATACCAATAATGAGAGGCTTTGCAACAGGAAAGGGCACCACCGGAATCTCTGCCTGCTGAAAAGTCTTGATATAGAAGGGATTTACTATATAATTACCCAAGGAGGGAAAATATATGGCGAAATATCCGGTCATTGTGGGTGAGGCGATCCCGTTAAAAAGCGAGACCCTCGGGAAAAAGCACTTTCATTATCATAATGTCTACACACGCAAAGATATGTCCCGCTACGGATACCTCTTCTCTGTCATTGCCAATCCCCTTGTCCAGGAGGAGTGGATCGTCTCTGTCATCGACCAGTACCTGGAACGGACAGAAAAGACAGGGATCCTCATGGCGCTGAAACTGACACTCCGCGACCTCGCCCAGGACGGTGATTTTTTTATCGGCATCATCTCGCACAAGACGCTTTTTTTTGCAGCCACCGACCGCTACCGCGCCTTTCTGTCACGAAAAGACCAGCTCTGGCACGTGAACGGCGATAGCAACGACCGTTGCCACTGGGAAGGAGCTGTCCAATTCGGCGAATATACGATCTTCCCCGGCGACAAGATCGCCGTGGTCTCTGAAAACATCGCCGAAGCCGTCTCCGAACGGCCTTTCAATGATATTCTCGGAGAGTATACGATCCAGGTCGCTGCCAGAGAGCTTTCAAAAAGGGCTTATGAACAGGACGGGCTGGGGCAGTCTGAAGTCCTGACGCTGACCCTGGAGTTTTCCGCTCCCCGGATCATGATCCCCTGGAAAGCCTTGGGGGTCTTCGCCTTTATCCTTCTTCTGGCTGTCCTGATCTTCGGCCTCGTCCGGGGGTATTTGAAATCCGGCCCCGGAGGGCCCGGTCCCGGGGAAGGGCCCCGGGGAGACCTGCCTGCCGGCGGGGAGAACCCTCCGGCACGGGTGACCTATCTTCAAAAGAATCTTCCCCTGGAAGCAAAAGCAGCGTGGGAGAAACGATACGGAGACAGCATCACAGCTTCTCCTGCGGGGACAAACGACCTGCTGGTCATCGCCTCGAAGGATACCTATATCTATGCCTATCCCCGTCCGGGCGCCGAGCTCTTGTGGAGAGCCCCCATGGCGTATGAGATCTCCGCCTCGCCGCTTGTGGACGGAGATGCCCTTTACATCGGGACATTCAAAGGATACCTCTACAGACTCTCTCTGGAAACGGGTAAAATCGAATGGAAGTTCAAAACCGGGGAGAAGATCGTCTCCCGGGCTGTGAGCGACTCCGAAAAGGTCTATTTCGGTTCCATGGACGGATATGTCTATGCCTTAGTGAAGGAGAGCGGAAAGATGGCCTGGAGATATCCCACAAAGAATCCTGTCTGGAGTGCACCGGCCCTGGGTGAGAAGACCCTCTATGCCGCTTCACTTGATGATCATGTCTACGCTCTTGATATCCGGACGGGGAAACCTCTCTGGACAAAAGACCTGGGAGATGATATCTATTCCGCTCCAGTCCTCTCAGAAGGGGTCCTCTACGTGGGATGCGATGATCATCATCTCTATGCCATGGATGCGGCATCAGGGACAGTCCTGTGGTCATTCACCGCGGAAAAAGAGATCGGAAGCAAGATCACAGCGGGGAAGGACGCCCTCTTTTTCGGAGCAGAAGACCATAACATCTATGCCCTGGATAAAAAAGACGGGACGCTGTTATGGACGTTCGCTACAGGCGGCGTCGTCCGGTCAGGGGCCCGTCTGCATGATGAGATCCTCTACATCGGAAGTTATGACGGGGCTCTCTATGCCCTGGATGCCAAAAAAGGCGAACTCATCTGGAAAGGAGCCATGAACGGGCCTGTCCACGGCACTCCCTTTGTGTGGGGAGAGACTGTTGTGGCCGGTGACGATTCGGGCCTGGTGAGAGCCTTTGTCACAGATCTGAAACAGCTGAAACCTGTTTCGTTAGGAGAATAATGAGATTTGCGGGCAGCCTTCTTTTTCTCTTCCTGGTCACCATGCCGCTTCAGGCTGAAATCGTGATCCAGAAGGCAGACACCAGGACCATGTCCATTCTCAGGGAAGAGGAGGAGGTCTCCGGGAAGAGCCCGGCGGGTTACGGGTACCGGTATGCGAGCACCACTGTCTCCTATGGAAACAGCGGGGCTATCAGTGAGACGATCCGTCAGGCTGCGCACCATTACGGAGTCGATTCCCGCCTGATTGAAGCCATGGTCCAGGTCGAGTCCCGGTTTGAGCCCTTCGCCGTCTCACGCGTGGGAGCCATGGGCCTCATGCAGCTCATGCCGGAGACAGCACGACAGCTGGGGGTGGCCAATCCCTTTGACATCGAAGAGAATATCTATGCCGGGGTACGCTACTTCAAATCACTGTACAACCGTTTCAACGGGAACCTCCGCCTGTCACTGGCCGCTTATAATGCCGGGCCCGCTGCAGTGGAGATGTACGGAGGAGTCCCTCCCTATCCTGAGACCATGAGTTATGTTGAAAAGATCATCCGTCTTTTCAGAGAGGCCGGCGGACAGACGGCTTCAGGGACTCCGCTCCGCGTGGAACGCTCTTCGGGCGGGCTTGTTATTACAAATGAAACCTATTCCAAAGGACGATAAATGAAAGAGTTCACCATTAAAATCATCCCCCCTTCCAATAGGCGTGTCTGGCAGGTCTCCATCCCTGTCTCTCTGTTCTGGACGATCCTCGTGGGCGTGGGGCTGATCATCCTTTTTTCCATTGTGGATATTTCCGGGCCGGTGACCAAAGCCGTCCTCAAAGGACGGATCGCTCTGCTGAAGACGCGGAACACAAACCTGAAGCAGAATTATGTCAAGCTGGAGGAGAAACTGGGGTTGTTTGACGGAAAACTCGTGGAGCTCCAGGAGATCTGCGATAATGTCCTCATCCTCAACTCCCTTCCTCCCATCTTCCAGGGAAAAGAGAACCTCTCCATGGGGGGGATCGGACTCTCCGAAGTCGATGACTTGTCCGGAGTGGACGAATCGTCCATGACCAATGATTTCAACATCGTCTTTTCCCAGGTGGAACTGAAACTGAACCTTCTCAAAAGCGGATTCTACCGAGTGGTGGAGAAGATGGAGAACAGTGTGCAGAAGTGGGAGCATGTCCCCACCATCTGGCCGGCAGACGGATGGATCTCCTCGACATTCGGCTGGAGGAAGTCCCCTTTTAACGGACAGCGCGAATTTCATACAGGACTGGATATCGCGAATATGCCCTCCACCCCCATCAAAGCCGCTGCCAACGGCTACGTGGTCTTTGCCGGGTGGTTCGGTGTGTACGGAAATGTGGTGATGATCGAACACGGGTTCGGATACGAGACCCGTTACGGCCATATGGATGCCATCAACGTGCGCAAGGGCCAGTATGTCTCCAAGGGGCAATACCTGGGGACCATGGGCGATAGCGGGCGCAGCACAGGGACACATCTTCATTATGAAGTGATTCACAACAGCAAACTGGAAGACCCCATGAAATATCTCATTCCGGAAGAAAACAAGGTCCTGAGGGGTGTGACACGGCTTCATGGACAATAAGCGGTATCATATCCTCATCCTCGGTGAAGACACCGGGGAGATCAAACGGTATTCCATCAAGCACAGATGGCTTCGGGCCGGTGTGATCATTCTTCTCATGGCCTTTTCGGGGGGACTCTTCCTCGCGGGGATGTGGCTTTCGGAATATCACAGGCTCAAATGCGACACCGCTCCGCTTCTTGAAGAGAACTCCTTCCTTCAAAAACAGAACCTGACTTTACGTAAAGAGATGGAGTCTCTGCACAATGAGGTCCGGCGAGTCACCTTCACCTTTTTAAACTGGAAAAGGCAGGCGGAGAGCCGGTATGATGAACTGGAAGAGAAAGTGACTCATGTGGCCCGGCTTCAGGGGGCTGCGCTGGCCGATGAGACCGGGATCGGAGGCGTTGATGCCGAGCAGGTCCGCCTGCTTTTTGATGAAGGGGACCTGGAGGCTTTTTCATCAGTCTATTCAAGCCTTCACAGAAAGATCGACGGACTGGACGGCGTCCTCTCCAAAGAAGAGAACGGCCTGATCCGCCGTTATGTCTTTAACCGCGGCCTCTCCATGATATGGCCGGTCAAAGGGGGACATATCACGTCCTATTACGGGATGCGCTGGGACCCCATCACCGGGGACAGCTATTTCCATAATGCCCTGGACCTGGGAAGCAGCATGGGGACCCCTGTCTATGCCGCCGAGAGGGGACGTATCATGTGGAGCGGGATGGCGGGTGAGTACGGCAATCTGATCATCATCGACCACGGAGGCGCCCTCACCACCCGATACGGGCACCTCAGTGTCCGCAGTGCCAATACAGGGGACTTTATTGAAAAGGGATCCATTATCGGGTTTGTGGGATCCACCGGCAGGTCAACGGGCCCCCATCTCCATTTTGAAGTCAGGATAAACAGTGAAACGATTAATCCACTTAAAGTATTAAGGTAGGTGACAACGATGGCAAACATCTTTCAGACGATTTTCGGAAATTACCAGGACAAGATCGTCAAACGGTACAACAGGCGCGTTGAAGAAGTCAACACATATTACAACTCCTTTCTTGAGACACTGAAGACTCCGGACGATTTCCGGAAGAAGACAGAGGCTTTCAGAGAAGCCCTGAGGGAAGGGAAGGCCACAGATGATATTCAGAGCGAAGCCTTCGCTCTTGTCAAGCGGGTGTGCCGCTATCTTGTGGATACAAAATCAGCCGCCCGGGTCACGGGGCATGACAAAGAGTGGGATATGGTCCCCTTCGATGTCCAGCTCGTGGGAGGGATGGTGATCCATGACGGACAGATCGCCGAGATGGCCACAGGTGAAGGGAAGACCCTTGTGGCCACCATGCCGGCTTATCTCAACGCCCTCAAAGGACAGGTCCATGTGGTCACCGTCAATGATTATCTGGCTCTCCGTGACAGCCAGTGGATGGGGCTTCTTTATGAGACCCTGGGGCTGTCGGTGAGCTGTCTCCAGAACGGGATGGACACGACACAGCGGAAAGAGGCCTATACGAAAGATATCGTCTACGGGACAAACAGCGAGTTCGGCTTCGATTATCTCCGTGACAATATGGTCTGGTCCCTGGAAGAGCAGGTGCAGAAATACAGGGAATTCGCCATTGTGGATGAAGTGGATTCCATCCTTATTGACGAGGCCCGGACACCCCTGATCATTTCAGGGCCTGTCCAGAGAAGCAACAACTCCTATTTCCGGGATTTCAACCCCAAGGTGAGAGCCCTGGTCTCCAAACAGCGCGATAAAGTCTCGCGTCTTGTGAGGGAAGCCCAGGAAGCTCTGGATAAAGATGAGGAGCGCCTGGCCGGAAAGCTCCTCCTCACGGCGGAAAAAGGACTGCCCAAACACAAACAGCTCATGAAGATGAAACAGGAGACCAGGATACAGCGGCTCATCGGAGATACCGAGCTGGCTTATCTCAGGGACAAGAGTCTCCATCTTCTTGAAGAGGACCTTTTCTACGTCATCGACGAGAAGAGGCATGTGGCTGACCTCACAGAAAACGGAAGGCGTCTCCTGTCGCCGGACAACCCGGAGTTGTTCGAGCTGACTGATATCGGGGAGACCTTTGCCCATATTGATGAGACGATCGACGATGAGAAAGAGCGGGAAAAGGAAAAGCGTAAAGTCCAGAAGGAGTATGCTGAAAAAAGCGAGATCCTCCACGCGGTCTCCCAGCTTCTCCGGGCCTACTCCCTCTTTGAAAAAGATGTGGAGTATGTGGTCCAGGAGAACAAGGTCATGATCGTGGACGAGTATACCGGACGCCTCATGCCCGGACGGAGATTCAGTGACGGACTTCACCAGGCCCTGGAAGCCAAAGAGGGCGTCACCATCGAAGGGGAGACCCAGACCTTTGCCACGATCACCCTTCAGAATTTTTTCAGGATGTATGACAAACTGGCGGGAATGACCGGAACCGCCATTACAGAAGCGGCGGAGTTCAAGGAGATCTATGGGATGGAAGTCATCGTCATCCCCACCAACAAACCTGTCCGGCGTTTTGACTACAATGACCTGGTCTTCAAGACGAAAAAAGAGAAATTCAATGCCGTTATCGATGAGATCGAACGGAAACATAACTCATCCCAGCCTATTCTGGTGGGAACGGTCTCTGTGGAAGATTCCGAACTCCTGGCCAGGATGCTCACGCGCAAAGGGATCAAGGCCAATGTCCTCAATGCCAAAAACCATCTCAAGGAAGCCGAGATCGTCAGTGACGCGGGAAAGGCCGGCGCCGTGACCATTGCCACGAACATGGCGGGCCGAGGAACCGATATCAAGCTGGGATCCGGAGTCAAAGAGTGCGAGGAGTGTTTCCTCGTGGGCGGAGATCACGTAGGAACCCCGCCGCGTCCTCTGGAAGAGTGCATGGACGATGTCCCCTGCGGCCTCTATGTCATCGGGACAGAGCGCCACGAAAGCCGGCGGATCGACCGCCAGCTCCGCGGCCGAAGCGGCCGGCAGGGCGATCCGGGCCTTTCACGTTTCTTCGTCTCTCTTGAAGATAACCTCATGCGCCTGTTCGGTTCTGACCGGATCATTTCCGTCCTGGACCGTCTTCACATGGATGAAGGGCAGGCCATAGAGCATCCTCTGATCTCCCGTCAGATCGAAAGCGCCCAGAAGAAAGTGGAACATCGCAACTTCCAGATCCGGAAACACACCCTGGAATATGATGATGTCATGAACAAGCAGCGGGCTGTGATCTACGAGAATCGGAATTTTGTCCTGGAGACAGCCTATATCTCTTCCTTTTTCAAAGCCCTGGACCGGGAGGAGTTCAAAGACGAGGCCGAACTGCGCAACCGGGCTGCCGAGATGGGTTTCGAGCGGCTGCTTGTGGACCTTCTGAAAAAGTATGAACTGACTGAAACCGGCCCCGAAGGAGGCCTGAGGCTTCACCGCAGGGACCTCCTCAAAGACGAGATCCTGAATATCATGGAGCGTGTGGTGGATGAAGGCCTGGATCTTTACTGTCCCCCCGATATCCGTTCCTTTGACTGGGACTATGAGGGGCTCAATGACTATTTCCTTGAGTACTTCGCCCTTCGCTTTCCCTTTGATCCCGAAAAGGATCCGTCCCGCGAGGAGCTCAAGGCCATGACCATGGCCGGAGTGGAGAAACTCTATGATCTCAGAGAGAAGGAGTTCGGTGAAGAGACCATGAGGAATATCCAGCGTCTTGTCATGCTGGATACCATCGACCGCAACTGGCGCGAGCACCTCTATGCCATCGACAACCTCATGGAGGGGATCAATCTGAGAGCTTATGCCCAGAAAGACCCTCTTTTCGAGTATAAAAAAGAGTCCTTCGAGATGTTTTCTGAGCTGGATGCCGCCATCGAGCATCATATCGTCCGGGCGGTCTTTCACGTCTCTGTGGAAAAAAAGGAAAACTCCCCGGAAGCCGAAGCCGCGCGGTTGGAATACAGCACCACCACCAATGCGGCCATGGGAGAACGGGGAAAGACAAAGACCATCACAAAGTCGGCGAAAGTGGGACGAAACGATCCCTGCCCCTGCGGGTCCGGGAAAAAATATAAGCATTGCTGCTGGCCTAAATTTGAGGATTGACCGTGGCCGAGGCCGGGTTTCTTCTTGAGGACCTCTCCACTGGAGAGGTCCCGTCCTTTTTACGTCCTGCGGCGTTATGCCGCCAGAAGCACGGGACAACAGTCCTTCCGGTTACAGAGGAGGGAGTCTACGGCCCTTGCGACGGCCTCATGACCCGGACTCCGGAGCTGACGCTCATGATCAGGGTCGCGGACTGTCCGGCTGTGGCCATGTGGGCCCCGGGGAAGGCGGCCATGATCCTTCATGCAGGATGGAGAGGGGCAGCCGCCGGGATCCTGGACAGGGGCCTTGACCTCATGGCCCGTGAGGGAATCAGCCCCTCGGGCCTTTCCGCTCATCTTTTCCCGTCGGCGCTGGCCTGCTGTTATGAAGTCAGGGAGGATATTTTCCCCTCGCTTCCCGGGAGCATGATGCCGTTTGTCGAAAAGAGGCATGGGGCTTATTTTCTGGATATCCCGGGATACCTGGAACATTGTCTTGTCCGGCGGGGCTGCCGGTCTGTTACTGTGGACTCCAGGTGTACCATATGCACGCCGTCCCTCTTCAGCTACAGGCGTAACGGAACACCAAAACGGCACGGAGCCTGGATCCGGCTTGGAGAGACGGAATGAAAAACCCCGCCTTTCATCTCTCTGTAACAGCCCTGATGACCGCCCTCCTCATTGCGGGGTCGCTGATCAGGATCCCCCTTCCCGGAGGAGTCCCGTTCACTCTCCAGGTCTTTATCGCCCTTCTGGGGCCGGCTCTTCTCGGAGTGAGAGGGGCACTGCCGGCCCTCCTCTATATGATCCTCGGGCTGGCCGGATTGCCGGTCTTTTCCGGAGGAGGCGGGCCGGGATATCTCGTCTCCCCCACCTTCGGGTATATTGCCGGTTTTGCTCTGGGAGGAGTCCTGGCGGGGGTGCTCTATCCCCGGACAAGGACTCTTTGGGGAGGATTCCTCGCGCTGGCTGCAGGCCTGGGCGTGATCTATCTCACAGGAGGGGCCTGGCTCTACTGGGTGAAGAACATCACCCTGGGAGGAGAGTTCCCTTTGAAACTGGTGATCAGATACGGGGTCATCCCGTTCCTTCCCCTGGATCTTCTCAAGACAGCAGGAGCTCTTTTCGCAGCCCGCCGGATCCGTCCGGCCATCGGGCGTCTGAATCGTTAAAAGAGGCACTATATTAAAATTATTCAAAACGTAATGAAATGTTAAGTGCCTTGAAAACAATAAAAAAGCGTTTTGCCCTTTTTGTCTTGGCTTTTCAATATTTTTATTGACTTCTGATTTTGGCGTTATTATAATTGAAAAAACAGAATAGGGAGGTTTTTATTATGATGGAACTTTTTGTAAGAGGTGGATCTGTAATGTATCTTCTTGCCCTGGTGGCAATATTATCATTAGTCGTTATTATTGAGCGTTTTATTGTCTACGCCAAAGCGACCAGGTCAGCCAAGAAATTCCTCGTGGAGTTTAAATCTCACCTCGTTCAGGGAAACGTTGACGAAGCGATCGAAGTGTGTGAAGTGACTCCCGGCCCGGTGCCCTCTATCATGAGAGCCGGATTGCTGAAATTTCAGCAGACAAACGGGGACATGGATGAAGTGGAAAAATCAATCGAAAGTACAGCCAACACCGAGCTGGCCTTCCTTGAGAAGAACCTGACCTTCCTGGTTACAGGATTTACCGTCGCCCCCATGATCGGGTTCCTCGGGACAGTTCTCGGTATGATCCACGCCTTTGACGCCATCGCCATGGCGGGTAGCGTTGAAGCCACAGTTGTGGCCTCCGGTATTTCCGAAGCGTTGATCACCACCGCGACTGGTCTGACCATCGCTATTCCGGTCAACCTGTTCTACAACTACTTCACAGCAAAAGTCTCAGCCATCATTCTGAGCGTTGAAGAGAGCACAAGAGAGTTCATCGAGATTTTGAAGACACAGGCCAGGGCAAAATAATTGAAGGGGGACGCATGTTAAGAAAAAGTCGCTTGAAAGTGCAGGAGGATATCCCCGATTCATCCATGGCGGATATTGCGTTCCTTCTGCTGATCTTCTTCATGGTGACGACAGGGTTCTTTAATGACAAGGGCCTGTCCATCATGTTGCCTGGAGAAGCTCAAGGTTCGGCGAAGATCCCCAAACAGAATCTGTGCAAAATCTTTATCAACAGTGCGGGAAACATCTACGTGGACGATCAGCCGATGCAGGAATTGACAACCATCTCCAACTATGTCGAATCCCGGATGAAGGAGAACGACAAGCTGGTTGTGATCATTAAGACAGACGTCAATGCCCGCTACGAATGGATGTTGAGTATCTTCGACGAAATGAAGAAGATCGGAATGAAAAAGATTTCATTACAAGTTAACAAGAAAAGATAGCGAGGGAAGTCATGGCTGTTATTAAACGGAAAAAGAAAAGCGCTGACGCCAAGATACCCACCGCTTCCATGGCGGATATCGCCTTCCTCTTGCTGGTATTCTTCATGGTCACAACGGTATTTAAGGTGGACAGCGGAATCGACTTGCAACTCCCCTTGGCTGAAAAGGTTGAGAAACTCCAGAGAAAGAACCTGGCCATCGTCTGGATCAACGATCAGGGCAAAGTGGCTATCGAGGATAAATTCGTTCCCATGGAGTTCGTCAGCAATCTGATGGATCAAAAGATGTTTGAGACCAACGGAGAGCTGATCGTGGAGATCAAAGCCGACAAGACAGCCCGTTACGGTGCTGTGGATGCCGTCTTTGAGGAGCTCAAAGCCTCCGGAGCCCTCCGGGTGGTTTTGGGTGCAAATGTCGAAAGCGGCGGGAGGTGATGAGCAATGGCAGAACATGTTAAGCGACTACAGGACATGGATCCGTTGTTCACACGGATAGCTCTTATTGCCAGCTTTGCTTTGATTCTTCTGATGTTGTGGACAATTCCCAGTCCCAAGCCGCAGCCTTACAGGCCCAAGAAGATCAGAGAAGTGAAAGTCGATGTGGTGGATCAGACAGAAGTGATCCAGGAACCCACAGAACCTCAGGTCGTCCAGAAACCCAAGCAGGTTGTGGAGGCTGAAGAGGACGAAGATGTGGATGAGGAAGCGACTATTGCTGATACAGACCTTGATCTGGATCAGCAGGCGGTGGACACTGAGATTCCGCCCCCCGATGCGTTTATTCCTTACTCCAATGCTCCGGTCGTTGTGAGTAAACCGCCGCCGGAGTATCCCGAACTGGCCAGAAAAGCCGGCCTCGAGGGACGTGTGTTTGTCAAAGCATGGATCGACATCAACGGTGATGTGAAGAGAGTTGTTTTGATGAAGGGTGTTTCCGAAGCTCTGGATAAAGCCGCTGTGGAAGCAGCCTACCGGGCGAAGTTCAAGCCTGCAGAAAACAACGGTGTTCCCGTGGCCGTCTGGTTCGGGTTTACGTACAACTTCACCTTGCGTTGATGAAGCTATACAACTTCTAAGAACAGAAAGGCACGGAGAACATCATCTTCGTGCCTTTTTTTTTTCAAAAAGGAGACTGACATGCCTGTGAGTAAAAGAATGAGTACCATTCCTCCGTCACCCATCCGTAAATTAGTTCCTTTCTCCGATGCAGCCAAAAAAAGAGGGATCAAGGTCTATCACATCAATATCGGGCAGCCTGATGTGGAGACACCCCCGGAAGCCTTTGATGCCCTGCACTCTTTTCAGGAAAAAGTCCTCTCGTATGCTCCATCCAACGGTATTCCGGAATTACGCGAAGCCATGGCGGGTTATTTCAGCGGGATCGGGTATGATGTGAATGAGAAGGATGTCATGGTGACCAACGGCGGAAGCGAAGCGATCTATTTTGCTTTTATGGTCTCTCTGGATACAGGCGATGAAGTCCTCATCCCTGAGCCCTATTACGCCAATTACAACGGTTTTGCAAAGATGGCCGGCGTCAGGATCAAACCTCTCACCACCACGGTGGAAAACGGGTTTCACCTTCCTTCCGAAGAAGAGATGGAGGAGGCGGTGACCGAAAACACCAGGGCGATCCTGATCTGCTCTCCCAACAACCCCACAGGGACAGTCCATACCCGTGAAGACATGGAAAAAGTCTTCCGGCTCGCCGAAGATTACAATCTCACCGTGATCGGTGATGAAGTCTATAACGAGTTTGTCTATGACGGACGGGAGCACAGCAGTGTCATGCACTTTAAAGAGCATGCTCAGCGCGTGATCCTCATTGATTCTGTCTCCAAACGCTATTCCGCCTGCGGAGCCCGTATCGGGGCCATGATCACAAAGAACAGGGAGTTTATCGATGCCGCCATGGTCCTGGCCCAGGCCAGGCTTTGTCCGCCCACCATCGACCAGGTGCTCTCTGTGGCTCTCTACGGGACAGGGACGGATTATCTGGATGAGGCTCGTTCAGAATATAAGAAACGCCGTGATGTGGTCTTCGAAGAGCTCGGGCGGATCGAAGGTGTGACTTTTCATAAACCGGCAGGGGCGTTTTACACCGTGGTGAAGCTTCCCATTGACAATGCTGAAGATTTTGCACGCTGGCTCCTGGAAAGTTTTTCTCATGAGGGGGAGACGGTCATGGTGGCCCCGGCCAGCGGGTTTTATGCCACCCCCGGGAAAGGGAAAAACGAGATCAGGATCGCCTATGTCCTGAAAGAAGCTGACATGAGGCGGAGTATCCAGCTTCTGGGACTGGCCCTTGAGACTTATAGAAACAGGTGATATGATTAATGATGACTGAAAATATCAGGACACTCATCAAACGTGAAGAGATCACGGCTCTGGCCCGCGAGATGGAACAGGACAGCGTTGAAGCAGAGGCTTTTTTCAAGGAGATGCTGAATCAGGGGAAAGGATATCCGGATGTCCTTTTCCCTTTTTCCATCCTTCTCCATTGTTCAGGCCGTAAGGACGAATCGCGAAAGTACATGACGGAACTCATCAAGATCAATGATCATTATGACAAGTATCTTTCCGCCAGGAATCATATGGAAACCGGAGACTGTCATGCTCCGGACAAAAGCAGTTATCCGGCCATCCAGTTTCTCTCCTTGAGTGAACAGGCGGAGAAGCTGGAAAGTGTGATGGAGGAGTCCTTTTTCAAAGGGGCCCTGGCCGGTGAATATTATCTTATCCTGGGACGCATCGCTCAAACCGAAAGCCGATGGAGAAAGGCCTTTCTCTACTTTTTTGCCGCCTTTTTTGCATCAGCGAAAAAGGCTGAGGTCCTTCTTGCCCTGGGGCAGTTGTGTTATGCCCAGGGAGAACTCACTCTTGCAGGTGAGGCCCTGCGTGAAGGGCTCTCCACTCAGCCCGAGCATGAAAAGATCGGCCTTGAGCTCTCCTATGTGGAATCGGAACTGGGCCATTTCGACCGGGCCCGGGAGCTTCTCCACGAGGTCTATGAACGTCATCCTGACTGGCCTGACGTGGCCTACAGGCTGGCCGAGTACTATTTCTCTGAAAATGATATCGGAAAAGCGCTGGACTATTGCGACAAGGCCCTTTCAGTGAACTCCAGGTATTTTTCTGCCAATATGCTGAAGTTTCGGTTGTTGATGCTCAAAGACGATACGTCTGTTGTGGAAACCTTTATCGACGGGATCATCGACCCGTCACTGGCCGGAACATTCAGGATCTTTCACTCTATGAAAAAGAAAGATCCTGTGGAGGATGTCTTTGCCCTGCTTGAAAAAGAACCGGGCCTGAAGCAGGAGATGATGGAAGGACTGTGGGATGATGTGGTCAGGACGGTCTCCCCGAATTACCTGAAAACGCTGATCCGTTTTTTGCAGGACAAAAAGTCAATAAGCGAAAAGGAGGCCCTGGACGCTTTGGAACGGTATATCAGATAATGAGTATTAATGATTTTCAACTCACCTCCATGGTCAGACGTGTTATTGTGAGCCTCGGGCTTCAGACGTCTCTATTGGATATCTCTGTGATCAATGGAGTCGCCTATATCAAAGGGAAGATCGAACGTCAGGACGTGGCGGTCATGAGGATCAGGCGTGACTTTTACTATTCCGAAGAGCTGATCCAGGAAAAACTCAGTCATGAATACCGTTCCACCCTGGAAGCCCTGGACAGGCAGATCAGGATCATGCCCGGTATTCGCGGGGCCGTCTATAAACTCAAAGGCTGGGAACGGCGCATCGGAAAAGGATGGGTCCGGACACACGGGGAGTAGAGATGGATTATCAGACATTGAGTGAAGAGATCGTCTTATGGATCTATGAGAAAGTCAGCAATGCCCGGGGAGAAGGTGTCGTCGTGGGAGTCTCCGGAGGAGTCGATTCCGCTGTCACCCTCCTTCTTGCGCAGAAAGCTTTTCCCGGAGATGTCCTGGGGCTGATCATGCCCTGCGGAAATCAGCATGAAGATGAAGCGTTGGCCCGTGAGCTGTGTGAAGAGCACGCCATCCCCTTTCAATTCCTTGACCTTGAAGAGGCCTACCGTCCCCTGGCGGCTCTGTCGGGGTCGCAGATCACAAGGACCGACCTCAAAGAGGTGGACGACCTGCGTGAAAAGACAGCTCTGGCCAATATCAAGTCGCGCATGAGGATGATCCTTCTCTATGCCCATGCTCAGAAGAGGAACTACCTTGTCCTGGGAACAGGAAACAGGACAGAACTGGAGATCGGTTACTTTACAAAATACGGGGATGGAGGGGTGGACCTTCTTCCCATCAGTCATCTCTTTAAAAGAGAGGTGATCGCCCTGGGACGGGCCATGGGAGTCACGGAAAAGATCCTGGGACGTGTCCCTTCGGGAGGATTATGGCATGGGCAGACGGATGAGGGTGAGATCGGGATGACATATGACGAGTTGGAATACGGGATCCGCCGTGTCTATTCCATGCCCATTCCAAAAGAGTGTCCTGTTCCTGTGAAGAGAGAGGAGATCGAAACACGTGTGGCCATGATGATACAGAAAGCCTCCCATAAACGTCTCCCCCCGCCTATTTTTATCCCGGAGAGGAGGAGGGTGTGATGATCCAGCTCTTCTGGATCTCTGCCGGTCTTCTGTTTTTCGCGCTGGAGGTCTTTTCGGCACGGCTCTATGCTGCGGGTCTGGGAGTGGCCGCTTGTCTCACCGGGGTCCTCTCGCTTATCATCGCCCCCCCTGCGCTTCAGTTTTTCGCTTTTCTTTTTATTTCGCTTCTCTTCTTTTCTCTGTTCAGAAAACGGTGTCTCTTCTTCATCTCCAGAAAGAGGGGATGCCCTCCTTCCCCCTTTCAGAAATAGTGTCCGGGCATAGTCCGCTTTCAAAAAAGTGATTTACAACACGGTTTCATTTGATATAATCCACCTGTAAAAATAAGATCTTCAGAAGAAGGATCAGGTTCCCTTTCACGCAATGACGAGGAGGAGATATGTCTGATTATCGTATTAAGGAACATCCGGTCCTGGA